>BTVY01000009.1:0-80622 GCA_045863335.1 Candidatus Hydrogenedentota bacterium | reverse complement strand
CCTTTGCCAATTCCGAGCCTTTGCCAATTCCGAGCCTTTGCCAATTCCGAGCCTTTGCCAATTCCGAGCCTTCGCCAAGTCCGAGCCTTCGCGATGTCCGAGCCATGTCCGCGCCTTCGGCAAGTCCTAGCCTTCGGTGTGTGCGAGCAAATTGGCGCAGAGCGCCAACGGCGCGTACCATACCAGCCTAGGGCAACGCCCTAGGAAGATTGAATAAAGAAAAGGAGAAGGGCTGAAGGCCCGATCAATCGTCATGCCACAATCCCTGAGCTTCGTGATCATTCACGTAATCTTCAGCACCAAGGACCGCAGCCCGTTTCTCTCTTCCGAGACACGCCCTGCGATGCACGCATACCTCGCAACCGTCACGCGCAATGCCGGATGCGAATGTTACCGCGCGGGCGGTGTCGACGATCACGTACACCTTGCGATCCGGCTATCTCGCACCATCACGATCGCCGATTTGATCGAAGAATTGAAAACCTCGTCATCGAAATGGGCGAAGACACAATCTACCGATCTCGCCAACTTCTCGTGGCAACGCGGATACGCCTGTTTTTCAATCGGACCGAGAGACTTGGATTCGTTGTGCGCGTATATTGGCGAACAGGAACAACACCATAGAACGCGGAGTTTTCAGGAAGAACTTCGCATGTTCTTGAACAAATACGGCGTCGAATTTGACGAAGCATACGTGTGGGATTGAAGATTGAAGGATAGATCGGGCCTTCAGCCCTTGTGTTTTGGGAGTCACCTTTTCCTGGGGCGTTGCCCCAGGCTGGTATAAAGCGCGCCGTTGGCGCTGAGGATAGCGTAAGGACGAATAGCTGCACGACGTATCTGAACGTGCTCGAACTCATCCAAGAGTCTGCTTGCGCCCAATTTCCACCGAGGGCATCTGGAGCGCCAACGGCGCGTACTATACCAGCCTAGGGCAACGCCCTAGGAATAAACCTCGAGAAGGCTGAAGGGCTGAAGGCCCGCCCTATCGTCTCGTCGTGTTCCACGAGTCCCGCGGTCCTTCACGTCATTGGCTGTTCACGCCATTGGCTGTAGATGAGACCACGACAAGTCCGTCGACTTTGCGGGGGCCGAAATCCGCAGTGAAGAAGAAAGGGCGGGTTCGAAAACCCGCCCTCCCGATGAGATTCGTAATCTTCTTTCCGGCCTATTGGTCCGGGGGGCCGCCGGCGCGGTTGACCGTGCCGGTGACGGTGCGGCCGAGGTCGGGTTTGTCGGTGATGATGCCGTCGACGCCCCATTCAACGAAACGGGTCATGGTCTCGAGATCGTTGACGGTGTAGACCGCCACCGTCTTGTCCGCGTCCTGGAACGCTTCGAGGCGGCCGATGGTGAGTGCGTCGGCGTTCATGTTGAAGCCGTCGAAGTCAAAGAAATAGCCGAGCCGCAGGTACTGCTCCCACTTCTCCGTCTCGCCTTCCTTGAATCCGCCCAAGTACTCCACGCGGATCTCAGGCGCTTCGTGCTTCACGATGGCGCAAATGATCGGCGAGAAGGACTGAATCACCACGTGGCGGTGCATCTTGCGCCAGCGCACTTCTTCAATCACCTTGCGTGTTAGCGTGAGGTTATAGGACTCGGCCTGCTCGATCATGTCGATCATGTGGTTCTTGAATTGACGGCTCGCATCCTTGTCTCCCTCGGCCTCCATGAGGATTTCCTGGAGCAGCGCGGAGTCGTCGGAACTGTCCTTGATCTCGATGTAAACGCCGATATTCCACTTGGCGAAATCGAGGGCCTGACCGAGTGTGGGGACACGCTCGCCCGCGAACTCTGGGGAGAACCACGAACCCGCGTCGAGCTGCTTGATGTCGTACAGCGTCAGGTCGCGCACGTAGCCCGTGCCGTTGGTGGTGCGGTCGACGGTGTCGTCGTGCATGCACACCACCTCGCCGTCCCGGGTCAGCGTGCAGTCCAGCTCAAACCAGTCCGCACTCATTTCCTTCGCGAGTTTGAACGCGGCCAGCGTGTTTTCCGGCGCATAGGCGCTCGCGCCGCGATGGGCAATTACGTCGATGGCGCCATGGGGAGCGCCGGCTTCGTACCGCTGACATCCTGTCATCATGAGGCATCCTAGAACGGCTAAGCAGATTCCGACTCGTTTCATGAGTATCTCCTTTTCCCGGTCCCCGGTGGAGTATACCAGATTCCGCTTGTGAGACAAGTGGCCCAAGTTGCTCCAATGCTGTGCTTTGTGCCGACGGCCCCAGGGGAAATCCGCGCTTGTGATTTCCTTGCCGACCGAACTTGAGGTTGCTACTATGACGGCGCGTGGAACGAGGGGTCCAATTCACGGAAGGCGAGGAACGTTTAATGCTGAAACGAATCGTGGTGGTCGGTGAAAATGAACCGCTGTACGGTTTCCTGACGAAGAAGGCCGCGGGGGACAACATGGAGGTCGTCCAGGTGGCGAAAGACGAAACCCTGCCTGCTGGCACTGCGACGGTCGTGGGCGGCGCCGAAGACGCTGACGCGATTGGCGCGTTCGCGGATTCTCTCGGCAAGCGACAGGAAGAGCTGCTTGAACTCATCGCCCATGCCATCGACTCACGGGAGGACCTCGCGCAGGGAACTTCGCTTCGTGTTAAGAATCACGCCACACGGTTTGCTCAGGCCCTCGGGCTGTCGGCGGCGGACCAGTTGACGCTGGAACGGGGCGCGCTTCTGCGGGATATCGGAAAGCTGAAGATTCGCAACGAGGTTCTACTGAAATACACCCTGCTGACTCATGACGAGTGGGACACGCTCCAGCGGCATACCCACATCGGCGCGGACCTCGTGAAGCGGACGGAAGGTCTCCGGGACATCGAGGACATCGTCCGCCGCCATCACGAGTGTTTCGACGGGACCGGCTACCCGGACGGCCTTGAAGGGGACTCGATTCCCTTGTTGGCGCAGGCCATGCGAATCCTCGACGTGTTCTGCGCCATGACCAGCGCCCGCCACTACCGGCAGGGGACCTTCTCCGTCGAGGAAGGGCTTGACCATGTGAGGAGCGAGTCCGGCAAGCATTTCCACCCCGAACTGGCGAAAGTCTTTCTGGACAAGAACGTCGGCGAAACCGACTGATCCGCGCTCCCGCGATACGACTCACTTTCCCCGTGACGCAAACGTGCCGTCTCGGCGTGTCACCAATCCCGCCGCACAAACGTCTTTTATGTAGATGGCTTCAAACCGATGATTCTGGCGCCAGAACATCAACCGACTGATCGGTCGGCGGGCGCCACGCCATCTATCCAGTAATGGCGTCGGGGGACTGGCTGATGCGAATGAAACGCGGATTCACGCTGGTTGAAGTGCTAGTGGTGATTGCGATCATCTCCATTCTGGCTGCTCTGCTCTTACCGGCCTTGAGCCGCGCTCGCGAATCGGCACGGCGGACATCCTGCGCCAATAACCAGAAGCAAATGGGGCAAATTTTCCGCATGTTTGCGGATGAGCATCACGGCGAATGGGTTCCGCGCATGATCCCCTACCACCTGCCCTTCAGTCCTGTAAAACAGTGCTGGTCCAGTTTCGACGGGGCAATCCTGTATCCGGAATACCTGACCGACTACCACATCATTATCTGCCCCTCGGATCCGGAGTACCACATACTCTACGACTACTGGCTAATGTTCCGCCCGGTGGGCCCCGGCTGGCACACGGATCCCTACGACAACCCGGTCAAGCATATGGACGTGTATCCTGCGCTTGCGGACTATTCCTATGTGTATTGGGGATTCATGATTGAGCCCCGATACGTGAAGGAGGCCCTGGACATGGCCTTACACGGGCTGCTCCTCGACAATCTCACGACGGATAGCGTCAATCTTGAAACGCGGTATGAGGATCAACACGTGACCCTGCCGAGCACCGGCGGGGAAATCACCGTGTACCGCTTGCGCGACGGCATCAACCGGTTCGCGATTACGGACATTAACAACCCCGCCGCGTCGGCCATCTCCGAATCAGAAGTTGCGGTCTGGTGGGACACGGTGCGGACGGACTACGGGCGGCCCATGTACCGGGAGATCAACCACAGTCCCCTCGCCGCCAATGTGCTTTTCATGGACGGCCACGTCGAGTTCGCGCGGTACCCGCAACCAGACGGCTCGAAGTTCTTCATGGTGTCCCGAATGGCCACGGAAGACGACGTGCCTAACTTTCCGTAGGCGCAGGCCCCACTTCTGCGCCATCGCTCCCGTCCCTGCGGTCCCCGCGATCTTGCATCCCCTTCCCCATTTGCGCGACGATGCCAATGGAGCAATCGGGTGCTGCCGCGCGCAGCGACAGAAGGGGCATCATGTCAGACAAACGACGAGTCGACCGGCGGAAATTCTTTCAGGACATCGCTGGCGCGGGAGCCTTGGGCACCTACGCGCTGCTATACCGGCCCAACCCGGCCGTGGCGGCGCAAGCCGAGCCGCTCGACCCCAACGCGCGGTTCGAGACCATCGCCCCCCCGCCGGATTCTCTGCAACGGGTCCAGGCGGAACCCAACATGCTCGCCGTCGATCTGGAATGCGACCTCTTCGTTGCGGGCGGCGGCATGGCGGGCGTTTGTGCAGCGCTGGCGGCCGCCCGCAACGGTGCAAAGGTCATCCTCGCGCAGGACCGATCGCGGCTGGGCGGCAACGCCAGCAGCGAAGTCCGCATGCACATCGTGGGCGCGGACTGCCACGGCGGCCGTCCGGGCTGGCGTGAAGGCGGCATCCTCGAAGAACTGCGCCTTGAAAATGCGGTCCGCAACCCCCACTACGCGTGGGAACTGTGGGACCTCATGCTCTACGACAAGCTCGTGTCCGAACCGAATGTGACCCTCCTGCTGGACAGCATCCTCTACGCGGCGCAGGTCGAGGACGGCCTTATCAAGGAAGTGCTGGTCCGCTGCGACAAGACGGAGCATATCTATCGAATCCGCGCGCCTTATTTCGCGGATTGCACCGGCGACTGCCGGCTCGGCCTGGAAGCGGGCGTGTCGATGCGGCTGGGCCATGAGGCGCGGTCGGAGTTCAACGAATCCCTCGCGCCCGAGCAAGGCGGACCCGAAACCCTGGGCAGCAGCATCCTTTTCACCTCGAAAGATTACGGCGAACCCATTCCCTTCGTGCCGCCGGCGTGGTCGCGCAAAGTGACCAAGGATCAACTCGAATTCCGTGGCATTCGGTCCTGGGAGTACGGCTATTGGTGGATCGAATGGGGCGGCGACCTGGATACGATTCGCGATAACGAGCGGATCCGCTTCGAACTGCTGTCCATCGTCATGGGCATCTGGGACTACATTAAAAACTCCGGCAATCACCCGGAGAGCGCGAACTGGGGCATGGACTGGGTCGGCATGATCCCGGGCAAACGCGGAAGCCGCCGTATCGAAGGCGCGCACGTGCTCGACCAGAACGACTGCCAGGGCGGCTGGCGTCAGTTCACGGACAGCGTTACGATTGGCGGCTGGCCTTTCGATGATCATCCCTCCCGCGGATTTGACGCGCCAAAGGAACGGCCCGCGCGCCAGGAGAAGATCCAGGAGCCTTTCAACATCCCCCTGCGATCGCTCTATGCAAAGGACGTGAAGAACCTGTTCATGGCGGGCCGCAACATCAGCGCGTCGCACGTGGCGTTTACGTCGACGCGCGTCATGGGCACCTGCTCAGCCGCCGGCCAGGCCGTGGGCACGGCCGCAGCCTTCTGCGTGAAACGCGGGTTGGCTCCGGACCAGGTGGTAAACGACGCGGCGCAGATCGGGTATCTCCAGCAGGTATTGCTGCGCGACGATCAGGCGATCCGCGACTGCGTCAACGAAGACCCCGGCGACGTGGCGCGCGGCGCGACGGTAACTGCGTCAGGCCTGTTGGAAGAAAGCCAGCCGTCGAACATTCTCAGCGGTGTCTCGCGCGATGTGCCCAAGAGTTGGCTAAACCGCTGGGCCGGCGCCATGACGGAGAACGGAGCCTGGATCGCACTCACATGGAACGAGCCTCAGACGATTGGTTTCATTCAGATTACCTTCGATTCGGGGTTCGAGCGGGAGCTGACCTTGTCCGAACAGGCCAGTGCCATCTCGCGCGTCATCAAGGGACCGCAGCCCGAGACGATCCGCGACTACACCATCGAATACCAGCCGCCCGATTCCGACGAGTACCGCGAACTCGTTCGCGTCACCGGCAACTTCCAGCGGCTGCGCCGTCACGCCTTTGAAGCGGTCGGCGCCCGCAGCGTCCGCATATCCATCCAAGCGACCAACGGGTCCAACCTCGCGCGAATCTATGAGGTACGCTGTTACGCAAAAACTCCAACCATCGAAGCGTGAACGCCCCGTCGCAATCCACTATCATGACGGAGGGAGGGAGGAGCACTTATGAAGACCGTACGTGTCCTGGGCGTGCAAATGCCCGTTTCCAAGAAACTCGATGAAAACCTCGAACGCATTCTTTCGCACTTGAAACCGACGGATGCGGATTTCGTGCTGTTCCCGGAAATGGCGTTAACCGGGTACCACGGCGACTTCAGTCAAAAGGCGGTTGAACGGGCCTGGAGCCAGATTGCGGAAGCCTGCCGGCAGACCTACACGACGGCGCTGGTCGGCACCGGCTCGAAGAACGGTGAAGGCACCTACATCCAAACGCGGGTCTACGGCGCTAACGGCGAACTCATGGGTACCCATGAGAAGATCATGGCCACGTCCAAGGACCGCGAGTTCTGCCGGCCCGGCGGGGAGCTGCGCGTCTTTCAGCACGCGGGGATCCGGTTCGGCTGTCTCATCTGCAACGACCTTTGGGTAACGCCGGGTTGCGGACCGTACCCCGATCCGCGACTGACGTATCAATTGGGCAAGAAAGGCGCACAAGTCATCTTCCACAGCGTGAACTCCGGCGCGAGCAGTATCCATGCGCCATTTCACGAGTCCAATCTGGTGCTGCGCGCGATCGAGAGTCAGGTTTACATCTGCACAGCGAACGCCGCGACCAACGAAGGCCCCGTGAACTGCCCATCGGGCGTGGTATCGCCGGAGGGAAAATGGCTCGTCCAATGTCCCCGCGACGGTGAGCAAACCTATACCTGCGACATCGAAGGAATCGCAGAGGAGTAGTTGAATTGAATCATTCCGTCAGTGGCCGCAGTCTCGTTCAGGTTGTTTTGGGTCTGATCGTTGTTTCCACGGCAGTAGCGAACTCGGCCATTGGGCTCGGCTTGGAGTTCAATGCGGATTCATCCCCGGACAACGGCGTTACGATACTCGAGAATCCCGAGCGCGCCTTCGAACGTGTGTCCATCGATGGCCTCGAAACCATCGCCCCTCTTCCCCACTCCGACTATTTCTCTCGTCATGGCATCGTCTTTCAGGTGGAAAGGGATTGGCCGGGGGAACCGGAATCGGTCTATGTCGTCGTCGAGCATCTCGACAAGGGCATTGCGCTGATCGACGCATCGGCGAGTTTTGAAGGTAAGGAACTGCCGGTCACACCCGTCGCGGGATATACAGCCCTTGATAGCGGTCAGATTCGACGCGCCTTGTTTTCGATGCCAGAGCCTCCACCACCGGGAACGCGATTCGAAGTCGTTGGCGTGAGCGCCTTAACCAAACTCACGGTCGTGCCGGGAAGCACTCCGGAACTGGTGGAGGCCGTTATCGCGGAAATTCCGGTCGCAAAGCCGAAACTATCACTGCAACGCCCGGTTCAGTTGGTAACCACGGCGGGCGTCAATCCCAGAGGTGATATGGATCTCGACGCGACACTAAACGCCATGCGCGAATTGAGTCCGGTCGCGCGCGCACTGGGTTTCACGGCGGTCGAAAGCTACGTGCGCTGGAATTTTGTCGAACCGGAACGCGACCGGTTTGATTGGAGCTTCTACGACGCCATCGTGAAGGAGGCGCAGCGACACCACCTGCAGTGGTTTCCCTTGCTCATCGTAGGCTCCGCGTACGCGTTGCCTCCCTGGTTTAAGAATTCCGAAGAGAACGCCGGTTTCGTCTGCCTGGAGCATGGCGAGCGCAACAACATCCAGACGATCTTCGCCGATATCCAGCGGCCCCATGTGGAACGCTTTATGAAAGCCTTCGGCGCTCACTACGGCGGCTCGGAAGCGCTGTTGGGCGTCCGTTTGGGACCAAGCGGAAACTATGGCGAGTCCCAGTATCCCGCCGGCGGCAACTGGGGCTACGGCGGCGAACGCGAACACATCCACATCGGCTGGTGGGCGGGTGACGAATACGCCGCTGAACATTTTCAGCGCTACCTCCGCTCGCGGTACCCGGATATCGCCTCCCTCAACGTCGCGTGGGACGCGTCCTACGCGCGCTTCGAGGACGTGCAACCCTTCGTCGCCCAGTTCGCCGAAACGCCCCGGAAACGCAAGGACTTCGTGGACTGGTATGTCGACGCCATGACGGACTGGTGCGAGGACTGGGCCGTGTGGGCGCGCAACGCCATGCCGGACACGGACATTTACCAGTCCACCGGCGGTTGGGGATTTGTCGAGTCCGGGACGGACTTCACGGATCAGACACGGAGCATGGCCAAAGTCCACGGCGGCATCCGCGCTACGAATGAAACCGACAGCTACGCCCAGAACTTCTACGCCACGCGCATGATGACCTCGGCCGCGCGGTTTTACGGAATCCCCTTCGGCTCCGAGCCGGCAGGATACGGAAGCGCCCGGGGCGTGCTGGCGCGGCTGTACAACATCATCGTCAACAACGGGCAACATCTCTTCTATTACCACTCCAACTTGCTCGCCAACGATCAGGCGGTGGACAAATGGCTAACCTACGCGCCGCTCCTCGACCAGCGGGACCATCCCTTCGTAGAGGTCGCAGCGTTGTACCCCGATACCATGAGCAAGCTGGATGACGCCCTCTTCCGGAATCTCTATGCGTTTACCTTCAACCGGCAGGTGGCGGCGTTGCGGCCCAAGCTCGATTTCGATTTCTGCAGCGAACGCATGGTGTTCGACGGCGCTTTGTCGCGCTACAAGGCGCTCATGCTGTTGTGGAACCCCATCATCGAGGAAGCGCCGCTCAACGCCATCGACGCCTGGGTGCGCGACGGCGGCACCTTGCTCATCGCCCAGTGGCGCTCGCAACCGGTCGAAACCGTGGAAGGCGACCAGCAAGTGTTCCGGCGCTGGCAAAACAGCGATACCGGCAGCGGTAAGGTGGTCTTCGTACCCGACGACCGCGAGCCGTCGAGCCGCATGGCCAACGCGATGGCGGACGCACTCCTCGCGCTCGATACTCTGGACCCGCGCACCCATCAGATGCTGCAAATCGATAAGCCGGACGAAGTGTACGTCAGCCTTTTACGCAATGGATCATGGGCGCTGTTGAATTACAATGACCGCCCGGTCCAAGTCGCAATACCGTCGCGTGAGCCCATCGAAATGGATGCGTACAGCATCGTCATCCTCCCCATCAGTGACCCATCTCGTTCGTAGACCCAAGCCAGGCGGCTCACCGTGACTGCGCATAGCGGCGGTAATGAAGAATCCTGCTCGAAATAGATAGACCTGGAAACGGCTGAATTTTGAATATACGAAGGAACTGTAACGAAAGGGGCTCCCCGGGCGTTATTATGGGTGAATAGTCCAATTTCTGGAAAGACTTCGTGGTATTTAGCAGAAACTGCGAGCATATATTTCAATAAAATCGATTTAATGGAAATTTTTGCTGGACAATCCCTGTTTCTTCTGATATGCTATCAGTAGAAAGGGTGAGAAAAATGGCACAGTACAACGTCAACGCGGCATGGGACGACCCCTACGATCATCTGGAAGATCGACGTGAGTCAGAGCGCTTCGACTTCCGCATCAAAATGTCGATCGCGGTCAATCAGGACGGTTCTCAGTCCCGGCTGGTCGGACCCGGCATCGTCCGCAACATCTCCCTGTCCGGGGCCAGCCTGGTGACGAAACACACCCTCGTGCCCGGCCAGCGCATCACCCTTGCGATTCCGACCAAGCGGTTCAAAGTGGCGGAGATCATGCCGGCCTATTTCATGGGCACGGCGGAAGTGATTCGCGTGGAAGCGCGCGACGATGCGACGATTCGCGCCGCCATTCGATTTGGCGAAGCATTCACCCAGAATATGGACTTCTCGGTGTTCATTCGGTCGCTTCACGCAGTTCGCCATACGCTTGCGGCCGAGTAAATCAAAGTAGATTCTGCGTCTGCGCGCCGGATTCTTCCGGCGCGCAACTTTTTTCCCCGCGACCCATTCGATTCCCGCGCCTCCGATTCGGCATAATCCAGCCTGACCGTGCAGCCCACGGGGTGCGTGCCTTCCCGCGCCATCGCCTCAACACCGCTGCACACTCCTCAACCCCCAACACAGGAGGAATCGCGTGGAAGGATCGTTCACCCACGACCAGCGAGCCTGGCGCTGGCGCATCCTCATTGCAACGTATATCGCCTACGGCGGCTATTACTTAACGCGAAAAGCATTCACCATCTGCAAGACCTCGATTGCCGAAGACTTCGGGTGGGAACTGGGCAGCACAGCACACATATGGACCGCGTTCCTGGTCGCCTACATGATAGGCCAATTCATCAACAGTTTCATTGGCCGTAAATGGGGACCGCGAGTGCTCCTTCTTGGCGGTTTGGGACTGTCTATTGTATTCAACGTCGTATTCGGTTTTGCGAATTCCTTCAACACGTTTCTGGTCTTCATGTTCTTCAACGGCCTTGTACAGGCAAGTGGTTGGCCCGGAGTCGTAGGAGGAATCTCGGAGTGGTTGCGTGGCGAAGAGCGCGGGACGATCATGGGGTTCTGGTCTACGAGCTATCTCGTCGGAAACATGACCGTGAAGTCACTCGGAGCTCTTCTGCTGGCATGGTACGGTTGGCGATACTCGTTTTGGGGACTGACGCTCTTGACGGTGGGTGTCTGGCTTATCATTTACATTTGGCAGCGGAATCGGCCGGAGGACGTTGGCCTCAAGCCCATCGTGAAGAAGCGAGAGGAAGATGACCGGGCTGTGCGCGCGTCTGAAGAAGAGCATATAAGCACCGCACACTACCTTCGTCTTGCATTCAATCCCGTCGTGCTCACCATGGGTATCAGCTACTTCTGCATCAAATTCTTGAGGTATGCCCTCGATTCCTGGCTTCCGGCCTTCCTGAATATCCAGGGCATGGATGTAGGCCGAGCCGGATTCTACTCGTCGATCTTCGATTGGACCGGTCTTGGGGGAGCGATTATTGCCGGATGGGCCCTAGATAGGGTCTTTCGAGGTAATTGGGCCATGCTGTGCTTCACGATGGGCCTGGGAATGATCGTGGGCTATCTTGCCGTCATCTATCTTGGAACGAGTCCCGTCATGATTGCCCTCTGCTTCGGTATCGTGGGATTCATGATCTACGGCCCCGACACAATCTTATGCGGCGCGGCTTCAGTGACCGTTGCCGGCGAGCGGAATGGTGTCGCGGTCGCTGGATTGGTCAATGGAATCGCGAGTGTGGGACCCGTCATCCAGGAACAGGTGATCGGATGGCTGGTAAGCGGCGACGAAATGACAGGCATTCGCAATACAAATCGACTGGCCCTGTTTATGAGCATCGTATTTGCGCTACTCATGATCGTGATGATGTGGCGACTCCATATCACCCACAAGGGCCACCGTGAACGCGATGAATTGGCCCAACTCAAGACGGAAGTGGCGGAGGCCGGCGGAAGTGAAAAGTAAATCAACCAACTGGAAAGACAAGGTCCTTTTTACGCCCGGACCCTTGACGACGAGCCGGACGGTGAAGCAGGCCATGTTGCGCGACTTGGGATCGCGCGATTTTGAATTCATCGAACTCGTGAAGGACATTCGCAGGCGCTTGGTGGCGTTGGGCGAATGCCGTGACGGGTCGTACGAGGCTGTGCTCATGCAGGGGAGCGGGACGTTCTCGATTGAGGCAGTGCTGTCGTCATGCATCGCGCCGGATGGAAAGGCGTTGGTCATTGTAAACGGCGCCTATGGGAAACGCATGGTGCAGATTCTCAAGACGCTCCGAATCGAGCACGTCGTGCTGGAATGTCCCGAGGACGAAGTTCCCGATGTGGCCGCGATTGAGACGGCGCTTCAAACGGATCCCGCGATTTCGTTTGTGGCCATCGTCCACTGCGAAACCACGACGGGCATCATCAATCCGATCCGCGAAGTGGGCGCACTGGCGCGCAAGGCGGGAGCGGTCTACTTCGTCGACGCCATGAGCAGTTTCGGCGCGGTGCCGATCAATCTCGCCGCGTGCAACATCGATTATCTCGTGTCGTCGGCCAACAAATGCATCGAAGGCGTGCCAGGGTTCGGGTTTGTCATCGCGCGCAAAGACTCGCTGCTGGGCACAGAAGGGTACGCGCGTTGCGTCAGCCTCGACCTCTTGTCTCAGTGGCGCGGCCTCGAGGCGAACGGCCAGTTCCGCTTCACGCCGCCGACCCACGCGCTCCTCGCTTTCCACCAGGCGCTGCTCGAACTGGAGGAAGAGGGCGGCGTCGCCGGGCGCGCAGCCCGGTATCGCGCGAACTACGAAACGCTGATTGCCGGGATGCGCGCAATGGGATTCGAGGAGTATCTCGCGCCGGAAAAACAGGGGTACATCATCACCTCGTTCCGGTATCCCACCCACCCCAATTTCACATTCGATGAATTCTACACGCGTCTCAATGAAATGGGCTATGTAATCTACCCGGGCAAGGTCAGCAACGCAGACTGTTTCCGCATCGGCAACATCGGCCGCATCTTCGCGAACGACGTGGGCGATCTGCTTCGCGCGATCCGAGAAACGGTTCGGGATATGGGAATCGAAATACAGCCCCAGCACGCCGGCGCAGTCTAGCGGCACGCGGTTGGGCATCGGGAGTATCCAATGAGCTTTGTCTTTCAACGATCCTACCGCGGCGAAATCAAGGCCGCGGTTTTCGACTGGGCCGGCACCACGGTGGACTACGGATGCTGCGCGCCGGCCGCGGTATTCATCGACGTGTTTGCGAAACGCGGCATTGCCGTGACGCAATTGCAGGCGCGCGAGCCCATGGGAATGCACAAGCGGGACCACATTCGCGTCATGGCGCACATGGAGCCCATCGCGCAGCAGTGGGAATCCAAACACGGACGCCGTCCGACGGAAGAGGACGTGGAATCCATGTTCGCCGAGTTCGTGCCCATGCAGGTCGCCTGCATCGCCGACCACGCGGACATCATTCCCGGCACGCTCGAAGCGGTGGCCGAACTGCGTACGATGGGCCTTCGCATCGGCAGCACCACCGGGTACAACCATGAAATGATGGACATCCTCGTGCCCAAGGCCGCCGAGGGCGGCTACGCGCCCGATGCGATTGTGTGTGTCACGAACGTTCCGGCAGGCAGGCCCGCACCCTGGATGGCCCTCGAAGCGGCGAAGCAACTCGGCGTCTATCCCATGGAGGCCGTCGTGAAAGTGGGCGACACGGTCGCGGACATCGGCGAGGGTCTCAACGCGGGCATGTGGACCATCGGCGTGGTGGAACACGGCAACGAGGTTGGACTATCGGAAGCCGAGCTTGCCGCTCTTTCGCCGGAACGCCGCGCGGAAGTGAAAGCCCGCGCCCGGCAACGGCTCGTCGATGCCTGCGCGCACTATGTCGTCGAGACGATCGCCGACGTACCCGGCACGGTGCGCGCGATCAACGAGCACCTCGCGCGAGGCGAGCGCCCTTGACGTAAGCGGTCCTGCCGAAGAGGAGGCTGGTTCATGTCCGTATCGATTCGTCGCGCATACGATCCCCCGACCAGGAACGACGGGAAGCGAATTCTCGTCGACAGGCTCTGGCCGCGCGGGGTATCGAAAGACGACCTCGCAGTCAATTCCTGGATGAAAGAAATCGCGCCCAGCAACGAACTTCGCAAGTGGTACGGTCACGACCCGCAGAAGTGGGAGGAATTCAAGGTCCGCTACCGAAAAGAACTCGACGCGCAGCCGGATGCGATAGCCGAATTGGTGGAATACGCGACGAGCGGCCGGATTACATTGGTCTATTCTGCGAAGGACACCGGCCTCAACAACGCCGTGGCGCTGCGCGAGTACCTGGAAGAGCGAATCTAGCCTTCGCCAACCTCGGTGTCCATGAAAGCCCGCGACCCGGTCGTTTCCCGCTGGCCCTGGTACTTGCCGCGGTAGGGCGTCTCGACGGGTCCGTCGGACAGGGCGATGACCAACTGGCAAATGCGGCGTCCAGCTTCGATGCGCATGGGCGCGTGGTTGGCGTTGAACAATTCGAGCGTGATCGCGCCTTCAAAACCCGGGTCCACCCATCCGGCATTTTGAATGAACAAACCGAGACGTCCGATGGAGCTCCGCCCTTCGACGAAGGCGGTCAGGTAATCCGGCAGCGTGATGACTTCCCGCGTGGTGGCGAGGACGAAGCCATGTGCGGGAATGACGAAAGAGGAGCCTTCGACGCGCTCGTACTCAATCGGCTCCGACATGGAGAACAAGCCATCCGTCGTGCGGGGAGTTAGAAATGTCGTGCCCAAACGCAGGTCGACCGACGCCGGACCTATCTGCACGGCATCCAACGGCTCGATGGACAGATCGCCCTGCTTCAACAATTCCTTGATTCGCCGGTCCGGAAGGATCACCCCGTTTGTCCTTTGATTGTGCCCTGATTCAGGGCGGCCCCACTCCAATTATTGTACGGATTGTGCCGCGGCGACTCAAGAATCGCAGACTATTGGGACGCAAACACCTGAGCGATCACCTCTTCGCGGTAATCGAAGATTCGCTCCAAATCCCGCCGCACATATACGGCGTGCATGAGCCGGCCCAAAGCGCCGAACGGAAGCACGTAGCGCACTTCGTCGCCGATGATCGTGCCGTCATCGTCTTCCCTGAACGTGTGCGTGTGGTGCCAGAATACGTAAGGGCCCTTGATCTGCTCGTCCACAAACCGGTGCGGCGGATCGTACGTCGTGATCAGGGTGCGCCAATGAATCGGCACCCCCCAAACGCGCAGCGTGTAGTCGATCAGCGCGCCCTCCCGCATGCGGAGGGGCGGCGGCGTGAGAATGCAAAAATTCAACGAGGGCGGTGTGATGCGCTGCAGATTCGCTGCTTGCGAGAAAAATGCAAACACTTCATCGAGCGAATAGGGCACGCGTTGCTCGCGCTTGAGGATATACGGATTCATACTGGAAATGGATTCCGATCTACTCCAGTTTCGAAGCAGCGGCCTGCCGCGTTTCCGGGTTTGCCAAGAGTCTTTCCACGGTAGCGGTGATGTCGGCGAGCGTATCCAGGGTCGCCTCGCCGGACCGTTCACATACGATTCGGCCCAACGTGTCGACGACATAGACATTCGCGAGTCCCGGTTTCGAATCGAAGGACTCGGTCACGGCGCCCTCCCAATCCATCATGATGGGGCGTTCCGAATTCCGTTTGAAGAAGAACCGGACAATCCCCCGCATCAGCTCGGGCACTGCGCTCAACTCGGCCACACCACGGATATCCACCCGGCCACCGTATCGTTCATGGAGCGGCACGACCCAACTTTCGACTTGCTTCGAGCCTTCCTTATCGGCCAGCAGAAGCACGCTCACCCGGGTTCGAGGAAACGAATACGTATGGCTGGCGCCAAACTGGTCTTCCAGGGTAAAGGGCTTTACCCGTCGCGCAGCGGATTCCGTCGACGTATCCGATGCGCTGGCCGCGTCGTCCGGCGAGGGCTTGCCATGTTCGCTGAGCGCGCAGGAGCTCGACTCGGACGCGCCGGCCATGACTGCCACTACGGACACCAGGAACACTAGAATGGGGCGACAAATCGTGTTCATACTCAGATGCTTGCGACCAACGTCAACAGGTCCACGATGAAAAAGAACACGCGAAAGAGCTCGTTGCTGAGATAGTCCAGAATCTCGAGAATGGGCTGAATGCTCTCAAAGAAATCGCTCACCGCTTTGCGTGGCAGCCGTTCCGCCGGAATGGTTGCTCGTTGCATGATGCCGTTCCTCCTTATCGTAGCGTAGTGGGATTGCCCGGGCTAACGCCCCAACCATCCCGCCGCGTCCTTGGCCCAATAGGTGAGAATCATCGACGCGCCGGCCCGCCGGATCGCCGTCAACACTTCCAGTGCGGCCCGCTTCTCATCGATCCATCCCTTGGCCGCTGCCGCCTTTACCATGGAGAACTCGCCGGAGACGTGATACGCCGCCACGGGGACGTCGAAGCTTTCCGCCGCCATCTTGATGATATCAAGATACGCCAGCGCGGGCTTTACCATTACAATGTCCGCGCCTTCCTCGATATCCAGCGCAATCTCGCGCTCCGCTTCCCGTGCGTTCGGCGGGTCCATCTGGTAGGTCGTGCGATCGCCAAATTGCGGCGGCGATTCCGCGGCATCGCGGAACGGACCATAGAAAGCGGACGCATATTTCGCGCTGTACGCCATGATGGGAACGTGACTGAAGCCTTCGTCGTCCAGACCATCGCGAATCGCGGCGACGCGGCCATCCATCATGTCCGACGGCGCGACCACATCGGCGCCGGCCTTGGCGTGGGCCACGGCCTCCCGCGCGAGCAGCGGCAAGGTCTTGTCGTTGTCCACATCCTGCAACCCGTCGGCCCGTTGGTGCACGATGCCGCAATGGCCGTGATCGGTGTATTCGCAGAGGCACACGTCGGTGATGACACACAGGTCCGGACACGCCGTTTTGATGTTCTCGATCGCCCGGCACACGACGGCGTCTTCGCTATACGCTTCCGAGCCGTGGGCGTCCTTCGATTCCGGAATGCCGAAGAGAATCACCGCGGGTACGCCTGCCTGTTCGATGGACTTCGCCTCGTCGACAAGCGTGTCGACCGAAAACTGATAGTTTCCCGGCATCGATTTGATCTCGTTCTTGACACCGGAGCCGGGCCGTACGAACAGTGGCATGATCAGGTTGTCCGCGGACAACCGAGTTTCACGCACCATGCGCCGCAACGTGGCGGAACGGCGCAATCTTCGCATGCGAACGATCGGAAAACTCACCAGGGAACTCCTCTTGTCATCTGCCTGCTTCGGTTGCCTCGCGGCCCAGCCCGTCAACAATAGCACGAACGAAGTTCGGAATATCGTGGGTGTCCGGTTCAATCGTCACGGGCATCCCCAGCGACCCCGCGGTCTTTGCCGTAATCGGTCCAATGGCGCCGAACTTCGCGGTTTGTTTCAATCGCGCGATCCGTTCCGCGCCCAGCATCTCGTGGAAGTTCCGCGCCGTCGAGGAACTGGTAAACGTAACCAAATCGGGCCGGTATGTCGCCAGGCGTTCCGCCAGCGAATCCGGAGTTCGCGGAACGACCGTGCGATACGCGACCACTTCCGTCACGTCTGCGCCATGCTTGCGAAGTTCCTCCGGCAGAAAGCTGCGGGCAATGTCCGCGCGCGGCAATAGAAAGCGTTTCCCCGCCAGGTCCGGCTCCTGCGCGAGCAACGCGGACATCAAATACTCGGCAACGTACTTTTCCGGCATGAGATCGACGCGCAGGAAGCGGCGCCTGACCGCCTCGGACGTTGCCGATCCGATGACGCATAGCCGCACGCCTGCGAGATCCCGCGCGTCCTGACCTAGATTATCCATCCGCTCGAACAGCATCTCCACGGCATTTACACTGGTCAGCACGATCCAGTCGTAGGTGTTGACCGGATCGAAAGGCTCCGGATTTTCTGGGGGTTCAATGGCAATGGTCGGGAATTCAAATACATCAGCCCCCAATTCTTGCAGGTGCCGCACCAGATCGCTTGCCTGGCTGCGCGCCCGAGTCACCACGATGCGCTTACCGAAAAGCGGACGGCTTTCAAACCAGGACAGGGCATCGTGAAGCGATACGACCTCCCCAACGACAATGATGGCGGGCGGCTGGATGCGCTCGTCATGCGCACGGCCGGCAATATCGGCCAACGTACCAATCGCGGTTCGCTGCTTGGGGTCGGTTCCCCACTGGACAATCGCAACGGGGGTCGTGGGCGGACGGCCCAGCGCGACCAGTTGCGCCGCGATACGGGGTAGATTTCGTACGCCCATGTAAAACACCAGCGTGCCGCGAAGGAGGAGTTGTGAAAGATCCTCGTCGTCCGTTTCCAAAGCCTCGGCGTCGTGCCCGGTAATCAGCGTGTAGCACGTGGCCAACCCGCGGTGGGTTACCGGGATGCCCGCGTAGGCAGGACCTGCAATTCCGGCGGTAATACCCGGCACAACTTCGAACGCGATGCCCGCGTCCGCCAGGGCCAGCGCTTCTTCGCCGCCGCGGCCAAACACAAAGGGATCCCCTCCTTTGAGGCGCACGACCCGTTTGCCCTGCGAGGCTTGTTCGCGCATCACGCGATTGATTTCGTCTTGCAGCAGCGTGTGTTTGTCGGTCGCCTTGCCCGCAAAAATGTGCTCGGCCGTGGGAGCGTAGTCGAGCAGCGCCTCGTTGGCCAGGGAATCGTAGATGACGACATCGGCGTGTTCGAGACACTCCTTGCCGCGTAAAGTCAGCAGCCCGGGATCGCCAGGGCCTGCACCCACCAGCCAGACTTTTCCCTGTGTAGGATTCATCGCGTCGCCGCAATCAATTCCGAAGCCCCTTGACCGAGCAGGTTTTTCGCCGCCTGTTTGCCCATGTCGATGGCTTCGCTCGCGTGGCCTTCGCACTCCGTGCGCAGCACCGTCGAACCGTCCAGGCTGCACACACAGGCCGTGAGCCGGAGTGTCGTTCCGCTTAACCGGGCCAGCGCGCCAATCGGTACCTGGCACCCGCCCTCCAGCGCCGCAAGGCAGGATCGCTCCGCGGTCACCTCGACGGTCGCCACGGGATCGGAGACCGATTCGAGAATCCGCGCGGTCTCCTCATCATCAGACCGAATCTCGATACCGAGCGCGCCCTGCGCCGGAGCGGACACCATGACGTCTTCTTCCAGCCGCGCGGTGATGGCGTCGAACAGCCCCAGGCGCTCGAGTCCGGCGCAAGCCAGGATTGCCGCATCGACCACCCCTTCCTGAACTTTGCGCAGGCGGGTTTCAACGTTGCCTCGGAGATCGACCACACGCAGGTCCGGACGCCGCGCGAGCACCTGCGCCTGCCTTCGCAAACTTGAGGTGCCTACTTTCGCTCCAGCCGGCATATCGTCCAGGTGCTGCCACTTCGCGCAGACGAAAGCATCATACGGAATCTCGCGCGCCGGAACCGCGGCGAGCATGAGCCCCTCGGGGAATTCCGTGGGCAAATCCTTGAGGCTGTGCACGGCAAGGTCCACGCGTCCGTCCATCAGGGCGACTTCGAGTTCCTTTGTGAACAGTCCCTTACCGCCGATCTTCGCAAGCGGCACATCGAGTATCTTGTCGCCTTTCGTATGGATGATTTCGATGGTGACATCGAGACCGGGGTTGGCCTCGCGCAGTGCTTCGGCCATGCCTTCCGACTGCACCAGGGCAAGTTGGCTCCCGCGCGAACCTATGACCAGCGAAGACTTCACGGCAACTCCTTCAATCCGAACAGACGTTTTACGAGGTGCAGCACTTTGTGGGGATCCTCTTCGGCCACTTCCCGCTTCAACTGCCGCATGGGGCGCTGCAAAATCGTGTTCACGATGCGCTTCGTCAGGTACGCAATTTCTTCCTGCTGGCGATCCGTTAGATCGGGCAGCATGGCGAGCGTCTTCTGCAATTCCCGCTCGCGGATGGCATTCAATTCCTCGGCCATGGATACAATCGTCGGTTCCGCGACCAACCCTTGCAGCCATGCCCAGAAGTGCTCGACACCGGTATCAACAATCTGCATGCAACGGTCGATTTCCTGGCGGCGCGCTTCCATGTTCGCGTTGGCAACTTGCTGCAGATCGTCCACGTCGTACAAGTACACGTTGTCCAGTTTCTTGACCGCGGGATCGATGTTGCGCGGTACCGCAATGTCGATGGCAAACATGGGCGCCTGAGTCCGCCTCTTCAAGGCCGCCTGGAACTCCGCCGGACCCAAGATATAGGAAGGCGCGGCGGTTGATGCGATCACAATATCCGCCCGAGGCAG
This sequence comes from Candidatus Hydrogenedentota bacterium, assembly GCA_045863335.1. Taxonomy (GTDB): domain Bacteria; phylum Hydrogenedentota; class Hydrogenedentia; order Hydrogenedentales; family SLHB01; genus JAHDWY01. The sequence goes on along the minus strand of BTVY01000009.1, from coordinate 60,611 downwards.
GTTCTCCTGAAACGCCTCGAAGGGAATCGGTTCCCCGCGCACGGCCTCCGCGAGGCGGACCGCTTTCTCATGGCTCCGATTGACCAGCAATACCTTTTCGACTCCACGGGACACGAGGTTCTTCAGCGTCAGCTCGCCCATCTTGCCAGAGCCGACCACCATAACCGTTTTGCCCGAGAGTTCCATGAAGATGGATACGGCCAGGTCCACCGCGACGCTCCCAATGGACACCTTGCCTTCGCTGATACTGCTGCTGGACCGGACGTTTTTGGCGACCGAGAACGCCTTTTGAAAGAGGGCGCTCGTGACCTTGTCGGTCGCTTGTTCGGCCTGCGCCAGGAGAAAGGCGTCGTGGACCTGGCCGAGTATCTGGCCTTCTCCGACGACGAGGCTGTCCAGACTCGACGCGACACGGAACAAATGGCCCGCCGCCTCGCGGCCGGTGTATTCGTAAAGGTTCGACCGGAACTCGCTCTCAGGAACCTGATGCCAATCGGCGAGAAACCGGCGTATGCGCACCGGCACATCGGAGGTATCCGCAGCGTGGGCATAGACCTCCACGCGATTGCACGTACTCAAGATTACCACGCCTGCGTCATCCAGGTGCTTGCGGAGCGCCAGCAAGGCCTTCGGCAGATCTTTCTCCGGAAAGTGAAGCCGTTCGCGAAGTTCCAGCGGGCTTGAGTGATGGCTCAGTCCGACGACGACCACATTCATTGCGGCCGTCTCCAGAAGTAGACATCTTCGAGACTGACAAGGCCCAGCACCATATACGATGCGAGCAGAAGGCCGAATCCGACGAAGACCAAATACGCAAGTTTCTGCCCGCGAAGCCGGCCCTGCCGGCGCGTGTGAAATGCCACCGAATAGAGTATCGCCATGAAGAACGCGCGCATGACCTTTGCGGACATCCACCATCGGGCGCCCAATTCGTCGGAATCGATGTAGGCCCAAATGAAGCCGAGCACGAAGGTGATGGCGAAGAAGACATAGCCGTACGTGATCAACTTGAACAACGACTGGTCCAGTTGCTCAAGCGAAGGCAGTTTATGGAACAGCCGGGTCGTGTGAAGTTGCTTCAGATTGCGCGCCTGGAAGACGTAGGCCAGGCTGGTCAGACTGGCTACAAAGAATAGCGAGTAGGCCAGGAATGCCAGTCCCACGTGGACCGCGAGAAAAATGCCATTCAGCGCCTTCGGTTGCTGCTGAAGGAAACTATAGTCGGACACGGCATTGTACAGGTATAAGGCCGCGAGCGCGGGACCAAAAAAAGAGAGCAGGGGGCGAACGTTGTTCGTATATGCGATGTACAGCGCTATCGCCGTGCCAAGGATTACGAAAAGATTCAAAGCGTCGCCCATGGTCGTCAACGGGAGCAACCCGAACATGCTCCAGCGCACGGCGAATACGATGACAAGTGCCCCGCATCCGGTCGATAGGACTCCGGTGAGGATGGACAGGGTCCGTGCACTTCCGGCGCGCAGATACGCCAGGGCGACCACACCGGCGGCGAGGTAGAGTCCCAACCCCCCAAAAAACAATACCTTCACAACGTTTTCCATACTTTTGTGCTCAGGTGGCGCTCCGCATAATGCCGTTGCGCAATAGTCGCAGGCGGGAGAACACGGATTGTCACGGTTTGCGGGCTGCCTCAAAATGGATGCCAATGGGCTCCACAGCGAAAGCCAGCTTTTGCGGGTAGGATATCACATCCCGTGTCCCCATCACGACTTGGCGGAGCGTGCACAACTATCGCCATGGTGGTAGACTACCGGGGCGGGAGCCATCTACTTCAGATGCTGCCCATCCTGGTCTGATCCGTGAACTGGAGATAAACACGTGCAAAAACAGGGGAGTACGCGCCGTCGGCGTCAGAAGACGAGCCCCTCGATGGAACAATACATCGAAACGATTGCAGACTTGCTCACCCAAGACCGCGTCTGCAGCGTCAGCGATATTGCCGCCCACGCCAATGTCAGCCGGCCTGCAGCGTCCCGAGCCGTTCGCGAGTTAGCCGGAAAAGGGCTTGTGGAACACCAGTCGTATGGGTACGTCGTGTTGTCTCCGGACGGCGAAGCGCTCGCCCGAAGGCTGACGGCCCGGCATAAGGTGATCTTCCGTTTTCTGGCCAATGTGCTGCGATACGAACCTGACGTCGCGGATCGGGAAGCGTGCCGGCTCGAGCATTTAGTGGACGACGAATTTGTGGGGCGTTTGGCGCAGCTCACCGTATTCCTCGATTCGGACCACGATATTGGAGACCGGTGGCAAGAACGCATGAAGAGCCACCTCGGAGATGCTCAGTAAATCATTGAAGTGCATGGATTTCCACAGAAATAACCCACCCATCACATTCCACAATCCGCCTCCTTGGCCCTTCGGAGTCCCAATTCTTCACCGATCGAACGTTCATGGTACCAGGTTGGCCGATGCCCGGATGTAATGGCGCTCCGGAAGCATTGTAAGTACAATGGACTGTTGCGGAAGGTAAGGGAATCCGTTTTCCTACGAGAAAGGTGTAGTTGTGACCTCACGTTTGTCTGCGGCCTCGTTCCGCGCCGCCGCCTTGCTGCTTTCGTGCCTCTTGATCATGACGGGTCCCGTGTGGGCAGACGCGTCAATCAACATCCGCAATGCTTCCGGTTTTGCTTCCAGCACCACGGTAGTCGGTGTGAACTTCAATTCCGATTCGAATGCTGTCGCCGTGAACTTCCGCGTGAACTACGACGCAAGCAAACTGCTGTTCGTCTCCGCGGAAGCGGGCTCCGCCGCGGAATCCGCCGACAAGGAAGTGGCGGCCGAGGAACCGTCCAGCGGAGTCGCCTCCATCGTTGTATTCGGTTTGAATAACAATGTGATTCCGAACGGCCGTCTGGTCAACATGGTCTTCATCGTGAAGAGCAGCGCGACCATCGGACAGCAACTGTCCCTCGTGGGTTCCCACCAGGCCTCCACGGATACCAACGCCCAACCTATTGCGACCACGATCTCCGATGGAATCCTTACGGTCACGCAATGCACCGCTCCCGACGAGCCCTCCAACTTCAAAGCCAGCGATGGAGACTTCGGCGACCACGTCAAACTAACCTGGGATCCGGCCAACGGAGCCACCTCCTACCGACTCTACCGCAACAGCTCGAACAGCTTCGCCGGGGCGACGGTCCTGGCGGTGACCGCCAACACGCAGTTCAACGATTTTGGCGCAAGCCCGGCAGCGTTCGTGTCGTCCGGCGGGTGCGGCTCCGGTTCCACCCTAAGCTTCACAACCCATTACTACTGGGTTCAGGCGCAAAGTCCTTGTGGGGCAAGCGACCCCGTGGGTGCCGACACCGGATACCGGGGAAGCTCAAAAGCGGTTTCTTCCGCCAAAATCTACGAGGAAGTGCTGCCCGCATTCGCGGACGCGGAGGGAATACACTCGGGCGATGCCATCGCGATTCGTTTGCGCTCGGATGAGCCCATCGCGTCGGTGTGGGGCTACGTCTCCGCGACGGACTTCGAGGATGACGCCGTCGAATGGGTGCCACTCGATTCTTCCGCAGGCGGCGACGGTTGGGTGGTATATCGTCCGCAAGGCGCTTGGTATCCGGGCGAGGTCGTCACGATGATGGTGGGGGGACTAACCGCCGGCGGAAACCGGCTGGGACCGTTGACCTACGCGTTTCCGGTGGTCGATTCGGCAACGAAAATGTTGGCCCCCGCGCTTGTCGAGCAACCGGGGTACACCGATTTCGAAGGACAGCGTTTGCTCTCGGCTGACGAAAGCCAGAATGAATCCGTTCTTGAGAGACTGGATCCGGACGCGGTTCCCGAGTTGCCCGGTTCGGTTTCGAGCGCTTACCGGATTATGCCCGAGGGACCTTTCGCCGCCCCGCAACGGGTTTGGCTGCCCGTCCCCGAGGGCCTGTCTCCGGACGCATTGTCGGTCTACTATCACCAAGGCGGGACTTGGTTTCCAGCCCGCAATGTTGAAGGATTTGCGGTGAACGATGGCGCCCTCGTCCTTGAACTGGAGAACAAAGCCTACCTGGGTATCCTCGTGCGTCATGGCGGCGTGGTTGCCCTCGGGCCATCAGACGCGTCCGAATTCGTCTCGACCGCCTCCTTGGCCCCGTCCCAAGACCTCTTCACTGGATTCCCGGAGAATGTGCTGCTCCTGGGCGCGGTAATCGCGATCTTGGGCGTATCCCACTATCGAACCTCCCGTCGCCGGCAGGCGAAATAGGTCCGGCTCCACTACTCCAAGAAAGACCGCCTTACCGTCCGTCGTGGTATGGTCACCGCGTCTGGCCACCATAGCGCCACAAGCCCCCCTGATTCTGCGCCACCTAACGCAATTTATAGCTATGATTTGCGTTGACAACCGCTATATGTTGTGGTATCTTGCCAATCAGCGGATTTGGGTGTCTATGGGTTGGGCAAAATGCTCGAGAGCACACCTAAGTCATTGGGGTGAAATTGCTTCGCGCAAAAGGGCTGACGCGATGGACGCGGACACCGTCTTGGATCTTGGCCGCAATGCCATGTACATCACGCTGCTGGTCTCAGCACCCATGTTGATTTCAGGGATGGTCGTGGGGCTGCTAATCAGTGTGTTTCAATCGGTTACCCAGATTCAGGAAATCACCCTGACCTTCGTTCCGAAGATCGTCGTGGTGATGGTGGCTTTCGCCGTGTTCATGCCATGGATGGTTGCACTGCTGCTCACCTTTGTGCGTCCCCTGTTCGGTGACTTCGATGCGCTTGTGCAGTAACGGCAAGCCAGCTCCTGGCGGACGGCTCTATGGTATTTGAGGTCGAGGTATTCAAAGTCTTTCTGCTCGTGCTCATCCGGATCAGCGGCATGTTTGTGTCCGCGCCGGTCCTGGCATCCAGTAACTTTCCCGTAATCGCCAAAGCAGGCCTGGTCGCGCTCACGGCCATACTCATTACCCCCACGGTTCCGGAGTTCGGCACGACCTTGCCCGACGACCCCGTCGCTTTCGCACTGCTGGGCGCCGGTGAACTCATCATCGGCCTGATGATGGGCTTCACCATGACCCTCGTTTTCGCGGCCATCCAGGTGGCAGGGCAGCTGCTCGACATGTTGACCGGCTTCGCCCTGATGAACGTCTTCAATCCCGCGCTGGAAACGCAGGTGCCGATCTTCGGTTTCTTCCTCTACATCCTCGCCGCGCTGTATCTGCTGGCCTTGAACGGCCACCACATCATGATCAAAGCCATGGCCATGTCCTTCGAGCGGATTCCGCTGGGAGGTTTCATGATGGACCCCGCGCTGTTGCGCGAGGTGAGCACGTGGGGACGCGTCATGTTCTACGACGGCCTCATGATCGCCGCGCCGGTGGCAGGCGCGTTGTTGTTGGCCTACGTGACCATGGGCTTGCTGGGGCGTCTCGTGCCGCAGATTCATCTGTTTGTTGTGGGATTCCCCTTGACGATTGCCATGGGCCTTCTGCTTGTGGCCTTTTCGCTTTCCATGTACCTCAATCTGCTCGACGACATGTTTGAGCGGATGTTCCGAAACGTCAACACAGTAATGCGCGGACTGAGCTAGACGAACGATGGCGGAAGATACCGGCGGAGAGAAGACACTACCTGCATCCCAAACCAAGATTCAGAAGGCGCGGGAAGAAGGGAACGTCGCGAAAAGTCAGGACTTGAGTTCTGCCTGGTCGCTCATGATCGCGCTCGCCGCCATGTGGTACATGGGCCCGGACCTGTTTGGCGGCATGCTCGACGCGACCCGGTTTTACTTCAGCAATTTCGCAACCCTGGACATGGAAGAAGACCTCTTCCGGGCCTTGGGTATGGATGTACTCGTGCGGTTGGCGGCCATCCTGTTGCCCTTCGGTATCGTGATGACCATCGCCGGCCTCGCCCTTAACGTGCTGCAAGTGGGCTTCCTATACTCGCCGAAAGCTTTGCAACCCAAACTCCAACGCCTCAATCCCATTGCCGGGTTCAAAAAGTTTTTCAGCGGCCGGAGCGCCTTTGAACTGCTGAAGTCGATCCTCAAGCTAGCCATCGTCTCGATCATCGTCTACTACACGGTGAAGGACCGCGTGCCCGAACTGGTGTCCACCATGCACCTCTTCCCCGACGCCATGATGGTGGTGGTGGCGAAACTGGTGGCCCTCGTCTGGTTTCGCGCAGTCCTTGCCATGCTCATCCTGGGCATTCTCGATTACGGATTCCAGCGCTGGCAGTACGGGCGGGATCTCATGATGACGGTGCAGGAAGCCAAGGAAGAGCTGAAACAACTGGAAGGCGATCCGCGCATCAAGCAGCGCATCCGCCAGATTCAGCGGCAGATGGCGATGAAGCGCATGATGGCGGAGGTCCCGGAAGCAGACGTGATCATCACGAACCCCATCCGCTTCGCGGTCGCGCTGCGTTACGACGCGAAATCGATGGATGCCCCCGTGGTCATTGCGAAGGGCGCGCGGCTCCTGGCGAAGCGTATTCGCGAAATCGCCGAGGAGCACGACGTTCCCATCGTGGAGAAGCCGGAACTTGCTCGGGCCCTCTTCAAGAACATCGAGGTGGGACAACCGGTGCCGGAAGACCTGTTCCGCGCCGTGGCCGAAGTATTGGCATTCGTTTACAAGATTGATCGGCGCGAGGAGAAGCGCCGCGAACGGGCGGGCATGTCGAGCGCGCCCGCGCATGGTTAACGGGATGAGGGAGTAAGCGATCGTGGCAGCGACGCAGACCGATCTCGCGGCACCGCGATGGAACCTGATGCGCAATCAGGACATCGCGCTCGCGTTGTGCGTGGTCGCGATTCTGCTCGTGCTGGTCATCCCTATTCCCACGTGGATGCTCGACATCCTGCTCACGCTCAACATTTCGATCGCCGTCGTCGTGTTGATGGCGACGATTTACCTGCAACGTCCCGTCGAGTTTGCCGTGTTCCCGTCCATGTTGCTCATGCTGACCTTGTTTCGCTTGAGCCTGAACGTGGCCTCGACGCGGCTTATTCTGGCCAACGCGGATGCAGGCCAGGTGATCAGCGCCTTCGGCGGATTCGTGACCAGCGGCAGTTACGTGGTCGGTATCGTCATCTTCTCGATCCTGGTCGTGATCCAGTTCGTTGTCATCACGCGCGGCGCCACGCGCATCTCGGAAGTGGCCGCACGCTTTACCTTGGATGCCATGCCTGGCAAGCAGATGGGCGTTGACGCCGATCTGAACGCCGGACTCATCACGGAAGAGCAGGCCCGCGAACGCCGCCGGTCCATCGAACGCGAAGCCGACTTCTACGGGGCCATGGACGGCGCCACGAAGTTTGTTCGCGGCGACGCCATCGCCGGCATCATCATCACGATTGTGAACATCGTTGGCGGTTTGGTGATCGGGACATTGTTGCAGGGCCGGCCGCTGATTGAATCGCTTCAGGTGTACACCAACCTGACGATCGGCGACGGTCTGGTATCGCAGATCCCCGCGCTGGTCATTTCCACGGCGGCAGGCCTGATCGTCACGCGCAGCGTCTCCGAAGAACATCTCGGCTTCGACCTATCCCGACAACTCATGCGCTATCCGCGCGCCTTGGGACTTAGCGCGATCCTCCTGGCCTTCATGGGCATCGTGCCGGGCATGCCCACGATTCCGTTCATGGGTGTCGCAATCCTGCTCGGCATTCTCGCCTTCCAGGCGGGGCAGACGATGCAGCGCGAACAACATGCGGCGCGCGCGCGGCAGGTGGCAGCAGAGGAAGCGAAAGTTACCGAAGAACCGGCGCGCACGGAAGACCTGCTGACCATCGATCCGCTGAAAGTCGAGTTGGGCTACGGTCTCATCGCCCTGGCCGATCCCAAACAAGGCGGCGACCTGCTGACCCGCATCCAGGTGATCCGCCAGCAGATGGCGACCAAGATGGGCTTCATCGTGCCTGTCGTGCGCATCGTCGACAACATGCGGCTCCGGCCTAACGAGTACCGCATCAAGATGCGGGAAGCCGAGATCGCGCGGTACGAACTGATGCCCGATCATTATCTCGCTATGAGTTCGGGCCTGGTGGACGAGGAGATCGATGGTATCGAGACACAGGAGCCTGCTTTCGGGTTGAAGGCCACCTGGGTATCCCAGGCGCAACGCGATCGCGCGGAACGGATGGGTTACACCATCGTCGAGCCGTCCGCGGTACTGGCCACGCACCTGACCGAGATCCTAACGTCGTACGCCCCCGAGTTGCTTACACGTCAAGACACCCAGAATCTCGTTGACCACGTGCGCGAATCCGCGAAGACCGTCGTCGAAGAGTTGTTGCCGAACGTCCTTTCTCTGGGCGAAATCCAGAAGGTACTGCAAAACCTCCTGCGCGAACGCGTCTCGATTCGCAACCTCGAATCGATCCTCGAGGTGCTCGCCGACTTCGGTCCGCGCACGCGCGACATCGAAGTGCTCACGGAATACGCGCGTCATGCGTTGGCGCGCCAGATTTGCGCCGAGTATGCCGACGAAGAGGGCGTACTGCGTGTCGTGACGTTGTCACCCGACATCGAACGGGAAATCATCGAAGCCGTGCGCAAGGCCGAAACGGGCGAGTACATCCCCATCGAGCCGGGACGCGCCGAGGACTTGGCGCGGAAGACGGTTCAGGCCGTCCAACCCATGGTGCTGGGCGGACAGGAACCCGTCGTGCTGACCTCCGCACAGGTCCGCCGCTATTTCAAACGCATCGTGGAACGGCAAATGCCGAAGATTGTCGTGTTGTCCTACAACGAAATCGATCCCGCAGTCCGGCTTGAGAGCGAAGGGCAGGTGAGCGATTAACATGGCACAGGAATTCCACCGGTTCAGAGCGGCATCCCTGGATGAGGCCTACAACCTCATGCGCGCCCGGCTCGGCGACACGGCGATTGTCGTGCGGACGACACAGGTGAAGGAGGGGGGCGTGCTCGGCTTCTTTGGAAAGCGTCTTGTGGAATTAACCGCCACCGCGCCCGCCGAACCCGTGGCGCGCAAGCGTAGCGCTGTTGAGAAACGCTACGCGGGCGCTTCGCGGCAAGGCAACGAGAAAATGAGAACCACAGAGGTCGCGAGCCGCTCTGCCGTCGGGTCGGATGAGACGGTGAAAGATACGGTCGCCTACTTCCAGCAACTCGTGAGCGACGCGCAGAAGCGCATCGGCGTGCGCCAACCGGTGGAACTCGCCTCCGGACAGGGACGAGAGGCCGCAGTAGCTCCCGTAGTTCCATTCCGCCGCCCCGAGCGGGAAACGGAATCGGGCGATGCGGTGCGCCGGGAACTGAAAGAGTTGCGCGAACTCGTCGAAGTGCTCGTCGCCGAAGCGCCGGGCGCGGGCGTTCCGGCCGAATGCGCACCCATCTACAAATCCCTGATCGATTGCGGCGTCTCGCGCAAAGCCGCCGCGTCGCTTATCGCTTCCGCCATTCGAGACAGCGACCTTGAGTTGATGCGGAACTCGCGGATCCTCGAGCAGCGCGTCGCCTTCGAGATTCGCAAGCAAACCAAGGTCGCCGGTGGCATCGGGCTCTCCGCCGGCGCGGGCCGGGTCGTCGCGCTCGTCGGCGCAACGGGCGTCGGCAAGACGACCAACCTCGCCAAGCTGGCCGCCCATTTCGCCGTGCGCGAACGGGCGCGCGTCGCCCTGGTCACGGCGGATACGTACCGCGTGGCCGCGCCGGAGCAGTTGCGCGTGTACGCCAATATTATCGGCATTCCCATGCATGTCGTGAACGACGCCGCGGAGATGCGCGAAACGCTGCAGAAACTCCGCAGCTACGATCTCGTTCTCATCGACACGGCGGGAGGCAGCCAGTTCAACAAGGGACAGCTCCGGGAACTGCGCGACATCCTCGAAGCGGCCCAGCCCGATGAGACCATGCTCGTGCTCGGGGCGAACACGCAACTCGACGACCTCCGGCAAATCGTCCAGAACTTTGCACCGTTGAGGCCAACCTCGCTATTCTTTTCCAAGCTCGACGAGACCCGCCGGTACGGGGGCCTCTACACGACGCTCGCGGAGACGGGGTTGCCTCTGGGATATTTCAGCGTGGGACAAAACGTCCCCGACGACCTAATTCAGGCCCGGCCGGAGATGGTCGCGGAACTCCTCCTGAGTGGCAAGGCTTCGCAACTGAGTGCAGGCAAACAGCGGTAGGACCGGCGCATCGCGCCCCAACATAGGGTGAAACCAAACGTGGCAGATCAAGCGCAAAACCTTCGGGAATTCGTTCGGCAGCACCAGAACGGCGGGCGCGTCCTCGCGGTCACCAGCGGCAAAGGCGGCGTCGGCAAGACGAACACGAGCATCAACCTCGCCATCGCGCTCGCGTCCAAGGGGAAGACCGTGTCCATCATCGACGCGGACCTCGGCCTCGCCAACGTGGAAGTCCTGCTCGGCCTGAATTCGCTCTACAATCTGCAGCACGTCATTAGCGGCGAACGTTCCATGCTCGACGTGCTCGTGCAGGGTCCCGGCGGGATCAACGTGGTGCCCGGCAGTTCCGGCATCGCTCGGCTCGCCGACATGGGACCCAAGGCCCGGCAGAACGTGCTGGGCGGACTCGAAGACCTCCAGGGGAGCAGCGACTTCATCATCATCGACACCATGGCGGGCATCGGCCAGAACGCCGTCGCTTTCGCCGCCGCCGCTGACGAAATCCTGCTGGTGACCACGCCGGAGCCGTCCTCCATCGTGGATGCCTACGCCATGATCAAGACCATATTCCAGATGCGCGAGGACGCCGTGTTCCGCCTCATCGTGAATATGGCCCTCAACGAGGCACAGGCCCGCGCCGTCGCCACCAAAATGTCCCAGGTCGCCCAGCAGTTCCTCGGCCGGAAGATCTCCTACGTGGGCTACGTCCCCCGCGACCCCCACGTCTCCCAGGCCGTCATGCAGTCCAACCCCTTCAGCCTCCGCTACCCCAGTTGCTCCGCCGCGAAGGCCATGAAAGAACTCGCCACCCGCATCGATCAGCAACGCCTCGACCAACCCGGCGAATCAAAAGCCGGCTTCTTCCGCCGCATCGCAGAAAATCTGGGACTCGCCAGCAACGGGTAGGGACCGATCGCGTCCACAGGTAGGCGTACCGAGTGAGGCATTGCCCCGCGTACGTCCGGCATGGCTGATCGCGATTCGGGCCCCGGCGCAGACCGCCCACACCCACCGAGCTCTGTGCCAACCCTTGCGCAATCCCGGCTCCAGTCGTAGCGTTAGGGAAAGATCACAGATTCACCGGGACTTCGGATTTCATCCAAACGGCATCGACCGTTAAAGGAGGGGCGTCCAAGAAATCGTTGTCCACAATTATTCTCCAATTTCCCGTGACCGCTTCACCATGCATTAGTAATGCCCAATCCCTTTCCGGTCTGGGACCTTGCATGTGTCCTTGAATAGGAAACCTGACAACGCCATACTGATTCTCTGCGAATTCTTAGGAAGCGGGCAATCAGTGCCTCTGGCCGCTCAAGACCGGGTGGAGTGTTCCGCAGATCGGATGTAGGAAAGCGGGGTTTCTGTCGAAGATTTTTGGAACGGGAGTGCGTTCATGCTGGCTGAGGAACGAGCTGAGGCGATGAAGTCAGAACTGGATCGGCTCCGGACGAAGTTGCTCGACCTGACATTCCGGAACCGACTTCTCAAGTACAGACCCTCGAAGCAACGAACCCTCACAATTGTTGACGAAATGCCCACCGAGGTATTCCGCCTTCTCGTCCTGGAAGAAAAGGCGATGAGTTTCTCGGCACTACGCCCTGGTGACGTCTTTATCGATCCTGACGAAGACGAGGGTAGTTTTGATCAAATCCAAGAGTCGCTATGGGATGTCGTGCCAGCCCCGGAGGAATTGCACGAAAGGCACACCGACTTGAAGCTTCAGACTCCGTATGAGGCTGACAAACTCCAAAAGCGCCTCTTCTATATTAACCAGAAGGCCCGAGAAGTTCTTGAGGAACAGGGGTATGGAGTCCTCTTTCTTGCCCTTGGATTTCTCAAATGGCGGGAGGAGACGCAAGGAGACGAGGATCTAAAGGCACCGTTGATACTGGTGCCGGTTGAATTAGTACGAACACGCGCCGGACGTTCCTTTCGTGTGAAATGGACGGGGGATGAGGTCGTCTACAATATCTCCCTGAGGGAGAAGCTTCGTGACTATTCTGTTGAGTTGCCCGAGTTCGGCTCAGACACGGACGACGTAAACATTGATGCATACTTTACTGCTGTGAGTGAGGCCATTCGTCACAAAGCGAGTTGGGCAATAACCCAGGATATTCACCTGGATTTCTTTAGCTTCACGAAATTCGTCATGTACAAGGATCTTGATCCCTCGACCTGGACCGAGACGACGGAGCTATGGGAGAAGCCACTGCTCGCGGACTTGCTTTCTCCCGCACGTGCGGAAGGGTTTAGCGAGGGCGAACCCGTCTCAATATCTGATGACACCATCGATTGGCGATACGTTCACCATGTTATGGACTCCGATCCGTCCCAAATGGTCGTGATCGAGCGCACGAAGTCCGGACATAATCTGGTAGTCGAGGGACCGCCGGGTACCGGCAAATCGCAGACCATTGCAAACATCATTGCGGAGTTACTTGTTCAAGGAAAGACCGTACTCTTCGTGAGCGAGAAGATGGCGGCTCTTGAAGTCGTGAAGTCCCGACTTGACAGCGTTGGTTTGGGCTTCGCTTGCCTCGAATTGCACAGCCGGAAGACAAATAAGAAGGAGTTCCTTGCTGACATAAAGCGCACCTTACGCCGAACTCAGGTCGATCCGGCTCCACCTGACAGCTTGCAGCAGAAGGCCAACCGATTGCGGGCCGAATTGAACGCATACGCGACGGCCTTGCGGGAGACGGTTGGTGCCACCGGTAAGAACCCATACACGCTCTTTGGCATGTTCGAGCAGTCCGTCCGACATTTTGAGGACACCGGAAATACACTGATCCGCGTGAACATGGATTCACGTACGCACGAGAGAACGGAAAGTGACTGGGAGCACGCACTTTACGTCTTGGATAATCTTGTTGTGATGCTCCGTGCTCTTGGACCACCAAGCGAACACCCGTGGCGCGCCTTCCAGTTGGATTTGATACTTCCCCGCCAGCAAGAGGAAGCTGGAACCGCGATTCAGGATGCGCTGACGAGACTATCCAAGCTGCTCAAGACCCTCGAAGCCCTTTCGACCAAGACCGGGCTTGCATATCCAGATACGCCGGCCGCATTGCGTACGAGGAAAGAGGCCGCTCAACAGATCCTGGAAATGCCCGAACTGAGAAGAGAAAACCTGGAATCGCCTCTATGGTCTTCTCGCGAGCGTGTCGTCACATTGATCTCTGCCTTACGAGAATTTCAGGCAGAGCGAGAATACATAGCTCAGCGTTTTGGTGACAACCCCGAGGAACGAGACTGGCGCCCGGAAATCGAGGAGTTCCGCTCGTTAAGTACAAAGTTCTTCGCAATTCTTAATGGACGATACCGAACACTCAAGCGAAAGCTACGTTCGGCGTATTCCGTTCGCCGCCGTTTGTCGAATTCTGAAATCGTGACTGACTTCCAGCACCTTCTGGTCTATCTGCAACGACTCAAAGAGATTAGACACCTCTCTTTGGAAGCGGGAGATGCTTTGGGAAGCGTCTGGAACGGTCCAGACACATCTCACGAGACCGTTGAACGTGCGCTGACATGGATCACCGCTTTCAAGTTGCGTACAGAACGCGGGGAGATCGCAAGAACCGTATTCTATGACGCATTGGACTCGGGGCTGAACCGGGATCAAATCCGCCAATTGTGGAACGCGGTGTGTCAAGCGGAGCGGGAGCTAGACCAACGCGTTGGGGGAATCATCAATGAGTACCGTGCGAAATTCGAGGACGTATTCGATTACAGACCTCAGGATGTGAGTTGGCATCGCATCCGGACTACTCTTGAGGGACTTTCCGAGAACGTCGAACGAATGCAACAGTGGTCACAGTATCGGAGCTTGTACCAGCAATGTGCTGAGTCTATCGCGGCACCGCTCTTGGAGGTCATAGCTCGTGGTGAAATTGACCCGGAAGACGTCATACCGTGCTTCAAGGGCAATTACGCAGAAGCCCTCCTAACGGTTGCTTTCAGAGAAAGAGATGCGCTTCGGTCATTTGACAAGGACCAATATGAAAAGCGCAGAACCCAGTTTGCAGACGCCGACCGGGAATCCATTAGGCTGACCCAGAAATATGCCGAGGAGACCTGCACGAGCAGGATCCCGCCCGTGCAAGGTGGCGCTAGTCCAAACTCTGAAGCCGGCATCCTCCTTGGACAGATGCAACGGCAGCGTGGACACATGCCTATTCGACGCTTACTCAAAACTACGGGCAAGTTGATTCAGAAGATTAAACCTTGCTTCATGATGAGCCCCTTGTCCGTTGCGCAATACCTGGACCCACGCATTACCTCCTTTGACGTAATCGTATTCGACGAAGCAAGCCAGGTTAAACCCGAAGATGGGATCGGGGCCGTGCTACGTGGCAATCAGTTGCTTGTCGTCGGTGACACAAAGCAGTTGCCGCCAACTTCCTTTTTCGATATTGACAGAATTGACGAGGATGACGAGGATGACCCAGTCGCGAGAGCCGCCGATGTGGAGAGCATCCTGCACCAATGCCTTAGAGCTTTCGATTGTGAGACTCTGAAGTGGCACTATCGCAGCAGGCACCATTCCCTGATCGCGGTTTCAAATCACCAGTTCTACGACAATGCGTTGAACGTCTTCCCATCCCCTACTTCCAAGACTGAAGTGATCGGCATGCAATTCCAACACGTTCCCGAGGGGGTGTATGGACGTGGCCGAAGTCAAACTAATCCTGAAGAAGCAAAGAGAGTAGTTGCGGCGTTAATCAAGCACTTGGAAGATTTCCCCGACAAGACCATCGGAATCGGTACGTTCAATATCAAGCAGCAGCAGTTGATACTTGAGCTTATCGAGTTTGAGATGATCCGTCGGCCAGACCTTGAGCCGTTCTTCTCGAACACTCGCGCGGAACCGGTATTCGTGAAGAACCTGGAGACTATTCAGGGTGACGAACGAGACGTGATTCTAATCAGTGTTTGTTACGGTTTCGACGAAACGGGACGGCTGACGAGCAATTTTGGGCCTGTCAATAAAGACGGCGGACACCGAAGACTTAACGTCCTTTTCACCCGAGCGAGAGAGAAGTGCGTTGTCTTCTCCAATTTCCGAGCAGATGACCTAAAGCTGCCTGCCACGGCCGGCTATGGGCCAAAGTCATTGAAGATGTTCTTGGAGTTCGCGGAGAAGGGGGCGATGCCGGAAATCTCCATGCACGCCACGGATTCAGACTCACCGTTCGAGGAGTCCGTATATGAGTTCTTGCGCGCGAACGGTCACGAAGTTCACAAACAGGTTGGTTGCGCAGGTTACCGGATTGATCTAGCTGTGGTGGACCCGCAACATCCTGGACGGTATCTACTCGGCGTTGAATGTGACGGATACCGATACCACAGGTCGGTTGTCGCACGCGAGCGAGATCGTTTGAGACAGCAGATCTTAGAGGACAAGGGCTGGTCCAATCGCATACACCGTATCTGGTCAACAGATTGGTATCGTCACCGTCAAAGCGCACGCGACAATCTACTCCTTGCGATAGAGGCGGCAAAGTCCGTGCCATACGATTTCTACTCGCCGCGACCGTCGGCAGATGTTGCACCGACGGAACCCACTCTTAGGGACTTGAACGGGGATTTGGAGTACACGCCAGGAGAGGGATTTGGACAGGTCTCAACAAGAGCTGATTGCGGGTTCATCGCATACAAGGTTTTCAACACGAATCGCGTCAATCCGTCCTCGAACTTCCTTGATACAGCGGTTGACGAAGTAGCCAGATTGATCGGGAAGATTGTCTCAGTTGAGGGACCCGTCCATGGAGACTTTGTGGATCGCCGTATTATGGATGCCTTCTCCATCCAGCGGACGGGCAGTCGAATTAAGGAGCACATAAACCTGGCGAAAAGAGAAGCGGTCAGGCGCGGCTTGGTCCAGAGGAAGGCCAATGGCTTCTATGATGTTCGGCGTCCGGGTGGGGTGGTACCCAGACGTAGGGATGCGGACAACCTGCTTGACATAGAAAAGATATCTCCGGACGAGGTCCGTGCGGCAGTCTTGAGGGTTCTTGAAGTCCAGTACGCCACACCCATCGATGAATTGGCGAAGACAGTTGGCACCAACTTCGGCTTTCAGATCATTTTCGAGGGAATAAGAGGGAGCATCAAGGCAGTAGTTCGTGAGATGCTCGCGGAGGGAAAACTTCGCACCGATCAAGAAGAACGTATCGATCTAATCCGCCAGGAATGACCCTCCACCTTCGCACAAAATGCCCAATCGGAAACCACTTCTTGTAGTAAATATGCAATGAAAACTCGTGGACTACTAATTAAACTACACCCCCTATTTCGGTAACCAAAGTGGACGGCAACCATTTTTGCCTATATCGCCCCTCGCTATCGGCGGATGAATCGAAGTACCGAGAGCGCGCGATGGACGTTATGGACAGGATGGACTGTATGGACGCGGTCGAATAGGAGTGCTCTCGCACCTACATCCGGAACCGCTCGCCCAGGTAGGCCCTCCGCACGGTCTCGTTCGCGACGATCTCGTCCGGGGTTCCGGCGCAGATGATTTGGCCTTCTTCGATGATGTAGGCGCGGTCGGTGATTTCGAGGGTGTCGCGGACGTTGTGATCCGTGATGAGGACGCCGATGTCGATTTTCTTCAGCGCCTGGACGATGTCCTGCAGGTCCGCCACGGCGATGGGATCGATGCCGGCGAAGGGTTCGTCGAGGAGGAAGACTTTCGGCGCGGTGACGAGGGCGCGGCAGATCTCCGTGCGGCGGCGTTCGCCGCCGGAAAGCGTATACGCGAGGTTATCGGCGCGGTCCGCGATGTTGAGGTCTTCCATGAGTTGGTCGGCCCGCTCGCGGCGTTGGGAGCGGGTCATGGACTTGTGTTCGAGGACGGCCATGAGGTTCTGGCGCACGGTGAGTTTGCGGAATACGGAAGGCTCCTGCGGCAAGTAGGCCATGCCGGCCCGCGCGCGGCGGTACATGGGGAAGCGCGTCACTTCCTGCCCGGCGAACCAGATGCTGCCCTTGGTGGGGCGCAGCATACCGACGGTCATGCGGAAGGTCGTCGTCTTGCCCGCGCCGTTGGGGCCGAGCAAGCCGACCACTTCGCCGGGATTGACCTCGATGGACACGTCGTTCACGACGACGCGGCGCTTGAACCGCTTGACCAGTCCATCCGCCCGCAATAGGGGCACACCGTTCCCAGACACTTCCACTGTTCTCCCTCGTCAACTGCTTTCGGGTCCGGGGTCCTGGTCCACCCAGGAACATCCCCCGCGGCCCTTTGGGCCTTGCCCCCTTCAAAGGGGGAGTCACCGGCGCCTGCTTCGCGGCGCAACTTACCATGCACCGCCCAATCATGGCGAACGGCAGCTCTAACAGCCCCGACAACGTTTTGGTGGCCAACCTTTGCACACGCATCGCGTTGCCTTGCTCCGCTTTTGAAGCAGGATCAAGGGGCAAGGCCGGAGCGACCGCCAACCCGACCGCGTTGTCTCACTCACTTAAAATCGGGATCAAGGGGCAATTCCGTGACGACCGTCAATCCGAAGGTCGTCTTGTTCCCCCTTTGAAGGGGGATCAAGGGGGATGTTCTTGTTCCCCACCCAGTGCTTGTCACAACCCATCACTGCGGCGCGGAGCCAGCATCCGCTTCCGTAGTTTCAGCTTCGGTCTTGTCCGTTTCTTCGTTCATGCGGCGGTGGTCCATCTCCCGGATAGACGTTCCCTGCATGCTCATGTTTCCGGTCACGAGATCGTAGACCACTCGCCGGGCGGTGGCGCCGGTCAGGCCGGGCTGACTGCCTTTCACGTTCCCCGTAAAGGTCAGCGTGTTGCTCGCCATGTTCAGCTCGGCGGTGTCGGAAGTAATGTCGGTACTGGGTCCGTCGACCACAACGTCCCCCGTCATGACAACCCGGTCCGGCGACGTCGCGCCCTCCGAATAGGCAAACGTGAGTTCGCTCGCATCGAGCGTCAGCGGCGGCGCATCTTCCTCGCGTCCGTGGATGCGAATTTGCACGCCGCCCCGCATCCAGTTCAAGGTTCCCGCCGTCATGGATACTTCCGGCGCTTTCTCGATATCCATCTTGGTAAAGGGGCTAGCCGATTCTTCTTCGCCAGATTCCCCCTCGGGTTCCGGTTGGCCGATATCCAGCCCTTGCGCGCGAAGGTTGGTCATGAGCGTGTCGCCGGAATCGAGATTGTACGTCAACGTGTCGGTATCGAAGGCCTCGATCTGTTCGGTCGTGCCTTTGACGTTCCCTGTGAACTCCAGCGTCTTCTTGCCAAGATTGAGATCCGCTTTTTCCGAGCGGATATCGCCCTGGGGACCGTCCACCCGCACGCTGCCGCGCATCTGAATTGCGGCCGGCTGGCCCGAGGGCGCCCACGCGATCCCGACCGTTGAGGCGCCCAGCTTGAGGCGTTGCGCGTTGGCCTGGGCCGGTTGCAGGGTAATCGAAACGCCGCCGGACATGGTTTCGACTTGCCCGTCCACGAACTTCACCGCGCCGGCCCGGTCGATATCCATCTCCGAGTACCCGGAGTCTGGCGCCGACACATCGCCTTCGCCGCCGCCGAGCCCGATGCCCGCGGCGCGCAGATTGATCATCTCCGAATCGCCAGAATCGAGGTCGTATACGATCTCGTCCGCTTCAAACGACGTAATCTGCTCCGACGTCCCGCTGACGCTTCCGGTGAAGGTGAGCACGCCGCCATTAAGATCCAACACAGCGCGCGCGGAACGGATGTCGCCCTGCGGACTATCCACGCGTACGCTTTCGTTCAGGTTGATGGTCGTCGGCGAATTGCCTTGATCAGACCAGGTAAAGGCGATCTCCTGGGCTTCGAGTTGCATGGGCCGGACGGATTCGTCCGCGCCGCGCAACACAATTTCCACACCACCCGAGATCCGCGTTAACCGCGAGTTTTCAAACTCGACCAGCGGCGCGGCTTTGTCGATATCGATATAGGAGTACTGAGTCGAACCTGTCTGCGCCGCAGCGAGGAATGTGCCGAACAAAAGCGTTGCGACTGCGAGAACGCGCGCGGTCATGATTCCGCCCCTCCCTGTTGCAGGCTTACCGTCCCCGTGACGCCGTTCAGCTGGAGCTTCTTTGAATCCGAATGAAACTCCATGCCCTGTGCGGACAGCCGGGTTTCACCGTCGGTCAGCGTGAGCGGGTTGTCCGAAGTCGCGAGACTCTCCGCGTTGCTCCAGGTCATGTCCTCCAACTCGACGTGTTGTTGGCCAAAGTCCACGGTAACGCCGTCGCGCAACGACGCGGTATCCGCGTTCTCGTTGAACTCGGCGCTGCCCGCTTCAAAGGTCGTCTGTTCGCCGTCATCGCCGTAGATGATGGCCGTGGCCGGCGTCAACGCCCACAGGCCGTCCTCGAGCAGCGAACACTGGGGCGACGAAATCTCGAAGCTCGCCTCGCGCGATTCGCCCCCTTCCAGGTCAGGTTCAAACAGACGCAGCGTCATGCTGCCCGTCATGTTAACCTGAGCGCTTTCTGGCGCTGCAGCGGTTGAACCGCCTGTCGTCTGGGTTGCCGTTTCGGAAGGCGCGTCGTCCTTCGGAGTCTCCGAAGCCGGTTTGTTGCACCCGGCGGCCAGCGCCAGTGCAAGCGCCCATGGTATGAGATGCATCGTCTTCATGCCTGCACCTTTTCGTTCTTGCGGTAAACCGCCTTGAGTCCCTTCAGGGTCAGCAAAGGATCGACGTGGTCGATCTTGGTGCTGATCTTCGCGATGAGCCCTGCAAAACCGCCCGTGGCAACCACGGTCGGAGTCGCTTCCATCTCCGCGGAAATACGGCCGATCAAGCCATCCACGAGATCCGTATAGCCGTAGGTCAGCCCGGCACGGATGTGGGAAATGGTGTCTTTTCCAATGACGTTTTCCGGCCGCGCAATCTCCACGCGAGGCAGCTTCGCGCACTTCTCGAACAAGGCATCGGCGGAAATCTGCAAGCCAGGCACGATCACGCCGCCCCGGTATTCGCGGACATCCGAAATGGCATCAAAGGTCGTGGCCGTACCGAAATCCACCACGATTAGCGGCCCCGAGTACTCTTCCACCGCGGCGACGGCGTTCACGATGCGGTCCGCGCCCACCTCTTTGGGATTGTCCACCTGAATGACGATGCCCGTGCGAATCCCCGGCCCCACAAAAAGTGGCGTGACTTCAAAGGCCCGCTTGCATACCGTTTCCAACTCGTGGTTGAACTGCGGCACGACGCTCGATATACAGCAGCCGTTTACCTCCATGGGGTCGAGGCCTTGTTGCTTGAACAGCATGGTGTAGAGCACGAGCAATTCGTCCGCGGTCTTGTACGAAGTAACCAGGCGCCAGTTGGCCCGGAGCGCGTCGCCCTCATACAGGCCGAGCACCGTGTGCGAGTTGCCCACGTCAATGACCAGCAGCATGCGTCCTAGGCTCCGTCCAATTCGATGATCTCACCCAACAGAATCCGCTCCCGCCCCTTCGGCGTTTCAACCACAAGCGCTCCGTCGCGGTCCACGGACTTCACGATGCCTTCGATCCCCTCATGACGAATCCGGCGTCCCACGATACGGCAAGTCTCGGACCACTCCGCGTGAATTTGAGCAAAGCCTCCGCCCCGCAGTTGCGCGACACGCTCGTCGAGCCGCACCAGGACGTCCCGGAGCAACACCCGACGATCACACGTTCTGCCCGAAGCCATCTCCACGGAGGTCGCGCGGTCGCGCAGTTCAAAAGGGAAATCGTCCTCCGTGTGGTGCACGTTGATGCCGATTCCCAGCGCCGTGCGGTTGCGCCGGCTTTCCACGAGCACGCCGCAGACCTTGCGTCCATTGAGGAGCACATCATTTGGCCATTTGACGACGGCTTCGCCCCAGGCCTTCAAAACATCGCGCACGGCTAACGGCGCGGCCAAAGGCAATCCCTCCAGCGGCCGTTCGAACACAACGCTGAACCACAGCCCCAGGCCGGGTTCACTGTGCCAGGATCGGCCGTGACGCCCGCGCCCGGCGGTCTGCATGTCGGCGGCTACCACCAGCCCGTCGCCGCCCAAGGCAAGAGCGCGGTCGTTGGTCGAGGTCACCTCTTCATATACCAGCACACGTGAACCAACAAACGTCGTATTCAACGGCGTGGCAAGCGTCAAGGGTTGGCGAATCGTCTTAGACATTGGCGATTTCAATGGAGAAGTCAATGGCCGGCGCCGAGTGTGTCAGCGCGCCGATAGAAATCACGTGTACGCCGGTCTCCGCGATGGCGCGCAGGCGTTCCAGACACACGTTGCCACTGGCCTCCAGCACCACCTTGTGTTCCCTCGCGCGTTCCGCCGCTTCGCGCATATCGTCCAGGCTCATGTTGTCCAGCAAGACCGCGTCGGCTCCGCTCGCAATAGCCTCGTCGAACTCCGCGAGGTTTGTGACTTCCACGCCGACCTTCATGAGATGATGGGTGCCTTTGATGGCGCGAGTCACGGCATTCGTCACGCCGCCCGCCGCGGTAATGTGGTTTTCCTTGATGAGAACGCCGTCGAAGAGCGCGAACCGGTGGTTCGCGCCGCCGCCGTGGATAACCGCCTGCTTTTCCAGATTGCGCATGAGCGGTGTTGTCTTGCGGGTATCGCAGATTCGCACACCCAAGTCCTCGACCTCGGCCACAAATTTCGCCGTAAACGTCGCCACACCCGAGAGCCGCTGCACAAAGTTCAGCGCCACGCGTTCACCGGCCAGCACGCATCGCGTGACGCCGGAAAACAGGGCAACGTCCTGTCCTGAAGTAAAGTGAGTGCCGTCTTCCAACGAATACCAGTCGGCGATTTCCGCGCCGGATTCCTCGAAGACAGTGCGAAAAATGGTAATCCCGCTCAGCACACCATCCTGCTTCGCGTAGAGACGCGCCTTGCAGCGGACGTTCGGCGGAACCGTCGCATTCGTCGTAATGTCGCCCTGGCCGATGTCCTCGATTAAGGCATCCCGGACCAGTGTTCTAAACCCCAGCATTTCAAGAACTCCAAAGATATGAGCGCGCAAGTGTAGCATGAAACGGATGATACGCGCGATTTTGTGGTGACGCCCCCGTGTGCCGGGAACCCGGCGGACAGGGAATAGGTGATCCGGCTAACCTACCGTGGTAAATTGAGATACCCCCGTACCGTCGCGATCATTTCGCCCCGGGGCACAGTGACTTGGCCGGTCTTCCCAGCCTGCCGGTAAGCTTCGCGATCCTCGATTTCTTCGCGTTCCCGCTTGCCGGCATGCAGATCTTTGACCGACACGACTCCGGCGGCCAACTCGTCTCCGCCCACGATGACCGCGACGGGAATCTCGTAGTGATCGGCGTGGGAAAGCTGCACTTTCATGTTCCGCTTCTTGCCGAAATAGGCTTCCGCCCGGATTCCCGCGTCCCGCAGTTCTTTCGCAATTTTAAGGGCTTCGGCCTCCGGCACGCCCCCGAGACTGACCACGAGGGCCTGCACCGTCGTTCGTTCACGCGTCGCCAGACCGAGGTGGGACAACGCCGCTAGAAGCCGATCGAGTCCCACGGACATACCCGTGCTCGGGATGGCGCGGTCCATAAAGCGCGACACGAGCCCGTCGTAGCGGCCGCCGCCCATGACGGACCCGAACTCCGGCGCGCTCGGCAGCACCGTTTCAAATACGGGACCCGTGTAATAGTCGAGCCCGCGCGCGAGACTCGGGTCGAAGACTGCATGGAGTTCACTTACGCCGAGTGCGGCCAGCGCATCCGCGAGGGACCGCATTTCCGCCACCGCCTCGGCAGACGCCTCGGTTTCAGGCAGGGCCTTGGCTAATCGGTCGACAACTTCCGCTCGTGTACCGCCTTTGAGCCCGACGAAGGACACCACCTTCTCAATGGTCTCCTCATCAAGCCCAACTCCCGGAATTGGATCGCCGGAGTCATCGATGCGGCCGGGGCCTAGTTCGAGGCGGACGTTATCCATCCCCACCTTGGCGAGCTTATCGATGACGCGCAGCACGTGTTTCTGGCGCCCGAGGTCGTCGATGCCGCAACTGGACAAGAGCGCATCGATGACCTTGCGGTTATTGATCACAACCCGATAGTCCGGCACGCCCAGCACGTCCATCACTTCGCACATGATGGAGACGATTTCCGCATCCACCGCGACCGACTCCGACCCCGCAGCGTCGATGTCGAACTGGGTGAACTGGCGGAACCGGCCTGGACCGGGCTTGTCCGCCCGCCAGACGGGGCCGATGGCGTAGCGCCGGAAGGGGGCCTTGAGTTTGTCGGGGTATTGGGCGAGTAGCCGTGCGAAGGGAACGGTTAAATCAAACCGCATGGCGATGGGTTCGCCCTCGGGGCTATCCTGGCGGAACAGTTCCTTGTTGGTTTCTTCGCCGCCGGTGCCCAGGAGAACGTCCAGATGCTCGAGCGCCGGGGTCTCCAGCGGGGCAAACCCGTACTTCTGAAAGACGGTTTCAATCGATGCGATTACCGCTTTGCGGGGGATCAGGTCTTCCGGCAACAAATCCTGGAAGCCTTTCAAGGTGCGCGGCTCAACCAACTGCTTTGTCTCGGACATGGAACGGTTCTCTCACTCCAATTGCAGGGTTTATCACAAGAATAACGCGCGGGAGTCCCGTCTCCGGCGTGTGATTGTGAACGGCGACCGCTGATTATACCGCTTCCCATGCACACGGGCCAAATACGTCCCAGTTGCCGGGAAAAGATGCGACGGGCAGCCTGAACGGGGTAGAATAATTCGCATCATTTCATTGTTTCATCGCCAAATCCCTGCTGCGCGGCAGCGCCAAATTAATGTCCATACATGCGAAAGGAGATTTCTCACGATGGCCGGAGCGAAATCGGGCGCCCCTCGGGTAGCTGTGGTTATGGGAAGCAAGAGCGACTGGGACTGCATGAAGAATACCAGCGACATGCTCAAGAAGCTGGAAATCGAGCACGAATGCCGCGTCCTTTCCGCGCACCGCACGCCCAACGAACTATTTGAGTACATGGCCGATGCGGAAAAGCGCGGCGTCCAGGTGTTCATTGCGGCTGCGGGCGGCGCGGCCCACCTCGCGGGCGTGGTCGCCGCCAAGACCACCCTCCCCGTGCTGGGCGTCCCTATGCAATCGAAGTCGCTTCAGGGGCTGGATTCGCTGCTTTCGATGGTCCAAATGCCGAAGGGTATCCCCGTGGCGACCTTGGCGATTGGCGATGCCGGCGCGGGGAATGCCGCGCTCTTCGCCGCGGCGATTCTGGCGTTGCAGGACGAGGCGCTGGCGAAACGGATACACGCATTTCGCGAAGAACAGTCCGAAAAGATCCGCAAGGAAACCCTCGACTACTAAACGGTGCCGCCATTAGCGGTTGCGATACGATTTCTGAGCGCGGGCAACACGCCCGCGTTCAGTTTTTCGGCGCGCTCCAGATCAGGTTTACGCGATCGGCGGCCCAATCGTCGCCCCCGAGTTCGTGGAGTTGCTGCTCGTATGCCGGTTCCTCATAGGCGATGGCCGCCATACGCAGCAAGGGCAACAGGCGGTCGGGCGTTATGGGCGACAGATTCTGATGTTTCCATTCGCCCTTCCCATAGGCATGTTCAAGAATCCAGTCGAGGCCTTCCCGTATGCCGCGTCCATCTTCCGTCGTGTGGCGCCACAAGTCCAGGTTGAAATGATTGCCAAGCGCGGCGAGATAGAAGAACCCCGTGAGGTTCATGCAACTGTAGCCGAATGACTTCGTACGCGCGAGTTCGTGTGGTTGGCTGCCGTCCGGTTCGAAGTGTTTCGCAATCCGGTTGTCCGGCACGGATTCGAGAATCTCCTTCGCGAGTTCATCGCGTCCCGAGAATAGCGCAAAACTTACGGCTTGCACGTCGTACCATGTCCCATGGTTGTTGCGCGCTCGGCGCTCGTCCTTGCCGTAGGGGTGATTCAACATCCAGTCCAGATAGTCGGAGAACCACTGCTGTAAACCTTCCTGAGCCGATTGCGTCCACGCCCCGGAGGATCCCAGCATGCCGACGGCGTCAACGACCAGGGGTAATCCCATGGTATCGATGATGCCGACGCCGCGGCCTTCCACACGCCCGGGAATGGCCTGGCCAAAGTTGAGATTGGGATTCATGCGGGTTGCCGGGTCCAGGAACCAGACCCGAAGCAGTGTCGTCGCGCGTTCAGCGTAAGCTTCTTTCCCCGTCAGGAAGTACGCCAACGCGAGTGTGCGCACCGCGCTGGACATGTTCGAGAGCCCCACGTTGTCATACTTGTGCCGCTCCGGATTGGTCTCGCCGTCCCGGCGCACGTAGGGCAAGCCGTCTTCCGTGTCAGGATTGGGCCACCAATAGGGGCCCACGCTCATGTAGTCATGCTTGTCGCCGCTCGGCGGGTCCATGGGTTTGTGAACCACCGTAAACGGACCTTCGTCCATCGCGCCATCGGCGTCGCGCAGCAACCTGGTAAAGGCTGGTTCAAGAGCGGAGTCACCGGCGGCAATGCGCGCCCTCACATCCACGAGCCGTTCCGCATCCACCAGAAACACCCGCGGCGTGCCCGTGTCGGGGGCTTGGGTCAAACCCGTCGCCGCAAAAAGACATCCCGCAAGCACGATGATGGCTCGCTGCATTTTATCCTCCGTGGGTACCTGCGATTCCGGGATTGGGAATCCAGACGGTCGCGAGGACTTAGTCACGAGAACCGGTGGCCGAGGCTACTCCGAAAGCTGGGCCATCTTCGCGTTCATGTCGCGGAGCCGCTTGCTCATCGTGCCGATGATGTTCAATAGAATACGGATTGCTGCCTTCTTGGTCATCAGCTTTTGGAACGTGGTTTCACTCAAGACAAACAGCCGGCAGTCTTCAGCGGCCATGGCCGTTGCACTTCGCGGCTCGTTGTTGATGAGCGCCATTTCTCCAAACATATCGCCGGCCCGGAGGCTTGCCAGATGCTTCTTGCCATCAAAAAGGCCGACTGTGCCACCCAGCACGACGTACATCTGATTGCCCACCGTGCCTTGGTAGAAAACCGCCTCGCCCTTCTTGACATCCATCGTCATGCCTTTTGCAATGATCTTGGCGACATCCTCCGGACTGAGACCCCGAAAGAGGGGAACCCGCCGGGCCAACTCCTCGTACTTGGTCGTCGACATCCGTGTGACACCTCCGGTTGAAAAGGCTTTACTACACGATCCCGCGGCAAGCGGCCGTTATGGCTATACGACGTAAATGAACCGGCTACAGTTCGAGCACGTGTGGATGTGCTTTGTGTCCTGCCGGACCTGCTGCACAAACTTGGACGGCAAACGCATGAAGCAGCCCTGGCACGTGTCACCCTCGACGGACACCAGCGCGGGCGCGCGGCTCTTGGTGAGGCGATCGTAGTGCTTCAGCACCCGTGGCTCGACAAGCGAGCGAATGGCTTCGATGCGCTGGTTTACCTGAGTCTTCCCGCTTCTCGCGGTCTGCAGCATCTCCTGACACAACTGAAGCCGCGCAAGCAGAATCAGGTCCGCATGCCCGTCCGTCACCTTGGACAACTCGGGGTCTGCTTTTATCTTGCGCAAATCCCGCTCGTGAGACTCCGCAAACGACTCCGAGGTAGCCTCGAGCATTTCGTACATCTCGTCCGCCGTCGGCACCTCGAGCATCGCCTTGAGATGGGTCTTGTCGCTCAGCAGCTTGGCCACGGTTGCCACAAAATTGAGGTAGGAAGTCTGATCGGTCGGCGGGTAGCAAATCAGAAAAATGAGATGAACCGGCTTCCGGTCGACGGCCATGAAATCCAGGCCTTCGGGGATCCGCCCCACGGCGCAGGCCAGCGACTTCATCCCCGTCACGCGCGCATGGGGAACGGCGATACCCCGGCCAATCCCGGTGCTCTCGGTCACTTCCCGCGCCATGATTTGGTCCAGAGCGGGGCCGTGACCTTCCATCTTCCGCTTCTCGAAAAGCAAGTGGGTTAATTCTTTCAATGCGTCCGCTTTGGTGGTGGCGGTCATCTCAGGCAGAACGCACGGCTTCGTGATGTACTTGGTGAGAATCATTCCTTGGGTATCCCTTAACACTAGAGCCCCTCCCGTCGTACACCTGGAAGGTGCCGTACCTGGGCCCAATTCGTTATATGCGTGGTAAACCTGATCGACGTTCGGGTTCATCCGCAAAGTGACGGTGGCTCCCGCGGCAGTAGTGTATCACCCCCGTCTCGAACTCTCAATATCGTCTCCGGTTCATCGCCGCGACGTACCATTGTCGGGATCGGGTTAGGGAGGAATGCGGGATCATCGGGGGTTCCGGCGGAAGTCGCGTAGACTACACGGTGCCGCAAGTCCGGGCTAGTCGAGTTCGAACGTATCCTGCCAGTGGTCCTCCTCCGGCCAGAGGGGTTGCTGGCGTTTGTCCAGTAGAAAAGGCCCTAAAACGAGGTAGTCCATGCGGGTACGCATGAAACACGCGTACGCTTCGCGCGGCGTGCAGACGATCGGTTCTCCGCGGACGTTGAACGACGTATTGATAAGGACCGGGCACCCGGTTCGCCGGTGGAACTGGCTGATCAACTCGTGAAACAGGGGGTTGTCTTCCCGGTCTACTGTCTGGATGCGCGCCGAATTGTCCACATGCGTCACCGCAGGGATGTCGGATCGCACCACGCGCAATTTCTCGAAGCCCGATGCCTCGCGCTCCCTCTTGGTCAGCTTGCGCCTGCGATCCTTCTTCACATCCGCCACCAGCAACATGTATGGACTCTCGCGGTCGAGCTCGAAGTAGTCCGACACGTGTTCGCGCAGTACCGAGGGCGCAAACGGCCGAAAGGACTCCCGGAATTTGATCTTTACGTTCAACGTGAACTGCATGTCGCGAGACCGCGGATCCGCGAGGATGCTTCGCGCGCCAAGCGCACGCGGGCCGAACTCAAGACGGCCTTGAAACCACCCGACGACCTTCTCTTCGGCGAGTAGCCCGGCGACCCTCTCACACAGCTCGTTCTCGCCGAGTCGCTGGTGCGGGATGCGCTCTTCGACGAGATACGATTCGATGTTCTCATCCGTGAAAGCCGGACCGAGGTAGGTCGCTTTCTGGCGGCGCCGGTCGGGTGTTCGCGCGTTACCGTAGATCTGGTGCCAGGCAAAGAGGGCGCAGCCCAGCGCATTCCCGGCATCGCTGGCGGAAGGTTGAATCCAGATTTCATCGAAAGGACCTTCCCGCAGCAAGCGGCCATTGGCGACGCAATTCAAGGCGACACCCCCGGCAAGCGCGAGGTTACGCGCTCCGGTCTCTTTGTGGGCGGTACGCGCGATGGCGAGAAGCGCGTCTTCGATGACGACCTGGACCGACCGCGCCAGGTCCATTTCCCGACCCGTGATCTTTGATTCGGGTTCTCGTCGCGGTCCTCCAAACAGTTCGGCGAACCGCTCGTTGGTCATGCGAAGTCCCGCGCAATAGTCGAAATACTCCATATTCAACCGGAACGAACCGTCGTCTTTGATATCGATCAGTTCCCGCCGAATGATATCGACATACTTCGGTTTTCCGTAAGGGGCGAGTCCCATCAGCTTATACTCGCCGCTGTTGACCTTGAATCCGGTGAAGTACGTGAAGGCGGAATACAACAATCCGAGTGAATGCGGGAAGTTGATTTGCTTCAGAATCTCGACGTGATTTCCTCTTCCAACCCCATAAGTCGACGTCGCCCATTCGCCGACGCCGTCCACCGTTACGATGGCCGCTTCCTCAAACGGGCTGGGGAAGAAAGCCGCTGCGGCGTGGGATTGGTGGTGCGTCGTGAACAGGATCTCGCCCTGGTACCCAAGCTGACGCCGGATGGTATTTCGGGTGAAGAGTTTTTCTTTGAGCCAGAAAGGCATCTGGCTGATGAACGAAGCCAATCCTTTTGGCGCCGTGGCAATATAGGTCATCAGCAATCGTTCAAATTTCACGAAAGGCTTGTCGTAGAAGACGACGCAATCGATGTCGTCAATAGTCAAACCTGCCTGCTCTAGGCAGTACGCGACCGCGAGGTCGGGAAACCGCGGGTCGTGTTTCTGGCGCGTAAACCGTTCCTCCTGAACGGCGGCGGAAATGTCGCCATTCTGAAGGAGGCAGGCCGCGCTGTCGTGGTAAAACGCTGATATGCCGAGAACATTCATTTAAAATACCGCAATTGCCAGGCCTTACGGAGTGAATCCGCATTGTACGTGGCGCAACCCGAGCATTCAATTGATACAACTGCACTTGGCACCGATGAACTTGGCAATACAACGAATTCTGTGGTATGAATTGTGTGTAGGGTGAATTGTCTGCTGCTGTGTATTGTGGGTTTGTGCTAGCAAGCGTGGGGCGCTGTTCCTTTTTCCTTTTCGTCTCAGAATCTTTCTGACCACGGTAACAGAACTTTCATGTTCATTGCGTGAATCCTTTCGCGTACTGGATCGGCGAAAGGTGTGGTGTGTTTCTCGTTCCCATTGGCAAGGCAAGAAAAGGAGGTTTTCTAAACATGCTTCGAGTTAGCGTTACTATCGGGGCGGCAGTACTCCTCGTCACCGCCGTAGGGTGTCAATCCTCGGCAGTGCACACGGTACCCATCTCTCGTGACTATTCCCAGCTATCCAAGGACGATCCGCGCGACGTAGAGTCTCTGGTTGACCAGGCGCATCGTGTGGGCGCCCAGCATTACGCGCCCTACGAATACTATTCGGCCGAGATGTACCTGGCGAAATCGTATAACGAGCGCGCCGAAAACGGCCGGCGCGGCGAATGGGATTACGCGGCACTCGCCCGTCAGATGGCCGAGGCCGCCATCAGCAAGGGCGGCATTCCGGACGGCGGCGAGCTGGCCATGCCCGACGATTACGATGGCGCCGTGGCGGAGTTCGAGCGGCTGAAAGCCCGCTACCAGGAACTCGACAAGGAAAAGGCCATCGAAGTGTCGCCGGTGCTCTATGCCCATATCGAGGCCGCACTTAGCGCGGGCGAGCATGAAATCCTCGAGCGGTGCCACTATCCGGAAGGAATCCGGTATCTGCGCACAGTCGAAGCCGACATCGACACGATTTGGTCGCAGGATGTCGATGGCGACGGCATCATCGACATGAAAGACGGTGCGCCGTGGGCGCCCGAAGACAAGGACGACTTCGAAGACGAGGACGGCGTACCCGATCCGGACAACGATCAAGACGGTGAGCTGGACCTCGACGATGTCATGCCGAACGATCCCGAAACGAAGAACCGCTGGCACGACTTTGACGGCGCTCCGGACGAGTATCCCGTGCTTGAAACCATCCGGTTCGCGAGCGGCAGCGCGACGCTCTCGTCGGATGCCAAAGGCTACCTCCGCGGCATCGCCGAACTCCTGAAAGAGTGGCCGGAACTGAAGTTCCACATCAAGGGCCACACCGACAACACCTCGTCGGAAGCCTACAACCAGAAGCTTTCCGAGCGGCGCTCGAACGCGGTTCAGCAGTACCTGGTCGAACACGGCGCTCCCGCCGGCCAGATCGTGGTTTCCGCCCTCGGCGAAGGCGCGCCCGCCGCAGATAACACTTCTGCCTCCGGACGCGCAGAGAACCGCCGCGTTGAGGTGGTCCTCGAGTGACGTAACCAGGAAGCTCCACCTGGTGGAGTGACGATGATCGACGGCCCGGCGAACATTCGCCGGGCCGTTCCCGTTTGTACTCTCCGTTTGTGCTAACATGACGGAACGTGAAAAGACCCTTGCCGGGGGTGCATACCGATGACTGCAGAAGAGGTGCGACAGACCATACGTGACTTCGTCCGAATGGTGGACGATGATAGCGGGGCGTTGCTGGCGAGTGAAGCTCGACTACACGTGTTGCTCGACCGGATCGCCCTCGCTGTCTCGGAGAATCCGGTACCTTTTGAGGCCCTGGACTACGAGGGCGGCGATCGCGCGGACTACGACGAGCGCCGTGCGCGCGTCGCTGCACGGTTTCCGGACCTGGGGTTCTACAACACGCCGGCCTCGATTACGCAAGACATCGCCGACACATCGATCACCGTAGGTGACGCCATTGAAGACATCGTGGACATCGCATCCGAGCTTTCGGCCGTTCTGAAGGTGTGGGACGCCATTGGATCGGAAGAGGCGATGCGGGCGCTGGCGGGAGCTTATCAATTTCATATCGGCGATCATTTACGGGAGTTGCAGCTTTATCTGCACGCCAGGCAGCGCATCCCGAATCCCCGTTGATTACGCTGGTCTCTCCGAAATCTGCCCGGTAGGTTCCGGCAATGCACGGGAGAGGACAACGGGCAGCGTCATGATCGCGGCGGCGATGTAATAGGCCATGGACGACCCGAGCCGCCAGTACAGGACGCAGGCGACGAACGGGCCGATGGCGCGTGCCAGGGATTCCAGCGACCGGAACACCCCAAGAATACGGCCCTGTTCGCGTACCGGCGAGTAGAGTGAGACCAGCGCCGACAAACACGGCCGTACCTGTGCCGATCCCAGCGCCATGACCAACAACCCGAGGTAAAACACCCAGGGGTTTGGCGCGAAACCCACGATCGCCAAACCGGGCACACCCAGCAGCAGACCATGGAATCCCATTCGCTTGGGTCCGATCACACCGCTTCGCGTGCGCACGTACGATCCCTGCATAAGTGCAAGGATGACCCCGATGAAGAGAAACATGACCATGATCTGCTTCGGACCATAATCGAAGCGGTCTGCCGCCAGGAAAGTCAGGGAAAACTCCATGCCGGAAAAGGCCAATAGGTAGAGGAAGTAGATGATGTTGGTGCGCGTAACGCCGGGGTAGTCGGTCGTCTGAAAGAGTGCTAACGGATTTACAGGACGCCGTGCGGCTGTACTGGCGCCGGCGTGTACCTTCCGAGTCTCGTGGAGTTTGACGAGCACGGCCACCCAGTTGACCGTGGCAAGCACGAACGCCGCAAAGGCCGCCATGCTGTAGGGATTCACGCCGTATGCTGCCAGCGAGGGCCAAATCGCAGAGAGGTCGACACCCGAAAGCATGCCACCCAAGGCCGGACCGAACATGAACCCGATACCTACCGCCAGACCCAGAACCGCCATGCCGCGGGATCGGCGCGCGTCAGGCGTCACGTCGGCGATGACGGCGCTCGCCGTGGAAATGTTGCCGCTCATGAGTCCCCCGATAAACCGCGCGACGACGAGTACGGTGAAACTCCCCGCCACGAACCAGAGCGCGTAGGAGACTGCAAGCCCCGCAATGGAAACCAGCAGGACGGGACGCCGTCCAAATCGATCGGACAAACTGCCCATGATCGGCGCGCAAACAAACTGGAGCAGAGCGTACAGGGAGCCGAGGAAGCCGCCGAACAGCACTACCAAACCGGTATCCGCGTCCGCACCGACCGCGTAACTGAAGGCCTCCAACCCCCGCACGACCCCGCCCAACAGCCCGACATTCCCCTCATGGGCAAGATAGTATTCCAGCATCTTCGGATACAGCGGGAAAATGATGGAAAAGCCCGCCATATCGAGAAAGACTGTCAAGAATACAATGCGCAGAACGCTTTTGGCGTCCTGTTCGGACAGGTAGCCTGGTGCAGGTATAGCCTTGCGTGACATGGGTTCTCTTCTTGAGTGACAGGCACAGCGCGCGAGGCGCAAACCCTACCGGAACCGTCGTAGCAACGTCAAATTCGCGTGGCTTCCCGCCTGTGAACTGTGGTCTAATGATCGAAACACCGCCGCCTTCAAGGAGTTCATCCCCCATGATTGGAACTGTTGCATTCGTCGTGTTGGGCGTGTTAGCAGCGGGCCCGAATCCCGCGGAAAACAAAGAGTTGTACCGGTCGTGCGTTCGGTCTCACGCCGATTCCATGCTCGAGCACGGTACCGACCGCTATGGGCACGTCCAAACCCCGTTGTTCATGAGTATCATCGACATTGCCTCTGAATCGTCACCACCCGATCCCCTGCCTCTCGACGGCTACATCCGCGCGGAGGAGCGGCAACACCGGCGAAACCCAGCCGGCAGTGACCTCTGGGAAGACCAGCCGTTGCTGCGGACACTTTATACGTTGAGCGAGCTGACAGGAGAATCGCGGTATGCGGACGCATGCGACGCGTATATCCAAACCTACTTCGAGCGATCGCGCAAGGAAAACGGCCTGCTCGCCTGGGGCTCACACATCTACTACGATGCCTACAAGGACGCGCCTGGCGGCGATGGCGACGGCGCGGGGCCTCACGAAATCCTCGTGCTCCTCCCTGAATGGGAGCGCATGTGGCGCGTCACGCCGGACCTGTTCCAACAAGAAGTCGAAGGGATCTGGGAGTGGCATGTCGTCGACAAGGAGACGGGCCTCCACAATCGCCACGATGACAAAAGCGTCGGTTGCGACTTTGCCTTTTCCGGCGGGTCGTTCCTCCAGGCCTTCGCGTTCATGTACCGCAAGACCGGCGAGCCGAAGTATCTCGATTGGGCTAAGACCGTCGCGGGCCGCCATTGGAACGCGCGCAATCCCGAGACCAATCTCGCCCCTGACGCCCCAAGCACGGGCGACCGCTACGACGCCCATCACTGCTTCACGACGGTCACCGGACCCCACGCGGCGGCTTTACTGCGGGCGTATGAGTTGACCAACGATCCCTGGTTCCGGGACGTGGCTCTCGCCTACGTGAAGGCGTATCTCCAATACGGATGGGACAACGATGCCCGCCAATGGCGAGCCATGCTGGCGCTCGATGGAACTCCGGTCATGGACCAGGCGATGGACGACCACTATGACCTGTGGAAACCCGTCGGCTATATCGACATCTGGCGCACAGTCATGTTCTCTTACGAATTCCCGATGATTGCTGCGCAGACATCCATCTACGCCTACGAACTCAGCGGCGACCCCGCGGCATTGGAAAGCGCACAACATTGGGCGGAGAACATCCGGTCCAACCTGCCGCCTCAGATTGGACGCCGCTGGAAGAAGGAACTGCTGGAATGCCTGCCGGAAGCGGAGCAGACCGGCGGCACCTACGCCGAAAACTACGGTCGCGCGATTTCCTTCTTCCTCCATCTGCATTACGCCACAGGCGATACCGCGGATTTGGCGACGGCGACGGCGCTTGCCGATGAAGCCATCAGCAAACTCTACGTCAACGGCTGGTTTAAGGGACATCCCGCGAAGCCGTATTACGAGTCCACGGACGGGGTTGGCTTGTTGCTGTATGCACTGCTGGAACTAAGCGAATATCCGAATCGCATGCCGGGGAATTTCTAGGAGGCAGGGAAGAACGCCGCCCCACCTTCGACACGCTCGACAGTGACAAACACGAGCGTTTGGTCGTCCCGAGCCCCATCATGCAGCACAAACGCCGTCGTCTCGCCGTTCTTGACCGGCTGCCGGTACCAACAATTGCGCTCGATCAGGCGAGGCAATTGCGATTCATCAGACACAAAAAACTCGATCGGCGTAGGCCGCGCCGACGATGCTTTTCGCGTCATCTTGATCGCTGGAGGCCATTCAAGATCGCGTTCGATTAACGCGATGTCGAGCACGATATCCTCGCCTGCGCTCGTGCAGGCTACCCGCGCGCCGACCATGATTCCGCTCCAAACCGGTTCGGCTTCGTCCTTTTCGACCCCGTTGCTATCGACATAGCGCAGCTCGTCCGTGGTGAAATCGGCAATGATGGCTGGTTTTCCCGGGCCTTTCGAGGCCATGAACTGGCCGATCAGAGTAGTCCGGTCCGTAAACATTTCGAAGACGTCGCTAATCTCATCACGATACGGTGCTGGATTGGTATCCAAACTCGACGGATCCGATGTCCCGCCGTCGCCAAGTCCTCCCCCACCGAAACCGCCGCCGAATCCTCCCCGTCCCGAATTGGAGGAGCCGCCCTGATTTGGCAGGACCACTTTGAACAGCGTCTTCGAAGTATCGTCCGCATCTGTCAGTCCGGCAAGGGTGGTCACGCGAGGCGCGGAAAGCAGCTCCAGTTCATTCATACTGTTCAGTGTATCAAACGCTTCCGGGTCGAATTGAGCCACCGGTATCCATTCATCCGAGTCCGGCAAACGGATTGCCGAGACCCGCCGGCCGTTCCCCGAGATAGGTTCGGCATTCTCGTCGAACTTGATCCATTCGTCGAGGTTCGCGGAGGCGGGTACACGTATGAACTTATTTTCTATCGAGAATTGTATCGGCGTGCCTGGAGGCGTCACCGTGGCCGGTTCCGCAGACGGCTCGTCCGTCAAATTGCGCAGGAACAGCAGCACGACCTGCGGCGCTGATTCCGGTTTCTCCTTGAGCGTGAATATCGTGCAACACCATTGGTCCAGCGAGGAATGGACGATGAAATTCGTCCAGATCGTCTTGTCGTCCTGCCTCGGCGGGCCCACGTCGAGGGAGACGCCATCGATAGGTTGCCGCGTACCAGGGCGGGTCGCGTGCGCCCAAATCCGGGTCTGCCCGTAACCCGCTTGACGGAAGCTGAACTCGATGCCCTGCTGCGCGTAACCAATCTTTCGATCGAATCGGCCATCGCTTCGGGGTTCCAAGTACTCGAAGGGGATATCCTGGCCCACGTAGAGCTGCCCCCCCTGCGCAACGGGGATGGCATTCTCCCCGCCCAACACACCAGGTCGCCCCAACAAGTCGGAGCCGTCCCATTGGTTCGGCGGCGTCATTGCGACCAGCCGCAGTCCTTCAGGCACGCACTCCGGATCGAACGTAGATGCATCTGGCGGTTCGGCCAGGTAGGCGGTAATGGCATCGTACATCTCGCCGGACAGGGGCAAGTCAATGCGAAACATCTTGACTTCATACTCCGCCGGCAACGCAGCATGAGCGGCGATCAAGGCAACCGCAACACGAGTGAACCGAATCATGCATTAACTCCCCTGTTCACGGACGGTGACGCAGGTCAACAGAATGGAACCGTCGTCCGAACGGCTGACGGATGCAAGCCAATCTCCAGGCTTCAGTTGGATATTCGTCTGAAACGTCTGCGTACGTACGTTGGGCTTGCCGACGTCCAGCGTAGCCAATCCGCTGACGGGTTCCCGCGCTCCGGATTCGCGAAGGGTGCTGTCAATCTTCATGCTCAAAGCGCCTTCCATGGCGGAGGACGGAGTCAGCGTACAGGCAAAGGTATACCCAACGAATTCATCCAGGGTGTGCAGTGAATAGGCCCCGTCTTCGTCCGCTTCAAAATACTGGGCGCCCTCATCACCGATACGGATTTCCGCGCTTTCGCCGATGGGCAACAGGATGGCCGGACTGGCAACGGTCTGGATCAAAGCGCGGGATTCGTCCGTGACGCCGTCACGCGCCAAGCCGTTTTCGTTGAGAACCCAAGACTCGCCGTGGACCCGGAGCCGAATCTCAGTCCCGAACGCATGACCGATATGCTCTCCGGCTTCTGGGAGCGGGTCGAATCGGAGTTGGTCCTCGATCTGTAGGGATGGCGTCGAATTGTCGGAGGCCAAAATGCGCGACACGTGCACTTCGACTCGATAGCTGGCGGCGGAACCCGGACCCGCGATATCTGCTTGCGGTACGCTGTCGGCGCGGGCATCACTGGCGGCCGCGACCAGACAAGCGACATAGAAGGCTTTCAACGTGGCGCTCATATGCTATCTCCTGTTCTGCTTTCCCGACCAAGCGTAGATGGCGACACTTCGATGACGTAGTTGCCGCGTTCCGCGGGGGCGGGGTGCGACTGCACCGCCCCTTGTACGGCGCGCTGAAACTCCGGCGTCGCGGGCACGATATAAACGGTCCTCGTCGTCTCGACCGGTGTGGGTGGCGCCACGTCTTGCTTCCCGCCATACAGATACCCGAACACCACGGCCAACAGACAGGCCGCAAGCCCCTGCCACAACGGGATCGGCCTCCGATACCAGGTACGCCGTCGTTCGGACTCGAGGAACAGCCGATCCATTCTCCGCTCGTGCCGCGCATCGGGCGACGCCGGGGGAATCGATTTCAATTCGCGTTCAAGGTCCTTCATACGTTTTCTCCTCGCATGAGGACTCGTAGTTTTTCGAGTCCACGGCGGTACCACGATGCCGCCGTATTGATGGACACGGACCGCGTCGCCGCGATCTCGTGGAAGGTCATTCCGCTGTAGATCTTGAGCATGATGCTCTCCCGCTCGTCGTCGGACAGGGTCAGGAGCAGGTCAGCCAATTGGTGCTGCAACTCCGGATCGTGACCGTTGTTTCGCGATTCATCGATGGCGAATGGGGAATCGTGCAACTCTTGGCGAGCGCGCACCCGGTGCTCGTCGATGGCCGCGTTTCGCACACAGCGGAACACATAAGGCCGCAACTCGCGTGGCAAACTCCACGTCTTCAGCATCTTGCCGAAGGCCGTGTGGATGGCGTCCTCCGCCGCCTCCCGCGAACGCGTCAGGGCTAGCGCGTAGGTGTACAATTCGTTACGATTGGCTTCATAGAACCTCCGCAACGTTTCTACATGGTCCTCGCTCATTCCCCTCCGCTTGGGTCGCCTTATCCCCGTTTCATCATCCTACACCCTATCCACGCACAAATCGGCCTGCTTTGTGCGCTGTGTCCCAAATCCGTCGTCCAAATCGGCGGCGCCATGTCTATTTGGTACAATCTCGCGACGAAATCACCGGTACGCTTACGCGACCGGCTGCAACTTGATAAGGAATCACCGCGATGAACGCCGCCCGAAGGACCTCCAGAATACCGATTCCAACATGCCTCATCCTGAGTCTCGCGCTGACAGGCTGTCCGCTTGTGCCTCCTGCGACTGACGCGCGACTGGAGGCGGCATTTCGCGCGGCGGTCCTCGATGCGGAACTGGCGGAGCCGGACGAAATCTGCCGATCGCTGACCGCGATTACTCCGCACGAGGACTCCTTGGTTTGGGAAGGAGCTTCCGGCGAATCGAGGGTACTGGTGGTCACCTGGACGTCGTGGACCGGATACGACGACCAGGTGGGCAAGTCAATTCCCGTGGCCGATTTGGTGAAATCCATCGAAACCGAGCGGGACACGTGGGTGACCTTGGCCCCGCAGATCCAGGATGTCTGCAAACGGCTGGCCTTGAACGATAGCCGCATGACGCTCCGCGCGGAACAGCTTCTCGGATTGCCACCCCATGATGGAAAAACGCGATTCGTAGAGTTCTGGGTTGATCCCTCCGATCTGTTCCGGCCCAGCCCGGACCCCGCTGTTACCGACCATGAGGCGGAGTTGGACTTTCCGGGCTCTGAACTTTTCGTCACCGTCTCATCGGAATACGTAGACTGGTATGAGAGTCAAGTCGCCATTTCTTATGGCCCCGACGGGTATCCCTGGACCCGGCTCGGGTATACGTACGACTGGGGCAATCCGTTGACCGAGGTGGGTCTGAGCGAGTTTGTCATCCGCACTGGCGCAACCGTTACCGTGAAATCCGTAACCTTGAACGCCGACTACTGGCGCTAGCCCGGTTTTCTCACCAGTGACCCTGGAGGTTTACTCGGGAGCATTTCTCACCGCTTCTGTTGCTTGGTCACGAAGGTGGCGTTGCAGGGCGGTGAGAAATGCGGGCTAGCCGATGACGCTCAATTCACCGAGTCTCCCTCCGCGATGACCCCATACAGTTCGGGACGGCGGTCGCGGATATGGTTGTCGTCCTTGGCGAGCGCGAGATCGATTTCGCAGACCAGTACGCCGGGGGCGGTGCCTTCCCAACGCGCGAGAACTTGGCCCTTCGGACCGGTCACGAGACTCTCTTCGGGATGGGTAAACGCGATGAAACACTGGTTCTCGAAAGACCGCGTGCGCATGATGGCTTCGTTCATGTCATTGTGGAAGCCGTAGGTGGGGTTCAGAATGAGCTTCGCGCCTTGCAGACGCAACGTGCGGACCGTCTCCGGCCAGCGTCGATCGGCGCAGATCATCATACCGAGGGGGCCGTACTTCGACGGCCAAACGGGAATGCCTTCGCCGAAACTGTATTGCAGATCGTGCGTCTGAAGGTGCGTCTTATGGTACAGCCCAACCAGCTTTCCTTCTGCGTCCCATAGCCCCGCGGTGTTGAAAAGCTTCCCGTCTTCCAGAGAGGTAAATCCGAAGCAAATCATCATGGCCCGGTCCTTCGCCTCCTGCTGAACGCGCTGGATGTATTCGCTGGTTTCCAAATCCTGCGCGACGGTCCGCAATCGTTCGGGCGTTGACCCTTCGTCCGGAGCTGCGTAACCATCCAGCCAGCACTCCGGCGTAATGAAGATGTCGGCCCGCTCGGCGGACGCCTGTTCAAGGCTGGACAGGAAAACTTCGAAGTTGGCTTTCACGTCCCACTTCACGGGAACGCCGTGCATGAGTGCGATACGCACCGGCTGCTCCGGGGGCGCTTCGGAAGTGATGTTTCCCGCGCCGGCAGCCGTAATCGCTGCGATCAAGATTGCGGTAAGCATGCGTTGACTCCTGATTGCGTTCGCGGCCAAGAAGCAATCAGAATATCACAGTTTGGGTCGATAGGACGTATAGGACCAATGGGACCAATAGGACGAGCGCATTGAAGATAAGTGTGGGCGTCCTGGCCCAGGTTCTTCGGGATCCGACGGTGAGCTGTTTCGCCAAACATCTTGGGCGAGGACACCCCACTTGCCACGAAGTTGGAGGAAGTCCTTTTCGAATTTTGGTCATTCGAATTTGTTTCGGATTTCGAATTTCGCTATCGCCGCGACTCCGGGCTCAATGGAGCCTCTGCGCCGGGCCGCGTCTTCTTCGCATCCAGCACGCGCAGTGCCTCCACAAATTCGTTGGTCATTGGGAATCGACCGGGATACGGGATGAATTCCACGTGCCCATCCAGGTACAGCACGTTCGAACCCCCGTCTTGTATGCCGGGCCGCTCAATCATGATCGGAATCCTGGCCTGCATTTCCCGCGCGGCCTCGGGATTGTTGACGTCCATTATGACAGCCCGCTCGACGCCCTCGCGGAGACGGTAAATGGTGCCAAAACCGCCAATCGCTACGTCATCATCAAGCGCGTCCCCGGCTTTGACGGCCCCCTTGAACGCTTCCAGAAACACGAGACCCGTGTCTTCATCAGGCAGCACGTAACCGAGGTACCAGTAACTTCGGTCATCGATGACGGACAGCGGCTCCCGCAGCGCCTGCTCCTTTAGCTGCAATGCTTCCGGATGCGCGGGAGAAACGAACAGGGACGTGTTAGTGATG
Organism: Candidatus Hydrogenedentota bacterium; assembly: GCA_045863335.1. GTDB lineage: Bacteria > Hydrogenedentota > Hydrogenedentia > Hydrogenedentales > SLHB01 > JAHDWY01. The sequence continues at coordinate 20,375 of BTVY01000009.1, read as the reverse complement.
TACTCGGGAACCAGCGCTCGCGGCTCCACCGACAATTCCCCGGCCCGCACATTCAGCGGGGGGTACTGTTGGCCGGGACTTTCCGCCGCGAACATCCGCATCGCAACGCCCAACTGCTCGAGCTGCACCTTGCTTTCCTGACGCGGATGCTGCATCGGGATCCCAGCGACCGGATCCAATCTCGGGCCGCGCAAAAGGGCCGCTCCGTCTTGCATACCAAGACCCCGGTGCGTGCCAGCACCCTCCCGCGTTGCGGCCGGCACTGAAACGATTGCGCCGACCAAAACGGTGAGGACGGTACGAGTAATTGATGACACCAACGCGACTACTCCTCGAGGGCCTCGACATCACAGGTGACGATCATGATCGATATCTGCTACCTGGCGCAACAGAGATGCGATCGCGAAGAACAAGAGCGCGGCATCCCTGTTTTGAGGCGATGCCGCGTTCCATTCGGAACCGTATTGGATAGCTCTACCGCCGGCAGGCGGCCCATTCCACGGATTGGACCAGAATCTTCCGAAACTCGGGCGGTTCGCAGGACTTCACGTCGTGGCCCAGCGCGAAGTACACGCAGCGCGCGTTGTGCACGTAGTGCGTGGCCAGCATCGGCTCGGCCACGGTATGCCCGAACCGCTCCTCGTCGGCCGTCATGATGACGTTCATATCGGGCCGCATGAGCAGATTGAAATACAGTTCGTCATTCGTCGTGAACGGCTTGACGCCCTCCAGAATGGGGTGCGCCTCGTCTTTAATGTCCACGCTGAACTCGTGGTACGGACCATGCGTCGACTTTCCGCTCACCCACATGGCGCCGTAAATGTCGATGGAATCTCGCCACTCCTGAACGTTCGCAACCGCGAAGTGCGTTACCACCAATCCCCCGCCTTCCTGGAGAAACTGGATGATCCCTTCCTTGACGTAGTCCGGCGGGTTCCCGCCTTCGACTTTGATCTGCACCAGGAGAAGCACATCGTAGTTCCTGAGGTTTTCGATCTTCAGATCTTCGATGTTTTCGCTCGGCGTGATCGCGACACTTGGATAGTTGGCCTTGATGTCTTCAAGGGCATCGGTCATAACTACATCACCATGGGGGCCCATCCCCATCATCAGACATTTGACCGGAGCCGGTTCTTCTGCCGACACAGGCACCGCCAAAGCTGCCGCGATTGCGACCACTACCCCGAAAAGACACGCACGTACATGAACTCGCATATCCCCCTCCTAACTCGCCAAAAGCAACCTATTCTTCCTCCATCATCTTAAACAGACGACGGAGGAATTGCACCATTTCGTGATGCGCCGCGGCGCCGGGATTTTCCGTAGCGGAGAAATCGTCCCGATGGAGCAGGATGCACTCGATACCCATGGGCTCGAGCTTCTCCTCAAGCAGTGCGCCGAACCGGGGATGGTGGATGGCCTCTCCGGGCGGTCCGTAGCCTTCCAACGGCTTGCCAAAGTCGGGGTAATACAGCCCCGCGTTAGGGTTGGGTCCCGGCGGAAGGGGAGCGCGATCTTCCGAATAGAACATGATAACCGGCGGGTCATCCGGCGTTGCATGATTAATCGCGGAGGCGTCTTCGTAGAGGCGGTATGCTTTCGGCGTGTCCAGTTCCTCGAGCGTGATTCCGTAAAACATGGTCAGCGCTGGATGCTCGTACGAGCGACCGCCAATCTCGTTGCGAATGACACGCGGGTCATACGTGGACTGCGCGCCGAACACGCACGCGGCACTCACGCGTGAAGATTCCCGCAGTACTTTGTCATGCGAACCAGGCCGTCGTAGGTCGTCGTGAAACGCTATCCACAACGAAATGCCGGCGCCGGCCGAGTCTCCCGAGACGGCGATCCGATCGGGGTCCAGGTTCCAGTCTTTTGCCCGGTACCGAAGGTATTGCACGGCGCGAGCGCCATCCAACATGGGCGCGGGATATGGCGCCTGGGTGGACTTGCGGTAGTTCGCGCTCGCCACGGAGATCCCTGAATTGAGACACATCTGCAGCAAATCCGAAGAGAGCGTCCACTTGTCGCCGCCAACAAATCCACCGCCATGGAAGAAGATCAAGACCGGTGTCGGCTTTTCCGATTCCGCTTGCCAAAGATCCAGCACATTTCGTTCGTGCGGTCCGTAGGCGTGATTGAAGTAATCTGGCCGCGGTTTCGTATTGGAGGGCGTGGGAAACCAACTGCGTGGGGATGAATCGTCCGGCGCCTTAACGGCCGCGCAGGAAATGCAAATGGCCACAACGAGGAAACATGACATGGCGTTCCGAATCATGCTGGCTTCCCCCCTACCCCTTTGCGACGAGCCGAGGAATGGGAACGCTTCAGTTCACTTCGCCGACGGTGGAATGGTCCAACAGACGCGATGCGGCGCGCACGCGCTGCTGCTGCTGCGCTTCCCAGCCTTTGCGCAACTCGGCAATCGATATTCCAGTGGGGATCAGCGGCGGTACCGGGTCGGCCGTGATGGTCCACTTGGCGAGTTGGCCGTTAAACTTCTCGCGGACAGGATAGCCTGACGTGAACATCTCGCGCAGATAACTTTCGGTAGTCTCGCGCTGCCCCAGAGAGCGGTAGTATCCCTGGCGACGGTACGCCTCGTTCATGGCCACCGTCGTTCCGTCCGGCAGCGGCGTCGGCATATCCGGAGCGGTCCGGTACTCGGCACTGCCGAAGGGCGCACCCCAACGCAATTCCGGTGGATGATTCGGATCGAAGGACAAGTCGTAAAGCCGCTTCTCCAACTCGAGCAAGGTCAATTCCACCGGTTCCCCTTCTGAATTGGTGTAGGTAAAGGTGTGCCGGTGAAAGATGCGTGTCTTCTCCGCCATGAGCGCGTACGCCAGATTGCCTTGATCGACCACGTAATACTTGTTAAGTCCCGTCAGGTCGATAAAATCGGGTTGACGGTCGTACCAGCGCACGATATTGTCCATCCAGTCGGCCAGGTAGTAATAGCGATTCCTCAGGTCCACATCCGACGCGGCAGAGGTCCAGGCGCCCCAGCGGCCGTTCGCCACGTAGACGTTTTCCGATCGGCTGTTCTCAGGGAAGGCGATGGGGCCGTTCGCGAGGACGTCCTGCCAGCCCTGCTGCACGAACTCCTCGCGCATGGCGAATAAATCCACCAGCTCGTACGCGAAGTGCTCGATGAATTCGACCGGCGAAACACGATCCACGCTGCGCATGCGCGACAAGATCAACTCATGAAAGCTGGTCAACGAAACACCGTCTTCCACAATGTTCTGGTGCCGGACGATTTTCTCGATATGGTCGTACTGCTCCGTGGAGTACCCGAACTCCTTCATTTCTTCGTCCGTGCGACGGCGCACGCGGATAACCTTCCCAGACTCGTCCGTTACGGCGATGGGATACCTGAAAATGCGCAGCCCCTGAAAGCAACCGGCATACTCGTTCCCGTTCCGGTTCGAATTCTTGGCAGGAATCCCCATTACGGCGTTCAGGCCGTTGAAAGTATAGATGTCGCGAGACGCCGCCGTCGTAGCGTCGAGGAATCGCAGTTCTCCCGTTTCCTCAATGTCCGCGAGAATCAACACGTGGCCGTCGAGATAGTGGAGCGCGCCCGCGATCAGGTACTGCGGATCGATAGCCACGGGAACCGTGTCCGACAGTTCCGAGTTCGTGTTGTAAGGTTCGATCCGGAAGTTGCCGGTGCAGAACCCCGTCACCGCGTTGACGAAGAACTCCGCCGCCGTTTCGCAGTCGAAGCTGCTGTAAACCCCAAGCGGAATATTGTACGCGGACGTTCGAAGATCCCCACCGCTCGACCGGACGTACGATACCATCCACGGTAACCCGCGGCGATACGAGTAGTAAGACGAGAGCGCCACCGTCAGCTTTCCGCAATCCAGGATGGTGTGCATGGCCCGCATGACCTCGCCTTCAAGCTGCGGGTTTGCCTGTTCTCCCGCGAACTCCGGATCGAGGAGCAGATTCATCTCCGGATCAGTGAGCACCCCTTCCAGCTTGGCCCGGCGTTGCTCTTGCGTGCCTTCGGACTTCATTTTGTAGATGTGGTTGATCCACTTCGCGTAATGGTGCGTCTCCGCCACGTTCCACTGGCGGCAGATGGGCCACGCGCCCCGGTCGCTGTGGATGGACGGTGGATTGGGATCTTCGGCCCCTGCGACGCAAAAACTGGTGATGAACAGGAGTGGAATGGAGAAACGGGTAACGGTCAACATCCGCGATGAACCCCGATAATTGGTGCCACGTTCCGCTAAGCTGATTTGAGTGTAAATGAAAAACGCATGAAAGACAAGAGATTACCGCCTAATACGCCTAAATCTTGTGGTGCAGTAGACTTAAACTTGCAGGGCTTGGGTCAGTTCGAGGCCAGCATTTCCGCTGCCACGGCGTCATCCATCCATTTTGCGAGTTGCGAATCGAACTTGTCGCGCACCGGAAATCCCACGGTGAACATACCACGGAGGCAACTGATTTCGGTCTCGCGCTGACCCACGCAGCGGTAGTAGGTCTGGAGATAGTACGCCTCCTCCATCGGCACCCGCGATCCGTCTGGTACGGGCGTATACGTGGCCTTCGCGGTCGCCCGCTCTTCGCTGCCTTCCGGCGCGCCCCACCGAAGCTCGGGCGGATGGTTGGGATCGAAGGACAGGTCGTACAAACGCTTCTCAATGTCGGCAAGCGTCAGCGTCACCTTTTCGCCGACCGTGTTGGTGTATTGAATCGACTTCTCGTTGAATAGCCGGTTCTTTTCCTTCACGATCGCGACGGCAAGATCCGATGGGGTCTTGACGTTGTAGCTCTCAAACCCCGACAGGTCGACCAACCCCGGCTGGGACTCGTACCACCGGATCGCGTTGTCCATCCAATCTGCAAGGTAGAAATACTTCGTGCGCCGGTCGACATCGGACGACGGCGAACTCCATGTCTCCCAGCGCCCCAAGGCCTGGAAGATATTCTCGTCCGGTTGTTCTTCCGGATACACGATAGGGCCGTTCTTTTGCACGTCCACCCACGCTTCCTGTACGAAGGTCTCGCGGGCCTTCCACATCTCGACCAACTCGTCCGTGTATTCCGTGAGGAACTGCATGGGCAGCACCTGGTCCACCGTCTTCATTCGGTACCGGATGAATTCATGGAAACTCTGGAGCGTGTAACCGTCCTCTTCAATCTTGTGTTCCGTGACCATGTCACCGATCCGGCTGTACTGCTCGATAGAGAAGCCGAACTCCGCCATCTCTTCATCCGTACGCCGCCGCACTTTGATGACGCGCCCCGAACTGTCCGTCTCGGCGATGGGATAGCGCATGACGCGGAGTCCCTGGAAGCACCCTTCCAAGGGGTTGCCCGCGTTGTTCGGGTCCATGGGCGTGATTCCCACGACAGTGTTCATGCCGTTGTAGGTGAAGATGTCCTTGGTCACGGTGGTGCTGGCGTTCAGGAATTTGAGTTCACCGTACTTGTCGACTTCGCCCAGGATGAGGCAATGCCCGTCGGTGTAATTGATCGTGCCCGGGAGCAAATGCTCTCGATTGACCGCAACCGGCACGGAGTCCGACCACTGGGAGTTCTTGTTGTTCGGCTCCACCCGGTAGTTGCCGGACCCGAATCCACCGACCGCAGCCTTGAAGAACGCGTCGGGCGAAGAACTGGTGAAACTGCTTTCGAATCCTACGGGGATGTTGTTCTCGGACGTGCGGGGATCGCCCTTGACGGGACTCACGTACGACATCATCCAGGGCAGTGCGCGGCGGTATGCGTAGTACGCGGGGAGCGTTTGCGTGAGCTTCGCGCAGTCCGTGACGGCGTGGAGGTACCGGATAGTTCCCTTGGGCAGCTGGGGGTTGCACCCTTCCCCGGCGAAGCTTGGCTGTTCGAGCAGATTCATTGCCGGATCGGTAAGAATGCGCTCCAGCTTCGCGGTTCGCTGCTCCACATTCCCCTTGGTCTTCATGCGGTAGATGTTCTCGACCCACTTGGCGTAGTGCTGGGTTTCGGCGGGCGTCCATTGTCGCCGGATGGCCCAAGCCCCCTGATTGGAACGGATCGTAGGGGGATTCGGATCCTGGGCGAAGGCCACGTGGCCAAAGGTGATCAACAACAGAACGGTGGCGAGCGCAGAACGATTTCGCACGAGCAATACCCTCAGTATCAGGAAAACCTTGTTAAGGATCAGGACGTACGCGGGGGTCGGATTATTCCCCAATCGTCCCGCGTCCGCGACCGCCATATTGTACCTGAAAGCCCGGGGGAATCCGCTAGGGGGAATCGGCTGGGGCTTGATTCAGATGTAATAGGAGGTCTTCCGCAGCGGAAAACCCCGGCCGGAGGGTCACGGCCCGGCGCAGTTCGTCGGCGGCGTCGTCGCTACGTCCAAGTGCTGCATAGGTTTTTGCAAGATAGTAATGGCCTTCGGCGTGATCGGGCTCCAACGCCAAGCCGCGCTCGAAACACGGTACCGCGTCCTTGTACCAGCCTGCGCTGGCAAGCCCGATGCCGAGATTCAACCAGGCCTCTGCGCGATGCGGTTCCCGCGCCAGCACTGCCCGGTACTGCTCCGCCGCTTCTTCCCCCCTGCCCTCGTTCAGCAGCATGTCGCCGATTTCCATGCGGGCCTTCACGTGTGCGGGGTTCAGCGCAATTGCTGTGGTAAACGCGACACGGGCCTCGTTCGACCGACCCGCAGCCTTGTAGGCCAGGCCCAGATTGAAATGGATCTCCGGATTATCCGGCTGGAGCTGTGCGGCTGCGGCGAAGGACTTCGCGGCGTCCTCGGGCTTACCCACGCTCAGCAAGACGATGCCGATGTTATTCCGGGCGTTCACATCATTGGGTTTGATCTCCACCGCGCGCTGAGAATGGTGCAAAGCCTTCTCTAGCTCACCGCGTTCGAGATAGGCGCCGCCGAGATTGGTGTGGGTTGTCGCGCTGTCCCCCGCCACGGCCAGCGTATGCTCGAACAACGCAATGGAATCCTTCCAATAGCCAACCTGCCGCAGGGTCAACGCCCCAAGAACCGCGCAAATCACCAGACTAGCAAGGACCAGCGTTAACCTAACCTTCTGAGTGCTCGGCAAAAGCGAAGGAACCGTCCATGCGACAGCAAAGAGCAATCCGGCCATGGGCAGATACATGTAGCGGTCGGCCATGGCTTGACTCCCCACTTGCACCAGGCCGATCACGGGCACAAGCATGCCCAGAAACCAGAACCACCCCACGGCAAACCACGGACGGCGACGAATGAACAACACGGCCGCAATCGAGAGTGCAGCCAGCAACGCCGCGGACGAGACCACCTTCCACGTGACAATGCCGTCCACGGGATAGGGGTAATAGGCCGCGAGTTGTACCGGGACGAACGTCTTTCCCAGATACGACGCGTAGGAAACGAGCGCGTTTGCAGTCCGCAATCCGAGGCCCGTATCACCCAATGAGCGGACGCCTTCCACCTGATGCTGCAACAGAAAGGTCGCGGCAGAAACCGCCCCGGACAGAACGATGAAGGGGGTCTTCTCCACCAGCAACGTGAACGCGGTTTTGCGACACAGCCCGGGAAGCGATACCCGCTTCAAAGGCCACACGTCAATCAGCAGCAGTACGAACGGCAACGTTACCGCCATAGGCTTGGCCATCAAGGCGAGGGCGAAGGCGAGCAATGCAGTTGCGTACGCGTACCAACTTCGGCACCGAACGAAGCGCGCGTACGCCAGGAGTGTAAGAAAGAAGAACACGGCACACAGCACGTCCTTCCGCTCCGCGACCCACGCGACCGACTCGACGTGCAACGGATGGAGCGCAAACAAGGCCGCGACGGCCGCGGACCGGTGCCACAACCTGGTCGAGTATCCGAGAAACGCGAGTAGCAGAACGCACGCCAGCGCGTGCATGGCAACGTTCATCCAATGGTGCGCGCTGGGCCGCATGCCGAAAAGTTCCACATCCAGCATGTGGGATAGCCACGTCAGCGGATGCCAGTTTCCTGTCGTGGCACTCGAAAAGGCCCAGCGCAGCCCCTCCCAGGTGAGTCCCGCTTGCACCTCCGCATTCCGCGTGACGTAAAGCGTGTCGTCGTAGTTGACGAAATCATGGCCGCCGACCGGCCAATACACGGCGCAGGTCGCGAGCGCAATCAGCGCACTGTAGATAAGGAACGATCGCATAGGCGTCTCTCGAGCGGGACCGGCAGAATCGCTGTCCATTCTGGACAAGTGTCAGATGGTACCACGACGATCGTGGGGAAAGAGAGAGGACCGGACCAGACCCATACGAGCCAGGCGAAACAGGATGGCCGTGCTGAGGCAGCCAAAACCGTATTTCACGCTGCGCGCAAAGTTGATCGAGGAGGCTTCCGTGAAATACTTCGTCGGGCACGTCACCTCGGCAATATCAAATCCCTGCCAGAGAATCTGAGCCAGCATCTGATTGTCGAACACGAAGTCATCGGAGTTGGCGTCCAGGGGCAGGCTCTCCAGCAGGCGGCGCGAAAAGGCCCGGTATCCGGTGTGAAACTCGGATAGCTTCGATCGCATCAGGAGGTTTTCCGCAAGCGTCAGAAAACGGTTCGAAACATACCGCCACCACGGCATTCCGCTGCGCAAGGCGTACCCGCCGAGGATGCGCGAACCCAGCACACAGTCGTACAACCCGTTTCCGATGATCCCGGCCATGGCCGGGATCAGCTTCGGCGTGTACTGATAGTCGGGATGGACCATGATCACGATATCGGCGCCCGCTTCGAGCGCCAGCCGGTAGCAGGTCTTCTGGTTGCCGCCGTATCCGCGGTTCCTATCGTGGCGGTGGGCGACGGTATGGGGCAGGGTCTCCGCAACGGCGAGGGTCTCGTCCGCGCTGGCGTCGTCCACCACGATGACCAGATCGACGATGCCCTGCGCCATGACCTCTTCGTGCGTCTTGCGCAGGGTCACGGCGGCATTGTACGCCGGCATGACAACGACCACTTTCTTGTCGTGAAACATCGAGTAATCCGGTCAACGCCCGAGCGCGGAGCCGTCGGTTAACTTTTTCCCGCGGGACGGTATACGTGTGTGCCGCTGCCGAAGATCAAATCGGCCGACTCCATGATCGTCTCACTCAGCGTCGGGTGCGGATGAATCGTGAGGCCAATGTCTTCCGCTGTCGCGCCCATCTCGATGGCGATGGCGCCCTGGGCAATCAGCTCTCCCGCGCCGTGGCCCACGATGCCGACGCCAATTACATGGTCCGTTTCCGGGTCGGTAATGATTTTGGTGAGGCCGTCGCTCCGGTTCAAGGTCGATGCGCGGCCGGACGCGCCCCACGGGAAGCGCGCCACGTGAACCGAACGGTTCTCCCGTTGCGCCTGCTTCTCGGTAATTCCGCACCAAGCCACTTCGGGGTCGGTGAAAACGACTGCCGGAATCGCCGCGGGTTCGAAGGCCGTGTTGTGCCCTGCAATCACTTCCGCCGCGACGCGGCCCTCATGAGACGCCTTGTGCGCGAGCATGGGCTCGCCGACGATATCGCCGATGGCAAAGATACTGGGATCGTTGGTGCGACGCTGAATATCGACTTCCACGAACCCCTTCGAGTTCACCGTCACACCCGTATTATTGAGCGCCAAACCGCTGGAATTGGGTTTCCGACCGATACTCACAAGCACCTTCTCAAAGGTCTCGGTGCGTTCCTTCGCGTCTTCGGGCACAAAGGTGACGGAAATGCCGCCGGAAACCTCTTTCAGTTTGGCCACCTTGGTGTTCAAAAGGATCGATTTGAATACCGTCTCCATCCGTTTCGCGAGCACGTCCACGAGATCGCTGTCGGCGCCCGGCAACAGGGAACCCGTCATTTCGACAACCGTGACGTTGGTTCCAAGCGCGGCATAGACCGATCCGAGTTCGAGTCCAATGTAGCCGCCGCCGATGACGAGCATCGTCTTCGGAACGGATTCAATCTGCAACGCCGTGGTGGAATTCAACAGGGCATCCGATTCCAGATAGAGATCCGGCAGCGTCGCGGGACGCGAGCCCGCGGCGAGGATCGTGTAGTCCGTCTTCACGAATTGCTCTTTGCCCTTCGCATCCGTGATCTTGATTGTGTTGGAATCTTCGAAACTCGCACGGCCTTGAATAAACGCAATCTTGCGCGCCTTGCACAACTGGCCAAGGCCTCCGGTCATCTTGCTGACGACGGCGTCTTTGCTCTCCCGCATCTTATCGAGGTCGATCCGGGGCTTCTGGAACGTGATGCCCCAGTGCTCCGCTTCCTTGGCGTCATTCAATATCCCGGCCACGTGAAGCAAGGCCTTCGACGGAATGCACCCCCGATACAAGCACACGCCACCCGGATTGGGTTCCAAATCTACAAGAGTCGTATCCAGCCCGAGATCCGCTGCTTTGAACGCGGCGGCATACCCGCCTGGACCGCCACCAATGACCGTTACTTTGCGACCGTTCGTCTCGCTCATACTCAATAGTCCTGCTTTGCGCAACCCGCATCAACCCGCTGGCGCGCGGTCATGTTCAGCAAGTCGCTGAACGGAAAACACCCGACGTTCGCGGTGCAGCTCGTGGACCAGCGCAAGTCGCCAGTGCAAACAGATTGCCGCACCAAACTCTCGGCTACCCCTCCAGGAACAGCAGGAATGGCTGTTCCAACGCTTCCACCACCCAACGCAGGAAGCGCGCCCCGTCGGCACCGTCGATCACGCGATGGTCGTACGACAGGGCTAAAGGCAGCATGGTTCGCGGCTGGAACGCGCCATCCACAAAAACGGGCTCCACCGCCGAGCGGGAGACGCCGAGGATGGCCACCTCCGGCGGATTCACGATAGGCGTGAATCCCGTGCCGCCGATTCCCCCGAGATTGCTGATCGTGAACGTCCCGCCTTGCATTTCTTCGAGCTTGCTCTTGCGCTGACGCGCCCGCTCCGCCATCGCGCTGAGTTCGATGGCGATCTCGACAATATTCTTTTGGTCCGCGCTGTGAATGACGGGAACCAGCAGGCCGCGATCCGTGTCCACCGCAACGCCGATGTTGTAGAACTGCTTGTATATGATCTCGTTGTTCGCGAGATCGATGCTCGAGTTGAATTGCGGAAACTTCTTCAGTGCCGAGGCGAGCACCTTGACCAAGATGGCCGTGGCCGTCAGTTTGCCACCCTCCGCCTCGACCCGTTTGCCGAACCGGCGGCGAAGCTCTTCAAGCTGCGTCACGTCGGCCTTGTCGAACTGCGTCACGTGGGGCACCTGCGCCCACGATGCCGCCATGTTCTCGGCAGTGCGACGGCGCACGCTGTTCATCGCCTGGCGCTCCACTTCGCCCCATCGCGAAAAGTCGGGCAACGGCGAGCGCGTCGACACAACGCCGCCGGAAATCCCGCGCACGTCCGTGTTGACGCGCCGCGAGTATGACTTCACATCCTCCATGGAAATGCGGCCGCCAGGACCGGACCCCGGCACTTCGCTGATCTCCACGCCAATCTCACGGGCCAGCCTGCGAACGCTGGGGGCCGCCGGAACCGGCCCGCCTGCGGCACGCCGTGCCGGTGCGGGGGCTTCTTCGGAGGTTTCCTCTTCCGCCGTTTCCGCTTCGGCCTCCGCAGCCTTCTCCTCCGGCTCTTCCTCAGCAGGCTCCTCCGCTTTTTCTTTCGCGGCGGGCGCTTTCTTGGCCTTCTTCTCTTCGGCCTTCGGCGTCTCGGCCTTCTTCACCTCCGCCTTCTCAGCCTTCTTCTCTGGCTCCTTCTTGGCGGAAGCCTCTTCCTTCTTCTTCCCTTCGGCCCCGTCCTTAACAACCAGCACGACCTCGCCTACGCGAAGGGTCGAACCCTCCTTCGCGCGAATCTCGGTGACCGTGCCGCTCACGTCGGACGGCACCTCCGCCGCGGCCTTGTCCGTCTCGATCTCGATGACGGGTTGATCCTTTTCAATCTCGTCGCCTTCCGAGACGAATATCTTGGTCACGCTGACCTGTTCGACGTTTTCCGCGAGCGCCGGTAGTTTGAACTCAGTAGCCATCAGATTTTCCTATTGTCCGTGAATTCCTCGTGGTCGGGAGGAGTTCCGCTTTCGTAATGCGACTCAAAACGCGAACTAATCGCGCAGGGGGTTCCGCTTATCGGGATTGATTCCGAGCTGTTTGATTGCCTTCTTGAGAACGTCGGACTTCACCTTGCCTTCTTCCGCCAGGCCGGTGAGCGTGGCCAACGCGATGTATCGCGCGTCGACCTCGAAGAAGTCGCGCAATGCGCGGCGCGACTCGCTCCGTCCGAACCCGTCGGTTCCCAGGGACACCAGCCGCTGCGGTATCCAGCGATCCAACGCGTCCGGCAAGGACTTCATGTAATCCGAAGCCGCGACGACAATCCCCGGCTCGCCTTCCAGGCAGGACGTGATGTAGGGTGTTTTCTTCTTCGACCCCGGATTGAGCAAGTTCCAGCGTTCGCATTCGAGCGCATCGCGCCGGAGTTCCTTGTAACTCGTCACACTCCACACATCCGCGGCGACGCCGTAGTCGTCGGCAAGAATCTGCTGTGCCTTCAAGGCTTCGTTCATAATCGAACCGCTGCCGAAAATCTGCGCCTTCAACTTGGCTTTCTTATTCGATGCCGCGCGGAACTTGTACAACCCTTTCAGGATGCCCTCTTCGCAATCCTTCGGCATCGGCGGCATGGCATACGGTTCGTTGCCGACCGTGATGTAGTAAAAGATGCTCTCCTGTTCCTGGTACATGCGGCGAATACCGTCCTTGAGGATCACCGCCAGTTCGTACGCGAAGGCAGGATCGTAGGCAACGAGATTCGGCAGCGTACTCGCCAGCAGATGGCTGTTGCCGTCCTGGTGCTGCAAGCCCTCGCCCGCAAGCGTCGTGCGCCCCGCCGTCGCGCCCAACAGGAAACCACGGCACCGCATGTCGCCCGCGGCCCAGATCAGATCGCCGATACGCTGAAATCCGAACATGGAGTAGAAGATGAAGAACGGAATCGTCGGGATACCATGCGTCGAATACGCAGTGCCAGCCGCGATGAAGGACGACATGGAACCGGCTTCGGTGATGCCCTCTTCGAGGATCTGCCCGTCTTCGGCTTCCTTGTAGTAAATCAGGCTATCCGAATCGACGGGCTCGTAGAGCTGCCCCGCGTGGGCGTAGATGCCCACCTGACGGAACAGCGATTCCATTCCGAAGGTTCGCGCCTCGTCCGGCACGATGGGCACGACATACTTGCCTATTTTCTTGTCGCGCAATAGTTTTGACAGGATTCGCACAAACGCGAAGGTCGTCGAGAATGTACGGTCGTCAGAACCCTTGTTGAACTCCTCGAACGCCGACGCATCCGGCATTTCAATGGGGTCACATGTAGTCGCGCGCGTCGGCATGTAACCGCCCAGCGCTTCGCGCCGCTCGCGAAGGTACACCATCTCCGGGCTGTCTTCGGCCGGCCGGTAGAAGGGCGCGTGGGCAACCTGATCGTCCGAAATGGGAATCCCGAAGCGCGTCCGGAACTCGCGCAGCTCGTCTTCGTTCAGCTTTTTCTGCTGGTGGGTGATGTTCTTGCCTTCGCCGCTTTCACCGAGACCGTATCCCTTAATCGTCTTGGCGAGAATCACGGTCGGCTGGCCCTCGTGGTTCACCGCCGCGTGATAGGCAGCGTACACCTTCTCAGGGTCGTGTCCGCCGCGTTTGATCTTGCGGAGCTGTTCGTCCGTCAGGCCACGGCCCAGTTTCTGGAGTCGAGGATCGTTGAGGAAATGGTCGCGGATGTACTTGCCGTCCTCGACGGTGTACTTCTGGTATTGGCCGTCCACCACTTCGCCCATGCGCTTGACGAGAAGCCCCTGCGTATCCTGAGCCAGAAGGGGATCCCATTCGCTGCTCCACACGACCTTGATGACGTTCCAACCCGCGCCCCGGAAGATCGCTTCGAGTTCCTGAATGATCTTGCCGTTGCCGCGCACGGGGCCGTCGAGCCGCTGCAGATTGCAGTTGATGACAAAGATCAAGTTGTCGAGCTTCTCGCGCGCGGCCAACGTAATCGCGCCCAAGGTCTCTGGTTCGTCGGTTTCACCGTCGCCCAGGAAGGCCCAAACCTTGTTGCCGTTGTCCTCCTTGAGCCCGCGGTCTTCGAGGTAGCGGTTAAACCGCGCCTGATAAATCGCCATGATCGGACCCAAACCCATGGACACCGTCGGGAACTGCCAGAATTCCGGCATGAGCCACGGGTGCGGGTACGAGGAAAGGCCGCCGCCGGGCTGCAGTTCCGCCCGGAAGTTCTCGAGTTGCTCGTTGCTCAACCGGCCTTCGAGGAACGCGCGGGAGTAAATCCCGGGTGCGGCGTGCCCTTGGAAATACACCTGGTCGCCGTTATGGTTCTTGCCGGTCCCTTTGAAAAAGTGATTGAATCCGACTTCGTAGAGCGTTGCCGCGGATGCGAAGGTCGAAATGTGCCCGCCGATGCCGCTCTCTTCCCGGTTGGCCCGCACGACCATGGCCATGGCGTTCCACCGGATGATGCTCTTAATGCGCCGTTCGATCTCCCGGCTGCCGGGATAGGTCGGCTGATCCTCGGGGCGGATGGTATTGACGTACGGGGTATTCGCCGTAAAGGGCAGCTTCACCCCGGCTGCCTGCGCCCGGATCTGCAATTGACGCAGGATGTGAATGACCCGTTCGGGGCCCTCGTTTTCGATCAGATAATTGAGAGACTGGAGCCACTCGCGCGTCTCCGCCTCGATAATCTCGTCTACGTCGTATTCTTGTACGTTGGCTTCCACGATTCGCTCACCTTATCTGCGGATGGGGATACACCCGAGGCCGGGCGCAACCCGAAATTGCCCGAAAAACGCGCCCACGGGCCTGCCTCCAGTCGCCGAAAAACTGACCCGGAACATCGCCCGCGCTCGGTACTTGATTCTCCTCGCGCACCTTGCAACAGAATCATTTACGCTCGGAACACGATATTGTATGCCAGCCCTTAGGCGCCATTCAAGCCGACGCCAGGGTCTACCTGGATCAATACTTTGCATTGACGAACGCCAGATTCCGGCGAAATATGCCCGAACCCCACCTGCGATAGCTACCCGTTCAGCAGCGCCATCATTTCTTCCGGGTACCGGAGACCTGCCGCGGCACCTTTCGGTGCCACTTCGTCGAGGCGCTTCAGGTCGGCATCCGTCAACTCCACGTCCGCCGCGCCCGCGTTCTGCTCCAGGTACGACCGCCGTTTCGTGCCGGGGATGGGGATAATGTCCTCCCCTTGCGCCAACACCCAGGCCAACGCAAGCTGCGCCGCGTTGCACCCCTTCTCGTTCGCCATGGACTCCACGTGCTTCACGAGATCGAGGTTGCGCTGAAAGTTCTCGCCCTGGAACCGGGGCGCGTGCCGCCGGTAATCGTCCTCCGCGAGATCCTCGTACTTCTTAATCTGTCCCGTCAGAAATCCGCGTCCCAGGGGGCTGTAGGCAACGAAGGCTACGCCGAGTTCGCGAACGGCCCCGAGAATCTCGTCTTCCGGCTCGCGGCTCCACAAGGAATACTCGGTCTGAAGCGCGGCAATCGGATGCACCGCGCAGGCCCGCCGGACCGTCGCCGGAGCGGCTTCTGATAATCCCAAGTGCTTCACTTTGCCGGCTTGGACCAGCTCCGACATGGCGCCCACCGTGTCTTCGATCGGCACTTCGGGATCGACCCGGTGCTGGTAATAGAGGTCGATGGTATCGATGCCTAAGCGTTTCAGGCTCGCGTCGCAGGCTTGCCGCACGTACTCCGGCTTGCCCGACACGCCCCGAAACTGGGCGTCCGCCGAACGGACCACGCCGAATTTCGTCGCGAGCACGACCTGTTCGCGGCGGTCACGGATTGCTTTGCCAACTAGTTCTTCATTTGCGCCGACACCGTACATGTCTGCGGTGTCAAGAAAGTTAATGCCCAATTCGAGCGCGCGATGAATGGTGGCAATGGATTCGGCCTCGTCTCCGGGGCCATAAAACTCGGACATCCCCATGCACCCGAGACCAATCGCGGAAACCATGGGGCCGTTCTTTCCAAGTATTCGTTGCTTCATAGCCATTCTCCTTGTATTGTGAGGCGCTCTTCTTCGCTGAGACCAGAAGGACGAAGGGCGGGATGTGCGAAGGTACCTCTCTCACCATAGAAGATGGATGTCTGGCAAAGCAAGAGGCGGCAACCCAATCTCAGGCCGTGCCGGGACCGATGATTGCCGAATCGCCGCGAACAACGAGCCTCAAATGGAGTGATTCTATGAGCCGAGATTATGCTGCCGTAGTCGCTGTGTTGGCGTTTGCTCTCCAGGTGCACGTGGCGCAGGCCCACGTTCAGGTTCTTGTCCCAAAGACCATTGACGGAGCCACGGTCAACTTCGATATCCGGTGGGTGGGACACGCCAGCGACAATGGTCCCATACTCAATATGGGCCGTCCCAAAGCCTTGGGCACGCTGATCAACGGGAATCGGTTGGACCTGTCAGAGTCCCTTGAGGTCTCCTCGGCCGGCGGCGGCGATACGTATTCGGCCACGCTCGAAATGTCCGACCCCGGAGCGCATGCCGTCTTTCTTGAACCCAGCCCTTACTGGGACGCCGACGAGAATGTCGCTATCACGCACTACACCAAGGTCATCGTCGATTCGACCGCGGCCCAATTGCCGACCGATTCGGAACTGGGCTGGGAGAACTGGGAAGGCTGGGATGCCCTGGTGGGCTTCCCAGTGGAAATTGCCCCCCTGGTCCAGCCGACCTCGCTGTGGACCGGCAGCGTTTTCCGGGGCGTAGTCCTACGGCACGGCGAACCTGCGCCCGACGCCCGCATTGAAGTCGAATACTTCGACCAGAACGACGAGGTGACCCTACCGTCGAATGCGTACAAGACGCAAATTCTGAAGACGGGCAGCAACGGAGAGTTTTCGTTTGCCCCCGTGCGCGAAGGGTGGTGGGCGTTGACCGCGCTGCCCGAAATGGACGAGAAAGCAAAATCGCCGGACGGCACTGAAGTAGACGCCGAGATTGGCGGCGTGCTTTGGATCTATGTCAAGGATATAGACTGACAGTTTTCGCAATCATGGCAAGCAGATCGCCACTGTTGCCAGCGAAACACAATCGCGTTTCTCGCGTTTCAAAGTGCGATTTCAGATCGAATTTGCCAATCAATTTCTTGATGACTTGCAAGCAATTTGTTGACGATATTTGACTTCTATTGGATACGACGCGCTACATAATACGCATTGGATAGTAAATAAATAACCTGACCATGAAAACAACCACGATCAAATTCAAAGGCAGTCACGGACACCCGCTCGCGGCGCGGGTCGATCGCCCCGACGACGGTGAGCCGCGCGCCTACGCCTTGATTGCCCATTGCTTTACCTGCTCGAAAGACTACAAAGGCATCGTCAACATCGCCCGGACCCTCACGGACCACGGGTGGGGCGTGTTCCGGTTCGATTTCACGGGACTCGGACAGAGTGGCGGTGCATTCGAGGAGACTACCTTCACATCGAACGTGGAAGACCTGCTCGCTGCCGCGCGGCACATGGAGCAGGAGTATGCGCCGCCGAAGCTGCTGCTCGGACATTCGCTGGGCGGCGCGGCGGTCCTGCAAGCGGCCGGGTTCATCCCGTCCTGCACCGCAGTAGTCACCCTCGCTGCGCCGCACAATCCCGGACATCTGGCCGACGTTCTGTCGCACGTGGAAGAAGATATCGAGAAGACGGGCGAGGGCAAGGTCACCATCGGCGGCCAGCAATACGGCATCCGCCGCGCCTTTCTGGATAGTCTGCGCCATGACAACTGGGACGAAGTCGTGGAGAACCTCGACCGGGCACTGCTCATCCTGCATTCGCCCATCGACGACACGGTCCACATCGACAACGCCGCAAAGCTCTTCGAGGCCGCGCGGCACCCCAAGAGCTACGTATCCCTCGATACGGCGGACCATCTACTGAGCAAAGAAGGCGACGCGCGATACGCCGGCGAAGTCATCGCCGCCTGGGCGCGGCGATACGTGAAGATGAAGTGAATTGCGGAGCGAGGAATTGCACTGGGAGCGCAATCTTGGGGTGACAATGCGACTTCTTTCACTAAACGTCAGCATGCCGAGGACGGTCGGGGGTTCGAACGGCCCAGTCACGACCGGCATCTTCAAGACCCCTGTCTCCGGACGCATCACCCTGCGCCGGCACAACCTCGACGGGGATGGCCAGGCCGATTTGCGGTACCACGGCGGCGAACACAAGGCCGTCTACGCCTACCCCTACGAACATTACGCGTATTGGCGGGAACGCCTGAACCGCGACGACTTCACCTTCGGCCAGTTCGGCGAAAACCTTACCACGGAAGGCATGCTGGAAACCGAGGTCCACATCGGCGACGTCTTCCGCATCGGCACCGCATCAATCCAAGCCACGCAACCCCGCCAACCCTGCTTCAAACTCGGCATCCGCATGGGCCGCCCCGAGATCGTGAAGGAGTTCCTCGAAAGCGAACGCTCCGGGATCTACTTCCGCGTCGTCAAAGAAGGCGAACTCGCCGCCGGCGACCCCATCGAATTGATAAAGCCCGACCCCGAACGCGTCTCCGTCCACTTCGTTAACCATCTCCGATTCTTCGACAAAGGTAACCGCGAAGGCATTGAGAGGACCCTCCGCGTCCAAGCCCTGTCCCCCTCCTGGCGCGAGGATTTTGAGGGGATGTTGAGAATCGTACGATAGGGGAACGGAGATCCTCTGCGCCTAAATCCAGTTAGGCAGAATCCAAATGTCTCTCAGACTGACATAAGACTTGCCCAAACCCACCTTCCTAAAATTTTGCAATTTGGGGACGATGTGTTCGAAGGATTCGCCAAGACTACTACCCGTCGGATGTTTGTTCTCTTAGCAACTCCCTGGCCACCTTCTGTACGTTCTCAACACGGACCCGGAGGTCTTCTGCCAATGAGCCAAGATCGTATTCTTTGGCAATCCCCCTCAAGGCCGTAGTGAATTGATCACCGAAAATCTTCTTGCCATTGCCCATCAGATTGCCGCGAATTGCGTGATCTTTGTCCGGCCCCACCAAGGTCACGACAATCTCCGGCAGAACAGTCGCAGGGTGGATTTCCACTGCGCGCAACCAAACCATCGGAAACCATTTCCAATCGTCATCCCGCAAGGCCTCCAACCCAATTTCGCTGTCAAGTGACTCACGCACGAAGTGATACAACGCAAACGGTGGTGCTTCCCCCAAGGATTCCACGAAAACGTCAAGGTTGTTTTCATAAGCATCTTGGAATATTTGCCCTAGACCTTTCCAGAGTTCGAGATGCTTTTGGCTTCGTCCAGCTTTGACCTCATTCTCATTTCGGATCGAATAGTAGTGCAACAACTCGCTTGCCAACAGTAGATTGACTGGCAACGCTTTTTTCACCTCCGCCACGAGCCATTTTCTATAAGCATCATGGCTAACGGTCTTGTGTCCCTGAATCATCAGTCGCCAAAGCTCTAGAAACCCAGGTATTTCCCCATAACGTCCGATTGCCAGATGTCTGTTATCTTCACAACGAATAATCCCGAACAGTTGACTTGCAAGATCCATGACCTGAGAATCGTCAAAAACACTGGGGCCAAACTGTTCGACCTTTGCGGCGAATTTTGGTGATTGCACGACACTAACGGCCAAGCCTGCATTGAGGGAATCTTTTGTCCGCTCGTCATCACGCCATGCCACCATAGCTTTCAATACCTGTTGATCTCGAATATCATCTTGCGGGACGTCTTCCGAGAGATAGCGTGTCCAGTAGTCCGTTGGCTCATCCACACTGAGACCCTGAGGAACAGGTGGATTCTCCCGACTTTCGCCTTTCCATCCAGGATAAAGAAAGTCGACAATGCCAAGGATTGCCTGTCTGTCTGACTCCAAGTGGACTTTTCCTTCGCACGGTTTACGGAAGAGATTCTCTAGGTTCTCGCGCGATTGCCTCAAATCATCCGCGCTGCCCTGGCGGGCTACGAATGATCGGATCTGCGTTTGTCGTTCCATAAGGACTGCGAAGACTTCGGGTGCCGCATACCGAAGTACGTTTGCAGCGATCAGATCGTCTAAGTCGACTTCACCGTGAAGGCTATCCCATGCAGAGGCGCATCGCCGCAAGATGTATTTCAAGTCGCGAGGGGTCTTTACAAGCCTTCCCATGTAATCAATTGGTCGATAATGATCCTCATTGGATAGCTCCGCCAACTGGTCTCGAACAACTGGTCCCAGGCGCTCTTCCCTGGCATTCAGGCTGACTGGATCAATGTCGTCCCTCCAAGAACGTCGGGCAAAGCTTCGGAACCGCTGAATCTCGTCGACAGATCTCGCTCTCAGAAGGGCTCTGTTGCAAAGATTGGCGGCAGTCAGAGGTAGGCTGTCGCTCTGCGCCGAT
>BTVY01000008.1:0-165637 GCA_045863335.1 Candidatus Hydrogenedentota bacterium | reverse complement strand
CAGAGGACATTTCTAACGAGTTAAGCCAGAGGACATTTCTAACGAGTCTTGACAATACTGACGCGAAGTCCTTGAACTTCGCGAAGATGCTGTGCTATTGTCCGCCATTCATTTGGAGTACTTTCGACGTGTCCGAGACCACCAAAGCCAAACAAGATACGAAGAACGCCGCGTCCGAGAAGGAATACAAGGACACGGTGAACTTGCCGTCCACCGATTTTCCCATGCGGGCGAGCCTGACCCAGCGTGAACCGGAGACGCTTAAGCGGTGGGACGATATGGACTTGTATGGCAAGATGCGGCAGAGCGCCAAGGGCCGGACCAAGTTCGTGCTCCACGACGGGCCTCCCTACGCCAACGGCGAGCTTCATTCCGGCCACGCCCTCAACAAGGTGCTCAAAGACCTCGTCGTCAAGACCAAACAGATGGCCGGGTTCGACGCGCCGTACGTCCCCGGGTGGGACTGCCACGGGCTCCCCATCGAGCACAAGGTGACCACCGAACTCGGCGACGCGGCGAAGACCATGTCCCAGGTCGAAATCCGCCGACGTTGCCGCGAGTTCGCGCTCAAGTACGTCGACATCCACCGCGAAGGCTTCAAACGCCTCGGCGTGACCGGCGAGTGGGGGGACCCCTACCTCACGCTAAGCCCGAATTACGTGGCGACCATCATCCGCAACTTCGGCGACATCTATCAGACCGGCGCCATCTATCGCGGACTCAAACCGATCTACTGGTGCCCGTCCTGCGAGACGGCCCTCGCCGAAGCGGAGGTCGAATACGCGGACCGCACCTCGCCGTCCATCTACGTGAAGTTCAAGGCCGACAAGAAGGTCCCCGGTCTCGATGGCCCGGCCTATTTCGTCATTTGGACGACGACCCCCTGGACCCTGCCCGCGAACCTCGCGATCACGGTTCATCCCGATTACGAGTACACCGCTTACAAGGTGAATGGCGAATGGCTCATCATGGCCAGCTACCTCGGTCCCGCCGCGCTCGAAGCGAGCGGCATCACGGACTACGAGAAAGGCCCCCAGTTCAAAGGCGCCGATCTCGAAGGCCTGACCTATCAGCACATCATGTTCCCGGAGCGGATCTGCCCGATCATCCTCGGGCTCCACGTCACGCTCGACGCCGGTACGGGCTGTGTGCATACCGCGCCCGGCCACGGCCAGGAAGACTATGTGGTCGGCATGAAATACGGCATCGATCCGCTTTCGCCGGTCGACAACAGCGGCGTCTTCACGAAAGACGCCGGACCCTACGCGGGATTGCAGGTCTTCGACGCGAACAAGCGCATCGTCGAAGACCTCAAGAACGCCGGCGTGCTGTTGTCTACGAGTCCCTATCAGCACAGCTACCCCCACTGCTGGCGTTGCAGCGGCCCCATCATCTTCCGCTCCACGCCGCAATGGTTCATCAGCATGGACCACAACGGACTCCGCGAGAAGGCCTTAAAAGCCGTCGACCGGGTCCGCTGGATTCCGGAGTGGGGGAAAGAGCGCATCTACGGCATGATCGAGCAGCGCCCCGACTGGTGCATCAGTCGCCAGCGCGCCTGGGGCGTGCCCATCCCGGTCTTCTACGGCAAGACCAGCGGCGAGGTCTACGCGAACGCCGCCAGCTTCAAGAAGATCGAACAGCTCGCGCTCTCCGCTGAAGACGGCATCGACCGCTGGTTCGACACGCCCGCTTCGGAACTCGTGCCGGAAGGTGCGAAGTGCCCGGAGTCCGGCGAGACGGACTTCGTCCACGAGAAGGACATCCTCGACGTGTGGTTCGACTCCGGCACCAGCAGCCGCGCGGTCTGCGAAGTGTGGCCCGATCTGCAGTGGCCCGCCGACATGTACCTCGAAGGCAGCGATCAGCATCGCGGCTGGTTCCAGTCCTCGCTGCTTCCCGCCATCGCCGCCAAGGGCGCGCCGCCCTACAAGTCCGTGTTGACCCACGGCTACGTGGTCGACGGCGAAGGCAAGGCCATGTCCAAGCGCCTCGGCAACTACGTCGGCCTCCCCGATCTGTTGTCCAAGTATGGCGCCGACATAGTGCGTCTCTGGGTCACGAGCGAGAACTATCGTCAAGACATCCGCATCTCGGACGAGATCCTGACCCGGTTGCAGGACAGCTACCGGCGGTTCCGCAACACCTTCCGCCACATGCTGGGGAATCTCTTCGATTTCAAAGCGGAAAATGCGGTGGCCTACGAGGATCTCCTCGACATCGACCGCTGGGCATTGCACAAGCTGCAACTGCTGAAGAAACGAGTACTTAAGGCCTACGACGACTACGAATTCCACGTCGTCTACCACGCGACGCACAACTTCTGCGCCGTGGACTTGAGCGCCTTTTACCTTGACGTTTTGAAGGACAGACTGTATACCTTTGCCACCGATTCGCGGGAGCGCCGCGCCGGGCAGACGGTGCTCGCGGAAACGCTGACGGATCTGCTGACCCTGCTGGCACCGGTTTTGTCGTACACGGCCGACGAGGCCTGGCAGTTTCTTCCGGAGCACCTGCGAACCTCGGAAAGTGTTCATTTGGAACAGTTTAAGCAAATCAGGCCCGAGTGGATTCTCTCCGAGGCCCGTGCCCAGGAATGGGAAGAAATTATGCGGGTACGTGGTGTTGTTTCGAAGGAGCTTGAAGAGGCGCGAAGGGCCAACCAGATCCGGTCATCCCTTCAGGCCGCGGTATCGTTAGAACCGGGAAGCGAAGCTGTCGCCTCCGTGCTGGCGAAATACGAGCATCAGCTCGACGACATTTTCATCGTTTCAAAAACCGAACTGCAAGGCGTCACGAAACTGACGGATTCAGAGGGAGCACCGGTCCGCGCAACGGTGTCGCGGGCTCCCGGCGAAAAGTGCGTGCGGTGTTGGCACGTGCGCGAGTCTGTGGGTTCCGTGGCAGGGCACCCGGGCATCTGCCAGGTGTGCGCAACTCAACTCGGAGTCGAGTAAATGAACAAACGGGATGCGAAGAAATTCGAAAAGCTGCTCTACGCCGAACGCGACCGGCTCGTTTCGGGAATTCAGCGCCTGGAAGAGGAAACCCTCTATCAGCCCGCGAGCGACCAGACCGCGGACGTGTCCAGCTACGCGGAAGTCGGCACGGATAACTTCGAGCGTGAAACCGCGTTGAGTATCGCCAGCGGCGAATCTGCATTGCTCCAGGATGTGTCCGACGCGTTGCGACGGATCAAAGACGGCAAGTACGGCGATTGCGAAGGGTGCGACCAGGAGATCCCACGCAAGCGGCTGGAGGTGTTTCCCTCAGCGCGCTATTGCATCGCGTGTCAGACGAAGATCGAGAAACACGGAAGCCTGTAGCCCGGTCGTGCGCCGTTTAGACCGCGATCGAGAGGCCCGGTTTCTTCTACGGCCGCAAATTTGATTGTCCCAATCTCGATTGCCGGCAGCGGGTCCGCGGTACCGGGACAAGAAGTGCATGGGGGAGAGTGTCCGCTAATCTTCGCTCGTGCTGCCCCAATTCCCCTGCAAAAGGGTTCTGCAAGCGGCCGGACCGATACGCCGGCCTTGTTTGTTGCGTTGTGTTGGTAACGATGGCCTGGCGGAGTCCGGACAGTTCCGAGGAATTGCATGCTCCCTACGCTCTTCAAGATTGGTCCTGTACCCATCCATTCCTATGGCCTCATGATGGCCATAGGTTTTCTCCTGGCCCTCTACTTCGTGCGCCGCGATGCCCCCCGTTTCGGACTCGACCCCGATCGCCTGAGTGACATGGCCTTCTGGCTCCTGCTTTCCGGGATCGCCGGTACTCGCTTGCTCTATATCATCATGTTTCACGATGAGTTCAGTTGGTCCCGTCCCATCGAGTGGATCGCCATCTGGAAAGGCGGCCTCGTCTTTCAGGGCGCCATTCCACCGGCGCTTGCGGTCTTGTATTACTACTCGCGACGCTACGGTATGGGCTTCTGGAATCTCCTCGATGTCGTGTCTCCCTACGCGGCGCTCGGTCACGCAGTCGGCCGTATCGGCTGCTTTCTCAATGGATGTTGCTACGGTCAACGCACCGACCTTCCCTGGGGCGTGTCCTTCCCGCGGATTCCCTTCGACACGTCGAAACCGTTTACCTTCGAGGGGTCGCCTGTCTACATCGATCACGCGCAACGCTACCACTTCGACACCAGCGTTGACCAATGGTCCTATCCCGTCCATCCGACGCAGTTGTACAGCGCCGTCGGATTGACCGCCCTGTGCATCCTCCTCGTGTACCTTCGCAATCACTGGAGGCCATTCCAGGGCTCCATCTTCGCCTTGTACTTCATGCTCTATGGCATCTTCCGCTTCTTCATGGAGATGATCCGAGGCGATCACAACCCTACCCACCTTCTCAATCTGACGGATCAGCAGATCTTCAGCATCATCGCCTTCGCCATCGGCGCATTCCTGTTCGTCGCCCTTCGCAAAGCGGGGATTGGCCAGCCTCCGGCCTCGGCGGATCCTTCCTAGGGCTCCGCCATTTGGCAGGGTACGTTTCAGGTGAAACACTTGCCTTCCTGGTGTGTTTTCGATACCCTAGCTTCCACGAGCTAGGCCAGGGACCTGCGGGATTACCGTCTCCCGCCATGTACCGTTGTGATTTCGGGGTTCGACTACGGAACCGGTGCGTCTTCCGCTTCGAATCCATCCACTGCCCCTGGCTCAGGCCCGTAGTGATCACACAGGTCGGTTCAATTTTCCGTCAGCTCTACTTGGGAATGGAGCCTTTTATCCATGGTGCGTCCAAACAAGCTTAGCGCTCAGGTCTTCCTCGATTTGCCGCCGGTGCTTGCCCACTACCTCGAAGCCAACCGCGCGACCTGGTTTGAATCCGCCCCCAGCGCCGGCCGCGTGGCCATGATGAATCGGCACGGTATCTTTGCCGACATCGAATCCGTCGCCGTAGCCCGCCGCCAGTTTCTCGATCTGTTGGGGCACGACCGCGCGCGTGCGCTATGTTTTCGCATCGGGTTTGAACGGGGCCGCCGCGATGCAACCCGTCACATGGCCCAGTACGACGGCAATGCGCGACTCGCGCTTCAGGCCGCCACGGTCTTCGGCCAGCTCCAGGGCCGCTACGTGGCAGAGCCGGTGCGATTCGAGTTCGACCTCGACGCCGGAACGCTCTATCGCGAAGTCGTCCTGCACAATAGTCACGAAGCAGTCGCCCACCAGATGGTTCGCGACGACGTTCGCGGATGCATCTGTTGGGAAACCTCCGGCTACCTGTCCGGTCATGTCAGTGAAATCCTGGGCCGCGCGGTGATCTCCCTGGAGCAATCCTGCGTGAATGCCGGCGACGACTGCTGCCGGTTCATTTCTCGCCTGGATGCGGAGTGGTCCGCCGACGACGCCATGTGGGCGCGCCAGGCCTTGCGCACCGAATCCGTCGAAGCCGAACTGAAGCGGCGCGACGACATGGTCGATACGGCCCAGCGCGCCGCGCGCAACGCCCAGAGCGCGTTGGCGTCTGTGACCCGGCGGTTGAAGACGGAACTCCTGCTGGACAATCTCATCATGGGCTCCGAAGTGATGTCCCCGGTGGAGACACGGGCCCGTCAGGTCGCGCAGACCTCCGTGCCGATCCTCATGGTGGGCGAGTCGGGAACGGGGCGCGCCAGTCTCGCGCGCGCCATTCATCACGGCGGTCCCCGCCGGGACGGCCCATTCGAGATTGTTGACTGCCGCGGGCTGAATCCTTCCACGGTCCTCCAGGAACTTGCCGGATACGTGCCCGGCGCGTTTCCGGGTGCGGTTCGCGCCTACGACGGATTGTTGGCGCGCGCGAATGAAGGCACCATCTATTTCGACGAGGTCTCCGCCTTGTCCTCCGAAACCCAGGGCCTGCTGTTTCGCGCCATCGAACACCGCGAAATCACGCCGCTGGGCGCCAGTCAGACCATCCCGATCGACGTGCGCATCATCGCCGCGACTCAGTTCGACCCGCTCGACAAGCTTGCCACAGGGGAATTGCGCGAAGATCTCTACTACGCGCTCGCCGTCGGACGCATCGACGTGCCCCCGTTGCGGGCGCGAGGCGAAGATATTCTCCGGCTGGCCCAGACCTTCCTGAACGAATCCTGTGACCGCTACGAGAAAGACGTTCCCCGCATGGGAGACGAGTTCTGCCGCGTCTTGCGTGAGTGTTCCTGGCCGGGTAACCTGCGCCAGATGAGGAACGTCATCGAGCACGCGCTGCTCTTCGCGCGTGGCGAGGAGTTGGGCTTGGCGGATCTGCCGGAAGAGGTCATCGCCGCGCGCTGGGCGAGGCCCCCACAAGATCTCAGCGCGGACGTGATTCGCGCGGTGCTAAAACGGACCCGCGGCAACCGGAGCGAAGCGGCCAACATTCTCGGAGTCGGACGTACCACGCTGTGGCGCGCCATGAAGCGAATGGGTATAGATTAGTCGTTCTGAAGCGCATCGGGGACCTCTCATAGGGACGGGGTAAGGCCAGTGTGGAAGTTTGTCCAAATATCGGATCCGCATTTCGCGGCGCAAACCGATGGATGCGGCAACAATCTGCTCATCCATTCCAAGATGCCCGAGATCGTCGCCTGCCTGCGCCGCGACCTCCAGGCCTTGAACCCGGACTTCCTCCTCGTCACGGGCGACCTCGCCGCCTACGAATCACGTGACGCGGTTTACGCAGCGCGCGACATGCTCGACTCCCTCGGCGTTCGCTACTATCCCATCGGAGGCAACCAGGACTTTCAAGGTCCCCGGGCGCGCGCATGGTTTATCGAAGCCTACCACGACCACCTGCCAACGCCGGACACGGTGTATTCGTTTACCCATCAGAACCTTCACGTCGCAGTATTGGATCCCTGGTGGCGATGGGATGACGGCTCCCTGTGTCCCCACCGGGAAGACGCAAGACCCGTGTACCGGTGGTCGATACCCCCGCACCAATTCGAGTGGCTTCGCGAAGACCTGGCCCTAAATCCCGTTACACCGACCGTCGTCGCTTTGCACTACCCGGTAGTCCCGCTGCCCGGGCGGCTGAAATGGGACCGGATGCTCGAACCAGAATCCTTGGAAAACGGGCAGATCCTCCGCGAGTTCCTGGCGAAGTTCCCGCAAGTTATCGCGGTAATGGCGGGTCATGCCCACATGCATTACGCCGTTCAGGATTCACACCTTGTCCACGTCGTGACCGGCGCACTCGCGGAATATCCTGTTGAATACCGGGTTATTGAAGTCCACAACGACCGTTTGGAGATCGCGACGACGGGGCTCAGCGATGAGACCTTCGCGGCGCATTCACTCACCCCCAGCGGCGGCGGGGCCGCCGGGCACGAATGCGACCGGAGCCTCGTCATCCCCTTCCGGGAATCGACCGCATTGACGGCGTAGATTGGCCACTCGCTACCTGCCCGTTCACGGGGAGGGCTGGGGAGGGGGGCAAATCTCAAACTCGGACTCCACTCATTCTCTTGTTCCCTTCTATCACGCTCTCGCAAAGTTTTCTGTTTAGCATGAGATGGGTACAATAGGGGCATGGTCGATTCGGAATACTGGAAAATACTTCGAGCCATGACGCCCGCGCAGAAGCTGGATGCGACGCAGCGCATTTACAACACGGCCCGCGAACTGAGGGCCGCCGGCCTACGGATGCAGCACCCGGACTGGACCGAAGCTCAGATCAACGCCGCGGTACGCGAAGCATTCCTGTATGCTCGAACCTAATCTCGAAGCCAAGGGAAGACCCATGCACGACACGCGGAAGTGACCGTCTCTGACGCACCAGTGAGGATCTGTCAGGGAAAACCGAATCCGAGGCGGCCGCTACCGTGTCGTTGCTAGACGTTTCCCGTTCATTACCGGTACCCAAACACCATGGACCAGATAATCAGCAGGACCAACCCGAATCCAATCACCAGTGCCGCCGCGCCGAAGAGAGCCGCCCAGAACTTGTACTCCTTCGCGGGTACGTCTTCCGTGAGCCGTTTCTCCAGTTCGCCGGAATCCTTCAAGCGCTCGTAGAACCGCGGGCGCTCTTCCTTCAACTCTTCCTCCGGTACCACGCCTGTGAACATGACCATGTCCATGGGGAACTTCTCGGGACGGAAGTGCGTGTTGAAGAAGTGGATCGTGAAGATGAACCCGACCGCCAGCAGCGCCTCGTCGCTGTGGATGATCTGCGCGACGTTGATGAGCCAGCCGGGCAGGACCAAGGTGAACTCTTCGGGGAACCACAAGAACAGGCCCGTCGAGCCGATGATGGCGACGCCCCAGAACACGGCGAAGTAGTCGAACTTCTCCCAGTACGTCCATTCACCGTACTGCGGCCGCGGCCCTTTTCCGCGGAACCATTTCACCGTGGCGATGAATTCCTGCACGTCGCGCCAATTCGGCACCAGCGAGCCGGGGCCGAGCAGGATACTCTTCCAGGTCGAACCGGATTTGCGTTTTCGCTGAACGATGTATCCGATGTGAATGGCGAAGACGATGAACATGGCCACCGCGCAGATGCGGTGTATCGTGCCGCAGGCATGCGCGCCCCCTAACGCATCGGACAGCCACTGCGCCCAAGGCATGTACGAAAACTTCAGCACCATTCCCGTTAGGGCGAGCCCGAAGAAGCTGAGTATCAGTACGAAGTGCATTTGCCGGACGATTGGGTCGAAGCGGCGTACCATCACCCGTTTCTTTTCGCCCTCGGTTTTTGCGAGTTCGCGTTTCTTTCGAATCTCCCGGAGAGAGTGGGGGAACCACATGAGCGTGTGCAGTCCGAAGAACCCAAACGTGCCCACCAATAGCGACGTCATCGCCCAGAACGAGAAGAACAGCGCCGGGTACTTTTCGGAGTCGTGGTGCGTCGCGTGTGTCAGATAGCCCGCGAAGCGGCGATTGGATCCGGGGTGACATTGCGCGCAGGTTTCAATGATATTGTCGTGGCTCAAATGAGACGCCGGATCTGTCGGGGGCAGGATGTCGTGGGCGCCATGGCAATCATGACACTTCGCCGCCAACGCGGAACCCAGCTTGGATTTCTTGCCATGCTGCGTGTCGAAGTAGGTCTCCGTCACGTACGCGTGGCACTCGCCACAGGTCTCCACGATCTCCAACTTGAACGTATCGGCATCCGTGGGCGCGATGCTGTGTGCCGTGTGGCAACTGCTGCAAACAGGCAAGTCCTCCGGCGCTTCGTCGCTGACCAATGTCGAATGAATGCTGCTCAGGAATTGGCTCTCGATGCCCGCGTGGCATTGCCCGCAGGTGTCGGCAATGTTCGCGCGATTCACGGTGGACTCCGGATCGCCCGGCGGCAACGGCATGTGGGCCGTGTGGCAACTCGTGCAGGTCGCCGTTCCGATCAACCCGCTTTCCGATAACCCCCTGCCATGGACGCTTTCCGTATATTGGGGGACGATCCCGGCAAACTCGGGCCCGATGCGCGTCGCCGCCTTTTCGCCGTCGCGGTGGCAGCGTCCGCACAGATTCGGAACGTTGGTCGGGTAGGTCGGAGACGCCGGGTCGGTTTTCGCCAATGTGCCATGTCCCGCATGGCAATCGAGACAAAGTGGCGCGTCGGCATCCCCCTGCGCGAGAAGTTGACCGTGTGTGCTGCGCGCGTGCTGGTCGACCTGATCGGCGTGGCAGATCGAACAGTCCACTTTTTCGGCGACGGTCGCGCAGGGGCGCTCGGGGTGCCGGGGTTCGATCCCCGTGTGGCACTGGGCGCAACTCACCTCCTGGTGGGTCGAGTTCCCCAACAGCATCGCGTCCACGGCCGCCAACGTGCCGTCCGCGCCCTGCACGGCTTCCGCGTGACAGGCCATGCAGTCCCGGTCGCTCACGCCCTCTTCGTAGAAAATTCGCCGTGCTTCGTGGGGTTGATGGCAATCCACACAAACCGGGATCACCTCCGGCTGCTCTTCCCAAAGCTTGCCGTCGATGACTTTCCGGTGCACTTCCTCGATCAGACTGTGGCACTGCGTGCACGTCTTCGTAATGTTCTCGCGGTGGATGCTCGAATTTGGATCGGTATGCGGCAATACGTTGTGCGCCGTGTGGCAACTCGTGCATACCGCGGTGACCTTCAACCCCTGCTGATAGAGTCCCGTCGCGTGCATGCTGTCTTCGTAATTCTTGAGGATATCGTGCTGCGACACGTTGCGCGTCTGCGCCACCGGGGCATTCTCGTCGTGGCAGTTCCCGCACATCTGCGGAATGTTGATCGGATTGGTTCGGGAATCCGGATCGTCCAGCGGCAGGATATCGTGGTAGCCATGGCAGTCATAACAAAACGGCGCAAGGGGGTCGTTGTTCTGCACCGACTGCCCGTGCAGACTCCCCATATAAACTTCCGTTTCAACGGCGTGGCAGGTACCGCAATCGACGGGTTGGAGATCCTCCGCGTGCGGAATGTCTGCGATGTCCGAGTGACAGGTCACGCACCCCATCCCGCCGTGGATGGAATTCGCGAACGCCTCCAGATTCACGAACAGCGATTGCTCTGTGCCGTCCGGCAGGGTCTTCGTCAGTTCCGGATCCTCATGGCAGAACATGCAGGTTTCATCGTCGAGCGCGACGGCTTCTTCGGCTTCGCTGGATTCTTCGGTCGCGTCTTGCGCATAGGCGAACCCGGCACCCCAAACCGCTACGAGAACTACAACCCAGAATCGCCTGATCCAGACCGTCACCCCCAGAGGTTGCGCGTCTCCAACCCCAGAATATGCCTCTACCATCCAATTTTCCCCTATTTTCCTGGACACCCCACAGACGATATGCTAACCGCAACACGATACAAAGCACAAACTCCCGGTGGCAGGTGCAATTTAGATACCAACGTAGCCACGTTACAGTTCTGGAGAAAGGTCTGCAGATTATCCCGGTATTTCGCATGCTCTAATTTAGCAAGTGTCGATTCTACTTTAGTTTGCGCACATCATTGCACAATTATGTACTGCGCATTGATGTTCAGGGTTCGGTCGCGAGGAACCGCTCGGCCGGACCGAAGCCCACGCATCCATACGGCGAGTCTCGTTCGTAATTCGTGGGCCTCCACGGCTTGATCTTCACGACAGACGTGTCCCGGATCGTGGCAGGTTTCCTACCTGCAAGTTGCCCCATGCCATCAGGTTAAACCTGTATCGAGTGAGGTGCCGGGCAGTGGGGATACGTCACCAGCACCTCCGCGTCAGGATGGCAAGCACTTTCACGAATCGCCGGTATCGCGCTACCGCCAATTCTCAGTACCGGTGCGACACCGTGATGGCACGATTCATGCTCGATGTTTTCGATGACGTAACGCGTATCAGACATCTCCACGGTCTAGCGCACCCACAGAGTTGAAGAGTAGAGGCAAAAGCCTAAGTGCTTATGCAAGAACGATTACCGGCTGATTCGCCGGAGGTAGTGGCACGTGTATACGTTTGGGCACTCGCCTTGAATCTCTGAAACGGGAGTAGGACGTGATCGCGCTACTCCACACGCGAGAGTTGGGGGTAATTGGAATGGTTGGGACTTCGGAACGCTGCATAAGATACACGCTGCTTCTGGCATGTGGCGTGCTGAGTATCACGGCGTATGCCGTGGAAGACTCTGACTGTTTCATATGCCACAACGAACCCGGCGCCACTGGAACCGACGCCAACGGCAAAACCATTCCACTCTACATCGACGAGGAAGTCTACAACTTCTCCGTTCACGGCCCTATCGGGTGCGTCGCCTGCCACGAAGACATCGTTGAATTGCCACACCCGGACGACCTCAAACCGGTCAATTGCGGGAATTGCCATGAAGAGCAGGAGATATATGACCAGAGTCTCCACGGGCTCGAGCTGAGCAAAGGCGATAAGGATGTCTCGGGGTGCGCCGACTGTCACGGCTCACACGACATGCGGCCCTCATCCGACCCCTTATCATCCACTCACAAACGCAACCTGCACGAAACCTGCGGGAAATGCCATTCCAATCCTTCCCTGGTCGAGAGTCACATGATCTCCATTGGAGATCCATCGGAGGCTTATCTGAAAGGCGTTCATGCTCGCGCGCTGTTCGAGGAAGGCAACGAAAACGCTGCCACCTGCAACGACTGCCACGGGACACACGACATCGAGCCGGCCCACCACTCGAATTCGCCGGTCAATCAGTACAACATTCCCGAAACCTGCGGGAAATGCCACGCGGACATCGTGGCCGAATACGCCTTGAGTATCCACGGCGAGGCTCTTGAGGCCGGCATCAAAGATGCGCCAACCTGTATCGACTGCCATGGCGAGCATGACATCGAGCCGCCCTCTACGGAACTCTCGCCTGCCAGCCGCGCCCAGGTTTCCCGTTCCACATGCCCGCGTTGCCACGACGACGAACGCGTCATGGAGCGCTACGGGGTAGTCACCATGCGCCAGGCCAGTTACATGGACAGTTACCATGGTCTCGCGAGTGCCGCCGGTTCAACGATTGTCGCGACCTGTGTGAGTTGCCATGGCGTCCACAACATCCTCCCAGCGTCCGATCCCGCGTCCACCATCAACAAGGAAAATCTGCCCGAGACCTGCGCCCAGTGCCACCCTGGCGCGGGACCGAACTTCGCCGCGGGACCGGTTCACATCATTCCTACCGATCCCGGTCAGAGAGCCTTGGGCATCGTGCGCCTCGTATACCTGTGGCTCATCGGGATCGTCATCGGCGGTATGGTAGTCCATAACACGCTGCTCATGGGCCGCCACGCATTTTCGAAACTCCATGTCGAAATGGCCGGCAAAGGCACCTTTCAACGTTTCACCAAAGGCCACACCATCGGCCACATGATTCTGACAATTGCCTTCATCGCCCTCGCCATCTCCGGATTCGCGCTGCGATTCCCCGATACCTGGTGGGCCAAGATATTCTTTTTCAACAGCGAAGACCTGGCTATCCGCGGAACCGTGCATCGCGTGGCCGGTATCGTCCTGGTTGTGCTGACGGTGTGGAACGTGCTCTACAGCATCTTCTTCAAGAGCGGCCGCCGCGATATCCGAAAACTCACGTTCACCTTCACCGATGCCAAACACGTATTCCAGAATCTCGCGTACGGTGTCGGCCTTCGCAAGGAGCAACCCCGCTTCGACCGCTACAGCTATAGCGAGAAGTTCGAGTACTGGGGGCTTTGGTGGGGTTCGGTCCTGATGATCATCACCGGCTTCGCCATGTGGTACGGCGGGCTGTTCCTCCAGTACTTCCCCAAGTACCTGCTCGATATCGCCGCCCTCATCCACTACTACGAAGCCTGGCTCGCGTGCCTCACCATCGTCGTCTGGCATATGTATTACATGGTCCTCGATCCCGACACCTATCCCATGAACTGGTCCTGGATCACCGGCCGCATTACGGAAGATGACATCAAAGAGCGCCATCCCATCGAATACCAAGAAATCATCGCTGCGGAGAAGTCGAAGGAAGAAGGAGGCCCGGCGAAGTAGGCCTGATGGCCTGGAAGCGAGTCAGTGCGCGGGTGCGCCGGCAGATTCCGCGTCATCGATGGGCGTGATGGATTGAATCACCAACTGGCCATCTCGGAGCGTGGTGTAGTACCGGACCTGGACCGGAGTGCCCGGCTCCAGCATTTGCCATAACTCCTCGCCGCAGACGGCCTCAACTCTGGCAGGTCCCTCGCCTTCCAACGGCAGTTCCAAGTCCACTGTGTAGACGCCGTCGTCTGCGTCGCCGTCCGCCTCGGACTTGCTCACGACAATCCCTTTGGTCACGGTCACCTCGTTCTGGATCGCTTCGCGCCGCCGTTGCAGGCCGTCCAGGATGAACAGGAGACAAATCAGGATCAACAGGGAGAAGATCTGGACGCGTTTCCAGCGAGTCTTCGGAAAGGGCAACATGGGACGCTGCACGGGCGGCAGGTCGCGGTGCGCCCCCTTAGCATGCTCGCGAAAGTCCTTCCGAACGTATTTGATTGCCATTGTTACGCCTTCACAAGTGTCGAAACGCGCAGCCGTGTACCCCTCCAGTTTAGCATGGGTTCGCGCTCGACCGCGGCCCGAACTCCGCTCAGGGAACCCACGTCTTGGAAGGTCTCTATGGGCTCTCGTTCGTTTCGCGCGACGGCTCGTGAATATCCATCTGCAAATGCCCGCTGCATCCATGAATTAGCCACAAAAGATCGCAAAGAACGCAAAAGGCACTTGTCTTCTCTTTTTTTGAGTTCTTTGCGATCTTTTGTGGCCAATATGTTCCATCCCATCGGCTGTGGTTCCGAATCGGCGGATTCTCGTCAATGTTCGGGCCTTCGCTCTTCCGCCTGCACTAGGTCTTGGTATCCCGTTGTCTGGATCTGAGATCTCACATTTGAAATCGATACCGATACTCCGATCTGGAACACCGTCACGGCCGGCAGAATGTCGATGCCGGAATCGTCAGACCCAATCTCGCTTTCCAAACGCAGATCCTCCGCTCCGCCGCGAGAACTGCGCCCCAGGCTCCTCCGGTTGACACAGCCGCACCCCTTGCGAGATGATCCACGGATCGGCAAGAGGCGCATTTTCGGCGTCACATGAGAGGGGAAACACCATGAACATCTTTCTGGCAGGCGGCGGTCGCGTCGGGTTTCATCTGGCCCGCCTCCTCAGCCTGGAAGGGCACGATGTTACCGTGATTGAGTCGGACATGAACCGGGTCGAACAGGTGGACTACGCGCTTGACGTGAGTGTCGTCGAAGGAAGCGCGGCGTCAGTCATGCTGATGACCGAACTCGGCGTCGCCTCGGCTGATCTCTTCGTATCGGTTACCGGTAGCGACGAAGTCAACCTCATTGCCGCCGCCGCTGCAAAGGGACTCGGCGCCAAGAACGTCGTTGCCCGGGTCGATGAACCGGTCTATTTTGAATCCAATATCCTGTACGAAACAGTCCTGGGTATCGATTACATTCTCAGTCCCGAGGCGCTGACCGCGTTGGAGATTGCCAAGTACATCGAGAGTCCCGGCGTCGTCTCCACCGAAGACTTTGGCCGCGGACTCGTCAAGATGCGGCAACTGCGCGTCACCAAATCGCCCACCTCCGGCGGCAAGGCGCTCAAGGATGTCCAGTTCCCAACAGGAACTCTCGTCGGCGCGATCACGCGAAACGGCCAAACCTTGATCCCTCACGGCGATTCCACCATCGAACCGGGTGACGTGGTCACTTTCATCGGCGAGCGCGATCAAATCGACTACATGCTCAGCATGTTCAAGGGCCGCGAGGAGAAGGCAGAGAAGATCACCATCATGGGCGGCAGCAGCATCGGCATGCACCTCGCCCGCATCCTCGAAGAGCGGGGCCAGTCGGTCAAGATTATCGACTGGAATCTTTCGCGCTGCAATCAGATGGCGGCCAAGCTCAAGAAGGCGAAGGTCGTCTGCCGCGACGCCACCTCCCGCGTGGCTCTCGAACAGGAACACGTCGACCGCGCGGATGTCTTCGTCTCCTGCACCAGGGACGACGAGAAGAACATCATGGCCGGCGTGCTCGCGAAAGAGGTCGGCGCGGCGCAGACGATCGCTGTCGTCCACCAGCCCGACTTCGCGCCCCTCGTGCGCAAGCTCGGCATCGACCACGCCGTCACGCCTCGCGCCAGTATTGCCAACCGGATCCTTCGCCTCGTTCACCAACAGAACATCTCCACGCTCGCTGTGCTCGAGGAGGGCGACATCGAAATCGTCGAACTGACGGTCAATGGCGATTCCGCCCTGCACGGGAAGGCGCTTAAAGACGTACGGCTGCCCCGAGGCGCGCTGGTTGCCAGCATTCTGCGCGGCGAGAAAGTCGTGGTGCCGAAAGGGGACTCCGTCGTGCAATCGGGCGATTCCGTCATCGTCATCGCGTCCGCCGAACTACTGGATGCCGTGCAAAAACTCTTTCGGAAATAGCCATGTTTTCGCGATGCGTCCATAGACGCCAAAGGGGGATTGGTATGTGCAAGGGGAAAGCAGTTACCTGGATTCTAGCGCTCAATGCGGCCATGGCGGGTGCGCAGGTGATTCCGGTTCCGAACGGCGCCTTTGACACCGACCCCGCCGCTGAGCCTTCGTGGACACTATCGGGCGGTCCCGGCAAATGGATAGCCGATGAACGCGCCATCACGGTCACGGGGACCGGCGAAGATTCCAATAGTTGGCGAACAGGCTCGCTGCCCCTGGAACCCTCTGCGCTGTACCAGCTCCGCTTTCGGGCGCGCACGGTAACATCGCCCGCCGGAGGCACCGCCATGACGGGACCCCAGTTTGCCAATCGAGACCTGGGCGTCCCTCCTGTGGATTGGCAAGAATACACCACCGTTTTCCTCACGCCATCAAATCTGACCGCCGATAGGGCCACCCTGCGCTTCGGCCAGTGGCGCGTTCCTGGAACGCTGGCGTTCGACGATGTTTCCCTGAGCGTCGCGCAAGCCGTGCACGCGACCCATGGGGATATCCCGCTCGGGAAAGGAGAATCCGTTTCGGGAAACGACTATTCGTTTCACGGCCCCATTGCCGGTAGCTATGGGAACTTCGCTCGGCCCCTCGTGTCTCAAGCGTGTGCCTTTAACACCAATCGCTGGATGGTTACTGCCGGCAGCGAAGTCACTCATGAGCACCGTGTCGGCGCCCGAAACCAGCTCAGTGCCACCATCGAGGTGAACATCAGCGAATATACTGCAGGTGCCTTGCTTGTCGAGGTTCGTAGTGCCACAACGGAATGGACGAAGGTGGGGGAGATGACCCGCCAGGGTATTCAGCAGTTCCCGGTTCCCGCCGAGTTGTTGCCCTCCGGAACCGTGAGCGTGCGCCTTCGTGGCGACGGCGGAAGCGACGCCGCGTTGATCGTGAAGGACTACTCGTACCTCGCGGTGATCGACGGCGAACCGCTCCACCTCACGGGAGACACAGATTTCCTCGCGGTAAAGTCAATCGATCCACGCTTCGAAGTTACGTGCACCGATTTCGGCGAAACCCGGCCCGGTGGGCAAAACGTTCTTCGCGCGCGCATCGACAATTCCTCGCCGTCCGCCCTGCCCCTGGACGCGAAGGTTACGATTGCGCACCACGATGGTACTGCGGCGGTTTTTGAACGTGTACTCTCCGCGACGCCAGGGGAGTCGGTGCTTGAAGTGCCTTACACGGTCGCGCGCGCGGGCGGGTACGACGTCGACTTTCGCGTTGGCGGCGCTGAGTCCTTCCATGCGCAAGGGTCTTTCCATGTGCCGGTGCTGTACGATGCGACCTATGGCCAACGTCTGCCCCAATCGAACGAGAACACCGGTCTGTGGTGGGCCTCGTCGGGTTGGAAAATCAGCAAGGACCGCCCGCTTCCAGAGGCAGCGGCCAACGCCATCGTCATTCGCGCGGCCCGAAATGAAGCCGAAGCCGCGCAGCTCGTCGTGCGTCCCGCGCGCGATCTGGTTGGTCTCACGGCGAAGGCTGGAGATCTCCAGGGGCCGGGCGGCGCCATAGTGTCGAGCGAATCCATCGACGTCCTGCGCGTCCGCTACGTAAACGTTACCCGTCCCACGGATGAAACCGGTGCGGTCGCTCCCTGGCCCGACCCTTTGCCACCTTTTGCCGGGCCGCTGGATGTTCCCGGCGGAACGAATCAACCGCTATGGATTCGCGTCCGCGTGCCGCGCGATGCGTCCCCCGGAATGTATGAAGGCAGCGTGCGTCTCACGGCCGAAGGGTACGAGGCGGACGTTCCGCTGCACGTTGAAGTCTACGATTTCAGTCTCCCCGACCGTCCCACATGCACGTCGGCATTCGGATTTTCCCCCGGGGAGGTCTACCGGTATCACAACCTCACCGAACCATCACAACAGCGTGAAGTGATGGACCAGTACTTGCAGAGTTTCAGCGAACACCGGATCAGCCCCTACAATCCCGCGCCACTCGATCCCTTTGTCGTCACCTGGCCGGGCGTCGAAGACTACAAACAAGGCACGACCTCAAATCTCGAAGAGGCGTTCACGCCCACAATCGATTGGACCGCATGGGATACAGCCATGACGAAGGCCATGGACGATTTTGGTTTTACTTCCTTCGAACTCCCTATCATCGGGATGGGCGGCGGCACGTTTCACTCACGCACGGAGCCTTCCCTCCTGGGCTACACCGAGGATACGCCCGAATACCAAGCGGCCTTTGCGAACTATTGCCGCCAGGTTGAGGCCCATCTCCGCGACAAAGGCTGGCTCGAGGACGCGTATGTATACTGGTTCGATGAGCCGGATCCCAAGGACTACGACTTCGTCATGAATGGCTTCCGCAAGATCCGCGAAGCCGCACCCGGCATCCCCCGGATGCTAACTGAGCAAGTGGAACCGGAACTCATCGGCGGCCCTACCTTGTGGTGCCCAATTTCAGATGCCTTCGACATGGAGGATGCGGAAGTGCGGCGCGCGGAGGGGGAGAAGTTCTGGTGGTATGTGTGCACGTGGCCAACGGCGCCCTATTGCGGCCTCTTCATCGACCATCCCGGCACCGCGCTTCGGGTCTGGCTGTGGCAGACCTGGCAGCGCAAGATCGATGGCATTCTCATCTGGCAAAGCAACTACTGGACGAGTAACACGGCGTTCCCCGACGAACCACAGAATCCCTACGCCGATCCCATGGGATGGACCACCGGCTACGGCACGCCTCCGGGAGTCAAGTTGCCGTGGGGCAACGGCGACGGGCGCTTTATGTATCCGCCTGAAGCCGCGGCCGATGGATCCCAGAGCGAAGCAGTTCTTGCCGGACCCGTGGACAGCATTCGCTGGGAGATGCTCCGTGACGGCGTCGAAGACTACGAATACCTGGCCATCCTGCGCGGATTGCTGGAGGATTCCGGCGCGGAAGCGATTGGCGAAGCCGAACTGAACGAGTACCGCGGGCTCTTGGAGGTGCCTGACGCCATCACCGCCAGCATGACGAACTTTACCCTGGATCCCGCGCCCATCGAAGCTAGACGCAATGCGATTGCACGGGCGATTGAACGTTTGTGGAGAATCACCGAATAGCCACTAGCCTGCGCTATTTGGAGGGCTTCGTCTTTCCGTTTCCTGACTCGTCAGGCTCGTCGGAAACGAGACGCTTGTTCTTCGCGTAGTCGTAAAGGCGTTCGCGAAGGAGCTTCCGCCCACGATAGAGGCGGGACATGACCGTGCCCAAGGGGCAGCCCATCTTTTCCGCGATCTCTTTGTACGAGAGATCCTCGAGATCGGCCATAATGACCGCCTGCCGGAAGTCCTCCGGCAGCGACTCCACCGCCAGCTTCACCTCGTCGTCCAGGAGTTCGAGTAACTCGCTAGGCGTCCGTTCGGGCGGTTCGTAGTTCAGGTTGGGATCGAGCGAAGTGTCTTCGGCGGGCTCCGCGCCGGTGAGTTCGACGAAGGTGGGGCGGCGCGCCTTGCGCCGATACTCGTTGATAAACGTGTTGCGCAGGATCGTCAACAACCACGCCTTGATATACGTTCCTTTTTCGAACTTGTCGTGGAATCGCAGCGCCTTCAGGACGGTGTTTTGAGTCAGATCGTATGCGTCAGCCGTGTTGCGCGTGTGCCGCAACGCGACCGCGTACAGCATATCCATGTGCTCCAACACCAGCTTCTCGAACTCGGGAGAGCGTGGGGGAGATTCAGCAGGTGATTTGCTCAACGGACTACTTTCCCACCGGTTTACGGAAATGAGGGAGCCAGAACGCGCGTCTTCGGTTCCCCCGGGCGATTCAGGAATATTCCCGATCTGTACTAATGGTACCAGTTTCCCGATTCGACAATCAATCGCAATTCACAACTCCTTTATACCCAATTGTCAGCGGCCAAGCCGGATCAATCGAGATACGCGTTGTTCCTTACATTTTGGCATGACGTTCGGTGCACACCGTGGCCCGGGCGTCCACGCCGAAACTCTTCAGCGAGAATAGCACCCGGGATTGCCCTCCCGGGCCCTTGGGGGCACGACCACGTCACAGCGGAGAAGTTCAAACCAAATCGGGCACGCCCAAGCCACAGGGCGTTGCCCAAGCCAGAGGCAGACGCCCCGTTGCGAGTTTTGGTCATTAGAATTTGTTTCGGTTTTCGTGCTTTGGATTTCGGATTTGGCAAAAACGAGAGCACCTCTTGGACTGGTTACTTGATCTTATCGTTTCCCACGCCTATCCTTGGTCGACCAGTTTAACCTTCCGGGTGTAGGAGACCTGTAATGGCATGCGAAGCAACTGCTTACGCCCGAGCCGGGCTAATCGGCAATCCGTCCGACGGCTATTTCGGCAAGACCATCAGCTTTACGATCCGCAATTTCGCCGCCAAGGTCAGCCTCTACGAGCACCCCGAAGTCGAGATTATCCCCAGTATGCGGGACCGGTCCACCTATGCCTCCATGCGCGACCTAGTCCAGGACGTGCAGGTCTACGGCTACTACGGCGCGATCCGTCTCGTGAAGGCGACGATCCGCAAGTTTTCCGACTACTGCGATGCCGAAGGGATCGGCCTGGCGAACAAGAACTTCCTGATCCGCTACCGCACCACCATCCCGCGGCACGTGGGGATGGCGGGTTCCAGCGCCCTCGTGACGGCGACCCTGCGCTGCCTCATGGAGTACTACGAGGTCGAGATCCCGAAGGAAATCCAGCCCAACGTCATCCTCAGCGTCGAGGCCGAACTCGGTATCGCCGCCGGGTTGCAGGACCGCGTCATCCAGGTCTACGAAGATTGCGTATTCATGGATTTCGACGAGGCCTTCATGAAGGAGCATGGTCACGGACGCTACGAGGAACTCGATCCGGACCTTTTGCCCAATCTCTACATCGCCTACCGGACCGGGTTGGCCGAGGGCTCGGAAGTCTTCCACAACAACATTCGCGAGCGCTGGCGCAACGGCGATTCCGTCGTCATCGACGCGATGAAAGCGTTCGCGACCTACGCCCAGCAAGTCCGCGACCTGCTTCTCGCCGGCAAGGGTACGGAGATCGGCCCGATCCTCGACAAGAACTTCGATCTGCGCCGATCCCTCTACCGCCTCTCCGACGACAACATCGACCTCGTCGAACGCGCCCGCTCCGTCGGCGCCAGCGCCAAGTTCGCGGGGTCCGGCGGCGCCATCGTCGGCACCTACGAAAACGAAGAAATGTTCCAACGCCTCATCGAAGCCTACCAAGGCACCGGCACCGCCGTCCTGAAACCGCAAATCACGAAGGCCTGACGTCAGATTGGAAAATCCCGTCAATACCGCCCGTACAGGTAAAACCCCTCACACGAACGGCTTCATGTATTTCCGGCTTTTCTCGGCAATGATTTCGGGGCCGCGGTCGAAGATGAAGACTTCGACGGAGACGTAACCTTCGTAATTGATGTCTTTGAGGGCTTCGAAGAAGGGGGCGAAGTCTACGTCGCCGAAGCCGGGGCGGCGCGTTTGCGGGTGGCGGCGGGCCGCCCTTTCCCTCTGTTGCTCGTCCGTCGCCGCTCTCGGTGAGCGACGGACGGCTCCGACGGGAAAGGGCTTAAGCAACCCCAAAACCGGACATTTCCATTTTGCAAAGAAGCGAACATTTCCATTTTGCGTTGACAGCCTCCACGGCGTTCTATTGATCACCTCCCGGAAGGCAGCCCAAACTATCGGATCAAAGCCGAAGTAGGTGACGGTTCTCCATTCGAAAGCAGCTTGACTTGCGGCGCCGAACAAAATAAATTAGTCTGAGACTGGTTGAAAAGGAGACCCACTATGCATACGGTTGGCGCTTTCGAAGCTAAGACCCATCTGTCCAAGCTACTCGACCGAGTGGCCAAGGGAGAGCGGATTACCATTGAAAAACACGGCGTGCCTATT
This sequence comes from Candidatus Hydrogenedentota bacterium, assembly GCA_045863335.1. Classification (GTDB taxonomy): domain Bacteria; phylum Hydrogenedentota; class Hydrogenedentia; order Hydrogenedentales; family SLHB01; genus JAHDWY01. Next base: position 143,885 of record BTVY01000008.1, on the reverse strand, counting down.
GCCGTCTTGCAGCCAGTGAATCCTCGCAAGAAAATGACAGTCGCCGAAGCGATTGAAGAGACAAAGAAATTCCGTTGCGGCCGGACCCTCGGAGATGTGACCATTCGTGAATTTATCGAAGAGGGACGTCGGTGAATCGCTTCGTCATTGACAACTCGGTCCTTTTGTCGTGGTACTTGGAGGATGAGGGGAGTGGCTATGCCGATGCGATTCTGGAACAACTGGATGAATGTGAAATGCTGGCTCCCGCAATCTGGCCTTTGGAGTTTTCCAACGCATTGCTCATGGCCGAACGCAGAAAGCGTCTAACGACGGCTGAAACAACGCATATTCTGAGTATTGTAGAGACCCTTCCCTTGTCTATCGAGCAGGAGTCGCCTGAAAGGTCCTGGAACGAGGTTCTCCAATTGGCGCGTGCCCAGTCCCTGACGACTTCTGACGCCTCGTATTTGGATCTGGCTATGCGGTCGGGCTTGCCGATCGCGACACAGGATAAGGCGCTCGTGAAAGCGGCGCGCAAATGCGGCGTGGCTGTGTTCGCCGGAAAACGCTCGCGCAAGAAATCATAGCTCCACCCCCGTCTACACAAACTGCCTCATGTACTTCAGGCTTTTCTCCGCGATGGCTTCGGGGCCGGGATCGAAGATGAAGACTTCCACGGAGACGTAGCCGGTGTAGTTGATGTCTTTGAGGGCTTCGAAGATGGGGCCGAACTCCACGTCGCCGAACCCGGGGCCTTCGAGGTTGGCGTCGTTGGCGTGGTAGTGGGCGAGGTGTTGGGCGTGTTTGCGGATGGTGGCGGGGCGGCCTTCTTGTTCGTCGGTCATGGCCTTGGTGTCGAGCAGCAAGCGGAAATTCGGGTGGGCGATGCGCTCGATGAGGGTTACCGTCTCCGCGGCGGATTTGCAGAAGTTGGTTTCGGAGGGGGCGAGCGGCTCCATGCAGATGGTGACGCCGCGTTCTTGGCAGATGGGCAGCGCTTTCTCGAATACCCCCACGGCATTATCGAAGGCCTGCTGGTAGGTAACGCCTTCCATAATGTTGCGCTGTTTCGGCGAGCCGAAAATGATGACTTTGCCGCCGACATCGCCGCAGAAGTGGGCGAGGTCGATCAGGTATTGGGCAGTGCGGTCGCGGACTTCTTTGTCGGGATGGGTGAGGTGCATACCGTCCGGCCCCACGAGCACCCAGTGAATCCCGAGAATATCCAAATCCGCCTGGGCGGCGCGTTGGACGATTTCCTTCCGGGTCTGATCCGAGATATCCGTCACATACTTCGACAAGGTGAACGGCGCAATCTCCAACCCGTCGTAACCGGTTTTCTTGACGTAGTCGATGGTGCGACCGATGTCTTCCCATTCCTTGAAGATTTCACTGCAAATCCCGAACTTCATCTGTGCTGACTTTCCTCTACTGTATTTACGGGCGGTGCTTCTGGAGCGTGTACGCAAATCTGGTTGCCGCCCGCCCGTTTTGCTTCGTACATTGCGGCGTCGGTGAGGTGGATAAAGGACTTCAAGCTCAGTCCGGCCTGATAGGTCATGAGTCCCACACTTAAAGTCAGATCGTCAAAGCCGCGCTCTCGGAACCCTGCCCGAATACGTTCGGCAATGACCCGTGCCTGGCTCGTATCGGCTTCCGGCAAGAGCACGGTAAACTCGTCCCCGCCGTAACGAAACCCCAGGTCCACGTGCTCGCGGGTGCTCTGTATGACCACCTGGCCGGCGGTCTGCAATACGCGATCGCCTTCGAGGTGACCCTTGCCGTCGTTGTATTGCTTAAACTTATCGATGTCGAACAGCAGCATGGAGAGCGGATGGCGCTGCCGCTGCGACCGCTCGATTTCCTCCGCGAGCCGGTCATAAAAACTACGCTGGTTGTACAACCCGGTAAGGCTGTCCTTGACGGACAACTCCTTGAGATCCCGTTCGAGTTGTTTCTGGCGGGTGATATCTTTACATACGGCGAGAATCGAGCGGACGTTGCCATCGGCGTTGACGACCGGCGAGATCGACGCGTTGACCGGCACGGTCTCACCTGACTTGCGTTTCAACTCCGTCTCGTAGTCTTTGAGTGCATGATTTTCCTTGAGTTTGCGCCGGATATAGGCGACCTCTTCGGCGCCGCCGGCATAGATTCCGGCGACCGACAGACCCATGATCTCGCCCTTCTGATAGCCTAGTACTTGGAGGGCACCGTCGTTGATGTACTCGATGCGGTCCGAGGTGTCGGTCGTCACAATGGCATCGATGGTGCTTTGAATAAGACTCTCGAGGTACTGCTTGGTATTGCGAAGTTCCGTGTTGAGCCGTTCCAGATCTTCAGCGGCCTGATGAACCCTATGCTCAAGATCTTCCCGGTAGTGGCGTCCTTCCAGGATTTGCTCGCGCTTCGCCAGGGCGCGCGCTGCCGCGGTGCCGATCTCGCTGAGATGGAACGGTTTGACGACGTAGTCGTCCGCGCCGGCCCGCATGGCGTCGATGGCGCTGGCGACTTCCTGGATGGCGGTGACGACAACGATAGCGATGTCGGGGTCCTGTCGCTTGGCTTCGCGGACGAGTTCCATGCCGTTGACTTCCGGCATTCGCATATCCGTAACGAGCAGGGCGTAGTGTTGGGTGCGAATAAGCTCGAGCGAACGAGTGGGAGACGTCTCCGCCGTGCACGCATACCCTTGGTCAGCCAAGTGTTTGCGCATAACCTCCAGGATGCCCGGCTCGTCGTCTACTAGAAGGATGGAGTTGTCCACCTGAGCTTTCCACGCGGCATCTGCGCCCCTACACGGGTGCGAGGCTTCCTAATCCCATGACGCACGCAATTGGGGTAACGGCCAGACCGTCAGAGGTACTTGACCACGATGATCATGACAAGAATGGAACCCCAACCGGCCCATTTCTGGACCTTGTTTGGGAGGCGAGGGTCATCGGCGGCAGTGCCTTTCCCGGCGAACAGTCCCTCGATTCCTTTCTTTTCAGCCAAGTTGCGGTCACCACTCTGTGCAAATGCGGGTTCCGTGAACATGGAAACCAAGCAAACCGCAACAAAGCACAATAACACGATGGCTATCAGGCGTCTTGAAGTCATGTTTCTGAGTTCTCCATACGCTGCAACTCTATTTCTATTCTACATTTCCAAGCCCCGAAACGCAACGGTTTCAGGATGCGTAACCCGCTATGCGGGCAGATCGATTCGACGCTTGTCCGATTCCGGGTGCTGCCGGTAAAAGGTAGCGATGTTGCCGACCATGCCGACCAATTCGCTCTTCGTTTTGTCAGCGATCTCTTCGGAAAGGGGCCGCTTCTGGTCCTTGAGGTCATTAAACTTTACCTTAATTAACTCATGAGCCAGCAGGTTTTCTTCCACGGCCGCGATTACGGACTCCGTAACCCCTTGGTGCCCAATAAATACCAACGGCTTTAGGTGATGCGCCTTGCTCCGAAGGAATTCCCGTTGCGAGCCTGTCAGAAGGTTCATATTTTCGTGTCATCGGGCCGGTCAGGCCCGTCTCCGTTCTAAGTCCTGGGTTCGTCATTGCAGTATGCGGCGCGTTACTAGCGGAAATCAACTGGAATTGCCGGAATTCTGGCGTTGCAAATCGTCAAGATGCGCCGCTATGCTACGAAGCCTGAGGCCGGACACTTTTCACTGCATAAGTCCAACGGCGGGGAGATCGTTTGAGCAAATCGGCACGGCACCTTTCCGCTCTGCTCCTTTTCGTAGCATGCACACTTCCTTGCCATGGCGAGGATGCGCAGCAACTTTTCAACTGGACGCCGCTGCCTTCACTACCGAACCCGCTGGTAGATCCGTTCCTGGGAGTGGCCGGTGGTTCCCTTCTCGTCGCGGGCGGCTCCAATCCTACCACCGGTCTGCCCGAACGGCGCGCGTACGTGCTTGATTCGGATTCGCCGGAATGGGTTGCTGTCGCGACACTTCCGGTTGCCGTTCGCGGCGGTTCCTCCGTCTCCACGGGACGAGGGATGGTCGGCATCGGCGGTGAGGCGCTGGCTCCCGTCGATGTAGTGTGGCGCCTCGAGTGGGACGGCAATTCCGCCTCTATCGGACCGCTTCAGAGTCTCCCGGAGCCACTATCGCGGAGCGGCGCTGCGCTCTTGGGCAATACGGTATACGTTGCGGGAGGAACCGGCACCGACAGTCTTCCTCGTAATTCCCTGCTGGCGCTGGACCTATCTAAACCCGGCGCGGAGTGGGAAGCCCTTGAGCCGATGCCGGGACCGCCCCGGCACAGCGTCGCAGTCACGGCCATGGATGGGAACCTCTACGTCTGTGGCGGTGTCGGTGCATCGAATAACCCACTCACCGCCGCGTACCGATTCAGTCCCTCGGAGGGATGGGCCGCCATCGCGCCCGTTCCGGCTGGGGATACTCCTCTAGGCCCCGCGATGCCGTATGGGCAGGCCCACATCCTCTTTCTCGGGGCAAACGTCGCCGCCTATCACACGATTACGGGTACTTGGACGCAGTATGATGCGCTGCCGGATGCGGGCGGGAGCCGACACGTGGTGCTGCGCAATGGCGGCCCCATCCTCTTGAGCACGACCTCGGACGCGACACAGGTGTATGCTGCGGCGCCTCGCAAGCGTTCCGGCGCATTCACCATCGTGGACTATGGGGCGCTGATTCTGTACTTCGGCGTGCTCGTCGGTGTCGGCATATATTTCTCGCGCCGCGAACGCTCCACGGAAGTCTTCTTCCTCGGCGGACGGCGCATTCCCTGGTGGGCGGTGGGGCTCAGCATTTTCGGCACGTCGCTCAGCGCGATTACCTATCTCGCCATACCTGCGAAGGCTTTCGCGACGGACTGGGTATTCATCCTCAGTAACTTCGGCATCCTCATCATTGCGCCATTCGTCGTGCGGTACTACTTGCCCCGGTTCCGGGAAGCCCCGATCACCACGGCCTACGAATACCTGGAAACGCGGTTCAACTTTGCCATCCGTATCTATGGCAGCCTCGTGTTTCTCTGTTTCCAGATTGGACGGCTCGCCATCGTGCTCTTCCTTCCCGCCATCGCCCTGTCGGCGGCGACCGGTCTGAACATCTACGCCTGCATCTTGGTCATGGGGGTGTTGACTTCGATCTATACCGTCATGGGCGGTATCGAGGCCGTCATCTGGACCGATGTGCTTCAATCTCTCGTGCTCGTTGCGGGCGCGATCTCCGTGGTAGGCGTTGTCGCGTGGGATGTCGACGGCGGAATCGCCAGGATTGTCTCCGCCGGCTGGGAGTCGGGCAAATTCCACACCTTCAATTGGACCTGGGACGCGACGACCACCGCAGTCTGGGTTTGTGTTATTGGCAATGCCTTCGCTATGGCCTACCCCAGCACGGCCGACCAGACTGTGGTGCAACGGTACCTGAGCACGAAGACGGAAAAGGATGCGGCGAAGGCGGTGTGGACCAACGCGCTGCTGACCATTCCGATCTCCATTCTCTTCTTCGGGATTGGCACTGCGCTGTGGGTCTTCTACCGCGCCCACCCGGAGTTGCTCGACCCGCGCCTCAAGACCGACGCCATTGTCCCGCTCTTCGTGGCCGAACAATTTCCCCAGGGACTGTCCGGGCTTCTGATTGCAGGTGTCTTCGCGGCGGCCATGTCCTCACTGGATAGCAGCATTAACAGCATGGCCACGGTGATCGTCAATGACTACTACCGGCGGATATGGCCTGGCATCACCGACACCCACGGCCTTCGGGTTGCCCGAGGCCTGACCCTCTTCTTCGGCGCATTGGGCACGGGGCTGGCCGTGTTGATTGCCCAGCTCAACGCGCCGTCGCTGTTCGATCAGTGGCTCCAGATACTCGGACTCGTTGGCGGCGGCCTTGCCGGCATCATGGCGCTCGGCGTGTTTACGAAGCGCGGCAACGGCGTCGGCGCGCTGGCGGGTGCAATCGTCAGTGCGATCGTCGTTCTGCTCGTCGCGCGGCAAACCCACGTCCATTTTTTCCTGCACGGGGCCATCGGGTTTGTCGTCAGCTTTGTCGTCGGGTATCTTGTGAGTGTGGCCGCGCACATCGTCCAGAATCTCACAGCCACTTCGTTAGAAACGGAATAGGGACCGCAGGCCCATGTTACGACGGGATTTCTTGAAGACAAGCGCAATGCTGACGGGGGCCGCATTCGCGGCGGATGGAGCGCCCATGGCCGACATCAATCAGGAATTTAACCGGTTCCAAGGGGCGCGTCGCAAGGAACTCTGGGGATTGTTGGGCGATTTGCCGGAGCGGCGGGATCCGGTAGCAACTGTGAAGCAACGCGAGCAACACGAGGGCTACACGCTGGAGCATCTTGAACTCGATCTCAACGGCATCCAGCCCGTGCCCGCGTTCATGCTCATTCCGGACAACATCAAAACGCCCGCACCCGGCATGCTCTACATCCATTGGCACGGCGGCGACTACAATGTGGGCAAGATGGAACTGCTTCAAGGCACCCGCGCCATGCAGGCCTACGCGCCGGTGTATGCCGAGAAGGGTATCGTCGCGCTGGCCATCGACAGTTGGTGCTTCGGCGAACGCGCGCCCTATCCGGAAGAAGGACGGCGTGGGGAGGAGGATACCTTCAAGGAGATGCTGTGGAAGGGCCAGGTCCTCTTCGGCATGATGCTCTTCGACGAGTGGCAGGCGCTGAACTATCTCTGCTCGCGCCCCGAAGTGGACACGGACCGCATCGGGGCCTTCGGCATTTCCATGGGGTCGACGAAGGCGTGGTGGTTGTCCGCGCTCGACGAACGCATCAAGGTCTGCATCGACCTCTGTTGTCTCACCGACTTCGAATCGCTGATCGAAGACAAAGGCCTGCACCGCCACGGCATCTACTACTACGTGCCGGACCTGCTCAAACGCTTCGACACCGCCGGTATCAACGAACTCATCGTGCCCCGCGCCCGGCTCAGCCTCAATGGCCGCGAAGACAAGCTGACCCCGCCCCGCGGCGTGGAAAAGGTTCGGGACTATCTGTTGCCCCTGTATGCGAAGTTCGGATCGAAAGATGATTGCCGTATCGAGCTCTTCGACTGCCCCCACCAGGAACTCCCGGAAATGCGCGCGATCGTGTTGGAGTGGCTGGACAATTATCTGGCCGGGTAATCCTGCCCGATAGTCTTACGGAGCATGCTGTAGACTCGCCTCGTGGCCAAGCGCGTAATGTTCTCCATTTAGCGCGGGGTATGCTCGTCCTATACGTCCCATCGGTCCCATATGTCCTATTCGATCCCCGACTACTTCTCCACCAGCCATGCCTCGTCCACGACCGTATGCCGGATCGTATTCCCTTTCGACCCTTTGTAGGTGTACGTCAGGTGAATCATGTCGTCCTGGGTCTGAATCACTGATGGATAGGAAAACGATTCGCCCTCGTCGTCCGACGGTTCGATCTGGCGCCGCCATTTCCAAGTCTGCCCTTCGTCGTCGGACACGTAGGCGGTGAGTTGGCCGCGGCTGTCTTCGGTGTCGTTGCAGACGAGCAGCCATTTCCCGCTGGTAAGTTCAATAATCTCGACGCTGGAATCGGGGTTTGGAATCTCCAAGTCGACAGGAATCGACCACGATTCGCCTTCGTCTTCGGATACGCTCAATTGAATGCGGCCGGGCGCGTCGCCGGTGTCGCGCATGTAGGCGACGATTGCCCCGTCGCCGCGTTGGATGAGCGATGGTTGTTGTGGTCCCGAGCCCACGATGGGCCGGCTCGCGTGCCATGTGGCGCCGTCGTCGTCGGAAATCGCCATGACCGAGATGTTGAACCCGTCCGAGTAGAGGGAGAGGATGATGCGGCCACTATCCAGCGTCAACGGATGCACACGCGGCATCCAGCCGGTCTGGCGTTTGTACGGGTCCTTCGACGCGGCGATGAGTTGCTCCGGGTAAGGACGGGCATACTCCGCCCAGGTGCCTTCGGGATAGTTCATCTCCTCGAGTTTCGTTTCGACTTCTTCTGCAAACGCCTCGCCCGGTTTCAGCACGATCACATCCTGCCAATTCCAGTTGGGCGCGCCTTCGTCCAGGTAATCGGTCGACGTGCGGTATTTCAGCATCCCGCACTCCCACCGGCGCGCGAGCACGGAGATCCAGAACAGCCAGAGCTTCTCAGTGCGGTCGACGTAGAGCACCGGATTGCAGTCCGCCAGGCCCGGCGCATCGGCCATCAGGAACGGCGCACTCCATTTCGACTCGCCTTTCCGCAACCGCGCGCCCTGGACGACCACGTCGTCCGCGGTGCGTTCGCCGGTCCCATAGAACCAGCAGGCGAGCATGTCGCCGTTCGGGCACTCGACGATGCTGCTGCTGTGACAATGGAGATCCTGCTGCGGAAAGATGTTTTCAGTGGCGAATACCGGATCCGCCGCACCGATGCCAGCGGCCACAAACAGGATCGCGATTGCGACGAGAATACTGCGCATGATTCCCCCTTTCTGATTTCTCCACATTGTACAGGCTGCAGATTCGGCATCACCAGTATTGGTTTTGAGTTGCTACTTCGCCGCTCTCGTTCGTGGTAAAATTGCCCGGGGATGTCGGAGTGCTGGAATTCATCGTTTTGTTGAAGAAGGGGGATCCATGGATTTGCAGCAAGACGCGTTGGACTACCACGTTGGGGCACGGCACGGAAAACTCGAGGTCGTGCCGACGAAACCGTGCCAGACCCAGCGCGATTTGTCGTTGGCCTATACGCCGGGTGTTGCGGTTCCTTGCCGCGCGATTGAGAAGAACCCTGACAAGGTCTTCGACTACACCGCCAAGGGGAATCTCGTTGCCGTCGTTACCAACGGCACTGCCGTTCTTGGCCTTGGCGATATCGGCCCCATGGCGGGCAAGCCGGTCATGGAAGGCAAGGCGGTCCTCTTCAAACGCTTCGCCGATATCGACGTATTCGATATCGAACTGAATACGCACGATCCCGACGAGATTATCAAGGCGGTGACGCTGCTTGAGCCAACCTTCGGCGGCATCAACCTCGAAGACATCAAGGCGCCCGAGTGTTTCTACATCGAAGAGCGCCTCAAAGAGACGCTGAACATTCCGGTGTTTCATGACGACCAGCACGGTACCGCCATCATTTCCGGCGCCGGACTGCTCAACGCCCTAGACATCGTGGGGAAGCGGATCGGGGACGTGCGCGTCGTCTTCTGCGGCGCAGGCGCGGCGGGGATCGCTTGCGCCAAGTTCTACATCACGTTGGGCGTCCGCAAGGAGAACATCCTCTTCTGCGACAGCAAAGGCGTCATTTACAGGGGCCGCACCGAAGGCATGAACCCCTATAAAGAGTTCTTTGCGGTTGAGACCGATCGCCGCACGCTGGCTGAGGCGCTGGTTGGCGCCGACGTGTTTGCGGGCGTATCGAGCGCGAACCTCGTGACGCCCGAAATGGTTTGCACCATGGCCGAAGACCCGATCATCTTCGCCATGGCCAACCCCGATCCCGAAATCACGTACGAGAACGCCGTATCCGCGCGGCCCGATGCGATCATGGCGACTGGACGGAGCGATTATCCGAATCAGATTAACAATGTGCTTGGTTTTCCATTTATCTTTCGCGGTGCGTTAGATGTGCGCGCGACGGCCATCAACGATGAAATGAAAGTCGCCGCTGCCAAGGCCCTCGCCGATCTGGCCCGCGAACCGGTTCCCTACGCGGTGGAAATGGCGTACCGCAAAGAGCGGCTCCAGTTCGGGCGGGATTACATCATCCCGAAACCTTTCGATCCGCGGGTGCTCATTTGGGAAGCCGCGGCTGTGGCCAAGGCTGCCATCGAAACCGGCGTCGCCCGACGCGAACTGAATATCGACGAATACCGCGAGCGCCTCGAAGCGCGGCTCGGATTGTCGCGCCGGATCATGCGAGTCATGATCAACAAGGCGAGGACCGCCCCGAAGCGTATCGTCTATCCCGAAGGCGACCATGCGCCCATCCTCAAGGCCTGCGAAACGATCCTGGACGAAGGGATGGCCGTCCCGATCCTGCTCGGAGACCGGGCGCGCATCCGCGCAATGATCGAAGAGCTGGGACTCGACCTCCAGAGCGGCGTAGAAATTGTTGACCCCTTGGACTCCGATCAGCTGACCCGATACGAACACGAACTCTACCGCATGCGCCAGCGTAAGGGGGTGTCCATCGAAATGGCGCGACGCCTGGCGCAGACCCGCATCTATTTTGGCACCATGATGGTTCATATGGGCGACGCCGACGGCCTTGTTTCGGGATTGACGGCGAGTTATCCCGACACAATCCGGCCGGCGCTGGAAGTCATCGGCGCGCGGCCCGGCGTCCAACGCGTGGCGGGCATGTACATGATGGTGCTGAAGGAGAAAGTGTATTTCTTCGCCGATGCCACGGTGAACATTAATCCCAGCGCCGAGGATCTCGCGGAGATCGCCATCCTCTGCGCAAACGGCGTGCGCCGATTCGATATGGAGCCCCGGGTCGCGCTGGTCAGTTTCAGCAACTTCGGAAGCGCCCGGTACCCGGAATCGGAGAAGGTTCGTAAGGCCGTGGAGATTCTGCGCCATCGCGAACCGGACATCGTCGCCGACGGTGAAATGCAGGCCGACACCGCGGTCACTCCGTCGATCCTGGAAGAGCATTTCCCCTTCAGCCGGTTAAAGGATGGCGGGGCGAACGTCCTGATCTTTCCCACATTGGAGGCAGGCAATGTGGCATACAAACTCGTCCAACGGCTTGGGGGGGCGGAAGCGATCGGTCCGATCCTGCTTGGCATGCGGAAGCCGGTCCATCTACTTCAGTACGGCGGCTTCAATGAAGTGGACGTCATTAACATGACCGCCATCGCCGCCGTCGATGCGGCAAAGATTGCTGCGACGGAATGACGCGCTCCCGGAATGCGCAAGTGTCTGTCCTTTACACCGCGATGGAGCCCATGCAGAATGGCCAGCACATTGTTGAAAACGGGAGCCATTGTGTGAAACACCCTAATACCAACCACATCACGCGGCGCGGGTTTCTCGCGACCGTCTCCGCGGCGGCCGCTCCAATGATTGTCCCGGCATCTGCCTTGGGTCGTGGAGGCGTCGTCGCCCCGAGCGAACGCATTGTCATGGGGGTGATCGGCGTGGGCGGGCAAGGCGACCGAGACATGCGCAACCTGATCCAGGTGCCGGGTGTGCAGATGGTCGCGGTGTGTGACGTCGATTCGGGCAGCGAGAACTACGAGCGCGAGTGGTTCCGCGGCCGCGCCCAGGCCGTGCAGGCGCTCCAGGAGCACTACGGCGCGAACGCAGCAATCGGCACCTGGAGGGGCGTGGACGAGTATGTCGACTACCGCGATCTTCTGGCTCGTGATGATATTGATGCCGTCTCCATCGCCACCCCCGATCATTGGCACGGGACCATGGTGGTCGCGGCCGCGGAATCGGGGAAGGACATTTATTGCCAGAAGCCGCTCTCGCTGGATATCGCGCAGGGCAAGGCCATGGTCGACGCGGTTCATCGATACGGACGCGTGTTTCAGACGGGCAGCCAGAGACGTTCCAGCGATCGCTGCCGGTACTCCTGCGAACTCGTGCGCAACGGCCGAATTGGAAAACTCCATACGATCAAGGTTGGACTACCCGGCGGGCAACCGCTCGCCGTGCCCGACAATCCCATCGCTGAACCACCACCCAACCTCGACTACGACCGCTGGCTCGGTCCTGCGCCGTGGGCGCCATATACACTGCGGCGCTGTCACTTCACGTTTCGCTGGAACTACGATTACTCCGGCGGCCAGGTCACCGATTGGGGCGCCCACATGATCGACATGGCCCACTGGGGTATGGACACGGAACTGAGCGGGCCTGTGGAAGTGGAAGGGGAGGCGCAGTACCCCCACGATTGGCTCAACAACACTGCCCCGGAATTTGCGTTTCGATGCACCTATGCCGAAGGCTACACCATGATCGTGTCCAGCACGTTCCCGACCGGCGTGCGCTTCGAGGGAACCGATGGATGGATCGATCTCGAAGGCGGCGCGTCAAATCCAGCCATCAAGCAGGAACCCATCGGGCCCAATGAGACGCGCCTTTACGCCAGCAGCGAACATTACCACAACTTCATTGACTGCGTTCGCACGCGGCAACGCACCGCCGCGCCCGTGGAGATCGCCCACCGCTCCATTTCGGTCGCCCATCTAGGCAATATCGCCATGAGGCTGCGCCGGAAGATTCAATGGGATCCCGAGAAGGAACGCATTGTCGACGATGCAACCGCGGAGCGCCTGCTTGCCCGATCCAAACGCGCCCCCTGGGCTTAGCCCGGGATCGCACTTGGCCCGTTATCCCAGCCCCGTGACCTCCAGCCACGTCTTCGCCATCAGGGCATGACCCGCCATGGTCGGATGGACGCCATCGCCCGCCCAGTACTCCGGCGGCGTCTGATCGCTGACCGCGTCATCGAACATGCTTTGGAACGGCACCCAGGTCGCCCCGGCGAGATCGGCGACGCGACGCGCCGCCGCGCGGCGTTCAATGAACTCGGGAAACCACTCGTCCGTCACCGCGCCACACCGGAGCACGAATGGCTCGCAAATGACCAGCTTCACACCCGGCAACGCCGGGACAGTCTTCGCCAGTAATTGAGCGAATCCTTCTTCGTAGTCCGCGACGGTTCCGTCGTACTTACCGCTCAGCTTGTGCCAGATGTCGTTCACGCCGATCAAAATGCTGAGAACATTCGGCTTCAGGTCGACGGTATCGGCCTGCCACCGCGCGTCCAGATCGGGCACTTTGTTTCCGCTGATACCGCGGTTGTAACACTGTAACTTCAGCCCCGAATGCACGCCGAGCAATTGCGAGGCAATCATCTGCGCATATCCGTTGCCCAGTGCGGGCACGTTGTTGGGGTCCGAGACCTCCTTGTTGCGCCCCGCATCCGTGATGGAGTCGCCCTGAAACAGGATCACGTTCCCCATGCTCAGCGCGGGAGCGGCGTTCTCTTGTGCGGCGGCGGTGTTCATAACCGGCCCCAACGCGCACGTGCCTCCAGCCAGGACTGCACCCTGCAACAACGTTCGGCGCGACAGTGTCGATCCATCATGGTTCATTGTAATCCTCCTTCGGACTCATCGTAGGCTGCAATGGAAAAGGCCCTGAAGAAGAATAGACGCTACCAGAAACCGGACGGCAGCGTCCATTCAAACCGGAACGACCGTTGGGGCGGATTCCGTGCAGCGCTCGATCCCGCCGGTCTCGCTCTGGTGGAGCCACGGTTGAACTTCCTGGCAATGGATTCTCTCGCCATTGAACTGCGCCTTAATCGGAGGACCCCTTTTTCATCATGAGATACGCTTTGATGGGGTTCGACGACAAGACGGCCTTCGCAGGCATTTGGGTCTTCGTGAGGGCCTTCACATGCTTCAAGGTTCATCTCCTTTCGGGTGTTTGGACAGGGCAGAGATTCTATCCGGGATATGCTGCGAACTTCCAGCAGGGCACGACCAGAGATCCGGGAGCTCCGATATTCGGATGCGACGGCGGTACGGCGCTTCGTGAGTCCCGCCTGAACGATTCATTCCATGTGTCTGGTATGTTGTATAATGACATTTTCCGAGGGTGGCGGGACATACGGTTTGTTGCATGGACGTGCATGAGATAAGAGAAGAGAACGAGATACAGTCACTTGGCCGTTCTGTAGTCGCCCGGGTGCGTCTTCCCGCACGTTCGCGTCTGGGCAGACATGACGGACTGACGCTCATCGAGCTTATCGTGGTGATCGCCATTGTCGCGATTCTCGCGGCCCTTTTGCTTCCGTCGCTTGCCCGATCGCGGGAAGCGGCGCGGCGGGCGACTTGCCAGAGCAACCTCCGCCAACTCGGACTGGTTCTGGAGATGTATACCTCTGAGGATCCGGGGAGCCTCTACCCGGCGACGCAAAAATGGCATCTGAACGGGACACCGACCTTGTCCTGGATTCGCGGCGCCCTTTTGTTCCCCGACTACATGACCGATGTGAATATTACGTTATGCCCCTCGGACTCGCGGGCGCGCGAGTTTGTGGGCAGTCTGGATCTGAATCTGGGAACCTACATCCAGGATGCCATGGACGCCGGCGCCACGGATCTGTGCGTCGACGCGCTCCTTTCGTTGGGTGTGTCGTATACCTATCTCTCGTACATGACGTTAACCTCTTCTCAAATCAAGGACATCATTCGCAGCCGAATCCTCATCGCAATTGACGAAAGCGACCGGGGAAACGCGGAATTCGTCCTCGCAGCCGAAATGCAAAATCAAGGTTGTCCCCGGAAAGTTTTCGTTTCCTACGGCTGGTTAGGTGCGAAGGACATTCCACATGACCCTCTCTACCAGGCTGGATACGGTCAACTCGACGACAACGGTGAACCAATGCCCAAAGGGTATCTCCGGTTGCGTCGCGGCATCGAGCGACTGGCCATCACGGATATCAATTCCCCCGCGTCCCACGCCGCCAGCGAATCTTCTGTGCCCGTTGTGTTGGATACGTGGGCGGCGAATGCGCCACTCCTTGGAGGAACGGCTCGCTTCAATCATATTCCGGGGGGATCGAACGTCCTGTATTTGGACGGACACGTGCGATTCGTCAAACTCTTCAGCGAATTCCCTGTAACCAACGGTCCGCCGGGGACTTTTGGGCATGACCTTGCGCTGGTCATGGCGTCGGTCTCCGGAACGGACTAGGCGTCGCCCACGATGGATACGCGAGTGGAAGAACAGGCAACCCCGAGACGGTGGCACAACCTCCTCAAGGAAGGACGCGTGCGGGCCTACGGACCAGCCGTCTTGACATTGCTGGTGGGCGTGGTGGCGTCCGTCTTGTTCTTCAACGCGCTGCGCGTACGCGATCAACAGGCTGCCCAATACATCTTCGGCGAGCAGGCCAAGACCTACATTCGTTCCATTGAGAAACTCCTGGACTCCAATGTCCACGCCGTCCAGTGGTCCGCCATCACCCTTGCCGTGTCATCCGTTTCGCCCGAAGAAGTGTTTCAGCGCAATCTGGACGCGATGGGCGAAGAGCAGGCCCACACACTCACGCTCTGCTGGGTGCCGTCCGCAGCGCCGGCAGATTCCGCGTCTTATCCCATCGCTGCGGCAATCGCCCGGGGCGAGCCTGGAAACCAGGAGGATATCGTTGGATTCGACTTGGCCGCCGATCCGGTGGCTGCACGCTATCTCCAGTTTGCCCGGGAATCCGGCAAGACGTACGTCATCGCCAACAGCGCGCAGATCCAGGATCTGTTCGGGCCAAGCACGGCACTTGTCGTGTCCGCCGTCCATACGACCGAGGCGGGGCTATCCGGCGACGACGCCGCACGGGGCCGCTTCACCGGGTTCGTCGCGGGAGTCTTTCAAATCGAAAAGGTGGTGGATGTCGCGTTGCGACGCTTAAACCAGGAGCGCGTGAACCTGGACGTGTTTGATGCATTTGCCACCTCCGGCGAATCCGCGTTGTACCACCGTTCCGCGGAAGCGGAAGGCGTCACTCGTGTACCCGTGGAGGAAGGGGAGATCCTGTTTCTCGACCGGATGCACTACACGGGGCCCGTCGACCTGGCTTCGACCCGGCGGTGGCTCTTCGTATGTACGCCCACGCGAGCGCACCTCGCGGAAGCGTTTACGTGGCAGCCCTTGCTTGGCTTGCTGGCCGGGTTAAGCCTTACCGCTGTAGTGTTCGATCATTTCATGGCCCAGATTCGGCAGCGCCGCAAAGCGGAAGCCCTCGTCAAGCACCGCACCGCGGAATTGCAGCGCACCAATGAACATCTTTCCGAGGAGATTGCCGCTCGCATTCAGTTCGAGGAAGAACGGGATTCACTGTTGGAACTGCTCGAACGTTCCAACGATTCTTTGCAGGAATTGAACCGCAAACTGGCCATTAGTAATGCCGACCTCCAGGATTTCGCCGTCATTGCATCCCACGATCTCAAGGAGCCCCTCCGCAAAGTCCGGGTGCTCGCAGAGAGCCTCCGCAAAATTGTGGGCGATGGCCATGAAAACCGCGCCGAAGAGTACGTCGATCTCATCGATTCGTGCACCGAACGCATGCAACGATTGATCACCAATATCCTTCAGGTGTCCCGCGTCACGACCCACGGAAACCCCTTTTCAACCGTGGATCTTACGCAAATCGCACTCGACGCCGTCGAGGATCTGACCGTCCGAATTCACGAAACCGGCGGCACCGTGGACGTTCAACCCCTTCCCACCATCGACGCCGATCCGATGCAAATGAAGCAACTGCTCCAGAACCTCATCGACAATGGATTGAAGTACGGCGACGACCATTCGACACCCCGGGTCCAGGTTTTTCCCAGCGAGATTCCCGATCATGAAGGCCGCGCGGGATTCTGCGCCATCTGCGTGCAAGACAACGGGCCCGGGATCAACCCGGAAGACGCCGATCGAATATTCGCGTTGTTTCAACGAATGAACGGCAGCGAGTCTCGGGAGGGGAGTGGAGTAGGGCTGGCCGTATGCCGCAAAATTGCCGAACGGCATGGCGGATCGATTCGGATCGTGCCCGCCCCCGATCGTGGAACGCGGTTCGTCGTCGCGCTTCCGGTCGCCCATGATATCGGGGACGCGTCAGAAGAGGCATCCGAAATTACCAGAACGGATCGCGAGAGCGCCCACACGACGTACGAGAGTATCAATGCACACGATCAATGTATTACTTATCGATGACGACAAGGCGGACTATGCGATTACACGCGATCTCTTCGAGAGTATGCCGGCTTCTTCGTACGCCCTAAAATGGGCGTCTTCCTTCGAGGACGCCGTTCCCATCCTACGGGAAAACGAGCACGATGTGATCCTTCTGGACTATCTCCTCGGCGATCGAACCGGGTTGGACGTGTTGGATTACATTCGGACGAGCGGTGTCCACATCCCCGTGATCATGCTCACGGCAGTCGATGATCGTGCGGTCGACGAGCAAATGCTGGCGGCCGGTGCGGTCGAGTACCTGACCAAGGCCGGCCTGTCCGCTCCACTCCTGGACCGGGCGATCCGTTTCGCCATCGAAACGCACCGTCTGCGACAGCAGATTGCGCAAAGTCGCGACGACGTTCGCTCGATCCTCGACGAACTCCGAACGGGCACGGCCATTACGAGTGCCAACGGGGACGTGCTGTCCTTCGTCAGCCACGCGTTCGTGAAACTCGTTGGCCGGCCCCGGTTACGACTGCTCCGCGCGCCGTGGGAGGACGCCTTCCCGGTTGACGAGGACACCATCATCGCGATCCGGGAGCAGATGGAGTTGCCCCCGCGCCAGCGCTCCCGCTTACCGCTGCACTGGGAAACTTCCGACGGGTATCGCTATTGGACGGAACTCGAAGTCCTCGACGATCCGCGGGATGCGAAACGCCGGATTCTCGTGTTGTACGACGTTTCGGACCTGCATGGCTTGCGCAGACTGCTTGACGGCAAGGCGCAATTCTGCGATCTCATTGGCAAGAGCGATGCCATGCAGTCCATTTTCCTGCAGATCGCAGAGTTGGCGCGCTACGATACAACCGTCATGATCGAAGGCGAAACCGGTACCGGCAAGGAACTGGTTGCTCGCGCCATCCATTTTTCGAGCCATCGCGCCGGCGAGCCGTTCATCGCGGTAAACTGCGCCGGGCTCACCGAATCCATCCTGGCAAGCCAGCTCTTTGGCCACAAGAAGGGCGCGTTCACCGGTGCGGTCAGCGATCACGTGGGCTACTTCGAGGCCGCCGGCGGCGGCACGCTGTTCCTCGACGAAATCGGCGACATACCGCCCGTCGTTCAGACCATGCTCCTCCGCGTCGTTCAGGAGCGGGAAATCGTCCGGGTAGGGGAATCGATGCCGCGACGAATTGACGTCCGGCTGTTGTCCGCCACCAATCACAATCTCACCCAAGCCGTAGCCGGCGGCCAATTCCGCAGCGACTTGCTGTACCGAATTCGTGTCGCGCGCATCTCGCTGCCTCCCTTGCGCAACCGCCGCGAGGATATTCCCCTCCTCGCTTCCAGTTTTCTGCGCCGGTTCGTCGCGAAGACCGGCAAGGCCGTCGACGGCTTCAGTCCCGATGCCCGCTCAGCGATGATGACCTACGGGTGGCCCGGAAACGTCCGGGAACTCCAGAACGCGGTCGAGGCGGCCGCCATTTCCTGCCGTGGCGCCTCGGTTCAAGTATCCGACCTGCCACCGGAGATTGCCGCGCCTATGCCCGGTAGCTTCGAATCAGGCGCGGCGACAACCGACGTAACGCCGGCCGCTGGCGCATTTCCCACCTCGACCTCAGAAGATGACCGAATCGAGGCGGCCATCGAAAGGGCAGGTGGCAATCGAGCCAAAGCCGCCCGCCTCCTTGGCATCAGCCGGGCAACCTTGTATCGCCGTCTCTCCAACATGAGAGACTGACCCAATCGCAGACGCGATTAGGTCGCCCACATTCCTGCAATCGTCGCCCATTTCCTACGCCGCGCTACAATCGCGGACAGGCGTACCCACTGATTTGCGCATCACGCGTCGAGAATCACAATACCCAATGTGAATCACTTTTTGATACACAATTGAAACAACTATGTATCATATTGTGTTTCCGTTGATACAGAATTGTCTGTGCGATACGAGAAGAGGAGGTGTTTTAAGTTGCTGCTATAAAATGTTTTATGAATTGACAGGTCCGATGGCACCAACCTTGCTCTCCCTCCACTGCGGGTACTCGGGCTCGGGCGCGTACCCGAAGGTTCCGGGAAAGGACTCATCGATCAACGAGGGAGGATGGAGTAATGCAACGAAGAGGTTTTACACTAATCGAATTGCTGGTCGTAATCGCAATCATCGGCATTCTGGCCGCGATTCTGCTGCCGGCCTTAGCAAGAGCCAGGGAAGCAGCACGCCGCGCGTCATGTCAGAACAACCTGAAGGAGTGGGGACTCGTTTTTAAGATGTACTCCAACGAAAGTGACGGCGAGTTGCTTCCCCCGGTCTCCCGTTTTGGTAACACCTTTGTTTTGGGGATCGACGGGGTCCAGGTCTATCCGGAGTACCTCACGGATATGAACATCGCGGTCTGCCCGTCAGATGCGAACGCAGACTTTGGCTTTACCGACCGGCTGGCGCTCGCGGCCGAGTCGGCGCCGGTCGAACCGGACGCGAAGGCTTGCCTGGACTCGCTGACCGGCATGCTTCCGTCCTACTACTACATCCCCTATGCCGTTAATACGTCGTCCCGGTTGAAAGACGTCATCGTGGGCGTGACGCTGCACAAGTTCTTCAACCCAGGTTCCGGCGCGTATACCGTACCCGAAGAATCGTCGGCC
Organism: Candidatus Hydrogenedentota bacterium; assembly: GCA_045863335.1. Lineage (GTDB taxonomy): Bacteria > Hydrogenedentota > Hydrogenedentia > Hydrogenedentales > SLHB01 > JAHDWY01. The sequence goes on along the minus strand of BTVY01000008.1, from coordinate 124,604 downwards.
AAGCTGTACGGGTGCACGTGGGCAATCGAAGCCCGTCCGAATTACGAACTGCCGGACACCCTTGAGACCGCAGCCTTGAAAACCGCACTCATCGGTGGCGACGGCGTTACCGGCACGACCGATGACAATGGCGCCCCACTCCCCAACGAGTATAACCGGATGCGGGAAGGCGTCGAGCGTTACTTCATCACCGACATCAACAATCCTGCCGGCAGTTCGACGGCCCAATCCGAACTGCCGATCATGCTCGACTCCTACGGCGGAGCGGCTTTGAGTGTCCTCGGCCAGGATTTCCCTGCTATCCAGGCCTTCAACCACATTCCTGGCGGAGTCAACATCCTGTACTTCGACGGTCACGTGAGCTTCATGCGCTACGACGACGATTACCCCGCGAAGGACAGTGATGTTGGCACATATGGCGAAAACCTCAGCAGTTGGATTGGCGCGACCAGCGCACTCGTCGACAGTTGATGCTCCCCTAGCATTTTCCGGCTGCCATCGATACGGCCGGTCCGGCGCCCCTGGTGCCGGGCCGGCCATCTTCCGCAGAATACTGAAGTACCTTGTTTTGCCAGGAGCTACGCCCATGCCAGGATTGATTCGCGCACTCATCGTATGCTTGTGCCTCGTCGGCTTCGTTCACGCCGCCGAGCCAACCAAACGCATTCTTATCGTTGGGGACAGCTGGGCCGCGTCCATCTCCGCCGAGAACCGGGACGGTTTCCCCGCTCCGGACGTGTTCGACGAGGTGCTCGCTGAAAACGATCTAGGCGCTTGGGAAACTCAGGGCGAAGTTACCGCATGGGGTGGTCGTAAGGCGTCGGATTGGGCCAAACCGGAACGGCTCGCCGAGATCACCGCCGAGTTGGAAAAACACCCCACCATCGACATCGTTCACTTGATGATCGGAGGCAACGACTTCCTGACGCAAGCCCTTCAAGGGAATCTCGCAGGCAAGACCCCCGCGGAGCGTCAAGAAGTCTGGGATACCATTATCGCGGACATTCGCATCATCGTCGAGAGTTGTACCACGGTCCGCGAGACCATCCGGGTTACCATTGCCGACTACGATTTCCTCGATTACGAGGCGGCACGCGAGTTTTGGAAGATGGACTTCGGCGGTGCCACCACGGCCGAACTGAACGGCTGGCTGCGTGAACTCGGCGAGCGCAAGAAGCAACTTGCGGACGAACTCGACCGATGCGAGTATGTCGACAACTGGGGCACGCTGCAATACTGGTTCGGAGACCCGCCCAAATCGGTTCCGCTACCCGGAGGCGACCCTGCCGCGGGCATGCCCAAAGGAATCTCCCCTGACGGTATTCATCCCAACGCCGAAGCACACAAACGCCTCCTGCAAAATGCCGTCGATGCCTACTATCGCGAGTGGTTGAACGCAGGCGGAGAGTAGAAAGACACAAGTTTGTTCAGGTTGTGCGATCAAGGAGCACGGGCGTCCCGCCCGTGTCCAAAGGCTCTCTCCTTCTCCAGCGCCGCATGGTATTCGATAGTCTGCGTGCGACCCCAATCACGGGCGAGACGCCCGTTCCCCTTGTTGCGCTATGGAGATTCTTTAGCGATTTCGTAGACGCGGACATCGCGGGGTTCAAGTTCGACATCTAAGGCCGCCAAACCTTCACGATAGCGTGCGGTTTCTTCACGTCCTTCGCTCCGAATTCGGTATACCGTCCCTCGGTCCGCCACAGGGTAGTCCTCGCTCGGCAGGGTCGTCTTCACGGCCTGCGGCGCGTCGCTGATGTTGGCCAGGACGACGCCCACGCTACCATCTTCCGCCAACCACGCGCTTGCGAGGACCGCCGGCACACTTTTCATGTACTCCTGAACGGCGTCCTGTTGCCCCGCATAGATCGACAATCGTGAGATGGGAATCTCGATCATGGGCGCATCGATCTGCGGCGGCTGTAGGAAAACTCCGTCACGCAGGTACTTCAGCGCCGCCCGACGCAGCCGGGCAATGCGTAGCAGGAAGTCGAGTTCCTCCGCCCGTTCGGTCAACTGATTCTCACGGAAATTCGCGAGCGAGGGATGTTGTCCCCACACGAAGGACCGTGCGTGCTCCAACCGGAACTGCGCCGCGAACTTCCGGTCCAACAAGGCCAGGGGCTCCTTCGGCGCAAACTCTTCCGGCCACAGTTCATCGTAGGGCGGTCGAGTCAACGACGAGTAGTTTCCATATTGCGTGGACACGTCATGATAGACTGCATTGAACAACGGCACCGGCTCCCACATCCCGGGCGCCGCGTAGCGTTCGAGACTCACCTGCAACGAAAGCATCATGTCGAGGTGGGGGAGCCAGGCCTCGCCACAGCCCTCGCCGGCGAGCCCGACTTCCTTCACCTTTGCACAGCGATCGCGGATATCGCTCTCCAGGGCCTTGAACCCTTCCATCCAGTACGTGCCGCCGCCAAGCGGATGGCCGTGCGACGTGTCATAACAGGCGAGGCTCGAACAGGCTTGGTCCATATAGATGCCCGAAACGCCGAGATCGCAAACCACTTCCCCGGCCAGTGTGGCGTACGTGTCCCGCCAGAACTCCGTGCCCATGCACATGGACGCGTTCGGCGCTTTCACGAAGGTATTGTAAACCTCGGGCGCGATGGAACCATCCGGCTGCTTGACCGCATAGCGGGCCGCATCGCGCTCCTTCCAGCTTTCCGTGGTCATTCCCCATAGCCGCTGGTTCATGTACACGATGGCATTGATACCGTGAGTCTGCGCGTCGGCGACGGCTTCGCGAAAGGGTTCGGCTCCTTCGCGCGGCGGCAGGTACTCGGGAAACCCCACGTCGTACGCGCACCCATGCCACCAGTGCCAGAACACGCTTACCGGCAAGTCCGAGTATTGCTGCAACGCGATTGCCGGACCGAGAACCCCCGGCGAAGGGCCACGGTTCCACACCCACAATCCTGTGTCGCGCACCCAATCCGGCACCTGTCCGGTCCGCACGCGGCTCTGTTCGACCCACCATTGCTTGATCGCCCACTCGCGGTACAATGCGGCCGCCGTATACCAGTCGCCATCGAAAGTTTGCAGCAAGACGTCGTAACCCGGCTCGAAATTATCCTGCGCTTTCTGGCCCAACGGAACCAGATGGGAAACCTCCATGCCCAGGCTGCCGCCGCCGAATACCGCGAATCGCTTCGCTTTCAACGCGGTATCGTCCGCCGACAACAGCAGCCCCGCGTGATCGCCATACACCGTGAGGAACTGCATCGACAGCGTGCCGGGATACTCCCATTCGCGCCGTCGCGACTCTCCACTTGCCGGGTTAAGCATCGTCCGCGCCTGGGTCGTTACTTCGCCAATCCATTGCGGCACCGCCAGCGTTTCGCCCGGCTGCTCGGAGAGGGAGCCCAAGCGGGGAAAGATAATCCGGCGCGGCGCGATGTTCCCGATCCCGCGAATCGCGATTCGCCATCGGCTTACCGGTTCTTCCGCAACCATTGTGATCCGCACCTCTACGCGGAAATCCGGCGCACGCTCAATCCCAAAACCCGACCACGTCATGAGAACGCCATGTGCGTCATCTTCTTGCACAGCGCAGGAGGTCCGGGTCGCCGACTCGGGCTCAACAACAGATCCGTCCATCAGTTCCACCTGCCAGAGCGATGCTGTCGCCTCCGTGGCCATAAAAGCTTGAGACAATGCGCGATCCGTAATTTGGACTAGGCTTCCGGTGTCCGGCGTCAGCGTGATGGATAGTGACGGGTTCTCCAAACGCGTCGTCGCAAGATCCGCTTCGGAAAAAACACCGATAGCGACCGTTGTTAGGATGCCGAACCACCGCATAATCCCGTACTCCTACTCGATTGCGTTTCACGGAGGGAATCTACCATGAGCGATCACGAGTCGACGAAATTATACGCGCGTGTCCTGCCCGATCTATACCCGCCGCTGCCCTTTCCAAGTCAATTTTCTCAGAGTATCGATACGCTGAAATAAGTATTGCTAAAAATAGCCTTATGTGGCAGTATTTGTCATCGGTCGTAACTGCAAAGCACGCATCTGCGTCGTCCAACTGCGCCACCAGACCGCGTGCAGAATCGCCCTGCGCAAAGGAGTGCATTCCATGAAGGCTGTGCTTCGTTTGTTGTGTAGCGCCGTATTGGTCGCATGTCTGGTGCTCGTAATGGGATGTCCGATCACCGAAAAGGGCCCCACCCCCGGCGAGACCCGGATTTTTGATGGAATCGAGTTCCAATGGTGTCCGCCCGGCTCCTTTATGATGGGGAGTCGCGTAGACGAAGTGGGACGCGATTCTGACGAAACGCGGCACGCCGTCACACTCTCGCAGGGGTTTTGGTTGGGGAAATACGAACTAACTCAGGCCCAGTGGACGGCCGTCATGGGAAGTAATCCGTCCTTCTTTTTGGAACCCACCAGTGCGATCAGGCCCGTCGAGCGGGTCAGTTGGGACGATGTGCAGTACTTTCTTGCTGCGCTCAACGCGAACAAATACGCCGTCGGCGGGCCGTACCGGCTACCGACCGAGGCCGAGTGGGAATATGCGTGTAGGGCGGGGTCGACTACGCGCTTCTATTGGGGCGAGGATTCGGCGGAAACTGAGATTGCCGACTATGCTTGGTATCTGGGCAATGGTGACAACACGACCCACAACGTCGGCGAGAAGCTCCCCAACGAGTGGGGATTGTACGACATGGCCGGAAGCGTTGATGAGTGGTGCCAGGATTGGTACGCAGAATATCCTTCGGGATCAGCCACGGACCCCGAAGGTCCGGCCACAGGCGAATACCGCGTGTTACGTGGGGGAGAGTGGAGTTCCTTTCCAACGCAAATCCGTTCTGCCGATCGCCGCTTTGCCCCCCCGGAATTTTGGTATGACCGCATCGGGTTTCGATTGCTGCGGACTCCGGATTAAGTTCTCAGATCCGCCTCAATCCGCAATCACTCGGGTGGCTGGCTCGACAACTGCGCCAATGCTTCCTTCGTCCGCTCCTTTTGCGCGTCGCTGGCGATAAGGTATACGCAGTTTCCGTCCGCGGCTTCCTCGAATTCGGTCACCCCTTCATCCGTGACCTGCGTACGTCCCGGTTTGGACAGATCAAAGTAGCCTCGCTCCGGCCGGATCGCCCAGAGCACGCTTGTCAGGTCCCAGGTTGGCCGCTCGTGGGGCGTCGGCATGTATAGTTGATAGGCCTCCGGAAGCGGATGGTGATCCACGTACGCGTAGTCCCGCTCGATACTCGCGGCGGGATAGGGGATGTTCAGTCCGATCTCGTAGCCGCTGTACACAATCGGCGTCGGCCAGTCCTTGGCCAAGGCCTGCGCCGCCGGGATATCCATGACCACGTTGTACTCCCGGTGCGTCTTCCCGTCGATGGGCTCGAACGCCCCCGCCATGATCGAAATCAGCCGCACCTTCTTCGCGGCCAGTTCTTTCCCCGTGAGATCGGAGATGGCATCAGGTCCTGATTCCAGCAACCGCGCCAGGTTGGTCGAAAACCCGACCTGCGCAATCACGACCGAGTTGTCTTCCGCTTCCGCGAGGGCCTGGCGCAACACCGTGGTCGCATCCGGGGCATCCGCGCTGCTCATGAGGTCATGCGGATAACGCAATTCGCCGTTGTCCCGTTGTTCCGCAAGCGGCAGGAACTTGCTGTCGCCCGGCGTCGGTCCATCCTTCACAACGCCGACGGGGATGTCGCCGCGTCCGTAGAACGTATTCACCGCGTCCACAAACGGCGCGCACAAGGGATGGTCCTTCGTAATCGTCACCGCCAACAATTCGCACTCGCCGCGGCTCTGCAACGCGTGGATAACTCCTAGGGCGAGTGCGTCATCCACGTCATTCCCGATGTCCGTATCGAAGATCAGCGGCACCGGCCGCTCCGGCGGCGCCGCCAGGCCCTGTGCCAATGCATTCAACGAACCAAAACCAAGAGCAAACGCTATCGCTATGCATCGAACCATATCCTGTATCCCTCCTCAACATGGCCAGCCGTCCATGGTACGGATCGTCTTGGTACAATCCAAACACCGTGATTCCTGCGTTCGGGCCACTTTACCAGCTTTAAAGTGAAAACGAGGCGTTCGCCTCTATTGCAAACGCCTCGCATTAGCATCTCAGATCGCCAAAGTGCTTACTTCGTCAAACTGAACCTATCCAATTCCAGGCCTTCGGCGTCGATGGCTTTCAAATCGACCCCGTCCTTCTTCACGTCAACCACCCAGAAGTGCGCCTTAGCCGCTTCCTTCTCGTTGTACCAACGCGGCTGCGGGTCGATCTCCCGAGGGGCGCGGCCGAAGCACCCGTCGCCAATGTATACGGTACCTTCGTCTGCAACCTCGTTGCCCTTAAGCACCTTCGTGCGCTTGAAGACGTGATCGTGATTCTCCATTCCCACAGTCAGGCCGTATTTGTCGAAGATCGGAAGCCAGTGCGTGCGCCCGGCGACCGAGCCGCCGCCTTCATAGTCCCGGTGGGCCGGATACAGCGGCACGTGGTACAAAGCAAACTTGAACGGCACATCCTGGTGCTTCGCCATCTCTTGCTCCAACCAGGGAACTTGTGCTTCGTGAGGGACCAGGTGCCCTGAATCCAGCACGAACATCACCATGTTGTCGCCGAACTTCCGCGTGTAGTAGATGTTCTCCGCCTGCCGTCCGAAGAGTGCCATATACCAGGGCGCCCGCAGTTCGAAATTGTCGGAGATGTAATCGTTCGTTTCGTGGTTACCGATGGCCGTCACGATCGGGACCATCCGTCCGTCGTCGGAAGTGGTGAGGTGGTCCCAGTTGTGCAGCCACTTATCCCAGAGATCCGGACGACCGAGCAGCCCGTTCGCGTAGGGGATGTCGCCACCGATCACACCGAAATCGGGCGCTTCCTCGGCAACCAATCCCAGGAGCGAGATGACGAAACCATCGACTCCCATATCGCCGCCGGTCACGAACCGGATGGGCTCGTCTCCGCCCGGCAAGGTCCGGAACTTCCGCTCCTTCGACATGCCGAATTCGTCCTCGCCCGCGACGAAGTAGTACTCCGTGCCCGGTTCCAACCCGGTCAACGTCGCCACCGCCAGCGCCCGCTCATCGCTGATGACCATTAGGGTCTGGATGTACGGCGCCGTCACGTGGTGGGCGTAGTCCTCGAGCTTTCCGTCATGGGATTCCGTATCGTAATAGACCTGCACTTCACCCTCGTGTTCGTCGAGAATGACGTTAATGTCGATGGACGTCTCCGGCGCATCCGAATACGTCAGAAACACATGGCGAGGTTCGGCGTTCGCCGTCAGGCAAGCCGCCAACGCCACGACGCCAATCATGGCGAGAGAAAAAACACGACCGAGTTTCATAGTTGCAGCTCCTATACCGAGTTCTTGCACGGCGGACCACGCCGCGACGAATTGATTACCCATAGAGTCCCTCCACTATAGGCAATTTGCAGCACCATTGCCAAGTTGAGAAGGTCATGGGCAAATGTTCTCCAAAGTTCTGCTGAGGCCAGAACTCAATCTGCATACCCGATCCGCTTGACGACTAGTCTTGCCTGTGATAACCTTTCCTATTAAGGGAACGAATCGCTGGGGGATAGACTATGCCGGACCCGCAGACTGTTCCGACAGCGTTGCGGATCGTCGCGACAATTCATCTCGTCGTGGGAGTTCTGGCCGCAATCAAGTTCTTTGTACTTTTGAGCCAGAACACATTCTCCATCCAGTTTGGTATCCTGGGAATCCCGATTTACTTCGGTTTGCTGCACTATCGGAACGGCTGGCGAATATGCTCGCTGGTTCTTCTCTGGTTCGGCATGATCGGTCTCCCCATCATTGGCCTGATAGCTCTTGTCAGTCATGCGCCCGCGTATTTTGAGCTGTTCGGCATCAAGGTTGCGCAAATCCCCAGGATATTGGTTGTGTTTTGGGTGATACCATTCTTTGCCCTTGCGGTCTGGCAGTATCGTGTCCTAACTCGGGCCGATATTCGAGTCCTCTTCGAGCAACCGGGCACTGTTACGTCAAGCCACCCGCTTTGACTCCCGCCCCGGTTCGCAAGTACACTTCCCCCTTTGTATTAACCCCATTCTTCGCTGCGCTGGATGCCGGGTGGCGCGGCGAATCTTCCCGGGATACGACTGGTTAAGAAGGACCGTTTCGACCATGTACATGCAGGATGTGTTGCAAACCCTGAACAACTTCTGGAGCAGCCGCGGCTGTCTCCTCTGGCAGCCTTACCACACCGAAGTGGGGGCGGGCACGTCCAACCCGGCGACCTTCCTGCGCGTGTTGGGACCCGAGCCGTGGTGGGTCGCATACACGGAGCCGAGCACGCGTCCGACCGATGGCCGTTACGGCGAGAACCCGAACCGCCTTCAGCACTACTACCAGTACCAGGTCATATTAAAACCGTCGCCGCCGAACGTGCAGGAGTTGTTCCTTGAATCCCTCGAAGCGCTCGGTCTCGATCTGAAACTCCACGATTTCCGCTTCGTCGAGGACAACTGGCAGAGTCCGTCCCTCGGCGCCTGGGGGCTCGGGTGGGAAGCCTGGCTCGACGGCATGGAAGTGCTCCAGTTCACGTACTTCCAGGAATGCGGCGGGCTCAAGCTCGACGTGCGCGCCTGCGAGCTGACCTACGGCATCGAACGCATCGCCATGTACCTGCAAGGCGTGGAAAACGTGTTCGACCTGCAATGGTCGCCCGGCGGCGTCACTTACCGCGATATCTTCCACGCCCAGGAAGTCGAGTATTGCAAGTACAACTTCGAAGCCGCCGATACGGAGAAGCTCCTCCAGGTCTTCGATATCTGGGAAGGGGAGGGGCTGCGTCTCCTCGAACTCGGTCTGATTCTGCCCGCATACGATCACTGCCTGCGGCTCTCACACCTCTTCAACCTCCTGGATGCGCGCGGCGCGTTTTCGGTTTCCGAGCGCGGACGCTTCCTCCTGCGATGCCGCGCCCTCGCGGAGCAGTGCGCGAAAGGCTTCTTCGCCCAGCGGGAAGCCTTGCAGTTCCCCATGCTGCGCCATCCGAGCCCGGTCCTTTACGAGTCCATCGAACAGGAACGCCCCGATGCATCGGCCTACAAGGATTCGGACACGCTGCTCATCGAGATCGGCGTGGAAGAGTTGCCTCATCGAGATATCCAAACCGTGCAGACGCAGGCGCCGGATCGTATCGCTTCCGCTCTCGAATCCCGCGGTCTCACCCATGGCGCCACCCGCACCTTCGTCGCTCCGCGCCGCATTGCGTTCATCATTGACGACGTCCCTGCGCGGCAACAGGACGTGACCAAGGAAGTCCGCGGTCCGAAGCGCCAAGCCGCCCAGAACGACAAGGGCGAATGGACCATGGCGGCCAAGCGCTTCGCGGAAGGGCAGGGCGTCCGCGTTGAGGACATTGAGTTTCGCAGCGACGGCAAGGCGGAATACTGCTTTGTGCAGGTCCATCAAAAGGGCAAGCACCTCGCCAAGCTGTTGACGGAGGTGCTCGAAGATCTCCTTTCCGGCATTCACTTCGGCAAGACCATGGGATGGGAAAACACGACCGCCGTTTTCTCGCGACCCATTCGCTGGCTTGTTGCGCTCCACGGTTCCACCGTCGTGCCGGCGTCCATCAAATTGCGCGACGACGGGGATACGGGCGCGGAACGCCTCATCAACTCGGGCCGCGTGACCTACGGTCATCGCCGTCTCGCCGCCGGTCCCGTTTCAATCGCTTCGGTGTCCGGCTACCTCGAATCGTTGCGCAAGCACTTCGTGCTCGCCGATCATGCGGACCGCAAGTCCCTGCTCGTTGAACGTGTGAACGAACTCGCAAAGGGAGAAGGTTTGATTCCCGAGCAGGACGACGATCTCTATGAGGAGATCGCCGATCTCGTGGAGTTCCCCGATCCCATCGTGGGCGCTATTCCTGAGGACGCACTCGTTCTTCCAGAGGATATCATCATCACGCCTATGAAGGTGCACCAACGCTACATCCCGTTGCGAAACGCTGACGGTTCCCTGAGCCGCAAGTTCGTCTGCGTCGCGAACGGACACTTTAGCGACAAAGGTCGCGACACAATTCGCGGAGGCAACGAGCGCGTGCTCAACGCGCGGCTGCGCGATGCGCGATACTTCTGGGACACGGACACCCAGACGCCGTTGCGCGCCTTCGCCGAGAAACTCAATACGGTCATGTTCCACCAGAAGCTCGGCTCCGTCGCGGACAAAGTTGCGCGGTTGCGCGACCTCTATTTCACACTCAAGCAATACCTTCCCGAAGTCGATGACCGGAAGATGGGGGAGGTGCTCACGCTTATGAAGGCCGACCTCACCACGCAGATGGTCTTCGAGTTCGATTCTCTCGAAGGCGTGGTCGGCATGCTCTACGCACGGAAGGAAGGCATCGACGACGATGTCGCGCAGGCCATCTACGAGCACCGGCTGCCGCGCCGCTCGGGGGACGCATTGCCCGACGGCAACCTCGGAACGGTCGCGGGCATCCTCGACCGCTTCGACACGCTCGCCGGCTACTTTGGCATCGGTCAGCGCGTGAAAGGCACGAGCGATCCATTCGGCCTGCGCCGCAACGCGCTCGCCTTGTTGTCCATCATTGACGCGACGCAACTCGACATCGATCTCGAAGTCTTTGTACGCGCTGCCCTGGCTAACTACGGTGAAACGGTCCACGCGCCGGACAACGCCCTCCAGGTCATCTTGGAGTTCTTCAGCGATCGCATGGCTGTCATGCTGCGCGATCAGGGGTACGCCTACGACCAAGTCGCCGCGGCCCTGGCCGTCCACGCGAAGCGCCCGGTCCAGCTCCATCGCTGCCTCGATGCCATCAGCAAGCTCGACGATCCCCAACTCCAGGATCTCGCCGAACAGGCCAAGCGCATGCAGCGCATCGTCAAGGAACCGGCGGAATCCGTGGATGGGTCTTTGCTGGACGACAACGAAAAGGCGCTGGACCTTATCCGCACCACCGGCGCGGACAAGGTCCGCACCTTCGTCGAGCGGAAGGAATTCGGAAACGCCTGCGAGGAGATCCTGTCGTGGGTGCCTATCATCGCGGCATACTTCGAGAGCGTCCTCGTAAACGACAAAGACGACCGCGTTCGCCAGAATCGCCACGCCTTAGTCCGCGACGTGCTTAACGCGATCACCATCACCGCCGACTTCACGCAGATCGAAAAGAAGACTTGAGCGATTGCCCTTGATAGCTCCACGGCGTGAACCGTGAACGACCGCACGCAGCGCTCTTCCGTAGGTCGGGAATGGTTCCCGACCCGCCCCTTCTCGGCCAACCGTATGCCGCTCCCAAACTCGCGGCCTTCTCCATGCACGCGGTGCCTCAGAACTTCCTGGCCGGGATTCAATCCCAGCCTACTTGAAGCATCCCCATTAACCCCAACAGACGTAATTGTGATACGCTGACTCCGGCGTCACCAGCCAGAAACCAGTTATGCGAGGTGTTTCATGAGCAAGCGCAGATCGCCACTTGCTGTCGCAGGTTGTTCGACGGCAATGCTGGTCTTCGGCATTTTGCTCGCCGCGGTCGTTGCGGTCGTCGTGCTTCGTTACGCCGGGTCCGCCGAACCGATTGATGAATCCGACATGCAACTCACGATTCCTGATATCCCGGACGAAGAGAACGCGTATATTCAGCTTCATCGCGCCGCATCGCTGGTCGAATGGGAGGACGACGAGTACTACTTCATCCAAACCATGATCGAGGGGACACCCGAACCGCCGGAACTACCACAACAATTCCTCGAATCCCGACAAGAGGCGGTGGTTGCGCTGCAGCGTGCGTTCGAATGCAAGGAAAGCGCGTATCGCGAATTCGAAGATCCTGATGGCGAGGTCAAGAAGGAAGCATTGGAATCGCTTGCATGGGCGCTATGGCATGACGCCGATAGATATGGCGACACTGATACGCAATTGGAACTCGCGCTGAATTTGGTCGACGCAGGCAATCTGATGAAAGAGAGTTGTGGTCCTCTGATCGTCTTTTTGCGGGGCGCCCGGTTGCAGCGGCACGGGTTTATCATGCTTGCGCGGTTAACCGAACACGATGACATAACATCTGATGCTATTGCGCAAGCTGTCGAACGCGTCGCGGCGCGCCAGAATGATGCGGATGCTATCTCGAACGCCGTTCGGTCCGGCTATTGGGTCGCGAAGAAGTTGATCGATGAACAGCTCGGTTCACGACAGTGGCAATTCTGGGTGTACGACGAAGATCAGAATACGCGCGAAATGCTGCGCGAACATGGAACTTGCATCGAGAGTGCAGGTCAATACTTCTGCGATGTTGTTGTTCCTCCAGCGCGCAGCGACCGCCCCTTCGTGATGTTAGTGCTGGGCGGAAACGTCCTCGGGGACATCATGACTGGGCTTATCGCGCCGCTTCCCGAGAATAGCTTTAAGGAACTCGCCTACCACCGCTCCTACAACTCCGCCATGCAGGTGCTTCTCGCGTTGAAGGTGTACCACACGCGGCATGGCGAGTTGCCGGAGTCGCTCGATGCGCTGGTCCCGGAATTCTTTGACGAGCTCCCGCGGGACTGGTTTGATGGTGGCGCGATTAAGTACAGCCGCGAGAAGGCCCTCGTCTACTGCGTGGGCGCGGACCTTGTGGACAACGGCGGCGGCGACCCCGAAGCAAAATGGACCACAACGGAAGACCCGTCGTGGTCCATTTCATTTGCGAATGTATCCGATCAAATCAACGGTTGACCGCGCGTTTCTTATTGCGGACTGCGGATTTCGGATTGCGGATTGGAAGAGAAAATCGCTGTTGTCTTCCAAGTCTCAATCTCTATTTCACGATCCGCTGTCGATTTCGCGCCCCCGTTTATTTGTTTCGTATGCTCGTCCCCTTTTTCCAATCCGCAATCCGCAGTCCGAAATCCGCAATCGTTATGCGGTAACTTCCTCCACCTTCGGAATTGCCGCTTCGGCTTTCTTCAAGGCTTCTTCGTCGAGATCGAAGTCGGTCAGCTTGCCGCCGAGATAGGAGTCGTAGGACGACATGTCGAAGTGGCCGTGTCCGCTGAGATTGAAGAGGATGGTCTTTGATTCGCCGGAGGCTTTGCACTTGAGCGCTTCGTCGACGGCGACACGGATGGCGTGGCCCGATTCCGGCGCGGGCACGATGCCTTCGCACTTGGCGAAGAGCATGCACGCCTCGAACACGGGGTTCTGGTGGACGGCCACCGCGCGGATCGTGCCTTCCTTGGCCAGGTGCGCGACCTGCTGGGCGACGCCGTGGTAGCGCAACCCGCCCGCGTGGATGCCGGGCGGCACAAAATTGTGGCCGAGCGTATATTGCTTGAGCATGGGCGTCAGCATGGCCGTATCGCCGAAGTCGTAGGCGTAGAGGCCGCGCGTCAACGTCGGGCAGGCTGTCGGTTCGACGGCGATCACGTCGATGTTCTTGCCGTTCTTCATTTTGTCCTGAACATACGGGAAGGCGATACCGGCAAAGTTGGACCCGCCGCCACAACAACCGATGACCACGTCGGGATAGGCATCGACGCTCGCCATCTGTTCTTTGGCTTCGAGGCCGATGATGGTCTGGTGCAGGAGCACGTGATTCAGCACGCTGCCTAGGCTGTACTTAATCTTGCCGCCGCTCTTCGCTGCGACTTCGACCGCTTCGGAGATAGCCATGCCCAGACTGCCGGTCGTATTCGGGTCTTCGGCCAGAAACGCGCGGCCCGCGTCGGTCGTGTCGCTCGGGCTCGGGAAGATCACGCCGCCGTAGGTCTGAATGAAGCTGCGCCGGTACGGCTTCTGATCGTAACTCACGCGCACCATGTACACGGTGCACTTGAGGCCGAACATGCTGCACGCGATGCTCAGCGCCGTACCCCACTGACCCGCGCCGGTCTCGGTGGAAATCTCGGTGATGCCTTCGGCCTTGTTGTAGTAAACCTGCGCCACCGAGGTGTTGAGTTTGTGGCTGCCGGAAGGGCTCACGCTTTCGTTCTTGTAGTAGATCTTCGCGGGCGTGTCGAGGGCCTTCTCCATACGGTAGGCGCGCCGCAACGGCGTGGGCCGCCACAAGCGGTACGCATCCATCACCTCGCCCGGGATCGAAATCACCGGCTGCGACGACATCTCCTGCTCGATGAGCGCCTTCGGGAAAATGGCGGCCAGGTCATCCGGCGCGAGCGGCTTGTGCGTCGCGGGATGCAGGGGCGGCGCCATGGGCGTCTTCAGGTCCGGGATGATGTTGTACCAATAGTCGGGCAGACGGCTGCCTTCCAGCAGGATGTTGTATTGATTCATGAGACCTTCTCCGGCGGATGATCGGGGCCATCCGCGATGCCCGGCAACGAACCTGGTGGTTCGCTTGCCCCCCCATTCCATGGACCGGCTTGCGCCGTCACTGCCCTATCATACATGATCGGGGCGTGTTTACAAAACTCTCGAGTCGCGGGTCAACATCAAGAGCATGGACGACGTTAAAACCAAATCGCACCGCGTTGGAAGGTCCCTTATGCGGCTCGTACTGCTCTTTGCCCTTGGCTATGTGGGGTTGGTAGCCGTGTTCTACGGACTCCAGACGGCGATGATCTTTCCGCGCGGCGGCAGCATCTGGCGAACGCCCGCGGATCCGCCATTCGGGTGGACCTACGAAGACGTCACGCTCCAGGTCGATGGGGAAACTACGCATGCCTGGTACATCCCCGCGGAGAAATCCCGCGGCACGGTGCTGTTCTCCCATGGCAATGCGGGCACCATCGCCGACCGTCTGGAATCCATTGAGATCTTCCGCGACCTCGGGTTGGATGTGTTCATCTACGACTACGGTGGATATGGCAACAGCACCGGCAAGCCCTCCGAGAAACGCTGCTATGCGGATGTCCGCGCGGCGTGGGAGTACCTGACGCAGACGCGGGGTGAGCCCGCGGGCCGTATCGTGCTCTTCGGGAGATCCCTCGGCGCGGGACCGACCTTGGAACTGGCGCAAACGGCGGAATCTGCCGCCATCATCATCGAAAGCCCTTTCATCAGCACAACGGCAATCGGGAAAGAGCTGCTGCCGTTCATTCCGGTGGGCTGGTTTATCCGCCACCGCTTCGACAGCGATAAGAAGATCGGCAACGTCAAGTCGCCGATACTCGTCGTTCATAGTCCGGACGATGACATCAATCCCTACCACCACGGGCAACGCCTCTACGAACTCGCCCCCGAACCTAAAGCCTTCCTCGAAATCCATGGCGACCACAATGCCGGCTGGTATGAGTCGGGGTTGCTCTACAGCGAAGGGCTGGCGAAGTTTCTGGAGCCGATATTGCCGAGAGACGAGGAATCGGCAGATGAAGATGACAGGTGAGGGCACCTGTGTTCCTCTTTCAGAGCGCCGAACCGCGCCTACGGGCTGACGAGACGAGGGTTCACCTGCGACGGCTCCACGCCTTTCTTGGTATCGCTATCGGGATCGGGATCGAAAGCACTTCGGGCTTCTCGCTTCGATACCGATAGCGATACCGATAGCGATTTGGATCAACTACCGCTATTGACACCGTAGATCTAAGGGGGCTGTACTTCGCCGCAGGTGCGAAATTGACTCGCGCGGCTCGTCGCAGGTACAAGAGATTCCCTTACGCAACTTGTCGAGGAGGGGCCATGAACCGGCGCGATTTCTTGAAGACCGCGGGGGCCGCGGCGTTGGCGGCGGGCGGTTGGGGCGCGCAGGCGTTCGCGCAAGATGCCGCACAGCGTCCGAACATTATCTTCATCATGGCCGACGACCTTGGCTACGGCCACCTTGGTTGCTACGGGCAGGAACACATCCGCACGCCGAACATCGACCGTCTGGCGAAGGAAGGCTTGCGCTTCACGCAGGCCTACGCGGGCGCGCCACTGTGTGGGCCGTCCCGCAGCGTGTTGATGACGGGCTATCATTCCGGCCACACGCCGGTGCGCGGGAATGCCGGCGGGATCGCCATGCCCGACGGCTACGTTACCACGGCGGAGGTGTTGAAAACGGCGGGCTACCGGACCGGCCTCTTCGGCAAGTGGGGACTGGGCGACGCGGACACGGAAGGCGTACCGAACCGCCAGGGGTTTGACGAGTTCTTCGGCTACCTGCACCAGAAGCACGCTCACTTCTATTACACGGACTACCTCTGGCACAACGAGGAGCGGTACCCGCTCCCCGGCAACACGCAGGGCAAGAAAGAGCAGTACACGCACGATGTGATCCTCGAGAAGTCGCTGGAGTTCATTCGCGCGAACCGGGAGAATCCTTTCTTTTGTTATCTGTCGCTGACCATCCCGCACCATGAGTGGACGGTGCCAGAGGATTCGCTGGACGAGTATGCGGACGCCTTCGAGGAAGAACCGCCGCAGTTCAAATGGCGGCAGGGCTATGCCTTCCCGGACAAGCCGAAGGCCAACATGGCCGCCATGATCACGCGCATGGACGACGGCGTCGGCAAAGTCATGGACCTCTTGCAGGAACTCGGCATCGACGACAATACGCTCGTCATCTTCACGTCCGACAACGGAGCGGACCGCTATTCCGTCGCGGAACCGGAGTTCTTCGAGGCCAACGGGCCGCTCCGCGAGTACAAGGGCACGCTGTACGAAGGCGGCATCCGCATCCCCGCCATCGCGCGTTGGCCCAAGCACATCGCGGCAGGGACGGACAGCGCGCATCCCTGGTACTTCTGCGATGTTATGCCCACCTTCGCCGAGCTGGCCGGAGCGGGGGAGGCTGTGCCCGGCGGTATCGACGGCTTGTCTATCATGCCTGCACTCATCGGCCCCGACGCCGCGGGCCGGGAACAGGACGAGCACGAGTTTATGTACTGGGAACTCTGGGGCGAAAAGATCCAGAGCGCCGGCCGTATGGGAAAATGGAAAGGGATCTATCCGGGAGCCGACGCCGACTTCGAACTTTACGACCTTGAAACCGATGTCGGCGAACTGCACAACGTCGCGGAGGCACATCCCGAGATCGCAGCGAAGATGATGTCGCTATTGCTCCTCCACCACAAAGACCCGCCACCCCAGACAGAGCCCAGCGCTCCGGATGGCCGGCAACACCGGTAACGGCGCCGCGTACAATTGATCCGACCGATCGGTCCGATCCGTCCAATTGATTCTTTGCTGCCGACTGCCGTAGCCTGTACCGAGCCGTTACAGGGGGTAGTGGTACATGATCAAAGTCGTCGACCTCACCCAGCATTACGGGGTGCGCCCGGTGCTGCGGAACATCAATCTCGAAATCAGTTCGGGCGAGTTGGTCGCGCTCATGGGCCCCAACGGAATGGGGAAGAGCACGCTGCTTGCGTCCATCGCCGGGGCGCTGGCACCGCAGAAGGGGTATGTGGAAATCGACGGCATGCGCCGGCGAAGTTCTGAGGAAGCGGAACTCGCCATTCGGCGCAAGGTGTTCTACCTGCCTGACCACCCGTGGTTGCCGGTGCAGAAGACGGGCCGGGAATTTCTGCTGGCCGTAGGTCGGCTCTACAGCGTCGATTACGACAGGCTCTTCGACCATATCGACCGCTTGCTCGCCTTGTTCGATCTCGACGCCCACGGCGATTCGCCGATCAGTTCCTATTCGACGGGGCAACAGAAGAAGATCTCCATCTGTTCGGCCCTCGTGAGCGATGCGCCGGTGCTTCTATTGGACGAACCCTTCTCCGGCGGACTGGACCCAGCGGCCTTGCTCGCGCTGAAGAAGGTCATGATCCGCCTCGCCGAGCGCAGGGATATGACGGTCCTCATGACGACGCCCGTGCCAGAGATCGTGCAGGAAGTCGCCCACCGCATCGCGATCCTCCGCGACGGCGAACTTATCGCCTGCGACACCATCGACGGGCTCCGCACGATGACCTCCGCCACGGGCGATCTTCAGGACATTCTCGCCCATTTCATGCACGCGGATACGCTGGCAAATATCGACCGCTACTTGGAAGGCCAGCAGAAATGATGCGGAAGTTTTTCGAACTGTGGCCGCGATCGAAGCTCTACTGGTTGATAGTCATTTCGCCGCCAATGACCATACTTCTCGTGGTGTTGCCCTCCTGGTATGCATTCGGGCTTAGAGCCTTTGATCTGCCAGAAGTGCTCGCTATTGTGCGCGAATATCTCCAAGTCATTACCACCTTTGTATCCATACTCGGGCTATTCCTGTACGGCACCCACCGAGTTCTCTCGTTTCATCCTGTTTTCGACCCGGGCTACCGGAGGTGGCTTTGCGCAACGCCATTCGAGCCAAGTCGTCGCCTCCCCATGGGTCCGGTACATCTTGACTGGCGGGACGCGGTATACCTTACAGTGTTTGCGATTCCGACGTTGGCGACACCTTGGGTGGATCTGCCTTCGGGTATTTATCTATTCCTTACTGGCTACCACGCAATGATGGCGTTGTGTTTTTGGTTCGTCGGTATGCACCGTGCGGTTATGGGTCTCGCTATGGGATTGGCGATTTCTGTACTCCTACTTCCTCAAATAGGCGTGGCGCTTTTGCTTCAATTGTTCATTTTCATCTCTATCCAGATGCTCCTACCCAAAACAATCGAGCCTTCCAAGCTCCAGGAGGCTACGTTGACGGACCAGGGAAGCGTCGCGCTGCGATTGATTCTTGCAGGCAACCAAACGACTATAGCCTTCGGCGCGATCAACTGGTTGGAGAGACTCAACCAAGTCCCCGCACCAACGCGCATTGAGCGCATCTACACGGCCAAAGCGCTGACAGCTTCGCCGGCGAGAGTTGGTTGGCCATTGTGCGCGCTCGGACCGTACGATCAATTGAGCGAGAGACTCGTCGCATCGCCGATTGGATATGGCGTTTTGATCTTCTTGTGGATTTGGGCCACGACAAGTCACATTCCGGAATCAGCGGACCCGGACACGCCCTCGGCAGTACACGCATTGACGTTGATGATTGTCGGTTTTGGGGCTCTGTACCGCCTGATCATTTACTGCGGTATTCTTAAACCACCCATCTCAGTCTTCGGAAGGATCGCAACCGGGAGATTAATTATTCCTGCCTACGACCGCGCACTGATCGTTCCGGTTCTGTCTGTACTCATTGCATCTTTAGTCTTTCGGCTGCTTGCCTATTCGGATTTCAGCCTCGCTTTCGCCTTTGCGGCAGCCGTAGCTGCGGGATACTTCACACTCTTGTCCGGAGGGCCGAGTATGCGATCCTGGGTGTTGACGTCGCCCCACCGGATTCGGGGCGAGGTCTATTGGGCTGGGGTGATACGGAAGCTCTAAGGGTGAGACTGCCCGCGCCAAGCCGCTTGTTCTTCCACCAAAGGTTTGAGTACCGTTGACTCATGCCAATCCCCGAAGACGAGATAGAGATCACCTTTTTCAAGAGCGGCGGCCCGGGCGGTCAGCATAAGAACGTCACCGAGTCGTCGGTGCGGGTGCGGCATGTTCCGACGGGGACTGTTGTCGTGGCGACGGCGTCGCGGTCGCAGCACCGGAACAAGGCGGAGGCGCTGGCGGAATTGGAACGGCGGTTGGCGGCGCGGCGGCGGAAGCCGAAGCGGCGGGTGGCGACGAAGCCATCGCGGGCGTCGCGGGCGCGCCGGGTGGATGAGAAGAAGAAGGTGGGCCAGAAGAAGGCCATGCGCAAGCCGCCGAGCGATGATTGAGCCGGGAATTCCTCCTGAGTGTAAAACCGCTCGGGTGGACTGCGTCGTATCCAGCAACCGGGGAGGCGCTACAGGGACCGCCTGGCTCTTCGGCCTGGATCGCACTGCGAACCGTCGTCTGTTTAGCAACCGAAGGTTTCTGAATAATCCTTGAAGAGCCAGGCTGGAGCCTGGCGGACCCAGTGAGCCAACCATCGGTGTTTGCCGGGACGAATCTTACACTTTCGCTGCGCACCGCAAACGTGTTAGCATGAATCCTACTGAGCGGCGCACTGCACGCCGCGTCCACGCTTGTTCTTAGCTCAGCATTCACCCTTTGGAGACGAATCATGTCACGCTTGTTTCCGCGTCTCGTGTCCCGCTGGTCCATATCGTCCATCCTGTCCATATCGTCCATAGTCTTCATCGCCGGTTGCACGACGACCGATCCGAACCGGCCGACGTCCCTCCAGACCGCGCAGAATCCTGCGTGGGCCGCGGAGGCCACGCCGGAGGACATGATTGTCTCCGTATCGCCCGCGGGGAAGACCTTGCGGATTGCGGGTTCGGCAGGGCTTATCCTCGGCACCGGCGCGGACGCGGTCGTGAACGCGAAATACCGTGCGCCGATCCACGCGGCGCTGGAAGGTTATAAACCCGCCGAAGTTTTCGCCGGCATCATCGAGGAACGCCTGGAAGCGGCCATGCACAAGGACATCGAACGGGTCGCGCCGCTGGGCAGCATTGCCGGTATGCATTCGCGGCAGGACGCTGTCGAAGCGCGCTACAACGGTCTCGGCAAGAACGGCTACGACGTGTTGCTCGACGTCGTCATGACCTACGGGATTTACGGCGCCGAAGGCACGCTGGCGACCAAGTTGGACGGCAAGCTGGTCCTGTTGCCGGACGGCAAGACGCTGTGGGACGACGTGCTGATCGTCACGAACGAGCCCGTGCTAGCGAATGCGAAGCTCGGCAATCCGACCAAACGCGGCGGGTACAACGTAACCAGTCCCGACCTGACGGTGGATGACGAGGAAGTGAAACGGTGGACCGCCGATGGCGGCGCGGTTTTGAAAGAGCGTTTCGAGCAGGCCGCGCAGGATGCCACGTCCGCGCTGCTGTGCGCGCTTGGGTTGGAAGAGAACGCGGCGGGACTCTACGCCCTCGGCGAACTTTCGATGAACCGGAAGGATTTCAAGGAGGCTGCGGGATACCTGGAGAAGGCGTCGCAACTCGACCCGGACGATCTCAACATCAAGAACGCCTACGCGGTGAATCTGGCCCACAACAACCAGGTCGATCAAGCGATTCGCGTGGCGAAGGAGATTACCGAATCCAATCCCGATTTCGGACCGGCCTGGTTCAATCTTGCGTGGTGGTATGCCGTCGAGAAGGATGACGGCGGCATGGCCGCGCCCTACTACGAGAAAGCCCGGAACCTCGGCATGCCCGAAGACAAGAAGATCGAGAAGAAGATCCGGAAAGGTTAGTTGGCACTAATAAAACTGGTGGCTTGAGGGAGGCCTCAAAAAGAAAGGGCCCGCGAAGAGTTCAAAGAACATCCCCCGTGATCCCCCTTCAAAGGGGGATTGCCGTACAACGTTTCGCGTTGTACCACGCAGGGGAGAAACCCCAGATTCGGCGCAGATCGCACCGTACCCACCGACAGCCTTGGTTACACAAAATTCCCCCTTTGAAGGGGGATCAAGGGGGATGTTCTTCTCAACCCCTCCGGCGCTACGGCCAGTGGGAAACACGATGGATCGGCAGATCCGGCGGCTTCGTACGAATTCAGAACTGCCACTTCCGGCGGTGCCGGAACCGGCGTACCGCCCCCGGCACCAAGGTCAAGAGTCCGGCGGACACGCAGAGGGCGGTGATTCCGCTTGTGTATAACCCGTATCGCACCGAAGCCGGCGCATAGGTGAACACGACCTCCTCGGCGCCTTCCGGAATCTCGACGCCGCGGAACATCAGATCCACCGGTACCACGTTCGCTGCCGCGCCGTCGATTGTCGCGCGCCAACCGGGATACCAGGTGTCCGCAAGCACCAGCAAACTCTTCTTGCTTGCCGATACATCCACGACGACCCGGTTGTTAGAATCAGCCGCACGAAGTTGCGCAGTGGCCGTGCCGTCGTCCGCGCCGTTCGGCGGTATGACTTGTTCCACGACGGGCCCATCGGTGGAGTTCACCTTGACGGGATCGTAGGCTTCGATCGGCCGGCCATTGGTGACCATCCGCACGCGCGAACGCGACTCGTTGTCAAAGAACAGGACCGCACCCGTCGGAAAGACATGCTCGACGCGCAAGATGGGTCGAATCGACGCGAACTTGCCCTGCATGTCGTCCCCGGTCAGCAAGAGCATGGGTGTTCCCATGCGCCGCAGGAGTAAGGGGTCCTCTTCGATGCGTTCGTAGAAATCCGCCTGCCGTTTCAAGGTGATCCCCGTTGCCGAGTACACCTGAGGAATCAGATCGGCCTGCAGAGGCCACTTCGACAGGGCATCGGTCCCGCTTACCCGGTTACCCGACTTGCGCAAGGATTCGATGAACTGCGTGTCGGGATAGACGTTCCCGGGGTTCGTGAAGGGGATGCTCGTGCCAAACGTGGAGAGTGCGTTGACGAGCGCGAGCAGGCTCAACGTGTATCCAATCAACCGCGCGGATGGTTTCAGAATCGATATCCCGTAAATGACGAGCAACGCGACGAACAGTCCAGCGGGGATGATTCCCAACATCGCGACATTTGCCTCGGCCTCCGGTTGCACCGCGCCGAGCACGACACAGACGGCCATCGCCAGCAGCGCGACGGGACCAATCAGCATCAGCCGCTTGAGCGTATCCTGGCAGTCGTGGGCATTGAGATGAATCCACTCCTCCGAAGTGGCCGCCGCGCTGAGCGTCAGGATGAACGCATTCGCCGCGAGCAGATGATGGGGGCCAATCCAGTTTACGTACGGGATAAGCTGCAGCACCGGCCCCCAGAGCAAGGCAAGTATCGTGAGCAGGAGCGACGGAAACAGCAGCGATTCGATTCGCGTGCGCTGACGGGCGTTGGCAAAGGGCCGCATGGCGATCCAGACGGGCAACAAGGCGATCTGGACGATGCCGATATGCAACAGTCCCGCCGTCTGCAGCGCGCCTCCATTGCCGCGTAAGGATTCGGTGAAGGAACCGTGCAAGTGGGGCAACACGACCAGCGACAAATCCCAAAGACCCAACGCTGTTCCCGTGGGACCGAATCCGAGCGTCCGCGCTTCCCGCACGAATTCCAGGAAGGGGAGAATCTGCACGGCGCTAAGCAGCAAGCCTGCGGCGGTGCTCAGCAGCAGCATCGCCGCGGGCGCCAGCGATCGTTTCAAACCGCGCTGGTCGAGTTTGCAGCGCGTCACGAGGAAGAGTGCCGCGAGCGCCAACAGCACGAGCACCATGAGCGGATCGCCGCCGAGCAGCATGAGCGCCACAACGACGCCGCCGGACATCCACATGCGGTAATGGCCGAGGGCGATGCGTTCGCAATACAAGACGAGCAGCGGAAGCCACGGCAGCACGTCCGACAACGGATAGCCCCACCAGAGGATCAACGCTGGGCTGAGCTGTGTGCCGATTCCTACGAACAGCGCCACGGGCCGGTGAAAGCCGAGCCGTCGCGCGGCGTAGAACCCGCAGAGTCCCGCCACGAGCAGTTTCAAGTAGACGGACCAAGTCAGGGCGGTTCCTGGCGCGCCGGGATAGAACGGCAAAGAAAACGGAGAAAGGCAGCGTGTTTGCCACAGTGCGAGAAAAGGCATCCCCGTATTCTCGTAGGGATTCCACAAGGCTTCGGCGGGATTCCCGGCATGGCTCAGAAAGACGTACCACGGGTAATACCGCTGGGCCATGAGATTTGCTTCGGGTTGCTCCGGCGGCACGAGGCCATCCGGCCGCGCGGCTTCCCACGGCGGATAGGCAAAAATCGAATCGCTCGCAATCGGCACTGCGCCGTTGGTGATGCCGGGCAGCAGCACGGCAAACGGCAGCAGCACGAGAACCGCAACGCACAGACTGTACTCAAGCGTTCTTCGTACGCGTGGACGCAATACGAGATCTCCGCTGGTTCCGCCGCCCGCTACGGCCGCTTCTTCGGCGGCGTGTGAATGCCCGCCCCAAAGTAGTCTTCGGCTGCTTCCATCACCGCTTCTGACAGCGTTGGATGCGTGTGAATCGTATGCGCAATCTCGGCGACCGTCGCTTCCATCTTCATGGCCACCGCCGCGGAAGCGATCAGCTCGCCCGCCTCATGTCCCATGATGTGGACGCCTAACACCTCGTCCGTCTTCGCGTCACCGACGATCTTCACCATGCCGTCGGTCTCGCCGATGGCGTGGGCCCGGCCAATCGCCATGAAAGAGAAACGGCCGATCTTGATGTCCGCGCCGGTTGCCCGCGCTTGCTCTTCAGTGAGACCCACGCGCGCGACTTCCGGCGTCGTGAAGGTGCAGGCTGGCACCACACGATAGTTCATCTTCGCGTTGCCGCCCGTGGCATTCTCGGCGGCGACCAGCCCTTCGGCCGATCCGCCGTGGGCGAGCATGGTCTTTGCCGTCACATCGCCGACCGCGTAGATGCTCTTCACATTCGTTTCCATGCGTTCGTCCACAAGAATCTCACCGCGCGCGCCGACCTTTACGCCCAAGTCTTTGGACTTCGTCACGACATCGGAATGGAATTTCCGTCCGATCCCAACGAGCACCAAATCGACATCGATCGGGCCGGTCTTCTTACCTTCGAATTCGACGTGCACGCCCTTCTTGGATACGTCGAGGTTCTTCACCTTCGTCTCCGTGCGCACATCGATTTTGCGCTTCTTGAAAATCTTCTCCAACCCTTGCGTGAGTTCGGCGTCATCCAGCGGCAAAACGCGCGGCAACATTTCCACGAGCGTTACCTCGACGCCAAAAGCGTTCCACATGCTGGCGAACTCCGCGCCAATCGCGCCCGCGCCGATGACCAACGCGCGTTTCGGCAACACTTCGAGGTCCAATGCTTCCGTACTGGAGATGACGCGTTTGCCGTCAATCTCCAATCCCGGAATCTGCGCGGGCGAACTGCCGGTTGCAACGATGATGGATTTCGCCGCAATCGTCTCGTCGCCCACGTGGATCGTTCCGGGCGCCGTGATGGACGCATCGCCTGTGATGACTTCAATCCCATTTGCCTTGAACAAGTTGCGGATCCCGCCCTTGTTTTTCTTCACGATCTCGTTCTTGCGGGCCACCAGCGCCTTCATGTCGACGCTGACACCGTCCACCTTGAGGCCGAGATCGGCGGCATGTTGAATCTTGCGATACACATCGGCGGTATGAATTAAGGTCTTCGTGGGGATGCATCCCCAGTTCAGACAGACCCCGCCGAGCTCTTCACGTTCGACCACTAACACCTGCGCGCCCAACTGCGCCGCGCGAATGGCGGCCACATACCCCGCAGGCCCGCTTCCAATTACTGCAACATCACACTTCCGCATCAACTTCTCCATCCAATCCGCGTCAAGTATCACGCGATCCTATGTGCAAATCATGGCGATCCGGGAAACAGGGTCAAGCTCTACCTATTCTCGAAGAACATCCCCCTTGATCCCCCTTCAAAGGGGGAATTGCCTAGGTGATGTATTCTGAGACCTTATAGAGCCATGCACCTTTTACTATGCCTGTGTCTGTTTCAGCGCAACGCAAAGCGTTGCAATTACTCCCCCTTTGAAGGGGGATCAAGGGGGATGTTCTTCGTGCCACGAGATCATCTACCCTTCTTAATGTAGTTTGTTGCGCCCGCCTTCCACGGCGGGCGTCTTCATCTCCGAAACCCGCCCGGGATGGAACCCGGGCGCTACAGGGCCCGATCACGAGAAACGTCGCATGCACCGACAAACGTCATCCCCGCGAAGGCGGGGACCCATCTTAGACAAAGATGAGTGACTGCGAACTGGAAATGCACCCGATGACGTACCGAAAACTCTAGAACTGCGCCGTCTCGAGAATGCCTTTGAGCGATCCCATGAACTGCGCCGCCAACGCGCCGTCGATCACCCGGTGATCGCTGGACAAGGTCAGCTTCATGATGGGCCGCACGTGAATGCCGCCGTCGATGACCACGGGACGATCCTTGATCTGCCCCACGGCCAGGATCGCGCTATCCGGCTGATTGATGATCGCCGTAAATTGGTCCACGCCAAACCCGCCGAGATTCGAGATCGTGAACGTGCTGCCCGAATAGTCGTCCGGCAACAGCTTTCCGGTCCGCGCCTTCTCGGTCAGCCCCTTGCAGGACTGAGACAACTCGTCCAACGAAAGGCGCTGCACTTGGCGGACCACCGGCACGATCAACCCGGTCGGCAACGCAACCGCGAACCCGAGATTGACGTCGCCCACTTCTTCAATGGCATCGCCCTGCCAGCGGGCGTTCACCGCCGGCCACTCCTGCAGTGCCAACGCGGTGCCGCGCATCACGAGGTCGTTGTAGGACAGCTTCGTTGGATACTCCGCGCGGAACTTCGCCGCGGCCGCCATATCGACCTCGACGGTGACGTAATAGTGGGGCGCGCCGAACTTGCTCTCGCACATGCGCTGCGCAATGATGCGGCGCATGGGGGAGAGGGGCACCCGCTTCGTCTCGCCCGCGGCGCGCGTGGGCGTTGCCCCTTCGATATCTTCCTTGGTGATCTTTCCGCCAGGACCCGTGCCCTTCACGCGGGCGATGTCGATCCCTTTGATCTCCGCCAGACGCTTTGCCGTCGGCGTAATCGCGATGCCATCCACGGACGCCGCGTACGCCTCGACATCGGCTTCCATGACACGGCCCCCGACGCCGCTGCCCTTGGCGAGATTCGGGTTCACGTGGAGCGCTTCGGCCCGGCGTCGTGCGCGAGGCGAGACGGGGGCGTCGGCGAGTCCGGCGGACGCCGTGGTGGTCGTGGTAGACGCGGCAACCTGCGCGACGGTCTCTGGGGCAGCCTCTGCTGCTTCCGCAATCGGTTCCGCCGTCGATCCGGCGCTGACCTTGTACTGGTCCAGGTCCGGGAGCGGTTCGTCTGCCTCGCCTACGAGGGCGATAACCGTCATCACCGGCACGGTCACATCCGGCTCCAGCAGGATTTTCCGGACAACCCCCGCCGCCGGGGATTCGCACTCGATCTCGGCCTTATCGGTCTGGATGGACACGATGGGCTCGCCGCGTTCGACCTTGTCGCCTTCAGCCTTCAACCACTGGACGATGGACGCCTCTTCGACAGACTGCCCCATCTGGGGAAGTTTAACTTCGTGCATAACGGGTTCCTACTGAATCCAGCCTTCGTCCTGAAGGCGCTGCATTCCGGTTTGAATGAGGGTGGCCAGATGCGACCCGGGCTCAATCTGGCAAATCTCCGCAAGTACCCCCGCAAGTCCCCGGTCGTTGTAAACCGTTTGGACGGATTGGGCTGCCCGGTCATCCGGGTGATCGTACCGGATTGCGGCGGCCGCTGCAAACGCCAGTCCCTTCGGTTCGATGCCTTGTTCCAGACACATGGTGGCCGCCCCTATGAGACGGTCACGGGGACCCAGTTTTCGGATGGGGTCCTTTGCGACCCGGGCGACCTGGTCGCCCAAAGCCCTGTTGGCGAAGCGGTGTAGCAAATCCTCGACGTGCGCCTGTAACGCCGCTTCGTCCATGCCATGCTTCGCGACGAGTCCAGCCTTGGATTCTTCGAGGGCTTCCAACACCTTGGCGCGGACAACGGGATCTTCCACGGCCTGCCAGGTGAACTCGTGTCCGCGGAGGTAGCCCAGATAAGCCGTCGTCGCGTGCCCGGCGTTGTGGATGAACAACTTGCGCTCCACGTAGGCGCCGAAATTCTCGCGGGGCTCCATGTTTTTCAACGGCGGGACCGGACCCTTGAAACCAGCGCCGTCCACGGGTAGTTCGCAATATTCCTCGACACAGATGAGCAGCGGATCCTCGGACCGTACCGCATCGGTCATGACGGGAACCATGCGGCCGATGCTGGCCTCGACGAAACCGACCTTCTCGTCCAGCGCAGCGTGGAAAGCGGGGGAGAGGTGCTCCCGAACCTGTTCGCGCAGGTAGGGACCGGCGTCGATCATGTTTTCGCAGACGATGATGTTGAGGGGCGCCGCGTCGCCCGTGGAGAATCGCCGTTCGACACCCGCCGCCAGCAACGGCGCGATCTTCCCCAGCACGGGCACGCCGACCGCGGTCGCTCCGAAATCGGCGTCCGCCACGGCTTGCGCGACAGCGTCGACGTCCCGGGCGTGGATGGCGCTGACGTTTTCGATGGTCAGCGTGTACGTATTCTCATCGACAATGCGAAGGGGATAGGAACCGCGTTCGTTCAGTTGCACGATCAGATCGTCCATGACGTCCACGAACGTCGTGTGAAAATCCGTTTCGTAGAATAACTGTCCCAGAAAACCCCGGCCAATGTTGCCCGCACCGAACTGAATTGCCTTCTTCGCCATCTCAATACGTCCCTTTCAAGGCGAGGGCGCTAAGCTTGTTGTGAATCTTGCCATTGCTTCCCAGCACACCCTGCCCACCATCAAACAAATTGATTGCCGCGCCGTCGAGGCGGGTGACCATGCCGCCTGCTTCCTGCACGATGATCATGCCCGCCGCGTAGTCCCAGGGATTGAGCGTGACGTGAACGTAAGCATCCATGTCGCCCGTGGCGATGGAACACAGCCCGATAACGGCGGCGCAATGGCAGCGCACCTGCCCGACTTCTTCCACGAATGGGCCGAACGCGCGCAGAGTCGCGACGCGATCCACCATCCCCGCGAAATCGACTTCGGCGCGCACGTGTGAAATCTGGTCCACAGCGGACACGCGGATACGCTCGCCGTTCCGGAAGGCGCCCTTGCCCTTTTCCGCGAGAAACAACTGGCCGTTGCCGGGTACCGCCACGCCGCCGGCCACGGGGAGTCCGCCGATAGCGAAGGCAAGAGAGATGCCATATGCGGGAAACAGACCCCGCACGAAGTTCTGGGTGCCGTCAATGGGATCAATGACCCAGGCGCGCGTGTCGTCCCCTTCCGGAAACCCGGTCATGCCGTTCTCTTCGCCCACGATGGCGTCCCCAGGGAAAGCCTTCTCGATGCGCCTTTGGATCTCCTCCTGCACCGCAAGGTCCACCTCGGTGACGAGGTCGTTGGGCTCTCCCTTGGCGGTCATGGAAAGGGATTCCCGCATGGCGTATTTTTGCCGCACGAACACCGCCAGTTCGTCCAGGGTGGCGCGGATGAATTCTATTTCAGACATGTGCACTCCAATCGTTGGATTACGTGGCCGGCGCGCGTATCGAAATCCCGGCGGACTACCCCTTGAGGCCGGTCAGGGTGATCCCCTGGATGAACGTGCGCTGGGTCAGGAAGAACAACAGGATCACCGGAACCGTGATGACTGTCGACATGGCCATCAGGGGACCCCAAAGGCTTTCGTGCTGACTTTGGAACTGCTGCAACGCAAGGGCGAGGGTATATTGCCGGTCGTCCTGAAGGAAAACAAGGGGATTGAGGAAATCGCCCCATTGAAAAAGGAACATGAACAGGGCGGTGGTAGCCAGCGCGGGTTTCGACAAGGGCATGATGATGCGCGCGTAGATGCCGAATTCGCTGCACCCGTCGATCCGTGCGGCGGCGCTGAGGTCCTGCGGAATCCCCATGAAGAACTGACGCAGGAGAAAGATGTAGAACGGCGTTCCGAGAAAGGCGGGGACGATCAATGGCTTAAAGGTCCCCGTCCAGCCGAGATTCTTGTACAGCACGAACAACGGAATCAGCATCACCTGATAGGGGAGCATCATGGTCGCCAACACCAGAATGAAACACAGATCCCTTCCCGGCCATTCGATGCGTGAAAAGCTGTAGGCAACGAGCGAACACGACAGCACCGTGCCGATGACTACCGTGAAGCAGACGAAGAGCGTGTTGCGGAGGTTTCTCGGGAAGTCGATGATGCGAAAGGCCTCGGCGTAATTCTCCCAGTGCAGTTCGATCTCCTGTTGCGCCACGAACTCTTCCGCAGACGCCGATACTTGCAACCCATCGAGGTTCAAGGTGTAACGACCGTCCTCGTTCCGGCCCAGATTGACGGCGGTCTGACCCTGGCACGTGACCAACTGGTTTCCGTTCGAGTCGAGGCGATCGGTCCTCGGAATCCACTGGGGTGGTTCGCCCGGTTTGGAGAAGATGCGCGACTCGTGTTTCAGCGAAGTCGAGACCATCCACGCGAAGGGCGCGAGAAACAACAATGAAGCCGCGATGAGCATGGCGTGGGCGAAAAGTCGATAGACGGGTCTAGTCGCCATGGTAGTGCACCCAGCGCTTAGAGGAGATCATGACGCCAACGGTCGCGGCCAGAATGACCAGGAACATGATGAGCGCCATGGCCGAGCCGTAGCCCATGTCGAGGTAGTAAAAGGAATTCCGGTACAGGTACAAGGCGTAGAACATAGTCGAGTCCACGGGTTCGCCCTTGCCGTTCGTCATCACATAGACCTGCGTGAAGTACTGAAAGGAATTGATCAGCCCAATCACGAGGTTGAACAGAATCACCGGCGTGATCATGGGCAGCGTCACGTTGCGGAACTTCCGGAAGGGCCCGGCGCCGTCGATGTCCGCCACTTCGTACAAGGACTGCGGCACGTCCGCCAGACCTGCCAGAAAGATCACCATAGGACCGCCCACGCTCCAGAGGCTCATGAGTATGAGGGCCGGCTTTGACCAGTGTTCGTCCGCCAACCACCCCGGACCTTGAACGCCGAAGATCGCTTCGATCGTGGTATTCAACAATCCGTTCTGGGCGTTCAGCACCCACAACCACAATACCGAGGAGGCCACGATGGGCACGATGGTGGGAAGAAAGAAAATGGTCCGGTAGATCGCCTGGCCGCGAACCTTGAGACTCAGCAACATGGCCAGTCCGAGCGCCAGCGCGAGCCCGAGCGGCACGGAGAATGCCGTGAAGTAGAGCGTGTTGTACAGCGCCTTCCAGAAGCGCGGATCTTCAAACAAGAGCCGATGGTAGTTGTCTGCGCCGATCCATACGGGCGGCCGGATTACGTTGTAGCGCTGCAAGCTAAACACGAAGGTCATCACGAGGGGATACGCGTAGATGACAAAGAACCCCAACACGAAGGGCGACGCGAAGAGCAGCGCGTTTCGCGTATTGCGTCGTTCCACGCGCGTCATTGGGCCACCTCCGGCTCAATATAGGGATCGTCTTTCAGAGCGGCGTTGGCCACGTCCTGGATGTCGCGCGCCGCCTGTTCCGGCGTCTTTTCGTACCGGATGACGTACTCGCGGTTGCTCGACATTTGATCGAGAAAGAACTGCGTAACCGGATTGACTGGATATTGCACGACCTCGCGGTCGATGAGGCCCTCGACAAAGACTTTAAACTTTGGGTTGCCCGTGAACCGTTCGTGCATGGCCTCCGCGCGCCGCGGCGGAATGTTGTGGATCGCCAGACTGTAATCGCTCGCGGGCGACGGGCTGCCGTCGGGCCGGGTCCGGTAGAACCAGCGCAGGAATTTCAAGGCGGCTTCCCGATGGCGCGCTCCGGCGGGGATCGCGTCCGCGACCGACGTGGGACCGTACATCAAGGGTTCCACGCCTTCCGGCTGGGGTATGGGCGCGACGCCCCAATCGAGATCAGGCGCGTACTTTGCCGTAAAGGTCACTTGCCATTCCCCCTCGACAATCATGGCGACTTTGCCGGTATAGAAGGGGTTGTTGGCGCTTTGGTACGCGCCCATTCGCTCAAAGGACTGGGTGCGCGCGGGATCGATTGCGATGGGGGACTGCTCGGACGCGTTGGGATCGATAGCGAAACGGCGCTGCCAGGCGAGCGAGGCAATAATCCCGGGGTTGTCCGCGCACGTCGCGGCCCCGGTCTCCGGGTCATACCATTCTCCCCCAAACAGCCCTCCCCACATGTGCGTGAGATCCCAGGGGAACCAGGGCACGAAACCAAACTGTTCGATTCCCGTATCGCCGTGCACCGTCAGTTTCGCTGCATACTCTTCCAACTCGTCCAGCGTCTGTGGTGGACGCTCGGGGTCCAGACCCGCCTTGCGGAACGCGTCTTTGTTCCATAGCAGGCAGTAGGTATCTGTCGATGTCGGAATCCCCCACGTGTCTTCTACCCAACGTTCACTCGCCGCGTCGAATCCCCGAAAATGAACCATGCGCCACGCGTGTGGGAGAAAGCGGTCCTCCTGCAATTCCGGTTCGGTTGCGATAAAGTCACCCAGAGGGCTGAAGCAGCCTTGGGCGGCGAGTTGAGCGAGGATAGCCGTATCCATACTGCAAATGTCGGGGGGGCTACCCGCGGCGATGGAAGTGAGCATCTTCTCCATCAACACGTTGTAGCCGATGGGGAGGGCGCGCACGTACACGCCATCCTCAACCCCCTGGGATTGGTTGTACTCGGCGATGAGTTCGACGCGCGCCTGATGCTCGTGGCCGGAATGGCGGTCCCAATAGAGAACGACCGTACGGCCCTCGCGAATGGCTTCGCGTTCTTCCGGAGAGCCCGGTGGAGCCGGGCGCACAGCGAACGCCATTCCCAAACAGACCGCGGCCAGCACGCCCCAACCGAAATACGACCTCAACACCGGCGAATAACCCCAACTTTGCGAAATGCAGACACAAGGGCGCCCATTATGCGGTGGCGAGACCGAGTTTTCCACTGCGAATTGTGATCGGGACCGGAGGGTGACCCGGGGCCTGGCGCGCACCGGCACGGAAAAAAGGAATGGCCGAACTAGGGAACTGGTACTTGACAATCAGGCGGATTCGGCCTAAGATAGGTGTGGTCATCGGGGCGTGTCTCGACCGAGGCTGTCTGATACGGTAGAGGGCAGGAAGGACACCAAGAGACAGGGTGACTTTTCGTACCCACCACTACCCCTTGTGTTTTCCAAGAATTGTTGGTAACATATGTCCGAAGATTGGGTATTGTGTACAGGCTGATGGTAAAGCCGAAGGCCCGAGTCTCTCTAGTGGCCACTCCCACAAGGACTTGTGGGGGGAGCCAGTGAGGATCGTACCATTAGCGGTACAGATGAGGGGCGCTTGCATTCGCGGGTACCCCTAGAGTATGATGTGGTTGTTCAGTAATTGAACGCAGTTGTGTAGGGTGCAGAAAAGGAGGAAACGCACATGTCACCAAAGGTCCGTCGTATTGCCACGTTGGCACTCTTGGCCGGTGTCGCCCTGCCGTTGATGGTAGGCTGCCCCGGTCTCCTGAATGCATTCATCAAGCTGAAGATCTGCTTGAAGAATGACACGTTCCTGGATCTGACCGAAGTAAACGTTGTGACTTCCGGCTCCCCGTCGTGGGGTCCGAACGACCTTCCCGGCGGCGAGCGCGTGCTGCCCGGCGGCGAGGGCGTGATTCCGAACAATTCCCCGGGTACCTACGACATCCGGGCGATCTTCGATGACAAGGAAGATTGTGTTGAGAACTCCACCGTCATCCTTTCGGAAGTGGAACTGGACACGACCAACCTTTGCATCACGTTCGATCAGGTTGTTTCCTGCGACGAAATCTACGTGACGTTGGATTACACGCTCTAATCCCCGTTCGCGCGTTTCGTCCCTATCGTAGAGATGATTTCTTGGGCCTGTCTTCGGACAGGCCCAACGCTTTTTGTCCGATTCGTCCCCAAGTAAGTTCGCGTGAACCCATCCCGTAGGCCTCTTCCCTGCGTCCCGTTTGCCTGACCGGGGAAGCCTCGACTAAGATACGGCCACAGGTGATTTCATGAGTCCAAAAACGGCCATACCCAGCGTGCGCGTCCTCCCCGAGAACGTGGCGAACAAAATCGCCGCGGGCGAGGTCGTTGAGCGGCCGGCTTCCGTGGTTAAGGAATTGGTCGAAAACGCGCTCGACGCCAGAGCCACACGCATTCAGGTACGCCTGGTCGCTGCGGGGCGCCGCACGATCGAGGTAATCGACGACGGCCACGGTATGTCCGAGCAGGACGCGCTCCTCGCAATCGAGCGTCACACGACAAGTAAGATTCGAAAGGCAGACGATCTCGACAACATCTCCACCATGGGTTTCCGCGGTGAGGCCCTTGCCAGTATCGCTGCCGTGTCCAAGTTTGAACTGGTCACCCGGCGGGATCGTGATGATTCGGGCACCCGGCTTCGCGTCGAAGGCGGAGTCCTGCGGGACGTGGAACATTCGGCTGCGCCGGGCGGCACCCGGGTGACCGTCAACCGCCTGTACTTCAATACCCCCGTTCGCGCCAAGTTTCTTCGCGGCATCACCACCGAATTGAGCCAGTGCATCGACATCGTCCAGCGTCATGCCCTCGTGCAAACGGGGGTGGCCTTCTCGCTGACGCACAACGATAAGACCCTTTTCGATATCCCCGAGCGCGCCTCGTTGCGCGAGCGGGTCGCGCTCATCTGGGGATTGAACTTCCTCAAGGACCTCGTCGATCTCGACGCAGAGCTTGCAGGATTTCGTTTCACAGGCCTCATCGGGACGCCGCAATTAACTCGGTCGCAGCGTTCTCATCAATTCTTCTTTCTCAACAAACGCCCCGTCGTGAACCGGTCGCTGCAATACGGTTTCGAGGACGGCTACCGGTCGCTGGTCACCGTCGGCCGTCATCCTGTAGGTATGGTGCTGGTGGACGTCCATCCGCGCCTGGTCGACGTGAACATTCATCCGTCCAAGCGCGAGATTCGCTTTCGGGATGAGCGCGCGGCACGAGATGCGGTACGACAGGTGGTTCGCGACCGCCTCGCGGAACTTCACCGCTCCGAACAGCCGGCATTCCTGCAACAGCCTCGGCCCGCGCCCCGGCAAGAGGCCTGCGCGACGTCGCCTGCCGCTCCGCAAGAACTCCCGGAACCGCGCGCAAGATTCAGCGACTTCGTCGAAGCGCAAACGGACAAAATTCCCTTCGAGCACAGACTCCCAGCCGCCGAAACAAACCCACTCGATCGCTATACGCCGCCGGTGCAAACTCTTATCCAAAGCTCGGACACGAGCGATGACTTCGAGTCTGCCGCGCCTTCCGCGGTATACAGCCCCATGGGCGCCATCGGCGACGCGCCCATGCAGTTGTTCGACACCTATTTGCTGGTACCGGAAGATGACCGGCTGCTTATTATCGATCAACACGCGCTCCACGAACGCTTGACCTACGACGCGCTCCGGGCCGATCTTGAAGACCACGACTACCAGGCACAGCAACTCGCGGTGCCGCTGTTGGTGGACGCGCCGCCCTCCCATGCGAAGCTGCTCGAATCCAATCTTGATCTCTTCTCGAAACTGGGGATCGAGATTGAGCCCTTTGGCGGCGGCACCTACCAGGTCACCGCCATCTGCCATTTGTACGAAGAGTCGCGCGTGCCCGACACGATCTATCGGGTGTTGGACCAACTCGCGCAGGGCGATCTGTTCAACCGGGAAGACTTTCTCGCCGATGTGCTGCGTCTCGCCGTTGAGGCCTGCCGCGGTTCCGTCAAGGCCGGCGACCGCCTTTCACCCCAGGAACGCCGCGAACTGCTGGATGGTTTCCGCCGCATGCGTCCGCCCTATACCTGCCCTCATGGCCGGCCTATCATTACGGAACTGACTCAAGTCCAAATGGAAAAGAGCTTCCGGAGACGGCAGTGATATCGGTACTGGCTGTAGTGGGTCCGACGGCCTCCGGCAAAACGGCTCTCGCTGTGGAACTTGCAGAACGCCTCGGTACCGAGATCATCTCCGCGGATTCCATGCAGGTGTATGCCGGCATGGAGATTGGCACAGCGGCGCCAACTCCTGAAGATCGCGCGCGTGTGACGCACCATCTCGTAGGGTTCCTGAAGCCCGATCAGCCGTGCTCGGCGGGGGATTTTGAACGCCTGGCGAGGCCTATCGTCGAATCTTTGAATCGGTACGGGAAGATCGCGGTTGTCGTCGGCGGCTCGGGCCTGTATGTTAGCGCCTTGATTGATGGGCTCTTCGAGGGTCCACCCGCCAACGACGCCATCCGCGAACACCTTCACTACGAGGCGGAGAAGCACGGAGTTGCCCCGCTCTTCGAGCGCCTTCAGGGCACGGACCCCGCCTACGCGGACCTGATCCAGCCGAACGACCTCCGGCGGATCGTCCGCGCGCTCGAGGTGCACGAAGTGACCGGGCGGACCCTGACTAGTTTTCATAAGGAGCACCAGCAACAGGGCGCTACGCTGAACGCGGTTCAGATCGCCATCGATCTTCCTCGCGATGTCCTGTACCGCCGGATCGATCTGCGTGTGGACCAGATGCTGGCCAACGGATTTGTGGATGAAGTGCAGCAACTCCTCGACGCGGGGTACAGGGACGCGATCGAGCGGCTCCGTTCCCTTGGCTACCGGGATTTCGCCGCCTATCTCGAGGGACACGGCACGTTCGAGGACGCCCGCGAGTCCATGAAACGAAGCACCCGCCGCTTCGCGAAGCGCCAGCTGACCTGGTTTCGGGCGGACCCTCGCATCCACTGGATTCCGGGAACGGACGAGACGTCTCTCGCCGACTATGTGGGTGCAGCGATGAGGGTGCTACGCCCGGACTTCTAAGTGTCCAAACGTGATCCTTGGCGCAGGGTGGCGCAGTCCAGAATCTCCATGTCCGTGATCAATCGGTCCACCGGAACATCATGAGGCGCGACAGGTAAATTATTTTTTACCTGCATGTGAAAGGCAACCCCGATCGAAGTTCCCACAAAATCCCTCAAAAATCGGTCAAAATACCCGCCGCCGTAGCCGATGCGATACCCAGTAGGCGAGTATAAAATTCCAGGCACCAAAATTACCGCATCGGTTGGGATTCTCTTGATTTCCGGGCATTCCTTTCGGGGCTCCGGGATCCCGAATCTGCTGCCAGAGAATTGATCGATCCCCGAAATCCGCCGCCAAATCATGTAGCCGCGCGCTACAATGCTGGGAACGGCCACTCGCCGCCCCGCGTGGACCAGCGCCGCGATGAGGGGTAAGGTCTCGACTTCGCCGTCCTTGGCGCCGACGTAGGTAAGGACCAGGGAGGCGCGCTCGAACTCGGTCATCTGCTGCAGGTGCTCCCGAATCTGGACACTCTTTTCACGGCGTTCCCGCAAAGAAAGGCCGCGCCGCTCCGCAAGCCCCTGCTCCCGCAGCATCGCCTTTTCTTCCGCCATTGGAGTCATTCCAAATTCCTTTCTACCAGGATGCTCTACAGATTATCACAACCACGGTCGAACTCCCGCGCACCATGCAGAAACTTCCTGGTTACGGCAGCGTTTTCCCGATGGATGGCCTTTCCCTTAGGCCGAATGAGACGCGAAATCGCCAAAAATCCCTTGTAAAACCCTTAGTAGTCGCACTGCTCGCAGATTGGCATAGCAGTTGCACCTTGGCTCGCAGGTCTGTCCCATAGCAGGCCTACCGTGAGTGGTTGGCCCGGCGGAGATAACGTTCTCCCTAAACGTTATCTCACCATCCCTAATACGCCCGCCGGGCCTCCGAGTACAACGCCAAGTGGCGTCGAACGATAGAGAGCGTGGGTCTCGAAACCGGAGTGGGGGCCAGCCCGCATGATACAAGGTTTGTATGCTGCCGCAACGGGCATGATCGCCCTGGAAGAACGGCACGCCATCATCGCCAACAACCTTGCCAACGCGTCCACCAGCGGATTCAAACGGCAGGGTGCGGTCCAGGAAGGGTTTTATCAAGTATTCCTCGGCGAGCTGGGCACCCCGCAACTCTACAATGCAGAACGCGGTCCCGGAGGCGGGCTCAAGACCATCGAGAGCTTCGCCGACTTCTCCACGGGTCCTCTCCAACACACCGGCAATCCATTGAACGTGGCCCTGATGGGTCCCGGTTTCATTGCCGTCGACACTCCGGGCGGGGTCCGTTACACGCGGGACGGCAATTTCACCATTGACGCCAACGGGCAGCTTGTGACCAACGATGGATTCCTGGTGCAAGGGGCGGGCGGCGGAGGTATTGACGTGTCCGGTGGCCGTGCGCGCATCGATGGCGATGGAATCGTCTGGGTCGACGGGATCCAGACGGGGCAACTGGGAATCATTGAGTTCGCCGATCCGGGCGCCCTGCTTCGCCAGGGCGACAACCTCTTCGCAGCCAACCCGGAATCGCTCGCCCAATCCGCGCCCGCCACCGAAACCACGGTAGTCGGCGAGAGCCTGGAAGCGTCCAACGTTCAGGTTCCGGAAGAGATGGCCAGCATGATTCTCGGCATGCGCGCCTACACGGCGAACCAGAAGGTGATCAGTTCCGTTGACGAGACGGTGGGGAGACTCATTAACGATGTCGGTTCGCCGGCGTAGTGAGGAGCTAAGGGTATGATTCGCGCCTTGTTCACAGCCGCAACGGGGATGGTTGGGCAACAGACCAACATCGACACCATTGCAAACAACCTCGCCAACGTGAACACGACCAGCTTCAAGAAGAGCCGCGTCAACTTCAAGGACCTCTTTTATGAAACCGTCCGGCCGGCGGGAACCCAAACAGCCGCGGGCGAGACACTCCCGGAAGGCATTCAGATCGGTCACGGCGTGCGCCCGGGATCGGTCGCCAAGCTGTTTACGCAGGGCAACCTGATTCAGACCGGCAATACGCTGGATATCGCCATCGAGGGCGATGGCTTCTTCCAGGTCGATTTGCCCGACGGCACAACCGGCTACACGCGGGACGGCAGTTTCCGCGTGAACAACAACGGTACGCTGGTGACCGTGGACGGATTCCCGCTGACTCCGGGTATTACGATTCCGCAGGATGCCGTTGTCGTCAGCATCGGCCAGGACGGTATCGTAGAGGCGACGACCCAGGGCGCCGCGACACCGACGAACCTCGGCCAGATCCAATTGGTGCGCTTCATCAACAATGGCGGCCTCGACGCGCGCATCGGCCACAACATCCTGCTGGAAACGGAGGCCTCCGGACCGCCGATCCCCGGCCAACCAGGTCTTGATGGCAACGGCATGCTGGCGCAGGGATTTCTGGAGAACTCCAACGTCCAGGTCGTGGAAGAAATCCTGAACCTGATCATCGCGCAGCGCGCCTACGAGGCCAACTCGAAAGTCATCCAGACTTCCGACGAGATGCTTCAAGTCGCCAACAACGTGAGACGGTAATAGGGGAATGACTCGATGAACATGACACCCCTGAGAACAATGAGCGGAATCGCAGTGGCGCTCGCTATCGCGGCAGTCGCAGCAGCGGATACAGATACGGTCATGCTCAAGACCGAGGCCTACGTGAAGGGTCCGGCAGTGACCTTGGGCGACGTGGCGGACGTGCAGGGCGAGAACGCCGATGCCTTGGCCGGCATCGAGATTGGCAACGCCGCTATGCCCGGCGACTCGAAGCGGCTCGACGCGAGCCTCGTGCGGTCGCGCATCGAGAACGCGGGCTTCACCGCGGACGCTGTAGAACTCCAAGGGCCTGGGTCGGTGGTCGCCACCACGCTCTATTCAGAGATCACGTCGGACATGCTCGCCACCGACCTCCGCACGTTTATCGAAGGTGAAATGCCCTGGGCCTTGGATGAGGCGACCATCGACGTGGCTGCGCCAACGCAGAATCTGGTCGTGCCCGATGGGCTCGTCGAGGTCCGGTGGTGGCCCAATCCCCAGTACCGCTGGGTGGGGCCCGGCGTGTTCCGCGGCGAGGTCACGGTGGACGGGGAAGTAAAACGAACCGTGCTGGTCCGCGCGCAGGTGGAGGCGTACACCGAAGTCCTCGTCGCCGCGACGGACATACCGCGGGGCTCATTGATTTCGGTCGCAGACCTTCAATTGGAGAAACGCGCCATGTCGCAGATGCGCGGCAACGTGCTGCAAAGCACCGGGGACGCGGTAGGGCAGGTCGCGCGGAGCACGATCTTCCCGGGACAGGTCATCACCAGCCGTCAACTCATGCCGCGCCAACTCATCAAACGCAACCAGCCCGTTACGGTCGAAGCGCGAGCGGGGAAACTCGTCATCCGTTCCCAAGCCCGCGCGCTGATGAACGGGTGCGAAGGCGATCTCATCACCTGCGTCAATTTGGACTCTAAAGAAGAATTCCAGGGCGTCGTCCGCAAAGACGGCGTGGTCGTGGTCAATTGATTATGAAGCAACGGGATAAAGAAAATTCTGTCATCGTGCGAAAGAACATCCCCCTTGCTCCGCCTTCAAAGGGGGAGTCGCTCAAGTTCGAATTCTCAAATGTCGTGCATGCCGAATCACAATGCGACGTCACGGAAACTTCTCGACGCAACGCAAAGCGTTGCGGCCATTCCCCCTTTGAAGGGGGATCAAGGGGGATGTTTCTTGAATTGAGTTCGGACCAGTCCCCGAACCGTGGGCGCAAGAAGGGAGCAAACCTGTGCGTATAGGACTCGTGGTACTAGTCGCTTTCATGCCGTGCGTCACGGCCATGGGTGATTCCTTGTTCACCCAACAGGTGGCCCGCGAAGGGACGCTCGTATCGCTGAAGCAGAAGAAGTTCGAGGTGGGAGACATCATCACCGTCCTCGTTCGCGAATCCATCGAAGCGCAGACCGACGCCAATACGAATACGAAGAAGGAGTCGGACGTCCAGTCCGAAGCGAACGAATCGGACAACTCGTTCCTCATATCGCCGGAACCGGACGGCTTTGGGATCACCACCGCCGGGAAGTTGCCCAACTGGCAAATCGGCACGGAGAACGAGCAACGCACGACGGGCAACACGCAACGGAAAAACCGTTTGATTACCACGATCACCTGCACCGTGACGGAAGTCCACGACAACGGCAACATCGCGTTGGAAGGCGAAAAGACCGTGACGGTCAACCGGGAAGACTCGAGAATCTTCGTGAAAGGCATTGCGCGCGCGCGTGATGTGGCTCCCGACAACTCCATTGATTCGACGCGAATCGCAAACGCCGTGGTTGAACTGAAGGGACGCGGCCCACTGTGGAACAACCAGCGGCGCGGCTTGATCACGCGGTTCCTGGACTGGTTCTCACCGTATTGATGGCGAGGGAAAACATGCAGCGGAATCTGGCCTTTCGAGTTGGAATCATCCTCCTGACAGCGTCGTTGACCGCGGCGCATGCGGCCCGTATCAAGGATCTCTGCGAGATTCAGGGCGCGCGGGGCAACCCGCTCAAGGGTATCGGTCTCGTGGTCGGCCTCGCGGGCACGGGCGACTCGAACGCCGATGCCGTCCGCCGGCAACTCCGCATGCTCGACCGCTTCGATATCGAGGTTGAGAAGTTCGTCGATCTCGTTTCCGAAAACACCGCCGTCGTTCTCGTCGACGCCACCTTTCCGGCCTTCGCAAAAGAAGGCACCCGCATTGACGTGCGCGTCAGTTCCATCGGCGACTGCGAAAGCCTCGAAGGCGGAACGCTCACCGAAACGTACCTCTACGGACCCGGCACCGCCGGCCCGGAAAGCACGGTCTACGCGCTCGCCCAAGGTCCCGTGTCCGTGGGCGGTTTCAACGCGGAAGCCGGCGGGGGAGGAGGCGCCGCAGCCGTGCGCAAGAACCACACAACGGCCGGCCGCGTTCCCATGGGCGCCTATATTGAACGCGAGATTCCTTCGACCATCACGGATGGCGAAAGCATCGTGCTGCAACTGAAACGCGCAGATTTCCGCACGGCGGAAAACATCCGAACGGCTATCGACGCGGCCTTCGGACCCGCCTCCGCGTCGGCGCTGAGCGCAAGTACCATTCTCGTGCGAATTCCCGAGCCGGAACAGACCCGGTTGATCAGCTTTATTGCGGAAGTTGAAGACATCGAGGTCGAAGCCGATCTGGAATCGATCGTGGTGATCAACGAACGCACCGGAACCCTGGTGGTCGGCGGCGAAGTCATGATCAAGCCCTGCCAGGTCGCCCACGGCAATCTCACCATCGAAGTGGCCATCACGCCGGAGGTCAGCCAGCCGGAGCCTTTCGGCGAAGGCGAAACGGTAACCACCGCCACAACGGACCTGCTCGCGGTGGAGGAGCCGGGCGCGCTCATGCCGGTCAATGGCACCTCCGCCGCCGAGGTGGCGCGCGCGTTGAACCGGTTGAAGGTAACGCCGCGCGACATGATCTCCATCTTCCAGGCCCTGCGCGATGCCGGCGCCATGGACGCGGACTTGGAGATCATGTAGTGCTCTACGTCAACCCGGTAACGTCGCCATTCATCCAACGGGCCGGCGCGGCGCTGCAACAGGCGTCCCGCGATGCCGCGGCATTTCAGGAAATGGAGCATTTCTTCGCGTACATGCTGCTCCAGGAAATGCAGAAGACCGTTCCGCGCGATGGACTCTTCGACGGGGGACTTCAGTCCGACTTCCAGCGCGACATGTTCAATGACATCGTTGCGGGAAAGATCGCGGAGAGCGGCCAGCTTGGTATCGCGAAGGTCATGGAAGAACAACTGCACATCCAAAACATGCAGAAATCCTTGCGGAACCAGATCCTTGCAGGGACCTCGGCGGCCGCGCCGGAGCCGGGTTAAGTGAATCCGCGCGCGTGCCGATAAACGAATAGAACGGAGGGTTACCGCGTGGATGCATTGATGGATACGTTGTGCGACCTGTTGGATGACGAGGTGGAGCGGCAGGAGAATGTCCTCGCGGTCTGCAACGCTCAGCGGGAAGCCGTATTCACGCGCGATCTCGACGCGTTGACCGCGCGAACCAGCGCCCTCGAAATCCTCATTCGCGAGTCCATTCAGGCGCAATCCAAACGCATCGAAACGCTTCGCCCCATCGTCAATCACTTTGGACTGCAACCCGAGCAGCAGACCATGACGCATCTGATCGACGCCAGTCCCGAACCCTGGAAGACGCGGCTGCAGGAGCTGCAGCAGCGATTGCGCGAAACGGTGGAGCGCATCCGGGTCGCGGTCCGCGCGAATGCCAAGGTCACGCGCCATTCAAAACGCGTCACGGACGATCTCATCCGGGCATTGAGGCAAGAGCACCAGCATCACCAACAGGGATACAGCGACCGCGGCACCGCTCCTGCGGGCCAGGGCGGCAATCCCGTTTTGATGGATCAGCGAGGCTAGGCGGTATCATGGGGATCTTGCGGGTCACACAGGGCATCATCGCGCAGCGGGCGCTTACCAACATTCAGAACCAGAGCCGCCGCATTCTCG
Organism: Candidatus Hydrogenedentota bacterium; assembly: GCA_045863335.1. Lineage (GTDB taxonomy): Bacteria > Hydrogenedentota > Hydrogenedentia > Hydrogenedentales > SLHB01 > JAHDWY01. Next base: position 81,861 of record BTVY01000008.1, on the reverse strand, counting down.
ATCTTCAGACGCAACTGTCGACCGGGCTGCGCGTGAATTCGCCGTCCGACAACCCCATCGATGCGCGGCGCGCGATCAACACGCGCACAACCATCGCCAAGAACGAACAGTATCTCCGCAATATCTCCGTCGTCAGTCCGCGTCTCGAAGAGACGGTCACGGCGATCCAAACCATGACGGACAATCTCTTGCGCGCGCGCGAACTGACACTCCAGGGCGCCAACGGCACCAACGACCAGGTTGCGCTGGATGCTATCGCGGAAGAGATCAATCAGATTCTCGAGGCCGCGGTCAACACGGCCAACCATCAGACGGGAAACCTCTACATCTTTGGCGGCACCCGCACGACGACCCAGCCGTTCGACGTGACCCGCGACGTCAACGGTGACATCACCGCCGTGACGTACCAGGGCAACACGGAGCCTATCCTCGTCAGCGTCTCCGATGGTTTGACCGTACCGACCAACGAGGTCGGTTCGACGGTCTTTCAAGGCAGTCAGGACATCTTCCAGACCCTCATCGACATTCGCGACAACCTGCTCGCCGGCGACCAGGGCAGTCTGCAGAATGCCCGCTTAACCGAGTTGGAAACCGCGCGGCAGCAGTTAAGCCAGGCCCAGTCCCGCGTCGGCGCGGTCCAGAACCGGCTCGACCGTACCGAAACCGAGATCGAAGACTTCCAGGTCCAGTTGGAGGAACTGCTCTCCGACTCCATCGACGCCGATTTCGCCGAGGTCATCATCAACCTCAACACCCAGAGCAACGCCTTTCAAGCCGCTCTCAGCGCCGGCGCCCGCGTCATCCAACCCAGTCTGCTCGATTTCCTCGGGTAGAGCGCAGGACCCGCACTTAGTTGATTCATAGGTCAGCGGAGGGACGTCTGCAAGCGCGTCTCGCCAGTACCTCATCGGCCCGCCGGGGAGGGCGCTTACCATGAGATGGCACGGCCGTAGAAACCGCGCCTCGAATCGCAACGGCCACTTGTCGCCAAGCCCTGCACCGTCAATCTGGCGACTGTCAATCCACTCCAGACTCCAGGGCGCCAAAACCGGACGTTGATGTCCGCGGACACCGATACAAAGGCCAGGAAGGAGTAAACTCAAGAAGACCCCGGGTTACCGGCATCTCCACCGCCCCGACGAGAGCCACGGCTGGAAGCGCTCCGCTTGGGCCGTGGATATGTGGATAACCCGCTCTGGCTGACTCCTAAACACAGAGGACATTTCGAACGAGTCTTGACAAGATTGTGTGACGAATTTGCGCCTTGTGTCGCACATGTGGTATATTCTGCCGTTCAACGGTTTGCAGCCCCCATGACACCTGTGCGCCCGCGGCACTCGCGAGGCGGATTTGAAGGAGCGAGAAGTGAAGAAGGGCATTCACCCCGAATACGTTACGGCCAAGGTTTCCTGCGCGTGTGGTAACACCTTTGAGACCCGGTCCGTGAAGCCGGCGATCAACGTGGAAATCTGTTCCGCCTGCCATCCGTTCTACACGGGCAAGCAGAAGTTCGTGGACAGCGAAGGCCGCGTCGACCGCTTCAACCGGAAGTACGGCCGGAAGAACTAGCCGCGCGGGTGCCAAACCCGAAATTCGAATTTCGAAATCCGAAACAACTTCGAAGGTTCGAAATTGGAATGACCGGAACGCGTTCGGGTTGTTGGTTAGGGTCTGGGCGCAGGGTGATCGCCGAGTGCCTGCCGTGTCCCATCACAGTTTAATGTTTCGAGTGATCTGTGCAGTCGCTGTTGCGTGCCTGAAGAACATCCCCCTTGATCCCCCTTCAAAGGGGGAATGGCGCGTAACCAAGGTTACCGGTGGTTCCGGCCGTGTCGCTCCGATCGCAGGCGGCCGCTAATCCCCGCGCAACGCGACGCGTTGCAGACTTTCCCCCTTCGAAGGGGGATCAAGGGGGATGTTTCCCAGCGGCCAGTAGTTGCGGGGGGATGCGAGCAGGTTTCACCGCCGCGGCACACAAGCCTGTATTCTGCCGATTTGTTCCTTTTGAATTTCGGTCGTTAGGATTTGTTTCGAATTTCGAATCTACATTGGATCTAAGGTAACTTTCCCCGTATGGATCGGGTCATGCGCCAGAGGCTCCTTGCCGTCCGCGAGGAGTACAACACCCTAACGGCCGAGATGTCCACGCAAGAAGTGGCAACCGATCCGGAACGGTACCGCCGTCTCGCCAAGCAGCAGCGCACCATCGAAGACGTGGTAAACACCTTCCGCGAATACGAGCGCTACGAGAAACGGCTCGAAGACTCCGAACAGATGCTCCGCGACGAAACTGATCTGGAATTGCGCGACATGGCCGAGGGCGAAAAGGCCGAAGTCCTCGAAGTCCTGGAGCGCCTGGAAGAGGAACTGCGGTTCCTGCTCATCCCCAAGGATCCCAACGACGCGAAGAACACCATCATGGAGATCCGCGCCGGGACCGGGGGAGATGAGGCCGCCCTTTTCGCCGCCGACCTGTTCCGCATGTACAGCCGCTTGGCCGAGTTGAAGGGGTGGAAGGTGGAGGTCCTCAGTTCCAACCCCACGGGCGTCGGCGGGTACAAGGAAATCAGCTTCCAGGTTTCTGGCGACAATGTGTACAGCCAACTCAAGTTCGAAGGCGGCGGCCACCGCGTGCAGCGCGTCCCGGCCACCGAAGCCCAAGGCCGCATCCACACCTCTGCAGCGACCGTGGCGGTGTTGCCGGAGGCGGAAGAGGTCGACATTCATATCGATCCGACCGAACTCCACATTGATGTCTATCGATCCTCCGGCGCGGGTGGCCAGCACGTGAACACGACAGACTCCGCCGTGCGCATCACGCATATCCCGACGGGCGTCGTCGTGGCCTGCCAGGACGAGCGGTCCCAGCACAAGAACAAGGCCAAGGCCATGGCCGTGCTGCGCGCGCGTTTGTTGGCCCACAAGGAAGAGGAAGAAGCCGCGAAGCGATCCGCCGACCGCAAGAGCCAGGTGGGCAGCGGCGACCGCAGCGAACGCATCCGCACCTACAACTTCCCGCAGAACCGCCTCACCGATCATCGCATCGGTCTTACCATTCACCAATTGGAAGCGGTGATGGAAGGCGAATTGCAGCCTGTCATCGACGCCCTCATCGATGCCGACCGTGCCGCCAAAATGGCCGTCGCGGAGTAATGACCACGCTCCGTGAGCGGCTGGAATCGGCGACCCGCGCATTATCCGAAGTCAGCGAGTCTCCCCGCACCGATGCGGAGTACCTACTCGCACACGCCTTGGGGATTTCGCGAGGGGCGTTGCTTGCCCGGCTTAACGATTCGGTGGAACCGGCCGGCTTCGACGAATTGCTGAAACGCCGTCTCGCCCATGAACCTGTGCCCTACATCCTTGGCGAATGGGAGTTCTTCTCGCTCGAACTCGAAGTTCGCGCGCCCATGTTGGTGCCTCGCCCGGAAACCGAACATCTCGTAGAGGTCGTGCTCGAACACATTGGTGGCCGTCCCGCGCGGATACTCGAACTCGGTACGGGTACCGGTTGCGTCGCGATTGCCATTGCGAAGAACGCCCCGGAGTGCAGCGTCGTCGCGACGGATATCAATCCCGACGCCATCGCGCTCGCCCGCAGCAACGCAGCACGACACGGGCTGGGGTCCCGCATTGAGTTCCGGCAGGGCGAGCTCTTTGAAGTTATTCCGGCCGACGCGCCGCCTTTCGACGTTATTTGCTCCAACCCGCCCTATGTGGAAGAAGGCGACTACGCCAATCTATCCCCGGACATCCGCTTGTTTGAAGATCCCCGCGCCCTCATCGCAGGCCCTGACGGGCTGGACCTCATCCGGAAGATCATCGACGGCGCGCCGGATCGCCTCGTTCCCGGCGGACTGCTCGCGCTGGAAATGGGATTGGGCCAGTATGCTATGGTACGTGAGCTTCTGTTGGATGCGGGGTTCGATGCGCCCGAGGCCCGTCGCGATCTTGCCGGTATCGAACGAATCGCTTGCGCGAGGAAGCCAGCGCCATGAAACCACTGGAATACTCGACCGCCGTCCGCGAATTGCCGCCGGACGAGCGTCCTCGCGAGCGCCTCGCCCGGCTTGGACCTGAAGCCTTGCGCGACGCCGAATTGATCGCCGTGCTCTTTCGCACGGGCACCCGCGAGACCGGTGCGGTCGCGCTAGCGGACAAAGTCATCCAGCACTTTGGCGATCTTCGCGCCCTCGCGCGGGCGTCCATCGAAGAGTTGCAGCAGGTCAAAGGACTGGGCGAGGTCAAAGCGATCGAAATCAAGGCGGCCATCGAGTTGGGCAAACGTCTCGCCCGCCATGTAGCCGATCAGCGACCGCGGATCACCGCTGCCGAAGACGTGGTCAAGCTCCTGATGATCGATTACAAAGACAAAGAGACGGAGGAATTCAAAGCACTCCTCCTGAACACCAAGAACGAAGTGCTCAAGGTGCTGCCCATATCCAGCGGCGTGCTCGACGCGACGCTTGCTCTGCCGCGCGACGTGTTTCGCCAGGCAGTCCGCGAAGGCGCGACGGCCGTCATCGTCTGTCACAACCATCCCAGCGGCGATCCCGAACCCAGCCGCGACGATATCAGTCTCACGCGCCGCCTGGTCGAGGCTGCGGACATCTTGGGGATTCGCCTGCTCGATCACGTCGTGTTCGGCGACAATCGTTACGTCAGTCTGAAAGAAAGGAATTTGATGTGAACGCCCCCTTCAGCGGCTGGCGGGAAGGCCTGCCATTTTACGGCCCACCAATCGGCATCGGTGCCATCCTGCTTCTGTTTGTAGGCGGCACCCCGCTTGGACTCGCAGTATCCCTGCTCGTGTTGGGGCTGGGGGTTTACGTGCTTTACTTCTTCCGCGACCCCCATAGGCACATCAGCGAGAAGTCGGAGGACATCGTTTCTCCTGCCGACGGTAAGGTCGTGGCTATCGAAGACCTGGAATCCACGCCCTACTACGAAGGACCCTGCCGCCGCGTGTCGATCTTTCTTTCCATTTTCAACGTCCACGTCAACCGCGCGCCATTTCACGGCACTGTCGAATCCATCAGCTATCGCCCCGGAAAATTCCTTAATGCGATGAAGACCGAAAGCAGCGACGTGAACGAGGCCAACACGGTGGTCATGAGCACCCCTCATGGCCAGGTGACCGTACGTCAGATCTCCGGCCTCATTGCTCGCCGTATCGTATGTCGTGCGGCGGTCGGGGATAGTCTGACCAAGGGGGAACGATTCGGAATGATCCGATTCGGTTCCCGTACCGAACTCTATCTCCCCCCCGGAACCCCGGTGTGTGTTAAACTACGGGAAAGTGTGCGTGGCGGCGCGACGGTTATGGCGCGTTTTGCCGACGCCGTGGATAAACCTGAGAACTAGTTTCCGTTATGGCACGCAACCCCTTCAAACGCGATCCCGCCGCCAAGGCGTCACGGAGCAGCCGGAAACGGCGCGCTAAGCCGAATCGCCGCCGGCCCATCAACGTCCTGGCCAGCGGCATCACGACCCTGAACTTGTACTGCGGAATCGCGAGCATCTTCGCCGCCATCGAAGGCGAGTTCAGCCGGGCTGTGTACTGGATTTTCGCCGCGATCGTGCTCGACATGCTCGACGGCACCGTAGCCCGTTTGACCAAGAGCGTGTCGGAATTTGGGAAACAGCTCGATAGCTTGTGCGATGTGGTGTCCTTCGGTGTGGCTCCCGCTGTGCTGATTTATCAAGTCTACCTTCCCGGCGAGCAGAACGCCGTCTCCCGCACGGGCGCTGTGATGGCGATCATCTACGTGATTTGCACGGCGCTCAGGCTCGCGCGATTCAACGTGTATCAAGCGGAAATCCGGGAGTACTTCATCGGCCTGCCCAGCCCCGCCGCCGCCATCACCATCGCGTCCTTTGTGCTGTTCACGGACTACTTCGTGCTGACGGTCCCGGTGTGGATATTCGGGCCCCTGACGCTTGTGATCGCCTATCTGATGGTGAGCACCGTCCAGTACCCAAAGAACAAGATGAAGGCGATGATACTTGCGCCGCGTAATGGCTTTCGTTTGCTTGCGCTTTGCGCCGTGGGCATCGCGGTCTTTGACTACGCCAGCCGGAGGTCGCCCTCCATCGTGTTGTTCCCGCTCGCGGCATCGTATTGTCTTTTCGGCATCGTGGATACCACCTACCGGCGCTTCATTCGCCATCAGGCCCGGCCGCAGCTTACGTCAGGCGCGTCCGAACCTCAGGGCCAATCCCAGCAAAATCAGCCGTCTGCCTGACCCTGAGTGAAGACCGGGGACTTCCGGTAATAGGCGACTGCCTCCAGCACCAGCACTTTGAGCGCTGCCGCGATGGGCACCGCCAGAAGCAAACCGAGGAATCCGAGGAAGTTCCCGAAGACCATAATCGCCAGAATCACCCACACGGGGTTGAGTCCCACCTGATCACCGACGATTTTCGGCGTGAGGAAGTTCCCCTCCATGAACTGGGCCAAGGCGATTGTGGCTGCAACGACCAACACGTGCCAATCAAAGCCATACTGGAGTATGGTGAGTGTCGCTGCGACGATCGCCACCATGGACACCCCCAAGAAGGGGATGTAGCTTGCCACAATCCCAAACGCCGCAATCAGGATTGCGAATGGCGTTTGCGCCACGAGAAAACCCACGGCGTACATCGCGCCCAGACACAGGCATACGGTTGTCTGTCCACGCAAAAAACTCCGCAATTGATCGTTGATCTCGCTAACCACCGACACCGTCTTCGCTTCGTACTTGGGAGGGATCAACTCGCGCGCACCGCGCACCAGTCCGTCAAAATCTCGCAACAGATATCCGGCGACAAAGGCGAACAGCGCGAGATTCGCCAGAAACAAGATGACTTGCAGAACCGTATTGCCAAGTAACGCGAATACGTTGAATAGGTTTGCGCCAGCCGTTTTTCCTACGGACGCAACCATGCCTAAATTGCCGATGACAAACTGGACCGCGGACTCGCGCACGAATCGCCCAATGTATCGGGCCACCACTTCGCGGGCGTTTAACGCGTCAACTGGAGGCGCATCCGCTTGTTCGCCGCCAGCCTCAGCATCGTCGAGGGCGGTATCTGCGCTACCCTCCTCCTCCACAACCTCGGCAGCGGGCGGAGGACCATCGCCGTCGGCAATCCCGTTAGATTCGTCCGCGCCGGTTTGCGATTCCAGTTCGGCTGCCATTCTTTCGATGGGTAGCCTCTCCAACACCCGATCCAGCCATTTGCCGCCGGTGACTTCCGTGTCGGCAGAGCGGATCAGGTTCTCGGCTTGGTGATATACCGAAGGTACGACGACCAACGGCACACATAGAATCCCGAGTAGTCCCGCAACTGCGAGACCTGCGATGGTCGCGATGCGCGAAATCTTGCGCGCCTCGAAAAAGTCCACCACCGGGTCGAATATGTAGGCCACGAGGAAGGCGAGGAACAGAGGCACCAGAATGGGCTTCAAGATGTAGACGAGCACGCCCAGGAGCACCAGCGCAAGCAGCGCCGCCACGGCGCGTACCCAGGGATTGGAAATGACCGGTTCCAGCATCCAAATTCTCCTTCCAGTACACCGCGATTGGCCTCAAGAGCCTATCGAAAGCGCCCCGTGAATTCCATTGCGTGTCACAATACGTCCGATTGAGGTACAATCGCGATGTGTGACTACAGGGGTTGAGATCGTAGAAGATGTCGACATTCAGCAAAGGCCTTGCCCTCGCAGTGCTTCTAGCAAGCGGCCTCGTGAGTGCTGCCGATACTATCTCACTTAGCGACGGCGATCAGCTTTCGGGAACGCTCATTGAGATCGCCGACGGCATCACCATGTTTCGCACCGAACTCGCCGGCCAGCTCATCCTTCCCCTTGCACGCGTTACCTCGATTACCACTACGCGCGACGTCCAGATCGTCTTCAAAGATGGGGGAAGGGGCGTCGGCCGCCTGGTTACATCCGACGGAGAAATGCGATTCATCCCGAAAGACGAAGGAGAACCCTATCCGGTGGCGACGTCTATGCTGGTGTCGGTGGCGCCGGTGCGCGTGGAAGAAGCGGCCCCACTACAGCCTGACGAGTTGCCCGGCGTGTCGGCCTCCCTGGGCACCGGTGCCCAAGCGACTACCGGCAACGACGACTACGTCTCTCTCTATGCGCGACTTCAGCTGGAAACCGTGCATGAAGCGTATCGGTGGACCGCTGACGCTATTTTTACCCTCGGCCAGAACTCCGAGACCCTTGGTCATTGGCGGGTGACCTCCATGTGGCGATGGCTTCCAGATGCGCGACTTCGCCCGGCCATTGAGCTCGCCATCGAGCATGATGCCGATCAGTTGCTCGATTCGAGGGTTTCCGTCTTCGCGGGAGGCGAGCAAACGCTATGGGAAGCGCGCCGGCAACAACTGACCGGCTTGCTGGGAGTCTCACTCGAGGCCGAAAACTGGTCCGTCGACGAACGCTTCGGGAGAGACCGGGCCCCCGATTCGGGGTGGGAAGGCGCCCGTGCCGCGCTCTATTACCGCGCCGCCGATCTGGAGCGCGACAACACGGACCTCCGCTTGAGATTGAACCTTCGCCACACGGTCCATGTGTTCGACCGGTTCACCTGGGAAGAACAAGTTTCCCTTTATCCAAGCCTCAGGGATGCTGGAAACTGGCGCGGCGCCTATGAATCCACCGTCCTATACCCCTTGGCGGATCGGCTGCGTTTGAACCTCGGCCTCCGGGTAGACTACGACAGTGAACCCGCTTTCCGCTACCTCGATCAATGGCGTACGACCGTCGGTGCCGGAATCGAATGGTCATTCTGATGGTACTTTTGAAATCCGCGGGCCGGCTCGCCAATCGCGCACGTAATTCAAGCTAGACTTTGGTCCCCCAACGGACTATACTGCGAAAAGTCGCGGTTAGATCTGGCTGCGGACGGTTGACAGGTACCCAATTGTCTGATATCATCCGCGGCGCTTTTGCCAGTGTACCTGCGTTGTAAGTCCAAGGTCGCGAATTCGCAAGAGCCACGGGCGAATTCGTCGTCGTCACCTCAAAGGTAGGATTCTGTGTCGGCTGTTATCGAAACACAAGACCTGACGAAAGTGTACGAAGGTGCCCTGGGAGGCCAAGACGTACACGCCCTTACCAACCTCAATCTTATCGTCAATGAGAAAGAGATCTTCGGTTACCTCGGTCCGAACGGATCAGGGAAGACCACCACGATCAAGATGCTTCTGGGGCTGATCTTTCCAACCTCAGGCAGCATCAAAATCATGGGAAGCGAGAATATCTACTCGCCTGGTGTCAAACGCCACATCGGATACCTTCCCGAAGGCGCCTACTATCCGGACTTCCTCAAAGGGGAGGAGATACTCCGGTTCTACGGCCAGCTTTACGGCTTGAGCGGCAAGGCGCTGGAAAAACGCATTGACGAAGCCCTTGAGACCGTCGGCATGACCCGTGCCCGTAAACGATTGCTCAGGGGGTATTCCAAAGGGATGCGCCAACGAATTGGTTTGGCGCAGTGCCTGTTGAGCGACCCCCAAATTCTCATTCTGGACGAACCAACCACGGGCCTGGACCCCGTAGCGCGCAAGGAGATTCGCGACCTTCTGGTCCAACTGCGATCGCAAGGTAAATCGCTCCTGATCTCCAGCCACGAACTGCTCGAAGTCGAACTTATCAGCAATCGGGTCGGTATCTTGTACGACGGTGTTATCCAAACTTCCGGTACCATTTCGGAACTGCTCAAAGACCGCGACGTCGTAATCGAAGTATCCGGCATCACGGATTCCGCCACCGCACAATTGGCCGAATGCGGGATTGTCGCGGAAGATGCCATCGATTCTCGCGCCTGCCTCCGAATTCCAAACGAAATGTCCGTCTATGACGCCATGGACCGAATCAAGGGACACCACCTGACGGTCCAGAGTATTGCTCCTCGTCGCGAAACGCTCGAAGAACTCTTCGTGCGCATCGTCGGCGACGCCCGCATCAAGAAGGAAGGGAAGAACTAAGGCATGGAAGGGTTCGCAGGTTTCTTGCGTGGTTCGTTTACGATCGCGCGTTATACATGGAGAGAGGGTCTTCGCAAGAAGATCATGATCGGGTTCCTGATTGTAAGCATTCTTTTCATCTTCGGCGCCCAGTTCATCACCGCCTTTCTGACTCAGTCAACCATCGGAGATAGCGGCGCCGATCTGGACGTGAAACTCATCAAGGATATTTGCGTCACGACCATCGCCATTTTCGGCGTCCTCATTACGATTTTCGCGTCCGCATCGGCTGTACCGGGCGAGGTCGAGAATCGAGTCGTGTATACCATACTCTCGAAGCCGGTGAGACGTTTTCAATACTTGCTCGGCAAGTTCATTGGGATCCAGTTCATTGTGCTTCTGAATCTGCTCCTCATGGGGGGCCTCTTTTTCTTCGCCCTATATGTCAAACAGCAAGTCTGGCCAACTCTTCTCGTCTATTCGATCATCCTCACCTACTTTCAATTCTTGATTGTGTCCGCGTTCACCTTTGCCATCTCCTGCACCGCCAGTTCCGCTGTCCTCCCAACGATTGCCGGCCTCTTCATCTACGTCACCGGCAACCTAACGGAGTACCTGAAAGACGTCTATGACCGGGCCGGGCAAACGGAACAATTCCTGGACGCCATGATCGGGAAGATCGCGTTTGGCTTGTTCTACGTTCTCCCGAATCTCCGCTACTTCGACTTGAAGGATCAGATCCTGTATCTCCAGCCGAACGACCCTCCGCGGGACGTCCAGTTCTCTCAGATCATCGCCTACGGTCTTGTCTACGCACTCGCCGGATACCTCATGGCGTACTGGATTTTCCGTCGCAAGGAACTGTAGTCACGATGTCTAAGAAGTTTCCAAATCTGGCAATCGGGCTGGTCGTCATTGCAGTCCTCGCGGTCGCGTCGCTGCAGGGACGGCGTCTCGATCATCTGCGCGATAGCGAGCGATTCTACCGCTGGATTCTCTCGGCTTGCACCCAGGTTCGCATTTTCGGTATCCCGGGAACGGTCATTCAGCCCGATTCGCAAGACCGGGCGGATGAAGTCGACATTCAGCTTTTCCAGCGTTTGGTCGAGGAAAGTGAAGTCTTTCTCGACGACGTTCCGGTGGCGGAATCGGACTATGACAAGGACGGAGAACCCTTCCCGAAAGTCGTCCGCTACACATCCGCGCCGCTCGAAGCCGCCGAAATGCAAGGCGGTGAGGAAGAGCGGGGGCAAATTGAAAGCGAAGAGCAAGAGCGACGAGACTGGGAACTGTGGAGAATGGCCCGCAGTAACGAGCTCGCTCCGTTACGCGCAGATTTTGTGTCCGCTCTGCGCGATGGCCGTTTGACAAGCTCCGGGTCCCAATTCAATCTTTCCGGCCTCTACGAGGAACGGGGCACCTCCATCAGTCTTGCAAACATGTTTCTCGGTTTTCGTAAGATGGCCGCGAACCTCATTTGGCTCCAGGTCGACAAACTCTGGCACCAAGGTTCCGTCCACCGAATGATCCCCATGATGCGAACCGTGGTAACGCTGGACCCGACGTTTATCGACGCATTCCTGGTCGGCGCTTGGCACCTTGCCTACAACATCACGGCGCAATTGGATTTCACGCCCTACGAGTTGCGCACCTACAAACCCGAATACCAAGATTGGGTCGGGGAGCGCGAAGATTTCTACTATGCCGGCGTGGAGTTCCTGAAAGACGGTATTCGGAAGAATCCCCGGAATTACAAACTCTACTTCGATCTGGGATTTGGGATCTACGAGGAGAAATTGGAGAACATTCCGAAGGGAATCGAGTACCTCTCCGAGGCGATTCGCCTGGACCACGACCGCTGGGTTCGGCGTCAACTCTACCGGCAACTCGGGGAAGTGGGTCGCTACGAAGAATCCAAAGCCGGATGGGAGAGTTATCTGGAATGGCAGCCCGATAACAAGTTCTCACCCCGTTTCATCCAGCTTATGGATGGGGCAATCAAAGAACGAGATGCGAATTGGGCTTCGGTACGGGCCCGGGCCGCAGAAGATCGCGCTGCCCTTGCCTCCGAACAGGGGGATGAAGAGCAGGCTCGCGAGTGGTCGGCCAAGGCGCAGGAAGCCCGTGAGATCGAGGCCCAACGCTACGAAGAAGCGCGACAGTATTGGCAGGGAATCGTCGACGAGTCTGGCGGCGACGAAATGTACGCACTGACCCGGATGCTCGTGCTGAGCGGACGTGAGAAAGTCCAGCAGGAACGCTACGTCGAAGCGATTGTCGATTTTGACCGAGCCCGCTGGGCAAGCGATCAGTTCTGGGATGAGTGCACCCGTCTGATGCTGGATACAAAACTCGCCGCGAACGAGCCATTGGCGGCGACCGAACAGAGTCAACTCGATCGCGAAGCCAACTCGGAACAGTATGTTCGCCATCTACCAAAGACCTACCAGGGTGAACAATATGAGTTTAATGATGGGACTTGGTACGAATCCGCCCGCGAGGCACGCGAAACCGTTATCGACATCCAGCGGGGCTCCGCGGAAATGTACGAACTCATCTACGAGCACCCCGAGGCTGGCGAACCCATAGAAGAACTTGACGGGGATATCGTTCTCCAGGCCGGAGACGCTTGGTACCGGATCGACTCCGCAGAACCTGCTTTGGCTTCAAGACTTTATACTCCCCCCGCTGCATAGCCGTGAAATCTCCCCTCGCAACGAGGGTTACTCCCCGATGCGATGCGCCCCACCGCACGCGCCGTGTATGCATAACACCGTGGTTCAGCAAGCCGTGATACCGCATTCTCGGCTTGATTCCCGTGACCGGCGGAACTACCATGTCTCGACCAAATGCGGGGACGAAGCGGACCAGTGAGCAGCAGTATCGAGACAAGACTGATTGACCTAAAGCAACGAATCGCCGCTGCCGCTGAACGGTCTGGACGACAGGCCAATTCAATTACGTTGGTCGCGGTTACGAAGGGACGTCCCGCCTCCGATGTGCGCGTTCTCTACGACCTCGGGGTCCGCCACTTCGGTGAGAATCGGATTCCCGAGGCCGAGTCGAAAACCGCAACACTACCGGGCGATATCGTGTGGCACATGATCGGCAACCTCCAGCGCCGAAAGGCCGCTGCGGCCGTCCGGCTGTTTCAGCGTATCGATTCAGTCGACCGTGCCGAGCTTGCGGAGATTCTAAATCGCAAAGCCAAAGAAGAGGGGAAGGTCCTTGACGTGCTTGTAGAAGTGAATGTCTCGGGAGAAAGCTCCAAGCACGGGGTGGAGCCGGCAGCTCTCCCGAAGATGTTGGATTTGGCATTGACCCTGCCCAACCTACGGGTCCGCGGTCTCATGACTATGGCTCCGTTGACGGACGACGAAAAGCTCATCCGAAGCACGTTTATCGGGCTCCAGAAGCTGACGCGTTCCAATGATTTGCCCGTTGCCTCCATGGGGATGACCTCAGATTTCGAGATCGCGATTGAAGAAGGTGCCACAGAGGTCCGAGTCGGCTCCGCACTGTTTGAATAGTCAGGAAAAATCTACATGAAACTGCAGTTGGAAGAACTCCGAACCAAAGCGCTCGCCGAAATCGCGGAAGCCGATTCGTCACAACGAATCGAGGAACTGCGCATTCAATTTCTCGGACGGAAGGGCGCCATCACCAGCATCCTCCGGAGCGTCAGCCAAGCGTCTGCGGAAGATCGGCCCGCCTTAGGCAAGGCCGCAAACCTATTGAAGGTCGAACTCAACGACGCCATCGAAGCCCGCGCCGCCGAATTCAAGGTCCAGGAAAGAGCCGGGACCGCCCGTCGGGACCGTCCCGACATCAGTCTTCCCGGGCGCAGGCCACCGACCGGGCATCTTCATGTCATCACCCAAGTTACGGAGGAGATCATCGATATCTTCAGCGAATTGGGATTCCAGGTGGCCACCGGACCGGAGGTCGAAACGGAGTACTACAACTTTGACAGCCTGAACACTCCCGCAGACCATCCCGCGCGTGACCTTCACGATACCTTTTTCGTAAAGCCGGGCGTCGTATTGCGTACGCACACGTCTCCAGTGCAAATGCGGGTTATGGAAAACGCCAAGCCGCCGGTCGCGGTGGTCGCACCGGGCAAGGTATACCGTGTGGACGCAGACGCAACTCACAGCCCCATGTTCTTCCAGATTGAGGGCCTGTTGGTGGACGAAGGAGTCAGCTTCGCCGACCTCAAGGGCACGTTGATGCACTTCATCCATCGACTATTTGGAAAAGACGTGCAGATGAGGTTTCGACCACACTTTTTCCCGTTCACTGAGCCATCCGCCGAGCTGGACATCCTGTGGACGAGCACCGCGCCCGATGGATCCACGCAGTCCCGCTGGATGGAGATCCTGGGCTGCGGTATGGTCCATCCTGCAGTGTTCAAGCACGCCGGCTACGACTACGAGAAATATACGGGATTCGCTTTTGGACTCGGTGTCGACCGCATCGCCATGGTCCGCCACCGGATCAGCAGCATCACCTACTTGTACGAAAACGACGTACGCTTCCTGGAGCAGTTCTAACATGCGGATTTCCTATCGTTGGTTAAAAGAACTGGTCGAATTCGACCTGGATCCAGAAGAGCTTGCCCGCCGTCTCACCCTCCTCGGACTGGAAATTGAGTCCATTGAGCGGCCAGGCGCCGAGGTGCGCGAGGTCTGGGTCGGCCGGATTCTCGAGATAAAGCCCCATCCCGATGCCGATAAGCTGGTGGTATGCCAGACCGACGTGGGGAAGGATGACCCCCTCCAAATCGTATGCGGGGCCAAGAACATGAAAGTGGGGGACTTGGTGCCAACGGCCGTGGTCGGCGCCACCCTCCCCGGCGGATTCGCCATCGGGCGCCGGAAGATGCGCGGAGTCGAGTCCCAAGGGATGATGTGTTCGGCGCGGGAACTCGGGCTTGGCCAGGACCATGACGGACTCCTCATTCTACCCCAAGACTTGCCAATCGGCGCCGACGCAATCCCGCTGTTGGGGCTAGACGACGTAATCCTGGAAATCGAGGTCACGCCGAACCGGGGCGACTGGGCAGGAATGATTGGGGTCGCCCGCGAACTTGCGGCCTCACTGGGTACACGCATGATCTTGCCGGATGCCAACGTCGGGGAAGCTGGGGGACCCGTCGGCGACCTTTCCAGCGTGACCATCGAAGATACGGAGCTTTGCCCGCGATACACGGGCCGTGTACTCACCGATGTGCAGATTGGACCTTCTCCGCTGTGGATGGTGCAGCGGCTTGTACACGCCGGACAGCGCGCAATCAGCAATATCGTGGACATTACGAACTATGTCATGCTGGAAACGGGGCATCCGCTTCACGCCTTCGACTATCATAAGTTATTGCAGAATAAGATTGTTGTGCGTCGAGCGAAACAAGGTGAAACGATCAAAACAATTGACGAACAGGTGCGTTCTCTCGAAGAACACATGCTCGTCATCGCCGACGCGGAAAATCCCGTTGCGGTTGCCGGTGTCATGGGCGGATTCGACTCGGAAGTTGGCGAGGATACCTCGACCCTGTTCCTGGAAAGCGCCTACTTCCAGCCGCAATCTGTCCGGCGCACATCAAAGGCGCTCGGGCTGCAGTCCGAGTCCTCGACCCGGTTCCAGCGAGGCGCCGATCCGGAGATGGCGCGCTTTGCCCTGGATCGGGCCGCGGCACTTATCGAGAAACTCGCGGGGGCGAAATGCGCGAAAGGTGTCCTGGACGAGTATCCCGGACGCGCGCCAGCGCGGACGGTGACGCTACGTTACGCCCGAACCAACGCCCTGTTGGGTGGCGCGGTGGAACCGGATGCGCAGGATAGGTACTTGGAGTCGTTGGGCTTCGGTATTGAGAAATCACAAGTCGATTCATGTAATGTTTCTATTCCGTCGTGGCGGTACGATGTGACTCAGGAAGCTGATCTTATCGAAGAAGTGGCCAGATTACATGGCTATGATACAATACCTTCCAGCTTACCCCGGGTGCGAAAGACGGAACAAGTCTATGCGCCCGCCGAAAAGACGTTGCGGAAGCTGAAGCACTTCCTCGCTGGAATTGGGCTATGCGAGATGATGAGCCTCAGTTTTGCCTCGCAGTCTGACACGGTGGCGGCGGGCCTGGAGCAGGAAGCCTCCCGGATGATCCTCCTCGAGAACCCGCTTTCAGAGAATCACGCCGGGATGCGCGCAAGCCTTCTCCCGGCCATGCTTCAAACCGTGTCGACAAACCTGCGACGCGGGGTGGAGTCCGTCGGCCTGTTCGAGATCGCGAAGGTCTATATTTCTGAGGGCCAAGAGTTGCCGGATGAGCCCACGCGTCTGTGCATCGCGCTCGCGGGAAGACGGGGGAGCAGACACTGGAGCGCCGAGCCGCGCACCGCCGATTTCTACGATTTGAAGGGTATTGGAGAGTCAGTCGCCAGCTTCTTCGGCGTCTCGCTAATCCTCCAATCGCTAGAGCAAGCCACATTCGAACCAGGCCATGCGGCCGCGTTACTGTATGACGAACAGTCGATTGGTGCGCTGGGGAAGATCAATGACGACGTAGCCGCGCGGTTCAACATCGAGCGGCCCGTATACGTGATGGATATGGCCCTTGAACCTCTATTGAAATGTGTCCGCGCGGATGAGCATTTCGAGGCCGTCTCCGTCTTCCCGCCGTCACTACGCGACATGGCCGTGGTCCTCGACGAAGCCGTGCCGGCAGGCGAGGTGCTGGAGACGGCTCGGGCCGCCGCCGGCAAGCTCCTGCAACGCATTGAAATCTTTGATGTATACACCGGGAAACAAGTGCCCGAGGGAAAGAAAAGCCTTGCCTTGGGGCTGGTATTCCAGTCGCCAGATCGGACATTGACGGACAAGGATACTCAAAAGAGTTGGGACAAGATCCTGCGCACCTTGCAGGATAAATTCGAGGCCCAGTTGCGGTGAAACCTTCGATTCGGGAGAAGGTCGATGAGATTGCGCTCCTGATGGACCAGCTCCGGGCGGCTGCGGTATCCGCCGTCGAAGAAATCGATGTCGCCAGCGAGCGCCACGAAGAAATGCAGAAAGAGCAATGGCGTCAACGTAAAGAATTGGCGACACTAACTCGATCCGCTGAAGAAATCGCGGGACTTCAGGAGGAGAATTCGCGCCTCCGGACGCGTGTAGAGGAACTTCGAAATTCCCTTCAGGTGCTCCTGGGCAGCGTGAAATCCCTCCGAAACGAGTTTCGGCCATGAAGAATCCCACTTTGCAAGTCAAGATGGGAGGGAAGACCGTCACCGTTCCCGTTTATCGAGACGAAGCCACGACGCTCCGCATCGTAGGCCGGGTCAACCAGCGCCTCGGGGAAATCGAGGAGTCCAGCCCCAGGATCGATACCCAGGCCTTCGCGCTCCAGACAGCATATACCTTCGCCGTTGAACTAGCCCGCGCCGAGTCCGAGGCAGACGCCGATGAGCAAGATTGTCTGCAAGCCTTGGGGCGCCTCGCTCAGGCCCTCAAAGAAACACTCGCCGTAATCAAAGGAAAGTCGTAGGTCCCGGCATCCCGAGTTTCGCTTGATGGCGGGGCCGGATCTGGCGGAAGGGGATGTCGGCGAAAAGTGACCCTGGGAGTGGCCAGAGGCCAACCCGATTCTCCCGTCGATTGCGCGGTCATTGGTCAATATAACGTCCGATAATATATATTATGTTCAAAATTGAGGCTGCAAAATGGCGGGCTGCGGCTTTCCGTACGGCGCTACTTGTCATATCTAAACCTGACGTCCAGTGTGAGCTATCTCGCCTAACTCATTCTTTGACAGGCCTGTGTCGACTTCATTTGTGTCTTCAGCGTATAGAACTACATGGGGTTTTCAGTGGTTTGGGCGTTGCGAAAAGTCGCAGCATTCATCTTCCCGGATGATTTGCATCGCGCAGCGTATTTTGCGTGTGCGAGATAATTTACGCGGAGTGACGCGAGAATACGTGCTTGGTGTTGGCGTACTCGAGTTGCCTGCGTCCCGTCGCGGTGGATGCGCGCTTCGTTGGTTGGCTCGAAGTCCCGCGGTCAGGCCGACGACAGATCTCCTCCACTCCCCAGGATAGCGGCGCATGGTCGGACGATCAGACGATGGCGGGTTATGCCGGACGCTTGTTTGAATGCGTCACGTGATACGGAGGGTCTGGCGTCGCGAGCGCCGCTTGGCGGAGACGGCTACGGAGCAACAGAATTGGTAGATGAAGAAATGGAGCGGGATACCGGGTTCGAACCGGCGACATCCAGCTTGGGAAGCTGGCACTCTACCAACTGAGTTAATCCCGCTCGTAAGGCAAGCGGTATTTTATCACCTCCCTATTGCGGTGTCAATTGGACCGTTCACGCAATCGCCGCTATTACCTCGAACTAGGACCACTGCCGTCCCTGGACCCGTTTTTCGGGCGGCCAGACGCAGCATCAATTCTGGGCGGGACGCCAGAACGCCGCTCAAGTGTCTGTGCGCAATCAGATAAATTAACGCCAGTAAATGGCGTACTTAAGGAATACCTGCATACTGACCCGGGTCATGAATAAGCGCCATAGTGAGTTACAAGGTAGTTTATTTACGTTAGCGTATATTTGACTAGGTATTTCTCAGTCATTCGACTTATGTGAAGAGGATTCTTATTATGATTCATGTTACTATTGGGCCTAAACGAGAAAAAGTAATTCATGCATTACCCATCTTTGTTTCCCAATATTGCCATGTAATTACGTCGGCTTTCATGGAAAGGATTGGGCTGCGTCTTCTTTAACGTTAGTCGTGTGAACTATACCCATGGATTCAGTTTTTTCAGCTTGGAGTACGAATTACGGATATTTTGCAAATAGATTAGAGAAACAAAGGAAACGCAAACGTTGCGAGGGGATTTCACATCAACTAGCTCGTTTGTATGATGACCCAGCGCCCGCGTAAGCCCTTCCGCCCTCCCACGCTGCGCCGATGACGTGATTGCGGAACTGTGGGGCTTAGTTCCAGATATCGGCCGAGCAAATGGTTGCGAATGGGGTCACCACGAATAGCTTGGACTTTCGTCATGGAAGAGACTAGAATGGAGGGGTTCGATTTCCTGCTGAGAATACTACTTGACAGAGCGCGGGGCTGTGTGTAGTATACGGAAAGTGAAAAGATTTTCAGTATCTCTGAAGGAGAACTCCGATGGCTGACACGAAGACCGATCCGAAGGGCAAGGCCTTGGATATCGCGGTTTCACAACTCGAGAAGCAGTTTGGTCGCGGCACGCTGGTACGACTTGGAGATGATCATTTTGATCGGCGCGCACCTGCCATATCCACAGGCAGTCTTTCGCTGGATATTGCCACGGGCGTGGGCGGGATGCCGCGCGGCCGTGTGGTCGAGGTATTTGGCCCGGAGTCGTCCGGTAAGACGACCCTTGCGCTCCATGTGGTTGCGAACGCACAGAAGGCCGGCGGCATCGCCTGTTTTATCGACGCGGAGCATGCGCTGGACCCCACCTTTGCGACCCGGTTAGGCGTCGATATCGATAACCTCTTGGTATCGCAGCCGGATACGGCGGAGCAGGCCCTGGAGATCTGCGAAACGCTCGTGCGGAGCAACGCGGTGGATGTGATCGTCATTGACTCGGTAGCGGCGATGGTTCCGAAGGCCGAAGTCGAGGGCGAAATGGGTGATACCCACGTAGGTCTTCAGGCCCGCCTGATGTCGCAGGCCCTGCGGAAACTCACGGCGTCGATCAGCCGTTCCAAGACCCTGGTCATCTTCATCAATCAGATTCGTGAGAAGATTGGGGTCATGTTTGGCAGCCCGGAGACTACCACCGGAGGCCGCGCGCTGAAGTTCTACTCGAGTATGCGGATCGACGTGCGCCGAATCGCCACGATCAAGGAGCGAGACCAGGACGTCGGTAACCGGGTTCGGGCGAAGGTCGTGAAGAATAAGATGGGTCCTCCCTTCCGCCAGGCGGAATTCGATATACTGTTCAACGAGGGCATTTCCCGGGAGGGAGACCTGCTGGACCTGGCCGTCGAAAGCAAGCTCATTCAAAAGAGCGGCGCCTGGTTCTCCATGAACGGTGAGAATCTGGGCCAAGGGCGTGAAAATACCCGCCAGTTCTTGCGGGACAACCCGGAAATCTCCGAGAAGCTCCGAACGCAAATAATCAAGGAGAAGGGGCTCAATTGGATCGAATCGGACGAACCGGCGGCTGAGGTTCCGGCCGAAACGAACGCCAGCAGTTGATTCCCTGCGTAGTATGGACGAGTCGAACGTCGCGACGTCCCGCTATTCCCGACTGTGGTTAGTGGGTCTGCTGGTCTTGACTGCGGTCGTGGCCGGTGGCGCCCTGTATGCCAAATACCGTCTTGAGGGGTTGCGGGGTGTTCTTCTGGAAACGGCTCGCACCCGTACGGGTGCCCACCTGGAAGTCGAAGAGGTCACTGCGTTCGGACTGCGCGGGCTTCGGGCGGAGGGGGTTGAACTGCGATATCCGACGGCTTCGTACGGCGAATTCCACGTGACCGCACCCGAAGCGGTCGTCTACATCGATCTGCTGGACCTTCTGGCGGGTGATATCTCGGTCGAGCATATCCGGTTGGACGGTGCGGCGTTTCGTGTTCGTAGAGACCCGGACAATCCCTGGTTCTCGCCAGACGTACCGTCTGGCAGCGAACGTGCCGGTTCAAGAATCCCCTTTCGACTGACCGGTTCGGGGTGTACCCTCGTCGTGGAAAACGTAGTCCGCGATACCCGACTTGAGCTGACTTCGCTGAATCTCGACATCGCGAGGCTCACCGGGTCGTCGTCGGTGACCGGCACGATCGACGGGGATCTGGCCGGCGACGAGGACAAGGGCTTCAACATCGACGTTCAGTACTCGTCGGCAACGAGCTTTGACTTGCGGATTCAGTGCGATGAGATATCCGCCGAGGACGTGAATGTGTTCCTGCCCGCCAGCCAGCGCATTGTACGGACCGGCTCGGCGGCGCCAATTGCCCGGCTCGCCGGCAACGAGAATGGCTCGATCTCCCTGTCTCTGGAGTCATTGTTCGAAGACCTTCAAGTGCGCGACCAGCCCGATTATCTGCCCCCTGTGACAGGGGCGCTGAGTGCCTACGGGACGTACCACCCGGATACCCGCACGCTGCGGTTGAGTATGGCCAGCGCGGATACCGAAACGTTGGCAGGAAACCTCAGTGGCTCCGTTGCATTCAGCAATGAGGTGCCCGTGCTGGACCTGACATTCACATCTTCCCGATTGCCCGTACGCGAAATCCTGAGTTCCGTTTTGGCAGATCGCCTGGAGCAGTTTGGCGAAATCGAGTACACCGTCGATGAACTGGAAGAGTGCATGTTGACCCTCACGGGCACAACCGAGAACCCCGTCATCCGGACGGTGGCCGCTGCGCAAGGCGGGGCGATGACGTTCCGGCCTGCCAATTCAACCTATCCGGGGGGCGAGCTTCGGTTGGGCCGATTTGAGGTGGCGTGGGACTCCGAAAGTAAACAGCCCAGCGGAACGATCCCTGTGCTCGACGGCAAAATCGTGCACAAGACCACGGGGCTGGAGGCAACGGGGCTGGCCGGGCGGGTGACGCTTGAAGCGGGCGCGGTCCAAGTCAACCCGCTCAATGCCACGTTCATGGGGCAGCCCATGATGTTAACCGGGAGCTACGACCTCGACACGAAGACAGGAAGCGCCACGGTCGCCGGGTCGTTGACCGCCATCGAGGACTCGAAACTTGCCAGCACCATTCGCAACGCGGAACTCGCGGGAAGCGGCGTGATTAACGCGAAAGTGAAGTTCACCGAAAAGAAAGTCGAGTTCGAGGCGGATATCGACGCGACTCAGACGGAGATCGGGTATCGCTGGTGGTTTCTCAAGCCCGTCGGTATCGGCGCCAACGGGCAAGTTACGGGCACGTTCACTCCTCGCCGGTCCGTCGAATGCACGATCCAAGGCCTCATCGCGGGAACAGAACTCGCGGGCACGACGAGCCTGTATCATGACGGCGCGAAATGGCGCCTGAAACAGGCGGAGGCGCGGTCGGAGTCCGTGGACGTGGTGTCCGTAGGCAAATGCCTCCCGCTCCCTTACACCATTACGGGAGGAAAAGGGTCGAACGGCACTTACGTCTGGGAGCGGGATGAAGCCAGCCCCGATGGCTGGCGTTCCCGGTTCACCTGCGACATCGATCGGATCTCGCTTCAGGCAGACACGAGCGAAGTTCCTATCGCGCTGAAAGGCGTCCGTCTCGAAGGCGGGATGGCCAGCGGGTCAGAAGAGACCGGAGAATTGACGATTCACGTGGAATCCGGCGAGACTCCTCCCATACGGGGTGGAACGTGGTTCGCGCCGCTCGAGCGGGATTTCGAGAAGTATCCCCCCGTGGATCGGCGCTGGACGTACCGGATCGCAGCGGAGCAGTTAACGGTCCCGCCGTGGCGTGGCACGAACTTCAACGGCGAAGGGTTCGCCACGCTGACCGAAGTCGGGCTGCGCCATTACGAAGCCGTGGTTGACGAGGGCCGCGTCAGCGGGTCCTACATAAGCCATCGGAAGCAGAATTCGTTCGAGTCGGAAGCGAGTTGGGAAGGCATCCCGGCGGCGTACATGATGGATACGCTGGACCTGCCCCACGTGTTCCGGGGAAACATGTCCGGCAAGATCGCCTACTCCCAGGATCGCGACGATCCCGGAACCTTGCAAGGCAAAGGGTACTTCACGATGGGCGAAGGGCAGTTCAGTGCCGACTACCTGCTGGCCATGTTGGAGCAGCAGATGGAATCTTCCGAGGTCTCTTCCCTCCCGCCTTCGTTGAAGTTTTCGTCGCTTGAAGCCGATGTGGAGTTCGAGAAAGATGTGGTGCGAACGCCACGTATCGAACTGACCTCGGACGCGATGCGCATGCAGGCGAGTGGGCAATTCGTCACCGACGGCGATATGAACTACGGTATTCAGATTGCCGTTACGCCCGACGCGGCGGAACGCATTCCCCTGCTCGCGGAGAACTTCAACGTGCAGGGGCATCGTCTGGCACAGCAGGATATCGAACTGGCCTTTACGCTTTCCGGGCCTACGTTCAAACCCGTGAGTTCCCTTGCGGAAACGCCCCCCGTACACGTAACGTTGGTGAGCGGAGCCCTGGAAGCGGCGAACGAAGCATTTCGCGTAATCGACGCCCCTAGAAAAATACTGGTCGATCTGCTTAAAATTGGTGGGGGTATTGTTGGAGCGAGAAAGCCCGCATCATCGGGGAGTAGCAAGTAGTCTCATATGGAAATTCGAATTGGCAAACCTGGACGGGAGTGCGCGGCGACCGAACGGTCGTTCGAGCATGGTGAAACCGTCGTGTCCATGGTGAAGATTGAAAACCAGGCCTTGGTGCGGCTCGATTTCGCCCGCGAGTCTTTTCAACCTGAAATGGCGAGCAGCGCCCTGGCCGTGTGGGAAACGGAGTATATCGATCCCCGCGTGGCCGAACAGGAACCAGAAGAGGCGTATTCGCCGCTGCGCAAGCTCTTTTACGATGCGGTGGAGTCAACCGATCGGGTAGAGTTGGCGAAGGCGTTTCTCGCCGCCCAGTTGTTGCGTCGGCAAAAAGTCTTCCGGCATGTGAAGGAATCAGCCGAAGGCGATGGAGACAGTCGCGTTGCCCTTTTTACGGACCGTATTAACAATCGGCTGATCGAAGTGAGGGACCCCAATCTCACCTTTGCGGAAATGGAACAGGGCCGTACGCGGCTCGTTGAGCAGTTGAGTGCATTGGAGGCGGCTGAGAACGAAGAGGCCGCGCAACCCGAGGAAGTGGCGCTGACCGAACATGGGCAATCCGAATAGAAATCGCGCGCGGGGTTCCAAGGAACAACCCGCGCTCCAGCTTTCCTCTTATCAGCTCGTTATGGCGATCTGTGCGTTGCTGCTGCTGATGTGCGCGCTCTTTATCGCGGGCATCCTGGTTCAGCGGTTCACCGGCGATTCGGGTTCCGCTCCGGTGGCGTCGAACTCAGAATCCGCTGAGATTCCGGAGCGAGTGCCTGCGGGGACCGCGGCGTCCCAGGGCGAAGGCAGACAGGTTGCGCCGCGGCCCGTCACGTTGCCGGCGGAATCGGAGAAGACTGGAAGTTCTACTGGGGCATCGGGTTCGTCGGCAAGACGCAGCGAGTCGAATGCAAAGTACATCCCCGCCCCACCACCCCGGCGCGACCGCAACGATGTTACGTCAACGAAACCGGACACGCCTAATCCGGAGACTTCGACACAAACCGCGGCAAAGGAAGCGCCGCCTGTGACCCAGCCCGCGACGGTGCCGGCTACCCCGGCTATGCCTGTAGAACCGGCCGCGCCTGAAACGGCGACAACGGAACCAGAGCCGACGCCAGCCGAGACCTCCTCACCGGCAGATCCCGTGGAAACGTCGCAACCCGCGACGACCTCCGCGGCAGGGCCATTTACGATTCAAGTGGCGTCCTTCGACTCGAACAACCTCGACCGAGCCAAACGATTCAAGGATGATACTGAAAAAGCGACCGACTTCACCGTGAATCTCGTCCCGTCCACGGATGGTAAACATGTCCGCGCGTTGGTGGGAGAGTACAAGGATCGCGTGGCGGCAGAGTCCGCTCGCGATGCAATGCGGAAGGTCAAGGGGTTTGAGGACTGCTTCGTCAAATCGCTAGCGGAGGAATGAGACTCTCAATCCGACATGGGGGTGGGGAATTAAGACCATGAAGATCTCAG
The DNA here is from genome assembly GCA_045863335.1 of Candidatus Hydrogenedentota bacterium. GTDB lineage: Bacteria > Hydrogenedentota > Hydrogenedentia > Hydrogenedentales > SLHB01 > JAHDWY01. The sequence continues at coordinate 57,154 of BTVY01000008.1, read as the reverse complement.
TCATCGGACCCGGAGCCATGGGATGTCTTTACGCAGCTCGCCTTGCCAAGGCGGGTGTGGATGTTACCCTTGTGGATCATCATTCAGACCGAGCGACTCGACTGAATTCTAAGGGGATAACGGTCGAAACAGCAACCGGTGCGGAGACGCAGAAGGTCAAGGTTGTTTCAAGTGTTCCAGGCGGGCAAGATCTTGTCATTGTATGTGTAAAGTCATATTCTACAAGCTCATTAGGAATAAATGGGCGAAGTGCTGTACTGACCATTCAAAATGGATTGGGTAACATTGAAACACTCTGTTCCATGGTGGGCAGTGCGAACTTGCTGGTTGGCGTCACGACAGAGGCGTCAACGCTGCTTGACGAAGGACACGTTCGGCATGCCGCCTCGGGAACGACGCGTCTGGGCGCTTGGACTTCCTGTTCGGTCGACACGGCTACTCGCGCATTGGAGAAGGCGGGTTTTGCGTTGGACCTGACCGAGTCTCCTGGCCAGGCCGTGTGGGAAAAGGTGGCGGTGAATGCCGGGATCAATCCGATCACCGGTTTGTTGGACATTCCGAATGGCAAGATACTTGAAATTCCGGAAGCGCGCCAACTCATGCGCGACTTGGTGGTTGAAGCCGTAAAGGTAGCTTGCACGGAAGGTTACCGATTCGACAAGAGCTTGGTCGAAGTCGCCGAAGCCACCTGCGAGGAAACGAAAGATAACATCTCTTCCATGTTGCAGGACGTTCGAGCCAAGCGACGCACCGAAATTGACGCCATAAGCGGTGAGATCATGCGACGCGCACAGCAGTCTGCCCTCCCCACGCCTCGCACGCGCGTTGTCTGGCAGCTCTTAAAGGGCATGGAATACCATTGAGACATGCCGATCTGGAGTACGTAAGTCCTGTTTGTTTTACCTTAAAGCAGCGACTTACTCTATCTATAATCTCGTTCGCTTTTTCTTTCTTCTACAGAGTCCTATGCCTGACCTGTCGTGTTAACGTACGGGATTTAGGCAATTTACAAAAGTTGGAAGAGGGCCATGGCGGTGTGATCATTGCGTTCTGGCACGAGGTGCTTCCCCTTGCGATCTGGACGCAGCGAAATACCGGATACCATACATTAACCAGCTACAGCTACGACGGTGAGCTTGCGGCACGCGTCATTGAGCCATTTGGAATCCATGCGGTTCGGGGGTCCTCCAGCCGCGGGGGTCGTGAAGCGCTTGAGCAGTTGGAAAAGGCGCTACGACTGGGTGTCACGGTCGGAATCACCCTGGATGGTCCGAGAGGACCGCGACGGGAATCGAAGCCGGGTGTGGCGATATTGTCAGGCCGGACCGGGGCGCCCATCATCCCACTCGTACTTGGCGTATCCCCGTGCTGGCGCTTGCGGTCCTGGGACCGCATGGTGCTGCCGAAGCCGTTCTCGCACATCGTCTGTGCGTTTGGTGAACCCATCGCCGCGGCACAAGACGCATCTCCCGAAGAGGTTGAGCGCGTTCGACTTGAAGTCGAGCGGAAACTCAATGCGTTGCAACTCGCTCTCGAGACGGAACTCGGCGACGACGCCCAATGGGACCAGTCACCCGATCGGGAGCGGCACTAAGCCGCGTGGGTCAAGATGCCAGTTCAACGTGCTGCCGACGGAGCTGCCCGCACGCGGCATCAATATCCTGTCCCCGCTCCTTGCGAAGCGTAGCTGTGACACCGGCGTTGACCAGTGCGTCGCGAAATGCTTCACAACGGTCCAGGGGTGGCGGATTAAAGCCCAGACCCGCAACCGGATTGTACGGAATCAGGTTAACGCTGGCTTTTACGGTCCGCACTACGTCAATGAGTTCCTGAGCATCCTTCCGTGAGTCGTTGACGCCGTCGAGCAGGGTCCACTCAAACGTGACCTGCCGGCCCGTTCGTTCCACGTACGCGCGCACTGCCGCAAGCAGGACGTCCAGGGGATATTTCTTGTTGAGGGGAATCAGTTTGGTTCGTGTCGCGTCGTTCGCGGCATGTAACGATACACTGAGCCGAACCTGCCAATCCTCCTGGCTGAACCGTTCGATGCCCTTGACCTCGCCGACAGTGGACACCGTAATCTTCCTCGCGCCAATCCCAAGTCCATCGGGGTTCATCAACAAGTGGATGGCGGCAACGGTCGCGTCATAGTTCCGGAACGGCTCCCCCATCCCCATGAAGACAATATTGGGGGTCCTCTCCCCCAGGTCTTCATCGCGCAGGAGATAGAGGGCCTGCTCCACGATCTCGCCCGGCGTCAAGTTTCGCGAGTAGCCCGACATGCCCGTGGCGCAGAAACTGCATTTGACGGCGCAGCCCACCTGAGTGGAAAGGCAGATGGTGCTGCGTTCCCGATCCCGGATGAGGACAGACTCGACCGTTTCGCCATCGGCCAGACGGAAGAGTGCCTTTCGGGTACCTTCCGACCGGGGCGACGCGGAGACCCGCACCAGTTCGAGCTGATTTGCGGAGAAACCCTCCGCGAGCCGGGCGCGCAAGTCTTTGGACAGATCGCTCATGCGGTCAAAATCGAAGACGCGCTTCTGGTGAATCCAGCGGAAGATCTGTTTTCCCTGGAAGGGTTTAAGGTTCAAGGACGCCGCGATTTCCGCCGGCGTCATCTGAGAGAGGCTGTTCGACATTGCTGGGCCGCCATTTGATCGTGAACAGGTCGTCGGTGACCTGATCGGTGTTAATTCTAACGTTACGCATTTCAAAGGTCATTCGGGATTGCTCGCCGGGAAACTGGGCGTCTACCGAAGCTGGAAAGCGAACGCCGTCAATTTCGTGATAGTCGCTGAGCGCCGTGTCGGAAATGACTTCCCCGTCGGGTCCCAGGCGCTGGTTTCGCACGATGACCCACGGCAGGCCCTGCGCGGTGAGCCGCCGCTCCGGCCGCCGTCGCGGACCCAGTTCCAGGGTAGCCGTTTGGGACTCTTGGTCGTATGCGACGACCCGGATCTGACCCCGATCGTAAGAGAACCAATCGGGCGGCGTAAACATTTCCCGGGCCACGTCGGCGGGGGACACGCTGAACGGCACGCTTTCGAGGGTCTCGCCTTCGAGGCGGTAGAAGTAGCGTTCGTCCGGGTCGCGTTTGCGCGGGAACTCGATAAGAAACTCGGAGCCGATCGAGACGAGCCGGAAGGCGATGATGCCTACGACCAGCCGGCCTTCCACGAATAGCTCATCCGGCTTACGAAAGGCGATGGTGCCCGTAGGAAACCGTTCGACGGCCTCCAGTTTCGGGGATTCAAGGGTGAAGGTTCCCGCCGCGCGGAAATTCTGCATGGCAGCATCATTGGCGGATAGGGCCTCGACAATGGTCTCGGCCTCGGGCGCGCCGGGGGGCAACGGTGCGCGCTGGACCTGGTTGCCCAGCCCAGCACAGCCGGAAACGCATGCGACCAGCAGCGCCGCCGGGACCGCGAATCGTAGTCGCGCAGGAAAATCGTGGAGTTTCATCTGATTCCTTGGAGTAGATCGATCCGCTTCGTGAAACTCGATGTACTACAGTGAATCCCCTCGAGGTCCATTGCGTTGCAGGTCGTTGAGACGTTCGATTTTAGCGTCATCGAAAAGTTGAAATAGAACCCTTCACATGCTAGACTAACGGGCCTTTGGCATGTGAGTAAGCTACGGTCCGGCGCCCCAACGACCTCTTCGAAGACTCATCGGGTGCGCCCGTGAAACGACCAGGAGAATATCATGGCTCGAGTTTGTGATTACAGTGGAAAGAAACCCCGCGTGGGCAAGCGCGTGATTCGGCGCGGTAAAGCCAAGCGTGAGGGTGGTATCGGCCAGAACGTTACCGGCATCTCGAAACGCCGCTGGAAGCCGAACTTGCAGAAAATCCGCATTGTCGACGAAAACGGCACGGTGCGCCGCGTTCGGGTGTGTGCCCGGTACATCAAGGCAGGCAAGTTTACGAAAGCCCCGGCGAAGGTTCGCAAGGCCTCGTAAGGTCATCCCAAGCTGAATTTTTTTGCGGGAGTCTCACCGGGCGGTGAGGCTCCCGCTTCTTTTTATTGACATGGACGCACACGGACCTGTGATCAGGGAATCAGCCCATTCAGGTACTCTTCAAGATTCGTGTAGCCGTCGTTGTTGCGGTCAGCCGAGCCGTCGTCTGGATTCGCGGGGTCAAGCCCATTGGATGTCTCCCAGGAATCTGGCAAGCCGTCATGGTCGGCATCGCTGGGTGCGGGTTCCGAACGAAGCTCCGGCCAGCCGCCGACTGCGGACTGGGAATCGATGATCCCCTTTCCCCCACCCTTGTAGGTTTCGCCGAAGCGCGCCGTACCGGTTCGGATCTCCTCTACGATACGGGTGTCTACCATATCGCGACGGAGTGACGCGCCCGCTTGATCGAGTACCAGCGAGAATGCTTCCGCCGCAGGATGCGTCGTCACAGGAGCGACTGTGTAGGCGTCGCGAACGCGCAGGGTTTCTTCGCTGGCTTCGCCGTCTTCGGCGAAATCGATTCCACCGGCCCAGTTGTCGGCCGAGATTTCGGGAAAACCATGGACGAAGTTTCCGTCCGCGTACATTTTGCCGCGTGGATGCTTCTGGAGAAAGATGCGGTCGCGCACGTTTTCGGAAGTGGCTGGGCCGCTTTTGTAGTAGTTGTTGATCCAGTTGCGTGGCCAGAGTTCGCCGCCGTAGGCGCTGTTGAAACCCCAGTTGTAGATTACGTTGTTGCGGAAGTCGAGCAATCCGGAGTCGCGATTGCCCGACGCGCGCGGGTTTCGGCTGGTGTGGTGGGCGAGGATGTTGTGGTGGAACGACCCGCCGGGTCCGCCCCAGAGCCCGCCGTAGCCGTGGGCGCCTTTCTTGTGGATCGAATTGGTTAGGCTTTCCGTGACCATGCACCATTGCACGGTGAGGTTTGACGCTTTATTGATGGAAAGCGTTTCGTCCACTCCCCAACTGACGGAACAGTGATCGATGATGATGTGATCCCCTTCCCCGCTGAACGCGTCCTGCTCTACTCCCGCTTCATCGCCGGGACGGAAACGTAGGTAGCGCATGATGACGTGATTCGTCCTAAACTTGACTTGGTAGTTTTTAATGCAGATGCCGTCGCCGGGCGCGGTCTGTCCCGCGATGGTGATGTAGGGATTCTCGATCTCGAGTTCGGATTCCAGTGGGATCGTTCCGGAGACGCGGAAGACTACGGTGCGCGGACCTTCCGCTTCGCAGGCGGCACGCAAACTGCCGGGGCCGTCGTCGTTCAGGTTGGTCACCTCGATGACCTTTCCTCCGCGCCCGCCGACGGTGTATTTCCCGAAGCCTTCTGCGCCGGGGAAGGCAGGCGCGCGAGCGGGCCGGAAGTTGCTCAAGACCACGTTGGGCGGTGAGGTGACATAGTCGATGTCACACAACCAATCGTCGGGAAGGACCACATTGTCGAACGAGCCGCCGATCGAACCGGTGTCTGAGGCAAACAACGCGACGGAGGTGTTCTCGTGGGGCGCGATTCGTCCGTCGAATAGTACGAAGAGGTTGCCTTCGAGTTTCACATGTCCGTTCCCCAACGAGGTGACCCGTTCGCCGTCGGCAAGGATCACATACGTTTCCGGTCCCACGATGCGCGGCGCTTCTGCCGCGCTCTCCGGCATCGGCCAAGCCGATTTCAGTTCGTAGACGGATAGCGATTCCACTACCGCGCCGGTTCCGACAGCGTCAAGTGCGAGGCTGCGTTGACCGGGATCGAGAATCACTCCGACCGGCAGGTACACCGCGCCGTCGTTGCCGAAGATCTCGATGGAGGTGCGGTCAGCGAGAACGCGCAATCGAATGATCCCGTCGTCGGCGGGCATGGGCGCTTCGCGATCGCCACAGGTGAGATTGGCATTGGCCGCGTCGTATATGATGGGCGTGTTTCGCACGACAAGCGTGATTCGATCTGCATCGCCAATCCTAAACTCCGCTTCCAAGTCAAAGAGTTCACCTTGAATTTCTTTGAGCAGATTCTCGCCCGGCACGATGGGCTGGTTCTCGAACTGATATACCCGCGAGCGGAGTTGCTCGATTTCCTCAACGGGTAACGCGAACATCCGAATGCCGTCGTCCGTCGAATGGAGCGTGAGTTCGACCGGAAAGGTCATCATCTGGTTGAACGGCATGCCGGGTATGTTGATACGTCCCCAACCGATTTGAATTCGGCGGCCATCGGCCGTTGGCACGTTGTTATAGGTCTGGGATGCATAGAAGAAGTCGCTATTGCTGTAGCGAATGAGTTCGGATTCCGGGGTAAATGTTTTGCCGTCGAAGTCGCCGATCATGTAGTCCCCTGCCCCGCCGTACAGGACCCACTTCTTGTTGTCGAGGTCGCCGTCCACTGGAAGTTCGAAGAGTTCGGGACACTCGTAGAACCCCGCGATCTCGCTCTGCAACTGCCAGGATTTCAGGTCGGACGACGTGAAGAAGCCAAAACGTTTCTCTTCAAGATAGAGAACGATCACCCATTGCCCGGAAGGCTCGTGCCAGAAGACTTTCGGATCGCGGTTGTCGCCGCGGATGTGCCCTTGTACCGGATTGCCCTCGTACTTGGTCCAGGTGCGGCCCCGGTCGTTGCTGTAGGCGATGGACTGGGTGAAAGGCTGGCCTTCGGACCAGAAGGCGTTCGTGCCGCCGGCGGAGGTGTATGCGGCGACGATGGGATCTACGTCACCGGATCTGAATCCCGTCGTATTGTGAGTATCGACGACTGCGGATCCGGAGAAGATGGTGCCGAGTTCATCGGGGTGAATCGCGTCGCCGATTTCGGTCCAATGGACAAGATCGCTGCTGACCGCGTGGCCCCAAGTCATATTGCCCCAACTCCAGCCGTAAGGATTGTGCTGATAGAAGAGGTGCCATTCACCGTCGTAGTAGACGAGGCCGTTGGGGTCGTTGTTCCAGCCGCGGCGCGACGAGAAGTGGAACTGGGGCCGATACGTTTCACGATACAGCGAGTCGGCGCCAGGAAACGTGTCAGACGCGTGGATGGCATCGAAGCCGCTGCCGATCGATTCTTCGTATTCGAATCGTTCGGTACGGTATGTGACTGTTTTGCCCCGGAAGGGTTCCAGTTCCAGAAACACCCAGAAATCGGGTTTTCCGGCCGCGAGTTCGATGGTAAACATTCGCTGGACCGCGCCGTCCACCTCCACCGTGACGACCTGCTGTGGCGCGCCGTTTTTGACGGGCAGGTTCAGATACCTCGTATCCGCGGTGATGGTTCGGGAGAGACGCACGACTTCCGGGTCGGAACGCTCGCTTTGGTGGATGTAGTCGACGTTGATATGGCCCCAGCCATCGCTTCGTTCATCGACGATCTCAATGCGCGCGTCCCTACCGCGAAACTCCGCGACATCCCAGGAGGTCCATTTGAGCGCCTCAGTCCCGCCGGGTTTGTCGTTGGGTCCGGTCGCAGTGCGAACGGCCTGGCCGTCAACGAGCAGGTTTATGCAGGTCTCACCGGGGTGCATGCCGCCCCCGATGAGGAAGTTCAAGAACGGGTGTTGGACCGAGAAGGGCGGTGACAGGAGCCTCCCCGTGGGGCTGTCGCCGCCGAGGAAAGAATTGACCAAGCCTTGGCCTTGAAAGCCCGAGACGTGCATCTGTCCATCCAACGTCCCGCGCGCTGGGCCGGCGCCGAAGGCCTCCCCTTCTACCTCCCATGATCCGTAGGTGGCACCCTCGAAATCTGCTATAACAATTATGTTATGCGCGGCAGAAGCTGCAACGAAAACGAGGCACACGAGGCCCGCCCTTATTTTGATTGGCATACCGTAAAGCTCTCCCCAAAGGTGGATTCACCGCCCAGGTCCCGTGATCCGAAACGAAGATAGTGAACACGGACTTGGTTGTCAATGCGAATCGGCGGGTCGGTGCCGGCCGGCACGGGATGAGAAATTGCGTCTCCGGGCGACATTCGTGCGCGTGTCGCGACTAATGACAAAACCAGAGAATTCCCTTATACTAACTCCAGAACCCAAGGTGTCAAATCAACCGAGATCGTATTCGGGTCGTGAACGGAGGGGCGGTGCAATGATCGGTCGGGTACTTCAGTTGGGTGTGGTGTTGTTAGCCAGCGCGTTCTGCATGACAGCCTGGGCTCAGGACAGCGACGCCCTGGACGCGGCGACCGCGCTTCCGGACGGAGTCTCCAATGTTAAGACCAACCCTGACGGCACCCTCAAGTCTCTCGTGGTGAAAGTCATCGTTCCTATCGAGGAAGATGAAAGAAACAAGGCGGAACGGGTAGCGTCAGATACGGCGCGCGGCCTTTGCCGGGATCACGTCGCGCAGTGGTTGGCGTCTTCCGGGAGCTTTTACGAGCGCGATGGCGGCATTGCCTATCTCGTAACGAGCGCTGGCAAACAAGCCCCGGAAGGAACCACAACGTTGGGTGCCGACGCGTCGAGAGTGTCAGTGGCGAGCGGGAATAAACTGGTACGGCTTGTCAGTGAAGAGGTCAAACTGGAGGACAAGCCGAACTTGATCGTGGTGATGGGCCTCTTGGCTGACGCAATCCCGACGCTCGCAGAACTGAGGGCGGCGGATGACAAACCCGGCACGGCGCGCCAGCTTCGACCCGCAGGACCACCGCGTTCGCTCGAAGACGACGCGCCCCGGCGACCAGCGGTTCGGCGTTCGGTATCCGCTTCACCAGAGGGCGAAGCGGTCGCGCCAAAAAAAACCAAGAATCTTACGTTGCAGGACTTCCTATAAGCACGCGTTGAGGTTTACGCGCTGCAACCTGCTACGCGGCGGGGTTGGACTACGCCTTTGCCCGGATATCGCTTAACGCAGTGGCGATCCATTCTTTCGCTGCGTTCACCGCATCATCTACCGCAACGGTCCCAGATTCGCCGGTGTCGCGGCGCTTCCACTCGACCTTGCCTTCCGCGAGGTTGCGTTCACTGACAACGAACCGGATCGGCACGCCGAGCAGATCCGCATCCGCGAATTGCGCGCCGGGGCGTCCGTCCCGGTCATCGAAGAGCACCTCGATCCCGGCGGCCAATAAGTCAGTGTAGAGTTTTTCGGACGTTTCACGGACGCCGGGGGCCTCCATTTTCAGGGCGTTCAAGTGGACCTGCCATGGTGCCACTGACATGGGCCATTTGGGGCCGAACTTGTCGCGGTGAACTTCCATGATGGAACTCATAAGGCGTCCGATACCAATGCCGTAGCACCCCATAATGGGTACGCAGGATTTGCCGTTCTCATCGTTGTACGTCATTCCCATGGACTCCGAATACTTGGTCCCCAACTGGAAAATGTTGCCCACTTCGATGCCTCGCTGGAGGGTAATCGTTCCTTTTCCTTCGGGCAGGCCGTCGCCGTCCTGAAGAGCGCAGATGTCGACCGTCTTCATGCCGGGCAGGTCGCGGTCGAGATTGAAGTTCTTGTAGTGGTAGTCAACTTCGTTGGCGCCGGTTACCAAGTTGTTGGATTGGGCCACGGTGTGGTCGACCACGAGGCGCCATTTTGTGGGGTCGAGTCCCATGGGTGACGCGTAACCGGGAACAGACCCAGCCTTCGAGATGCGTTCGTCAGACGCCGGCGTCGGCATCACCTGGAGCACTTTCGCCAGCTTAATCTCGTTTACATCGCGGTCGCCGCGGATGATGACCATGACCGGCTTGGCGTCGGCGTCGGAATCGTAGAACACGGCCTTGGCGGTCTGGTGCGTGGGGACGCCCAGGAATCCGGCGACCTCTTCGATGGTCTTCTTGCCGGGGGTATGGACCTTCTCCAGTGGCAGCGGGTCTGCGGGATATCCTTGGATCACGCCTTCCGCGACTTCCAGATTGGCGTAGTACCCCGCCTCGGGGCACGTGGCGATGGTGTCCTCCCCCACCTCCGTCAGCAGGATGAACTCGTGGGCGACTTTGCCGCCCATCATGCCGGTGTCCGACGCGACGGCGACCACTTCCGGCAGCCCGACCCGCGCGAAGATGCGGTGGTAGGCCTGATAACAGTCCTCGTAGTAACGTTCGAGGTCTTCCTGGGTCCGGTGGAACGAATACCCGTCCTTCATCGTGAACTCGCGCACGCGGATCAGGCCGCCCCGGGAGCGGGGCTCGTCCCGGAACTTGGTCTGGATTTGATAGACCATGAACGGCAACTGGGTGTGGCTGTTGATCTCGTTCCGGCAGAGGTGGACGACGCCTTCTTCATGGGTCATGGCTAAGACCATCTCGTGGCCCGTGCGATCCTTGAAGCGGCAGAGTTCCGAGCCGACGCTCGTGTAGCGGCCGGATTCGTCCCACAGCTCCCGTGGCTGCACAACCGGCATGAGGACTTCCTGGCCGCCGATGCGGTCCATCTCTTCACGGACGATCTGCTCGATTTTGTGGATGACCCGGAATCCCGGCGGGAGGAGCGAATAGATGCCGTTGGCGACCTGGCGGGCGTATCCGCCGCGCAGGAGAAAGGCGTGGCTTTCCAACACGGCTTCCGCAGGCCGTTCCTTATACCGCATTCCAACGAGATGGCTCATTCGCATGGTGGTCATCGCTCCGTTCTGGGCATCGCACCCCGCTAAGTGCGGGGCTTTAAAGTAGTTCAGGAAACGCTGGGGAGGCAGAAGAATACCGGAAAGCGGCGCGTTCCGCAAACTTGCGGAGGGGGACTCAAGAGTTTCGCTGCCAAAATCCGTCTTGTGCGGAGCCTGGTATGTGCGTTAGAATATGAATACATGGCGAGAATACATATTCCTTGAGGTGAACAGTATGAAGACGACCGTAGGCGAGCGTGGGCAAATTACCATACCTAAGGCAATTCGAGATCGGTTAGGGCTTACTGCCGGAATGGTACTGGAGATTCGGGAAGAGAATGGCGTTATTAGCGCGGAGAAGATTTCGCCGGAAGACCCGGTTTCCAAAGCTTGGGGTTGCCTTAAGCTCGACAAATCCACTGATGAGATCTTGGCGGACCTTCGCGGCGACGTATGATTACCGCAGTGGATACGAGCGTACTGATCGACATCTTCCGAGCCGATGAACGCTACGGGCTGCAGTCCGCCCAAGCGATCAGACGTAGTTCCAAGCATGGCCGTTTGGTCGTGTGCGATGTGGTGTGGGCGGAATTAACAGCCCTCTTTTCTACTCGACAGGCATTGTACGATCAAATGGTTTCAATGAGGATCGACTTTCTTCCCGTGGACCGCAATGCGGCTACACTGGCGGGTGAACTGTGGGGCCAGTATCGCGCTCGCGGTGGGGATCGTAAGCGCGTGATTGCGGACTTCCTCATCGCGGCACACGCGAAGGTACAGTGCGATCGGTTGCTCACGCGCGACCGCCGGTTTCGGCGTGACTACTTCGGGGATGTCGCAATTGTTGACCCTATGGCCGATGCGGAAGACGCGTCTTCGTGAAAAGAGCACGCGTCGTCGAGCTAGTGGTGGTGACGGTCTTGTTGCCGGTCGTGTTTGTGCCCCTTTACTACCGGCATGGGCACCAAAAGCATATTCGCGCGGCGGAAGAACATCAGTACATCGCGCAGGCCTTGTTTGACTACATGTCCCAACACGGGGCGCTTCCCGCGAAACTCGAAGATTTGGTGCCGGACTTTCTCCCGAAAAAGCCCATCGTCGACTACTACAATCCTGGCGACGGATCGGACGGCTACTTCATAATTCGAACCGGTCCCGGCTGGGGACCTGAGCGCCCTTACGTGACGTACGATTTCGGCGGAGACGAGCCGGGGTGGTCAACCAACGGCTTCTGGGATGCCGGTCCCCTTCCCGTGCCAGCGATTACGTCTCCATCCGAATAGCTGGCACATCCACCATCATCGCTACACCGACTGGTTATCCGCCTGCACAGTTTTCTTGGGGGTCATGCTCCGCCACGATAAGCATTCACGGCTGCTCGCCGATTGGGTCTTGCCCGCGGATCCGGCGGGAGGCGTTGCGGAAGACGTCGCGGACGCGGCCGATCTGGCGGCGGATGAGCCGGTAGAGTTTCGGAAGTATCCAGAGGGCCGCGAGCACGAAAACCAACACGATGCAGAACAGCAGTATCGGGTGCGAAAACAGCAGCCACGCGCCGATGAAGGTGATGGCGTCTTCGGCGAGGCTGAGCAGGGTGTTGGTGAAGGGTTCGGGGCTGTGGTTCGCGACGACGCGGGTACCTGCTTTGGTGGAGTGGCTGAGGAGGGCCACGCTTCCGCAGAGGATGACGAGTCCGACTTCCACGGCGGGCGGCAGGTCCGTCACGCCCGCTGCGAGGATGACGACGGCGCCGATGGGCCGAATGAAGGTGTGGAACGAGTCCCACATGCTGTCGACCCAGGGGATCTTGTCCGCGAAGAATTCCGCGACGAATGCGATGCCCGCCGGAATGAGGACGTAGGGGTGGCCGAGGACCGTCAACTCCTGCAAATACTCCGGCGGCGTGAACAGGTTGAACCGCAGGGCGAGGCCGATCGCCAGTATGGTGGCGTAAAGATTGATGCCCGAGATGAATCCCAAACCCATGACGGCGCCCAGCAGTGCGACGATGTCCATTGCGGATGATTCCTTCGTTGACAACCTGCGAAACCGAGAATAGCGGAATACCCTACAGAGGACAACCCAGGTGACTCTTCCTTCGTCCGTCACGGTGCCTGGGGATGAGCGGTGTGCCGAGTCCGATTGGTGTACCGGGGCAGCATTGCCCATCTGGCCCACTCCTCGGCTCGTCAGAAATCCCGTTTTATGTGTTATCATGGAGTAGGAAACACCCACAAGTCGAAGGCAAGCAGGGACAGGGGCCTCAGAAAAACTGCTGGAGGTGGAGCCATGATCTACTCACGTCTCGCATTTTGTACCGTAGGTTGCGCGCTGGCCGCAATGGTTATGTCCGGTTGCCAGACCGTCCGTGTCCGAACCTTTGAGATGTCGAGGGTAGCGCCGCATCCAGGCGAGGTCCTTAAGGTTGACCACATCATGATCCTGGCGGATGTCACCGGGTCGACCAGTGAACGCAATGTATTTCGCCAGGAGAAGAGTCTGCTTAAAGCCTTTGTCGCGGCGATGCCGGACCTGAACTACCAGATGGGCTTCCGGTCTTTCGCGGGCGGCTCCCAGGAGGACTGGATGTATGTGCCGCTGCAGACGGGCACCCTGGAGGACCTGGGCGGGGCGGCAGCCGGCCTGCGATACCTCGGCGGAACGACCCCGTTGCATGAGGGCGTTCGTGTTACGGGGAGCGAGTTTGAAGGACGGGACGGGCACGCCGCGTTGCTGGTGTTCTCCGACGGCCGGACGCATCCGCACGAGCGCGTGTTGAAGGCGTGCGAGGAAGTGGCGTACGGGCACATGGGCGAGCTGTGCATTTACACGGTGAATGTGGGCTACAGCAAGTCCGGTAAGGCGCTGCTCGAGAAGATGGCAACAGTGACGGGTTGCGGCCATGCCTGGCAGGCTTCCGAAGTGAGCACGCCCGAAGGTATGGAGGCGATGGTGCGGGAGATATTCTTCGCCCCCGGTCCGGAGCCTGAAGAGCGCACCATGGTGCTGCCGAGCGAGGTGTTGTTCGACCTGGACAAGGCCGTGCTGAAACCGGAAGGCAAAGCCGCGGTGGATCGGGCCGTTGCGGAGTTCCGAAAACAAAACCTCGATTATGTCGTTATCGAAGGGCACACCTGCGATCTTGGAGCCGCAGCGTATAACATGGATTTGAGCCAGCGTCGTGCCGATGCCGTGCGGTCGTACATGATTGAGCAGGGTGTCGATGGCGGTCTCATCACGACAGAAGCCTACGGTGAATCCCGTCCGGCGGTTCCAAACTCCGGGGAACCCAACCGGAAACTGAACCGCCGCGCGGTAATACGGTATAAGTTCGTCGATTGATCGAAGAACGTTGGACGGGCATATCAATACAGGTTGCGTGTGACCACACGTGAACTTCAACAATTCCTCGGCCGTGGGGAGAGTCAAAGGGAATCCCCACGGCCGCGATTATGCATTCGCGCTTCTCTGGCCGGGGAGAGCCGGAGGCTGTCGCGCGCTGTGTGACTATGCGAGGATGTTTGCACCGGTTTTGTGGCAGTGGGAACAGGGTCGAAACAACTTTTGGAGGTTGCGAAATGAACTCCGTTCAACGCGTTGTGTGTGCAACCTGCAGTGCTGTGACCGCGCTTGTTCTGGCCGGGTGCCAGACGGTGACGACGCAGGTGCAACCGTTCGAGATGACCCGCGTTGTGCCCAAGCCCGACGAAGTGCTGAAGGTCGACCACGTGCTGATCCTGGCCGATGTGACGGGGTCGACGGACGAGAATGAGATCTTCCAACAGGAGAAGGCGTTGTTGGAGGCCTTCGTCGCGGCGATGCCGGATATGGATTACCAGATGGGGTTCTATTCGTTCGCCGGATATTCTCAAGCGGACTGGACGCAGGTGTCACTGGGTGAGGGGAACTTGGGTGTTCTCGGCGACTGCGCGGCGAACCTGACTTACCTCGGTGGTCTGACGCCTCTGAACGAAGCGGTGCTGGCGACCCGGAGCGAGTTTGAAACCCACGACGGCAACGCCGCGTTGATCGTGTTTTCCGACGGACGCACCCATCCTCACGACCGGGTGATCGAGGCCTGTGAAGCGGCAGCCTACCCCCACATCGGGCCGCTCTGCATCTATACCGTGAACGTCGGGTACAGCAAATCCGGCCGACGGCTGCTCAAGAAGATGGCGACGTCGACGAGTTGCGGCCAAGCCTGGCAGGCGGCTGAGGTGAGTTCGCCTGAGGGCATGGCGGCGATGGTGCGGGAGATTTTTTTTAAATCCGTAGAGGCGAAACGACACGCTGGAGTAGTGCGTCATTGGGACTGGTTTCCGCAGTTCCTGTTCTACAAGGACAAAGCCGTAATCACGCCGGAAGGTAAGGTAGAACTGGATCGATACGTAGACATGCTGAAGAAGGATCCCACTGGTTACGTTGTTGTGAATGGTCACACCTGTGACCTCGGATCGCCTGAATTCAATATGGCGCTAAGCCAGCAACGCGCGGACGCGGCGAAGTCGTATCTGATCGAGCACGGTATCGACGGCAGCCGCATCACCACGAAAGCTTATGGAGACACCCAACCGGCGGTGCCCAACGATAGTGAAGCAAACCGCAAACTGAATCGTCGGGTAAGTATCGACTACTACCACGGAAAGTAGATTAACCTCAAAACGGCATTGCCAAGAACTCGACCCACGAATCATGTTGCACCAGTTGCGGCGACTTGGCGTTGTCGAAATCGGGATCGATATCGGAATCGAAGGTCCTTCCGAACTCGATAGCGATAGCGATACCGATCCCGATAGCGATACCAAAATGAGGGCAGCCGTGGAGAGGGGCGTTTGGCGACCTCTCCACGGCTGTTGGGCAGGAGGAATGCTCTCTCTCTTACTGTTCGTCGGCGGTGGGGCCGTAGACTTGCGGCAGGGGAACATCCAGCAGGCGGAGGTAGACGCCGAGTTGGGCGCGGTGGTGGACGGCGTGGTTCAGAATAAAGTTCCGGAGCACGGCGCCCCGCGGCATGTCGATGATGGTTTGTCCGTCCATGGTCATTTTCCAGGTCTTCATCAAGTCCGCGTCAGGAGTGCCTTTCATCGCGTCGACGGCTTCCTTGACCCGCTTGTCGAAATCCTCTACGAGTTGTTTCGTGGACGCCGCCTTGTATGGCTCGTAGCCGTCCATACTGAACGCAAATTCGTCCTCTTTCATGGTGGTGGGCACCCAACTGGCCGTGTCGGAAATATGACAGGCTAAGTCCCCAAGCGACATGGATTTATCGTGAGGTTTCCACCCGAGCTTATCCTCCGGGACCCGTTCCAGCACCTTGCGGGTACCGGCTGCTTCGTGTTCGAACTCCTGAATCATGCCGTCAATAATCGCCATAACGCACCTCGTTTTCTTGTTTGGGGAATTGGAGTGCCACAAAATACTGAAACTAAATTCAGTCATATTGAAGCACAGTCAACGGTGGTTGTCAATACCCGATTTCACTCGCGAGGCGGTTGGGGACGGTCCGGCGGCCTTTCGGCGTCGTCTAGGAAGCATCCTTGCCCGCGGTTTGACGCGCGTCACCGTCCCAGCGGCGTTGGAGGAGGAACTCGCTCTTGAGGATGCGCTTCATCTCGTCGAACATCTCGATGATGGCCTCATCGGCGATCTGCAGATCGGTCAGGTAACGTGCGCAGGGTACAGAAAGGGCGCTGGGGTCCTCGTACTCTTCGGGCGCGAGGTAGGCCATCGTGTTTCCGATGGCGGCGATGGCAGCGGCCTCACGGTTCAGCGTTGCGTATTCGGGCATGTGGTGGAGGCGGATAGTCTCCCCCAGTTCGTCGGGCAGGTCCCATGCGGAGGCGAGGAGATACCCCGCTTCGGGATGGCCGATGCCGAGGACTTGTTCTTCGGCTTCGACGAGATCCGATCCGCGCAGACTGCGGTCGATGGTGGCGTAGCGTTGCGGGGCAACTTCTGTTAAGGCGAGGCGGCCGATGTCGAGAAGGAGTCCTGCCGTGAAGATCCCGGGCTTCGTCCCGAAACCTGCCCGTTGCGCCACAATCTTGCACAAGGTGCCGCAGAGCATGGACCGAACCCAGAAGGTCCGATAGTCAAAGGCCTTTGAACCCGTCATAAGGTCGACCACAGAAGCGGACAGCACCACCGAATACGTTTCCTCCATACCAAGCAGCGATACCGCGAGGTGGATGGAGGTCACCTGGTTGGGGAAACCAAAGGCCGGCGAATTGGCGATGCTGAGCACTTTGGCGGCCAGAGTAGGGTCGGTGGCGATGATCGTGCCGACGTCGTGCGTGGAGACTTCCGGGTCGTCGATGGCCTCGCGGACTTTCCGGACCGTGACGGGCAGCGCGGGTAAGGCGCTCAGTTGTTTGATGACGGTAGGAATGCCGCCGAGACGCAAGGTGCTTCCGATGGCCTCCGGTTCCAGCGTCGCCAATTCCTGCCCGTTCGCTGGTTCCGTGCCGTAGCAGCGTTCGATGCTCGCCTTGAGATCCGCGCCCGAACACAGGACCGGCATGACGTGCAGGCCGGAGTGTGCCTCCAATTCGTCGATGGTCGCCGTATCCAGCGGACAGACCATGCCGAGCGTGAGCGTGGACCCCGCATGGTCGAGGGGAAAGACCTCGTGGCGGATGGCGAAATCGCGAGGAACGAGTGAGAGCACTTCCTCCGGGACGCCGAACTGTCCGATCTCGATGTGCGGATGGTGGTGCCGGCGCGCCAGGAAATCGGTGACGTCCTCGGCTTTGACGCATTCCAGGGCGATGAGGTTCTGGATGAACTTGCCGCCTTCCTTCTTCTGCCGATTGAGGGCCTGGATCAGGTGATCCTCACGGATGAGACCCTCGTCAACCAGCATGGCTCCGACCCGTTTCTTGCGCTGTGTGGGCATTGACCCTCTCCCTGCCATCGACGGAAAGGCCCCTTGTCCCAGAGAGCCATCCGTCACCATCTTCAGCCTTGAAACGCACGGTACCGTACTAAGTAGAGCACAATTGCCGGGCTTGATACAATCGCCAAGTCCGGAGCTGGGCGCAGAAGCGCTTACGACGCTATGAGTTAAACTGACTGAAAATCTTGACAGATGACCAACCGATCCAGGGAGGTTTGCTATGCGGATTCTCGCGATATGGGGGACATTGCTTGCCGTTGGTTTCGCGCTCGCGGCAACTGCGCAGGACAGTGCGACGGGTGTGGTGTACGACGATGCGAACCGGAACGCCGTGCGCGATGCGGGAGAAACAGGCATTCCAGGGGTATGCGTGTCGAACGGGCGGGACGTGGTTCAGACGGACGCCGAGGGGCGTTGGACCCTGCCGGTCGACGACGACACGATCCTGTTCGTGGTGAAGCCGGAGGACTGGATGACGCCGGTCAACGAGGACCAGATCCCCCAGTTCTTCTACATCCACAAACCGGCCGGATCGCCGGAACTGGAGGCGAAAGGCGTTGCGCCGACGGGCCTTCTCCCCTCCTCCATTGATTTTCCGCTGTACAAGCGGGACGAGCCGGACCAGTATTCGATCCTGCTTTTTGGCGATCCTCAGGCGCGGGGATTGCGCGAGGTGAACTTCATCACCCACGACGTGGTGGAGGAATGCATCGGGACCGATGCGAAATTCGGGATCTCGCTCGGCGATATCGTCGCGGACGACGTGAACCTCTTCGCCGAGATCAACGGGAGCATCGCGCAGATCGGCGTGCCCTGGTACAACACCTTCGGGAACCACGACAACAACCGCGGGTCCGGCGGCGACGACCATTCCGACGAGACCTTCGAACGATTCTACGGTCCCGGCAGCTACGCCTTCGAATACGGGAAGGTCTGCTACCTCGTCATGGACGATGTGTACTTCAAACCGGACGGCAAGTACGAGGGGCGGTTTACGGAGGACCAACTGGCCTTCGTGAAAAGTTATCTCGCCACCGTTCCCAAGGACAAGCTCATCGTCATGACGATGCACATCCCCATCGTGCGCTGCCATGGGCGCGACGAGATGTTCGCGATTCTCGCGGAGCACCCGCATACATTCACCATCTCCGCGCACGCGCACGAGCAGTTCAATTTCCTGCTCGGCGAAGACATGGGCTGGCCGGGTCCGGAGCCGCACCATCATCTCGTCCACGCGACCGTGTGTGGCTCCTGGTGGTGCGGGACCTTTGACGAGGTGGGTATCCCCCACGCCACCATGAACGACGGCGCGCCGAACGGGTATTCATACGTCCACTTCGATGGGAATCAGTACCGCGTCGTGTTCAAGGCCGCGCGGCGTCCGGCCGATTACCAGATGAACATCTACCTGCCCGACGACGTGGAACAGGCGAATGCCGCGGAGACGGAGATCCTCGTCAACGTGTTCGCGGGGTCCGAGCGGTCCACGGTGGAGATGCAGTTCGGCAAGGACGGCGACTGGAATGCGCTGGAGCAAACCCGCGCCATCGATCCCGAATGCCTGCGCATGCACGAGCAAAACGAGTTCCTGAACGAGGAAGTCTTCGGATGGAAGATGGACTACCCCAGCGAAACGAATCACATGTGGAAGGGCACGTTACCGGCGAATCCGCCCGTGGGGACGCACACGGTGACCGTGCGGACGACGGACATGTTCGGGCAGACTTGGGAAGGGAAGCGGATACTGCGTGTGCGGTGAGGGCACTTGTAGCACTTCAAAAATGCTTTTACCAATCCACGAAATGTGGAATGAATGGAGCGCAGGCGTCCCCGCCTGCAAAGTCATGGACTGTACCCCAAAGAATGCAGGCGGGGACGCCTGCGCTACATCCGTTGCGAAGTTGATATCGCGCTTCTGAAACATGCTCTACGACACGGTTACGTTGCTCCGAATGCCAGCCGCGCGGTCTAAGATTTCTTCCCGGCTAATCCCCGCTTCTTCGTACAGGACGAAGAGGTTGTCGTCCGGGGTTTCGGGGGGGACGGTATGGGAGGCTGCGAGGATGTAGCCGCCGTTGGACGTCATGCCTTCGAGGAGGCGGGCGGTGGCGCGGCGAACTTCGCCGGCGGTGCCGTTGGGCAGGAGGTACTGGGTATCGACACCGCCCATGAAGGCGAGGTGGTCGCCGAATTCGCGCTTGAGTTCGAGGGGGTCCATGCCGGGGCAGGTGCACTGCACGGGATTGAGGATGCCGATGCCCATTTCGATGAGATCGGGGATGATGGGCCGGATCGCGCCGCAACTGTGGTAGGCGACGGGCAGACCCTTGGCCGTGCCCACGTCGACCACGCGTTGCAGGTGCGGGCGGATGAGGTCGCGCCAGCAGTCGGGACTCATCATCATGGATTGCTGCCCTGCCACGTCGTCACCGGTCCACAGCCAATCCACGGCAATGCGGTCCAGCGCCTTCACCGACAACTCCACCGCGAAATCGGCGCAACGGCCGAGCATCGTATCGGCGAGTTCGGGGTCAGCGACGAGGTCGAGGAGCGCGTGGTCCATACCCCGCAGACGCCAGTACATCTCGTAGGCGCAGGGCGACACGTCGACGCCGACGTAGAAGTCGTCCGCGTATGGCATCACGCGGTTCATGTTGGCCAGAAGGGATTCCTGCGCGTCGTTCGGGAACTCGTAAGCGAGCACCGCGTCACGATCGAGACCGGCCAGCGGGAAATGAGTGACCTGGTTGTACTCGCCTTCCTTGGTCCAGGTGATGCCCCAGTCGTCGATGTGGGATTCGCCGTCGCGTTCGTGGACGATGCCTTCCATGGCGTGGTTGTTGTTCACCCAGGCCTGGACAATGTCGTTGCCCATGGCCTCCCCCACTTTGTACGGCGGGATATCGAGGAGGGCGGCGAGGCGCCGTGTCGTGGATGGATGAAACCACATGAACACCGGAACCCGGTCGACGGGTTGCCGGTTCAAGGCGGCGACGACGCGTTGCTTCGAGGTCATGGGAATAGGGATAGCAGAACGGGGCAAGATGGCGCAATATGGATGGCAAATCTGGTATATCTAAGAGTGGCGAAGTGAAGAGCATGGCGGAGCTGTTCGTGCTCCGGTTGGAGGTGAATTGAAATGCCACTTTCACGCGAGGTCATTGAGGCGGAAGCCCTAAACCTGTCCCAGGACGATCGGGCTCGCCTCATCGAGCGGCTCATATCGAGTCTGGAGGTCGATCCCGAAGTAGAAGAGGCCTGGGCAACCGAGGTGGAGCGGCGCAACGCGGAGATTGAAAGCGGCGCGGTTTCGGCGGTTTCAGGTCCCGAAGCATTGGCGCGGCTCAAGGTGGAGTTCGAATGAAGTTCACGTTGCATCCGGAGGCGGAAGAAGATCTCCGGGCCGCAGCGCGGTACTATCGCGAACATGCAGGAGGAAGTTTTTCAAGGGCATTCTTGGCTGAGTTTGAGCGCTGCGTCGAATTGCTGTTGCGCCATCCCCGCCTTGGCGCGCTTTGGCGTAATGGCAGACGGCGCTTGAATCTTCAGCACTTTCCATTCTCAATCGTCTACTCGGTCCATGACGATGGCATTCGCATTCTCGCGGTTGCCCACCATAGCCGCCGGCCGGAGTATTGGCGCGGTCGACGATGACGCGTTGCGTCGCAAAACGGGCAAGATGGCGCAATATGCGAGCGCGGCGCATAACCCATTGTGGAGCGCGGTCACGCTGGGGCGTGACTGCCTATTCTCAAAATTGAGGAAGTAGCCCGGATCTTCTATTGCTGCCCCTGGCAACGCAAATCGTCGATGGGTCTCAGGTTGTGGAGAACTGGCCTATGAATAAGCAGTCACGCCTCAGCGCAATCTGCACTCCAAACGATTTGCGGGGTCAAGTTGTCTGACGCTTTTCGAGTGTCTTGGCGAGGAACCAGAACGCGAGAAACCAGGCAATGGCGGTGGCGAGGCCTGCGGGCAGGCTCATACCGAAGAGGTAGCGATGAACGAGCAGGCCGAAGTGGGCCAGGATCGGCGCGGCGAGCGATTGGGTCCATTCGCGGAGCAGACCAAACAGGATTGATGCTCCGAAGACGTACACCATCTCCCACGCCTCCGGCATGTAAACGCCGGGAACCATATGGCATGCGGTGAACGCGACCACGGTGATCCAGAATCCGTGCGTGATGGATGCGCCGAGGAACCGGTAGCGTTTCGTGAATTGGGCGTTGAGTTCGCCCTGAAAGTACCCGCGGAAGAGCAGTTCCTCCGCGACACCAACCATGACCAGGAAATAGAAGATCGATTGGGCAACCTGACCGCGAAGTTCGGGCCTCAGGGTCAGTGTGCCGAAGGCGATGTCGGCGGCGAGCGGGAAGGTAATCAGCAAGGCGGCGAATACCAGGCCGACTTTGGCGGATTCGGCGAACCGGTCCGTGCGCAGTCCATACAAATCTACCTTCCGGCGGTTCAGGAGAAGGCCGGCGAGCGGCGGAAGGAAGAACAGAATGTGACCGATATAGTTCCAGTGGAGTTCACTTTGGAGTTTCCAGATTGGCGTCTGGGGCAGGAACGCCAGAGAACCATAGATGGCGGCGATCCAGAGAAACGGGATACCGCGCTTCATACTCAAGAGTTCCCCCCTAATCGCCTTTGGCGAAAGCCCTTACGCTGCATTGACCCGCCCTCCACGGCCGGCGAGGATTCCCGCGCAAATCTGCCGCCTTGTCGCGCCCGGCATGACGACCCTTCGCCTTTGAACGGCTGTCGCGGGCCCCGAATCCATTGGATGTGCTTGTAGCTCCAAATGGTTTAGCCATCCGCCGGGAGCCATTCCCCCCCATTGTCCTTGCAAACGCGTCTCCGCGCAATCCGGCGTGGCCGGGAGCCACGAATCGCCCATCATGGCCCACAAGGCTGGAGTACCAAGTATGAGGTATCCATGAAATAAGCGAAAAGCCCTATTGACAAAAAATGGAAACCCAGAATATTATGATTCTATTGGCGGACCGGGTTATGTGCGAATGAGGACCGGTCGGTTAGAGGGAGCGCGTTGAAAGCCAAGTACTCGTCTTGGGGAGAGGGTGGATTCGACCGCGGCGTGGAGTTTCAAAATACCTTTGATCCAGGGCTGTAGTTCCGTGCACGCCGGACAGGTGCATATTCGTTCGTGCCGAGTCGGAAGCGGGGGTATTCGTCGTTGTCGTTTCGCAGGGCGCGTTCTGCTCGCTCGAGGGTGCAATTGCGTAAGTCAGAGCTGCGGGCGGTTGGGAAACCCCGCCTGCGTGCGACTTGGTTTTAGAGGGGACTGAGCAATGTTGGGGATAGTGGCATCACAATAGTTCAACGAAGGAGTTGTCCAAAATGAAGAAAGCTCTGGTAATCGTGGTGTTGGGGGCTTGCTTTCTCGGCTTCGCTCCCGGTGCGTCCGCACAGATTAGCGTCGATTTTGACACGTATTTCTCGAACCCGACATTGAGCCTCGTGGGGTACAACCTCACGTCGGACAATGATGGGGACGGCATGGTTGATTCGGTTGCCTACGCGTTGATCGCGGCCATTCTAGCGGACACGGGCGAACCAACCAACGGCGCCGTATCGACGGCGTGGACCACGAACCTTGCGTCGTTGGCCCCGGTTCAGGCTGCGGTCGCGGGAGTTTACGGCGCAGAGGCGGGGACGGCCGTGCAGAATATCCTGGCGGGCGGCCTCACGCGAGGAGACAACGCCTACGTCTTGGCAGCGCTGACCGGCCTCGGTCTCGCAGCTGCGATGCCGGGTTCCCCCGTCAGCGCCGGAAGCGCGGTGGGAACGACCGGCGATGCTGACAGTGACGGACTCACCAACCTCCAGGAGTACACGAACGCTGGTGGTGTCAAGGCACAATTCGTCGCCAATGCCTTGACGCCGGATGTACTGACCATCACAACCCACCCGGTGGGCGGTACTGTCCTTGTCGGTCAGAATCGAACCCTAACCGTCGTGGCCGTAAATGGCACCGCACCTCTTCACTACCAGTGGAAGAAGGGCGTAACCGACGTAGGCACGGATTCGGCCTCATATACGATTACCAACGCTCAATTAAGCGATGCGGGATCGTACACGTGCGTCGTTACCGATTCGGCTACTCCGACGCCGGCGTCGGTAACCTCGAATGCCGCCGTCTTGGACGTAGTCGACGTTGGCGCGGTTCCGGCTTCGGGCCTCGTCGGATTAGTCTTGCTGGGGACGCTATGCCTGGGTGCGGGCGTCATCGCCCTGCGCCGGACCATGCACCAGTAGAGCGGCACAACAGCTAGAATTGGAACTTGCGAGGCGGAACATTCTGAGCGTGTTCCGCCTCGCGTTTGTTTTGCTCAACGAGTGGCGGCAAGCATTCTGGTCCCCTGCGCCAGGCGCGCTATTTACCGGTGGCCGGTGAAGGCAGCCCGGGGATAAACACATCCGCGCAGCCCGGTATGGTCGGGATCTTCCGGTTGCACTCGACGCCCCACATTTCCCAGCCGCCGTCGATGTAGTTGTCGTTGGCGGGGCGGCCGCAGGCCTGGATGAAGAGATACCACTGGCCGCCGATCTCGTAGAAGGCGGGCGTGGCGACGTGGTACATGGCGTCGTCGCGGTAGAGTCCCTCCCATTTCGTTTGCAGCACCGTATCCACGTCGAGCGGGGTCCACCCTGTCATGGGGTCGGTGCTGACGGCGAGTGCCGGACGCCAGCGGACGCCATGTTCGACGCCGACTTCGATACAGAGAACGTAGGTGTTGTCGACTTTGAAGATCTGGTGCCATTCGTAATAGGCATTTGGCACCGATTCGAAGATCTGCCCCATCCCGCGTGGATCGTTCTCGTTGAAGTGGCGCGTCCAATTCTTGCCGTCTTGCGACGTGGCGAGGCGAATGCCGGGAAGGACGCCGTCTTTGCCGCGGTAGGAGTAATACATGTACCAGTCCCAGCGGTTTGCCTCCTCGTTCCATTCCCGCAGGACGGCGGACTGGGACGCCATGTCTTCGTGGTACGGCGCGGCGGGTTCCGGAGCCAGCACGGGCGCGTCGCCGTAGCGCACGATGTTCCCGGGCGTCACATCGGTGTAGCCATCGGCTCCGGCCGGACAGATGGCCAGCCCGATGTGATCCTGCACGCCACCCGTCGTTCCGGAATAGTAGATGTAATAGGCGTCTTCTTCCGGGATGTAAAGAACCGCATCGATGCGAATCGTACTCGAATCCCAACCGGTCTCGCCGGGACCGAAGATCGGATTGGCCTCGTCCTGATACCAGGTGAACGGGTCGCTCGCATCCGCCCACGCCTTGCCCACCGCCGCGACGACGCGATCCGACGCCGACACCGCGGAGTAGAACATGATCAGCCTTCCTGGCACTTTGGGGTTGGGCAGGATGCACGGTTCGTTGATCTGTTGCGACATCCACGCGTGGTCCGCACGGGCCATGACCATATCGCCGCGAACGGCGGTTGGTGTCGACGTACCTTCTTGTGCTGGGGCGGATCCTGTGACCAGCGGAATAAGCCCGAGGAACAATCGTAACGTGTGTGATAAGCAATTCATGGTTTCGGTCTCCGATGTCTGATTGGATCGCAAGGCACTACCAGACTTCAAATCGATCACTACGAAGGGGCGGCGCTTAAGCTTCTGTACCAATTCTGTCCGCAACCTGATTACCGGTATTGCGAACGGTCGTCACTTCGCGGGTTCTTTGGGTGGCGCGGCCGCGACCGGCACTGCGCCGTCTCCACCATGGCCGGACCCGATCTCGAGCGCTTGCACGATGGCTTCTCTGCCGCGGCGATTGACGAAGCGTACTTCAATGATTCCGTTGCGCGGTTGGATATCGTTGAATACGAGGTCGACGGCGCGGTTCTGCCCGCCCGCGGTAGCGCCGATGTCCATGTCCGTGACCACCTCGTCTCCATTGAACAGGATGGTAAGCGCACGATCCTTAGGGATGAGTTGAAAGGTATCGGCAAACTTGAGGCGAACGTAATACGTACCGGGACCAACGGTAAGATTGGTCCAGAACTCCGGTGCGCGGGCACCGTAGCGGTAAATCTCGGGATCGGAGGTCCCCTCGATGACCAGTCGCTGCGGGTTTGAATTCCACGCTTGCGCGACCACATCGGCCAGATGCCCCAGGCGGGTGACCCATTCGGTGGCCGGCCGCCACGCATGGCCGTCCGTGTCGACGTAATCCTCGCCACCGGCGTAGCCGAAAATCATCCGCTGAGTTTCCGTAGAACCCCCACCTTCGCCAAATCCGGACGTCCCTTCCTCGGCGGACCACTGGACTCCTTCGATCCAAACACGGGTACCTTCGGAAATCGGATTCTTCACTCCTTGAACGATGACTTTCAGCCGGTGCTCGCCGTTGGTAAGCCCGTTGGTGTAGTACAGAACTTGGCCCGAGCGCGGGCGCGGATTCCAGCAATCGAGTGGTGCACGTTGTTCGACGCCATCAACGTACACCTTGGCCAATCCGCCATCCGGGCCGACTCCGCCGATGACGCGGACCTGGTTTCCGGAGAATGATAACTCGGCGGAGGCATCCGCGGTGTCCGCGAAGATGGTAGCGCCGTTCGCTCCTTTCCACAAGCCAGAACGCTCAAAAGTATCGGCGCCGATGGCATGTTGCGGATCCGGACCTTCCACGAAGACGTGCGTCGCGCCGTCATGCCGAACCGAGACAAGGCAGTCGCCGTTCGATAGCTCCTGAATGGTGTAGCCGTTGACGTCGAGGTCGGTCCGCTCGAACAACACCGTGTCGCCCGCCGCGATTCTGTTGGGCCGGTATGAAAGGCGGAGCAGGTCGATCGAATGGGCAGGGGCGTCAAAGGTCGAATACGCGATACGGCCCCCACCGTACGACACGTCGTTTACCACCCTCGAACTCCGAAGAATGTGATTCTCCCGATTGGCGCCCTCCACATCCGGCAGCCAGGCCATGGTTCCGAGGACGTGTTTTAGCGGCATGGGATGGGTAATCTTGAACCAGCTTCCAGCCACGATTGCGCCGCCGTCGATGTTGTCCTCGACAACTCCGGTTTCGTGGACATCGTACGTGGCGAGGATCTGCATGCGGCGTGCCATTTCGACGGCCCATGGCGCGTCCGCACGGACGCCAAACTCGGCAAGGACGGTGGCAATCTCCATTGGCCCGTACCACAGGGACCGGCGGCAGCAGCCGGATGATTCCGGAAAGGCCCACGCGCCGCTATACGTGTCGCCATTGCTGGCGGGAGACACGCCGGTCCGATTCAGAAACAGGGTTAGAATGTTTCGGACATCGGTCTTCCAATTCGGGAAGACATCCGGGTTATCCATAATGTACCGGGCGGCGAATTCCGTGACGTTCTCAGCCTGCACGGGATCGGGCCAGTCCCAATAGTTCCGGCCCCAGGTGTCATCGACGGTCCACTTCGGCAAAAGAACTTCACGGAGATACGTTCGGCCCGCGTCCCGGGCCTTCACAATCGCGTTATCGTTTCCGGTGTAACCAAGTTCGATGAGTTCATCGAAAAAGGTGAGGAGGAACGCGACGCCGCCGGTCATCCGATCGTCCCATTGGACATCTTCGGGATTGGCATAGCGGTTCCAAGGTGACATCCCCGGAACGGAATCGCGATGCGATGCCAACTGGTCGCCCCAGTTCTTGCACGCGTCGAACCAGCGGGATTCCCCGGTCAGCTGGTAAGCCTGCAACAAGGCGATCCCGACCTCCGCCGCAATATCGAGTTGCATCATTCCGTGGGGGTCGGCCTCACCATACGGTGTGCCTTTTGTGGGCACACTGATGAGAAATCGCGGCCAGGGGTGGTCAGGTCCCGTCTGGCAATGGTCGAGCAGGAAGTCGGCTTGGCACGTGATGTGTGCGATTGCCGCGGGATCGCCGGAATACCGATAGTAGTCCACGAACCCACCCAAGATGTACGCCGCGCGCTGGCCCAGATCGCCGTTGTCCCAGTCGCGAAGGTCGGGAACGCTGATGTCGCCTTCGGGGCTGATGCGCCAGGTTCCATTAAACACATACTCCGGCGCGGCAACACAAGACTTGGGCGGCACGGCCCAGGGGTAACGCTTTAAGGTCTCGGCGGCAACACGGACCCGGAAATCGAACTGCCCGTTTAGACCGGTATACCACGGCGCGATGACGCCATGGGAGTCCAGGACGGTGTCGTGGGCATAGTATCGGTCTTGATGGGAACCTGTCAGGGCGATGCAACACAACGCGAGCGATGTCAGGATCGTCATGGCGCGAACTCCTCTTCGACATTGGAATCATTCGCTTTCAATTCAGTCAGCGCGTGAACCAAAACCGGTTCCAGGGCGTCGGCAATGTGAGTATTGCCGAGGTCGCTTGGGTGAATTCCGTCGACGGCGGTATCGGTGGCGTTTCCCAGGAGCCGGGATCCCTCCACGTAGACAAGTCGATTGAAGCCACGGTCCTCCATCGTCTCGAATGCTGACCGCAACGCCTCGTTCCGTAAGACGATTCCCTCGGCGATTCCAGGAAGGAACCAGGCATTTTGCTGGTCGATGCATTCAACGATCACGATCGGGACCTCCGGCCGCCGTTCACGCAGGAGCGCTACGAACGGGACACTTCGAGTCCTGACCATTTCCACAGTCATGTTGGGAACGCAGTCTATCACGTAGGCCGCCGCGTCGACCTCGCCCATCAGTTCGGCCAGCTCCAAATCCATCGTGCCGTTGCTCGCAAAACCGAGATTAATAGCGGTTCGGTTTAACCGGCGTCCCAGGATTGCCGGGTAAGCCATTCCCGGCCGGGAGGCGCTTGCCCCTTGAGTAATGGAGGTACCGTAGAAGACCAGCGGTTTGCCGGTGCCGAATCCGTTCGACGCCGCGCCCGGCGTGATGGAGGCGTCTTCGTTCACGCCGATTTGGATCGATTCCACGCCGCTGTAAAGCGGCAGGTACATGAGATATTCATGCATCCCCGACGGAATTCCGACGAGGATTCGCTCCTCGTTTTGGAGTTCGTTCTTGGGGCGTGCGAGCCCAACCCAGCGCCAGGTTCCATTATCGCGAGCGTACAAGTCGAGCCCGGCAATGCCGGTGGCGGGCATGTGTTCGATGCTTCGCATGGGCTGGTCCAGGGTCCATCTTGCCGTGATCTCGCGGGCGTCCGAATCGAAGCGAACGAACATACCGCTGCTGCAACGCGACAATTCCCATACGGGTGTTCTCACCGTGGTTTCGGCCCGCGCGGGAAGACGATCCGTTGGCTTTGCTGTCTCAATCCAACCTTTCCCTTCGATGGCTCCGCCGAACGGGTCGTACCATTGAAGCGAAGACGTTGTACGGGGAGTTGGAACGGATAGTGCCTGTCCGCACCCCGACGTCGGGAAACCGAAGAGAATGGCCATAACGAAGGCTGGCGTGAAAGGAATGGTACGAACTCGCACGGCGCTATCTCCTGCGCGGTATCGCGTAAGCGCAGTGTATCGTACAGGACTCGATCTTGTACATGAGTGGCGATTCCGGACCTCCAGATGGTATGCTTTTGCATGATGGACTCGCACGGGTCGCCGGTAGATCGGGCCCGGGCCGCCAGGGGGAGTCCGAGACAACAGGGGGTAATGTGAAACATGGATGATGTACGACAAGGCTGGCTGGATGGGGATCCGAATCACTGTGGGCGCACCGACCCGCATCCCCCCCGGCCGTTTCGAATCATATTGCTGGGCGCGCCTGGCGCGGGCAAAGGCACGCAGGCGGAATTGCTGACGGACCGGTTACGGCCCTGCCAGTTATCCACGGGCGATGTGTTTCGCGCGGCGAAGTGCGCGAGTTCCGAAGCGCTCACGACCGTCATGCGCGAGGCCATGGAGGCCATGAAAGCCGGGAAACTCGTGTCCGACGAGACCGTCATCGACATGGTTCGCGAGCGGGTACACTGCGTGACGTGCAGTTACGGTTTCATGCTTGACGGCTTTCCGCGGACGGTTTCCCAGGCAGAAGCTTTGGACGAGATGTTGGCAGACCACGACCTCGGGTTGGATGTTGTGCTCAATTATGACCTGCCTGTGGAAACGGTGATCCAGCGCTTGAGCGGCCGCAGGACTTGCCGCTCGTGCAAGACCACGTTCCACGTGGAGACGAAGCCGCCGAAGGTCGAGGGCGTGTGCGACAAGTGCGGGGGCGAGCTGTTCCAGCGTGACGACGACACCGCGGAATCCATCCGCGTACGGTTGAAAGCATACGAGGAAAGCACCGCGCCGCTCGCCGCGTATTACGATGGCAAGGGATTGCTTTGCACGGTATCCGCGGAAGGCGAGCCGGATGAGGTATTCGCCCGGACACTCATCGCATTGGAGGAACGGTTTGGCGCGTTGCCCGCGTAGTCTGGTCGTGCTGAAAGGGGTCGTGTGAAATCTTCGCGCGACGGGGTGTTTCTTGGGATCGACATCGGCACGACCGTGTTGAAAGTAGGTGTATTCGATCGCGCGACGGGAGCGCTGATTACCGGCGCGTCGCGAAATCTGAAAACCAAAACCACGCAGGACGGTGGGCGTGAACAGTCGCCCGAAGCCGTCCTGCGTTTGCTCTTTTCCGCACTACGGGAGTCACGCGAGAACGCGGGCCGTCACTGGACGCGCATCGCGGGGATAGGCGTTGCCGCACAAGGCGGCAGCAGCATCATCGCGGATCGCGTGTCCGGACGTGCGCACACCCCTATGATACTTTGGAACGACGGACGCACCCGCGAGCATAACGCGCGGATTGCCGAAGAAACCTCTTCCGCGTATTGGCGCAAGATCGCGCTGCGCGATGTGCCACCGGCCGGACTGGGCCGTTTGCTATGGCTGCGCGAAACGCGGGGAGAGCTTTATCACGGGGGCAACATCCACTGCGGGATCGGCGAATACGTGCTGCATCAATTGACCGGCGTGTGGCGGCAAGATGCGGGACACGCGATTCAGATCGGCGGGTATGATGCGGCGAAGGGCACGGTCGCGCAGGGTCCGCTGGATCTGGTGGAGCTCCCCCTCTCGTTTTTTGCACCGTTGCGCAATGGGCATGAGACGTCTCCCCTCTCCTCCTCCGTAGCCAAGCGATTGGGGCTTGGCGCAGGAATTCCGGTGGCGGGTCCCTATATCGACCAAGAAGCGGGATTCCTCGCCTCCCTGGGCAAGTTGAAGCGGCCTCTCCAATGTTCCCTCGGAACGGCTTGGGTGGGTAATTTCGTGTTGCCTCCGCGGCTTCGCGGTGGTTCACCGTATCAACTCGTGCTGCCGAATCCCGCGGGAGACGGCAGGCTCGTAGTACAGCCGCTGCTGTCGGGGAACGCGGCGTGGGACTGGGCATTGGCATCGTTGATCGGCGGCACGCCGACCCGGGCGCTCGATCGTGCGGAGAAAACTCTCTCAGAGCAACCGCTTCCCCCTCGCGGGCTTACCGCGATCCCCTGGCACGGGCAGCCGAATCCGATGTGCCTAGATGCGAACGGCGCTGGGGCGGTATTCGGGATGAGCGCAACTACGAGCCGCGAAGCCCTGGTGCGCGCGGTCGCTGCGGGCATGGTGTGTGAACTTCGGCGCGTGTTCGATGCGGTCGTTCGACACAAGTTCTGCGACGGCGTCGTGCTCTGCGGGGGCGCAAGCAAGGGTTCGTATTTCCAGCGGCTCATTGCCACGGCTTTTGCCCCGCTGCCCGTCTTTCGGTTGGCGGACGAAGACTATGCCGCCGCTCGCGGCACATTGTATGGTTTGCGTAAGGATGCCGCACGCGGCAAAGTAGTTGCGTGTAAGCCGCTGGCGAAACGCTGGGCTTCACCGTTCGATTCCTGTTACGACGACTACATCCGCGCGTTCGACCGCGTGTATGGAAATATCCCCGCGGGCAACGCGTTTTCCATTGGCAAGGAGTCCAAATGACTGCGAAACCGCGCATCGGTTTGCTGCCGCTCTATCTCGCGCTCTACGACGTACGCATGCCGGAACTGCGTTCCGAGTTTGAGCCGTTCATTCAGGACCTTGTAGACGGGTTCACCACGCGCGGTGTTGAGGTTCACTGTGCGGACGTATGCCGCGTGCAGAATGAGGTCGTTTCCGCACTCGGTGTGTTCGACGAGGCCGATGTTGATCTGATCGTGACGCTGCATCTCGCCTATTCGCCGTCGTTGGAGACGGCGGACTCCTTAATCGCCTCGCCGCGACCTCTGTTGTTGCTCGACACAACGATGGACGTATCCTTTGGGTTGGACGTGGACCCGGCGCGGATCATGCAGAACCATGGCGTGCATGGGGTGCAGGATTTGGCCTCGGTGTTGCGGCGATGCGAACGGCACTACGAAATCGTCGCGGGACACCTTTCCGATTCCCGCGTGCTCGATCGCGCCAGCGCCATTGCGCGGAGCGCGTGTGCCGCGCGGCTGCTGCGGACCATGCGCACGATGCGCATCGGCGAGACCTTTGCAGGGATGGGCGACTTTGCGGTGGCGGATTCGTTGTTGGAAGCGCTGCTCGGCGTGACGGTCGTGCAGCGGGACGTCGATGACCTTGCGACGATTGCCGCGGATATTGGTGAAGATTACATTCACCATGAGTTGAAATCCGATCGCGATCGATACGAGGTCAACGCGCCCGAGCATGTGCATTGCCGGTCAATTCGCGTTGGACTCGCGTTGCGGAGACTGCTGGAAATCGATCAATGCGACAGCTTCTCCTTTAACTTTGGTGCATTCAACAGCAGCGAAGGCCCCATCGCCACGGTCCCCTTTCTGGAAGCGTCCAAGGCAATGGCGCGCGGGATGGGCTATGCCGGCGAGGGCGACGTGCTAACCGCGTCCCTGGTCGGCGCGCTGAACGCTGCGTTCGGACGAACGACGTTCACGGAGATCTTTTGTCCCGACTGGAAAGGAAACACCCTGTTCCTGTCGCATATGGGCGAAGTGAATCCGGAGACGTCTGCCGGTGTGCCGCGTCTCTGCGAGAAAGACTTTCCGTGGGCGGGCGCATTGAATCCTGCTGTGTTGACCTGCGCGACGGCGCCGGGGCCGGCTGTGCTGGTGAATCTTGCGCCGGGTCCGAAGAATACCTTTACATTGATTCTGGCGCCGGTCGAGTCGCTCGGCGACGGCACGCACCCGGGCATGCGGGATGTCATTCGCGCATGGATACGGCCGAAGAACGGCGACATTGCGAAGTGGTTGGAACGATACTCGCAACTGGGCGGAACGCACCATAGCGCGTTAGTGATGGATGGTGACGTGGACGCATTGGCGGCGTTTGGACGGTATGCGGGGTTGTCGGTCGAGGTGGCGGACTAATCGGCGTTGGCTCCGGCTTGAAGGCGTGGGATGAAACATATTCTTGCTGCTTGGACTGGACGGGAATTATTCCCGTCTTAATTTTGAGGATCGAGTTTGATGTGGCGTGAGACGACGAAGCATGAGCGGAACCGGAGGATCTTCGAGGAAGAGTTTGCGGAGTTTCTGCCGGAACGTATTCTCGATTTTCATGTGCACGTGTACAACGAGGGGGTTGTGCCCGAGAGCAACCCCTTTTCCTGCGGCGGTCATCCGACGACGCGTTATGACTACAACGATCTCGAACAGGATTTGGCCGAGTGCTATCCGGGGCGCGAGACGTATGCCGTATGCTTCGGATTGCCCATCGTAGGGTATGACCGCGCGCGGAACAATGAGTACCTCGCCCGGGAAAGCGACCGAAAGCGCTTCTTTCCGCTTCGCTTGCTGGATCCGCACGAGGACAACGCCGAGATTCTACAGCGCGCTTTGGAGTCCGGGGCATTCTGCGGACTGAAGCCTTACCCGGACTATGTCCGCAAGGCAAACGTGAATGACGTCGAGATCCGGGAGATGCTTCCCGATTGGGCGATGGAGATCGCGGACGCGTTGGGCCTCGTCATCATGCTGCACATCCCGCGGAAGGCGCGGTTGGCGGACCCCTTGAATCAGCGCCAGATTGTCAAACTCGCTGAGAGCTATCCACGTGCAAAGATTGTGTTAGCGCATATCGGACGCGCGTACTATCTGAAGAACGTGCTGGGCAACCTCGACGCGCTGAGGGACATCCCGAATCTCTATTTTGACCTGGCCATGGTCAACCATTGGGAAGTGATGGAGCATCTGTTTCAGCGCGTGCCGGTGGATCGCATTCTCTACGGCTCCGACGCGCCGATTGCGCTCGCGCCGGGGAAATCCGTGGAGATCAATGACCAATACACCTACGTGACGCCCGCGCCGTGGGCATTGTCGATATCGGACGATCACGGCAAGCTGGCGTTCACGAGTTTCTTGTACGAGGAACTTCGAGCGATCAAGCATGCGGTGGAGCGGTTAGGGTTGGGGATGGATTTCGTGGAGGCTCTGTTTTTTGGGAGTGGAATGAAGCTCCTTGGGAAAGGAACCTGACAAAAAATGAGAGGAAATTCATGACGCGCACGTTGCGAGTGGGTATGGTCGGGCATGGGTTCATGGGCAAGATGCACGGGCATGCCTATCGGTCGCTCGGCTTCTATTACGATCCCGCCCCGGCGAAGGTTGTGCTGGCAGGTGTGGCAACGCAGAGCGAAGCGAGTTGGAAGCGCGCCGTCGATGAATGGGGATATGAGTTTGGCACGACCGACTATCGCGAATTGTGCGCGCGACCCGACATCGACATCATCGATTGCTGCACCCCGAACTATCTTCACCGCGACGTGCTGCTGGCCGCGTTGGAGCACGGCAAGCATGTGTACATGGACAAGCCCCTGTGCAATACCCTCGACGAAGCCCGCGAAATGGCGGCAGCGGCCCTGGCGCATCCCAAGTGCGTCACGCAGATGACCTTTCAATACCGTTTCGTGCCGGCCCTGTTGCGCGCGAAAGAACTCATCGAGAGCGGCGCGCTGGGCGACCTTTTTTCCGCGCGGGTATGTTACCTGCACGCGGGCTACGTAAACCCGAACCGCCCGTTCTCCTGGAGATTGGATGTGGAAAAGAGCGGCCGGGGCGGCGCCTTATTCGATCTGGGGGCGCACGTTATCGACCTCACCCGCCACTTGGTCGGCGACTTTACGGAGGTGCTGCATCTTGGCAAGACCTTCATCAAGGAGCGGCCGCTGAAGGAAGAGCCTTCCAAGAAGATGCCGGTGGAAGTGGACGACGTGTCCATCATCACCTTCCGGCTGGCGAATGGCGCGATTGGCACGCTCGAATCGTCGCGACTGGCGACGGGCGTGCAGGACGAAGTGCGTTTTGAAGCGCACGGCAGCAAGGGCGCGATTCGATTTAACCTCATGCAACCGAACTATCTCGAGTTCTACGACGGCACCTTGCCGGAAGGGCCTTACGGCGGCGACCGGGGGTTTAAGGCCATTGAGTGCGTTGCGCGCTATCCCAAACCTGCCGCGCTGCCGGGGCCGAAAAACACCATCGGATGGGAACGCTTCCACGTGCACTGCATCCACAATTTCGTGTCGAGTGTGGTGGCTGGCAAACCTGCGGAACCGGACATTCACGATGGCGCAAGAACGCAGGCCGTGCTGGATGCGTGCCTGCGATCCAACGATTCCCGGGGTTGGGTAACGGTCGAGCCGGTCTAATCCGGGTAGGGCAAGTCGAGGACCTTCCGCACTTCCTGAGCGAGGATGTTCAGGCGGAACGGCTTCATCAGGAATGCGTCGACGCCTGCATTCAGCAGATCGCTCGTGATGAGTTCCTTCTCGAATCCAGTGCAGATGATGATCCGCATTTCCGGATGGGCCTTCTTCAGCAGCGGATAGGCATCGGCTCCGGTCATTTCCGGCATCGCCATATCCAGGAGCGCCAAATCGATGGCGTCCTCGTACTTCTTCGCGATATCGACGGCCTCTTTCCCATTGTAGGCGACGAGCGTCCGGTAGCCCAGCCGCTTCAGCGTTTCCGCCATGGCGTTGGCGATCATGTGTTCGTCGTCGACGATAAGAACTGTTTCGCGGCCCTTAGGCATTTCCGTGGAGGATGGCGTCTCGGCTTCCTCGGGTACGGCCGGCAGGTAGACACGGAAAACGGTGCCTTGTTTCACGAAGCTATTGACCGTCACGAATCCGCGGTTGTTCCGGATGGTGCTGAAGACATTGACGAGCCCCTTGCCGGCGTGGCCGGGCTTCGTGGTAAAGCCCGGTTCGAAAACCTTGCTGAGTACGTCGTCACTCATCCCTTCCCCGTCGTCCTCGATCGTGATCAGGACATAGGGGCCCGGCTCCAATCCCGAGCCCACGGGAATGGTGTCGGGATCGACCAACATGTTGTTCGTACGGATTGTGACGCGTCCCTTGCCCTGGATGGCCTCGACCGCGTTCGTCGCGAGGCTCAGGAGCACTTGGGCGACCTGGGTATGGTTAACACGCACCTTCCAGAGATCGGGGTCCACGTGTCGCACGATGCGGATACGGGGGGCGAGATTGGATTCCTCGACGAGGAGCAAGTGGTACACGATCGAATTGACATTCACGATTTCCGAGCGATATTCATCCCCCTGCGTGATTGCCAGGATTCGCTCGGTCAGACGGCCCGCGAGTTCGGCGGACATCTCGATGGCGTCCAGGGCGGATTTTGCGTCCCGATCGCCCTCGAGTCGGCTTCGGAGCAACGCGGCGTTGCCAAGGACCGATTCCATCAGGTTGTTGATGTCGTGGGCGACCCCGCGTCCAACCATAGCGATCGCGTCGAGACGTTCCGCGTCTCCCGCGCTGTCCGGTCCGCTGGGACTAGAGGATTTCTCGGTCATCGGCACTCCACAAGTATACACCAACTGAGGTCGTGTGAAGCGGTAAGACAAAAAAATGGCGCGCCCGAGACGATTCGAACGTCCGACCCCTTGCTCCGGAGGCAAGTGCTCTATCCACTGAGCTACGGGCGCGCTGATACATGGGATGAACTCCCTGTAGGCCGGTATAGTAGCACAAAGCCGCGGACCCATTCCAAGTGTTTCCCAGGCCTCGATGTGTAAGAATAGACGCGCTCAATTCTATCCGTAGTCGATGTTGTTCCGTATGATGAGTATCTGGAGTAAGGAATGAAGGATTGGTTAATCGAGATCGTAAAGGAAGCCGGTCTGATCGCAGATGAGTACCTCGCCCATGGGTTTTCCGTAAAATATAAGGAAAACGGCACGATTGTCACGTCCGCGGACCTCCATATCGACCGGTTTCTGCGGGGCCGAATCCACGGCCGCTTCCCTGATGACGGTATTCTCTCGGAGGAATCTGTGGACAATCCGTCGCGGACGGCCTGGCGGCGGGTGTGGATTGTCGATCCCATCGACGGCACCGTGGCGTTCTCAGAAAAGCAGCCCGAATTTGGGATACTCGTGGCGATGTGTGTAGACGGCAGGGCGGTCGAATCTGTGGCCCACTTCCCACGGATGGGCTTGACCCTCTACGGCAACGTGGATCAGGGCGCCGAGGTCAACGGACGGCCGGTGTCGGTCTCACGCTCGGAAGCTCCACAACCCAAAGTCGCTGCACTATCGCGCGCGCACAGCCACTTGCATACGGCTGCTGGGATGCCCAAGAATCCCGCCCTGGCCTTGTTTCAAGTCACCACCGGCGAACTGGATGCGTGCATCCTGGGTTGCGGGCCGAACACGGGAGAACACGACTACGCGTGGGCCAGTTGTGCCGTCGCCGCGGCGGGCGGGCGTCTCACTGACGCCACGGGCAAGGATTTGCGGTACAATAAGGTTATGCGGACGATGCCGTCGATCATCGTAGGCAGCAACGGGCTGGTTCACGACCAGGTGTTGCAGAGCCTTGGTGGCTCGTAAGTCAGTTTCGGTTAATCCTGTAGCGTATTTGGTACTTGTGGAGCGCATATGCGGACGTGCGCTTCACCGTTCCGACCGGTTCCCTTTGGTAGTGGCGGTTCGCGCTATCGATGCGGCATCCCAAGCCGAATCAAAAGGTATCCACCATGGAAGTTGTTCTCGTCGTGCCCACCTACAATGAGCGCGAGAATCTGCCCATTCTGCTCGAACGCATCTCCGCGCAACTCCCGGACGCGGGGGTGCTCATCGTGGACGACAATTCACCAGACGGCACGGGCGCTGTCGCGGACGAGTGGACGGAACGGAAACCCGGTCAAGTCCGGGCGCTGCACCGAAACGGTAAGGAGGGGCTTGGCGCGGCGTACGTCGCGGGGTTTCGGTACGCCCTGGATGCCTGGCCGGAGGCCCAGTTTTTCATTCAGATGGATGCCGACCTGTCGCACGATCCGGAGTATCTGCTCCCCATGCTCGAAGCCGTTCAGGAGGCCGACGTCGTGATCGGTTCACGGTATTTTGAAGGGGGCCGCGTGATGAACTGGCCGATCCACCGGCTACTCATCAGCCGGATGGGAACGCTCTATGCCCGCCTCTTGACTGGACTGCCGTGCACCGATTGCACGGGCGGATACAAGTGCTTTCGGCGCGAAGTGCTTGAATCGCTCGATCTCAATGGCATCGAGTCGAACGGCTACTGCTTTCAGATCGAGACCAATTATCGCGTGTGGCAATTGGGGTACCGCATGCGGGATATCCCCATCACGTTTCGCGAGCGGGAGAACGGGCGCTCCAAGATGAGCTTCGGCATCGCGCTCGAGGCCGTGGGCGTGGTGACGTATATCGGACTGGAGCGCCTTCTTCGCCGGAGAAACGTCTCTACGAAATCGCAGCACTCTTGATTCTGCGACGTCGTACGAGGCACGCCACGCAAAACGCGCTCGTACCCGCCATCGTAGCGATGGAAATCCACAGGCCGATCCGAAAACTCAGCGGATTGTACTCGTATACAACCGTATGCCGGCCTTCAGGCACTATGGCCCCGCGAAACGCGTACCAGGCGGGAAATAGTGCGACAGGCTCGCCATCAACGGAAGCTTCCCAGCCGGGGTAAAACGCGTCCGCCAGTACGAGCGCGGCGGTAACCGGGGATTCGTATTCGACCCGGACACGATTGGCCGTGTACTCGGTAATCGTCGCTTTACCGGAACCGGCGGTCGTCGCCGCTACCGGAAGCGGGCCGGCAAGTTCCTGTTCCGTCAGCACGGTCGCGATGGGGTCGTAGGTGGGGTCTTTCATTCTGTCGAAGAGGCGGTCCCGGTCCGGAACTGTCTCCACGGCGTGGGCCAGAAATGCGCGGTGCATGGCGCCAACGTTTTCGTACACTTCGAGACCGTCGCATCGTGCCGCCAAACGAAGACGGCCCTGGCGCAACAGGTCTTCCAGCGGAAACACGGGTTCGTACGCAGGATCGTGCACGTAGTATTGGACGGCCCCGACGGGTTCCATCGTGTCCCAAAGCCCGGTTCCGAGTTTCTCGCGATACTGCATGATGCGGTCTGGATAGAGGCCGTCATAGCCTCCCCACTCCTCAATCCCGTAGTTGGGCAAAACGCCGTCGATGATGTAGGCCTCCGAAACGCCGGACCGGCAGGGCACGCTTTGATTTCCAAGGAATCGGGTGAGTTCGGTCTCCGGGAGAATTCGCTCCTGCGGCATGGTTGGAACGATACCGTGCCCGGCGATGAGGAGGTCCGCCGCCGTGAGGACCGTCAGTGCGCTCCACACGAATGCGCGGTTTGGGCGGAGGCAGTAGAACAACAGGACGAGGACAGCTGCGGTCGCGACCGACGCGCCAATCAGGTACTGTTTCCGAATATACGGCAAAAGGCCCGCGATGCGGATGATGCCGCCATCCATCGAGTGAACCGCAAAAACAACCGCCATCACCGCGATTGCGAGTAGGGCCACGGGCCACAGTTCCCCGATCCTTCGCGACTGCCGCAACCAATGATCGAGGCCAAGGGCAGCCAAATAGGGGCCGGCAAACAACGCGAATGTTACGTAGTAAACCGGGTGGACCGAACTGAACAGGGGCCAATCTGCCACGAACGACAGTTCCTCTGGCCGACACGCCATCGCGACCAGGAGGAACGATGCAAATGCGAATGCCCCCACCTGCGAACGATTCGGAGAAGGCGAGCCTCGCGTGAAGCACAAGGCGCCCACAAATGCGATACCGGCCCACGCGACCAAGCCGAAATAGTGCATGGAAGCGCGGTTAGAATCGGTCTTACCCTCGTCCCAGAACGTATCCTCGGCCATGGTCCCGTAGAACCTGGGCAACCAGAACGTCACGACAGTTGTCGGTTCGGTATCGTACAACACTTCGGGTGTTGTTACCCGTTCGGCGTGCGTGTGACTGTTGAGGATAAACTCGGTGAGGGGCAACAGCTGCACCATGTAGACCCCCAGCGCGATCCCCCATCCCGCCAGCGCCGCAGTAGCGACTTTTCCGATTTCCCGGGGTTTGAGCGACGCGGTCGCCATTCGCACGACCGCGTACAATCCTGCGCCAATGCCGAAGGTAAACGCCGTCTCGGGGTGGCCGGCCAAGAGCATCAACGCGGCGCCGAGCGCCATGCAAAACACACCGCGCTGGTACCGTCCACGCACGAGCAATTCAACCGCGAGCACCAGTACGGGTACCCACGCGCTCACGTCGGGCAACGGCCACGGCGCCCAGATGAAGTTGTACCCGCCGAGCATCCAGGTGATGGAAAAGAAACGGGCGGCGTATAGACTCAATCCCATCATGCGAACGCACAGGTACGCAACGGCGCCGCACAACCACAGTTTTGAGAAGACGTAGATCGTAACGGTCGTATCGACGTCAAAAAGCGCGCGGATGAGATGCGGCGGATAAAACACGGTACTTTGCGCATTGGCCATCAGCGGTACGCCCGTGCGCTCCAGCGGATTCCATAGAGGCCACTGCCCTTCCTCCAGGTGTTTCTCGACGAGGGTATAGTCCGGCCGGAATGCGGCGATGGGATCCAGGACCAGGGGGTTTTGCGGCCGGTCGAAACCCTCGGGCGCGACCGATTTCCAGGGTGGCAACAAATACAGAATATCGGCAGAGGAGATTTGCTCGGATCCGATGAATACGGTGGGGAACGCGACAGCGAGCAAGGCCGCAAGCAGAGCGCCCTGAATGAAGCATTCTTTCCACGTGAGCGGCGCAGGTTCTGCGCCTTCAAGAAGCGGGTGCGCCACGAGACTACGTCGGCCTCACGGTGGTGCGAAAGGGCGCCAGTCGGTTTTGGCGCACCGATAAGACCGCGTCCAGCACATCGAGAAGCTGTCGCAGTTCGAATGGTTTGAGCAGGAATCGATCCGCTCCCAGCGCGAGGGCCTCCTCCTGGACCTGCGGTGATGCATTCCCCGTCATGAAAATGATGGGAGGGGCACTGGGCATCTCGCGTAGATCGCGAAGCACGGTCAGTCCGTCGCGGTTGGGCATCAACAGATCGAGGATGATGAGGTCCAACGAGTGGTCCTCGACCGCTTTCAATGCCTCGACGCCATCGACAGCGGTTAGGACCTTAAATCCTCGCATGTGGAGCGCTTGAGTCAAGATCGTGCGTACCGCCTCATCGTCATCCACGATGAGGACCGTTTGCAAGGCCGGCGATTCCGGCAACGCCGTATCGTGGCCAGCAGTGCTTTGGTCCGCCATTACGGCCGGCAACGCGATCGTAAACGAGTCTCCACCCTTGGGCCCCCGATCCAGTGTGATGCGTCCGCCGTGTTCCGCAACGATCGTCCTGCACACGGCAAGCGCCACGCCGATGTCTGGCGCCGTCTGTTCGTTAAACGGTTCGAAGACATCGCCCGCAGGACTTGCCGAAATGCCGCGGCCGTCGTGCGTGAACTGCACGAGGACGGCTTGCCGGTCCGGCGACGGAGCCGTTTGGATGGTCAGGTGTCCTCCCGTCTCGTCCATGGCCTCTTCGGCGAGGGAAAGAAGGTTCTGAAACACGTGATCCATTCGCCGAGGATCCAACATGACCCGGTGCAGGTTCTCCGCGAATCGTTCCTCGACGCGAATCCCGCGGCGTTCCAGGCGGGATCGCATGGTCGCGACGTACTGCTGGAGGCGGAAGTTTATCAAGGCCGGTTCCAACTTCGGCTTGGATTGAGGCGCCAGTGCGGCGAGGTCGGAACGAAACCGGTTGAGACGGCGTGTCTCTCGCACGATGGTATCCAGCACGCGGTGCGTCTCGATGTCCTTAGCTTTGGCGAGTGTTCGTTGCGCTTGACTGGAGATCAGGCCGAGGGGGCCGTCAAGTGACCGGGCGATGCCCGCGGCGAAACGGCCGAGGTGATTTCGATGTGCGGCTTCGTCCGGCGCAGACGGGTCTTCACCGGCGTCGTCGCCAGATTCGATCGCGGCAAGTCCTCGCGAAAGTGCTTCACAGCGCGTTGAGGTCAACTCGTGGGAATGATAGGACGCGAGCATGGCGCCAAGCGCGCGCGCGTACATGGAGAGATCGGCAATATCGCGATCGGTCGATCCAAACTCCGTAGTGCTCGTATCCACGACGATCTGGCCAAGACTGCAGCCGTCATGCCATAGCGGCATGACGAGCAGGCCGCCTCGTTGACGGCGCGGTTCGCCGGTTCCAGACTGCCAGG
Organism: Candidatus Hydrogenedentota bacterium; assembly: GCA_045863335.1. GTDB lineage: Bacteria > Hydrogenedentota > Hydrogenedentia > Hydrogenedentales > SLHB01 > JAHDWY01. Next base: position 15,290 of record BTVY01000008.1, on the reverse strand, counting down.
CGCCTTCGATCTTGCCGACGCCAAGTTCTCGAATGGCGCGCAGCACGGGCGCCGGTTCGGCAGGGCCGCCGCTTTCCGAGTCTTGGAGACTCGCACGGAATCCAGTGACCTGATCGTTCAACGATTTCCACGATGCGCCGACAATCTCCCGTTCCCCGGTGTCCGGGGCAAAGCACATGCCTGGCGCAACCCCTAAGCCGTCGCGAATGGTTGTGGCGCAGTCGCGAATCACGGACGGGAAGGGCATTCCGGTTCGGTTGATCAGGATCGCATCTTGGAGCACTTCGAGGCGCGAGACGCGACGTTCCAAGATCGCAATTTCGGTGGCGGTCCCGACCTTGTTCAGGTCCTGGTCTGCTACTTGAATTGACCCGGATTCCACCTGAACTTCGGACTCCAGCATCCGGTCGCGCTCGGCAACGGCGGCGGCGCATTCACCCACAAGTTCCGGGAACCCGGCGGAGTCCAGACCCAGGTACGAAAGCAGCCGGGAAGCAGTTGCCTTCGCTCCCGCTTCGTTTTCGGCAGTGTTGGCCGCGCGCGCCACGGCGGCCGCGAGCGCGAGGACCGCGATCGACCGCGCTGGAAAACAAGACGGGGAGAGCGCCGAAGGGTCCACGTGGTGGAGCCAGATCGCGTCGATGAGTGCCTGTGGAAACCGCCGGGACTCGGCGTACCACTTACCCGCTTCGCCGTGATGGAAACCAAACGTACATGATTCTTTCTCGAGTGCGCCGGGGCTATCGCCGCCATCGCCCCGGCAAACCGCAAACTGGTTATCATCGATCGCGTGGAGAACCCACTTCCCAATGTTGTGGACGAGTCCGAGCAGATAGAATTCGCCGGGGTTCGCGCCATGGATGCGTTTCGAGACGCACTCGGCGGCGGCGGCCGTCATCACCGATTCACGGCGCATGGACTCAAGCGAAGATTCGTAAACGTATTCCGGGGGCGCGGCGTTCAGGCATGCAGTTGCAATTCGTCGCACCGTATCGTGGCCCAAAGCGGAGGCAGCAGACTCGATGGAGAGGGCCGGAAGGGATCTGTGGGCGAAGGCTGCCGACAGGATTTCGCTGGCCAACACGGGGTCGCAGGAAATCAGCTCGGTCAATTGGGTGCCGGAATCGTGGCGCTCCAAGATACGCCGGAGAATTCGCGGGCTGGACGGAAGCCCCCCGAGTTCCGCAATCTGAAGCTTCGCGTGCGCCCTGTCCATCTCCGACCTATCCCCAGCGGGGTGCGTTCTTTACGGAAGGGAGTCTACGGCCCGTGCCCGGGATTGTCAATGACGGGAATTACTTAGGCGGCAAAACTGCGGTGGGATCGCGGGACAGAACCTTGACGATACCGCCCAGTGCGGCGATGACGGCCCCGATCGGTACGCACAGGAATCCGCCTAAATAGGTACCAACGGCAAGATCGCCTACCCGTAACAGGCGGCCGAAGACGATGCACCCTACCCCGATCGCAACGATCAAAAGCCCGGTAAGCACATAGTTCTGCCGGGGAGACGTGTCTTGCGAAGGCGTGCCTGGCACGACCTGACCGAGCACATTTCCGTCTTCCAGGAGACGGGGATTCTCGTCAAGTTTATCGAGGAGTGCGATGCGGACCCGGTAGTCGAGCCACGCGCGGAGGATCGCGTAGAGCACACTGTACAACAGTGTAACAAGCACGAGAACTAATGGTATTACGATCAGGAAGGATTCCATTTCCGCTGGATGGGCCCTTGTTGGTAAGAGGGATCCGGCGGGACGTCCTCCAGAGAGTACAAGAAAAGGAGGTTTTTCTTTTACTTTACGCTGGATCTGGCCCTGATTGAGGTACGTCCCGCCGGTTAAGGCCTTTGTGCTTAAACTGTTATGTCCGTCGCCCGCCTCGTGCCGGGCATCATCTCTATCTGAATTGTACCATCCGGCGGCACCAATTCCGTGCCCGCCTTTCGTATATTTTGACCTCCATCTTCTCGGACGGGTTTCATTTCTCCCTGTGCCTGCCGGATATCCTGAATCCTGCTCTGGACTTATCTGAAACCCAGGACCCCGGGGGATGGTCTAAACTGCACTATGAAGCCGCACATCCGAAGCATCATCACCGCACTGGCCATCACCGTTCTGGTCGTATGGTTCATGGTGCGTATCGTCGCGCCTTCGCTGCCACCTATGGTTGGGCGGCCCGATGTGCATGAAATAAAACAGTTTAGTCATCCTGCGTCGGAGAGTTTCCGGCTGGTGAATTCCGACGGGCTCGTGCGTGTTTCCACCCACTCTGCCCCCACCATTCGAGGCAGCGCGGAAATCCGGGCTTTTCTCCGCGGGGACGGGTCTCAAGACGAATTGAGGCAATACGTAGCGAGTCTTGTGGATATCATGAGTTCGGAATCTCAGGTTCGAATCTTGACCGAACCGTCGAATCGTCCCGACGGTTTCGAGTTGTTCGTCGTCTACGACGTGCAGGTGCCTGCCGGCACGAACGTGGAGATTGAGAGTAACAATGGCAACGTTTGGGTGGAACCCGGTTGCGGGCGGGTGGCGGTAAAAGGCCGAAACACCGATATCGATGTCCGGGGTCCAAAAGGCGCAGTGGTCGCCGAGAGCGTGAACGGCCGTATCACGGTTCAGGAAGCGCCTGACGGCGGCCAGCTCAAGACGGTCAACGGCAATGTTTATGCTGACGTGGCCGGCGGGCATCTCGAGGCGATGACGGCGAACGGCAATATTATCGCGCGCGTCTTGGGTTCCTCTGTGAATGGCGCCGCCCTTTCGAGCCAGAATGGCGGGGTATCGCTGGAAATGGAGCTGGATTGCACGGCGGTGATCCAGGCCAGGACGGAACGGGGCAGCGTGCGAACCGAATTGCCAGAGGGCGCCGTTTCTGGAACCCTCCAGCGGAAAGCCTTTGATGGGACGGTCGGGAACGGTGAGAATCGCGCCAGGATCACGATGGAAACCCTCAACGGGGACATCTCGATTGCGAGGAGTAGCTCATGACGGCGCCGAACGTGGCTGTTTGGCCAAACACGGGAAAGGTCAAGATGGTCGATGACTCGGATCTGGCCCTCGTCAACCGGACAAAAGCAGGCGACATCGAGGCGTTTTCCGAATTGGCGCGGCGTCATGAACGTGTCGTCTACAACTTGGCCTACCGCTTCATGCGTGATACGGCCCTGGCAGAAGACATGGCCCAGGAGGCTTTCCTGAAGGCCTATCGCCTGTTGAGCGGATTTCGTGGGGATTGTAGTTTCTCGACGTGGTTGTATCGCGTTACGTCGAGCGTATGCCTTACCGAATTGAGCCGGCGCAAGCGGCGCGGCGAAGTTCCGCTGACGACGGACCACACCGGCGATGCCGTCACGGAACCCGAGGAAACGACGGATACGCCGGAACTGATACGGCGTTGCGTTACGAAGTTACCGGATCGCTATGCGACAATCGTCACGATGTACTATCTCGACGAGATTTCCTACGAAGAAATCGCCGAGAGTCTGAATATACCGATGGGAACCTTGAAGACGTGGATGCACCGCGCGCGTCACCAACTGCGGAAGATCGTGGAGAAGGAGATCAAGTCGAATGGACCTCAATGAGATGGACGATATGGACCGTATGATTGAGGAAGCGCTCCGGAGCGAGCCCATGCGGAACGTGCCGCAGGGATTTCACCTGCGGATGTCGAACCGGCTTCATGTGACGGCCCTGGTGCAGAACGAGCGACAGGGATTCCGCTTCCGCATGATGGCAACCGCGGCGGTTTTTGCCATCCTGGGAGCGGCCATCGTCGGGGTTCCGGCGTTGGCGTTTTACCAGGGGTGGGGCGTACAGGCAGTCCCGGGCGCCATGGGGTATTTCGATTATCTCGTCGTGTTTGCGTTCCAGTACTGGGGAGAAATCGTAATCGCCTTGAGCGCCACCACCCTGCTCGCGGGTTTGGCGACCGCCACCGGCTGGGCACTCGTCCGGCTGCGGCAACCCCAGAAGCAAAGTTAAGCTCACTTCCCCAAAAACGTACCCCGCGGGCCGGAGTTTCCGGCCCGCGCTTTTGTTGTTCGGGACATACCCCCGTCGCTGAGGCCTCCCACCAGCCCAACACTGTGCGCATTTCCTAAGTGCATCTACGGATGCACGTTACGCACCACGAAGCGACTTGTTCCGAAGGCTTCACTTCCCTGGAATCATCTGCTATAATCCGGCGCCTTCATCGGGAGGGGTAGTGGTTTTTTGGAGTGGTTTCAGGAAAGGAATTGGCGAAGATGCCGGTGAAATACAGTTGTCCGAAATGTGGCAGGCGGTTTGCCGAGTGGGGCGCCGAGAAGTACGGTTTCAAGTGCCCTGGAGATGAGTGGTGCCCTGCCGATCGGCCAGAGGAAATCGAACTTGTTCGCGTTGGCATGCAAGAAGACGCAAAGCCCGCCAAGAAGCCAACACTGAAGCGCCCCGTGAAACGTTCGGTCGCCGCGGTTTCAACGATGGACGACGACGAGTTGCTGGTACCGGATATTGAAGAGATCGACGGCGATTCGGATGTAGAAGATGACGTCGATGAAGTTGAGGATGAAGATGAAGAGACGGTCGTGGTTTCAGGCGATGCTGAAAGCACCGACGACGTTGTAACCGTCGATTCCAGCGAGGAGCTGGACGAAGAAGACGGCGATGATTTCGATGGCGATGACGGCGACGTGGACGATTCGCTGGAGGATGCCGACGACATCGTTGAAGAAGAGTGGAAAGACTAGAGGCGCTATTCACTTTCCGGCCATAAGGGGCCGCTGTTCGGCTGCCCCCATTCCTGGAATGCGTGCGGCCTATTCGTCCTGCGCGGATACATCCTCCGTCTGCAAGGGCACGCGCGCGGAATTCGTGGGCAAGTTGCGCAACACGCCCGACAACGCGACGACCGTAATTGCCAGCACTGCGAGCAGTGTAGTCCACATCTTGGACTTTTCCCGGAAGACCTTGGCCCACCCCTTGGTGGACGTCAATCCCAGGGCGAGCGCGAATATCACGATGGCCAGCAGAAACTTGATCCCGAAGATCATATGGTACGCGGGCTGGTTATCGTGAAGAAAACGGGTAACGGCGAGGTAGTTGTAGAGTCCGCTAACCAGGAATAACAGAATACAGGTGTGCACAATGTGTTGCCACCGCTTCATAATCGCGGCACGCAGTTTCTGGTGGGTCTCGTCGTCGAGCACAGCGCTCGCCGAGGGCATCAGGACGAATCGTATGAATAGCACTCCCCCCACCGCCGTCACCGCCGCCAGGATGTGAGCCCACCGCATCAAAAGCACGACCGTTGACATTCTCCACGCACTCCCTTCATTGATCGTCCAGACTATGCAAGCACCTTCGACAACGCTACCCGAATCCTGGGAGTGTTGCAACCTTTTGTCGCAAAAAAACTCATCTACACATCGTTTCGTTTCTGTAGAGTAGCGCACGCTGCACCAAGAATCGGCGCCCGGTTACACCCTCGTTATCCACGTGTGCACAACAGGGCTGGCATACTCTTTACTTTTCACTCGGTAAGGCAAGGCCATGAACCCACGCAAACCAAAGAACAGAGGATAACAACGAGACGATTTGGACAGGAACGGCCACAGTGATTGACCGTTCCGTGCGGGTCCCTGGCCGTGTTCCCCACGGGTTCCGCGGGACGGTATCAGGAAGATCGTGCTGCATCTGCATGAGGTGTACGCCATGGAATCCCAATTCATCACGCGCATACGATACGATACGTCCGATCACGCGTTCGTCGTGCAGAAAGTCCTTACCGGCTCAGGCATCGATGCGCGTGTGGTCGATGCCAGCAGCAACATGACAGAAACCCGCCTGAGCCTGGAAGCGAGGCCTCCATTGCCCATGCAAGGAGGCGATATTCTCCTTCAGGTGCCCGATCACCAGGCCAAAGAGGCCGGCGAAGTCCTCGCGGAACGGGCGGACGACATGATGGGGCAGAACCCGTCTACGCAATAGGCGTCTCGTCTTCCGGACAAAAACTACCTCGCGATCGTGTTGCGTTTCAGGTTCACGAGGCCTCCCGCTTCCAGGACCTCGACTTGGTTGGGTGAAAGCTGGTGGCACATCTTCATTCGCTTACCGCCAGACAGAACCTCCACCGTGTTTCCCGCGCGGAGTTGGCTGTATAGCTCGCGAATTTGCGCGACGGCGCCGGGAGCTAAGCGGTCGTAATCAGACTCATCGGCGAAGGTCAGTGGCAAGATCCCCCAATTCACCAGGTTCTGCCAATGGATTCGCGCGAAACTCTTCGCGATGACAACGGAGAGCCCAAGGTATCGCGGCGCCAGTGCGGCATGTTCGCGGCTGGAACCTTGACCATAATTCGTCCCGCCCACGATGAGATGCCCGCCCGTTTTCTTTTGTTCCTTAGCACGCTTCACGTATTCGGCGTCCACACGTTGATAAACGAAATCGCTGATCCGAGGGATATTGCTGCGGAATGGGAGCACGCGACTGCCCGCAGGCATGATTTCATCCGTCGAGACATCATCGCCTACACGCAGGAGAATGGGCAATGCGAGCGATTCCGGCAGCGGCGTGCACTCAGGCAGATCAACGATGTTGCCGCCTTTCTCTATCGTGACGTTCTTGGCGTCTTCGGGAGGCAGCGGCTTCACGAACATTCCATCGTTCACGACCGGATTGGCAGGCCCGGAGACCTTTGGATACGGAAAGTCCAACGTGCGCGGGTCGGTTACGCATCCCGTCAAGGCCGAGGCCGCGGCAGTTTCCGGGCTCACGAGACAAACCCGATCATCGTCCGTGCCGGAACGGCCGGGAAAGTTCCGGGGAACCGTCCGTAGACTCAACTTATTCGCAACCGGCGCCTGCCCCATGCCGATGCACCCGTTGCAACCGGCCTGGTGAATGCGGGCCCCGCTATGAATCAGCGAAACGAGGCGCCCGTCTTGCGCAAGTTCCTCGAGAATCTCGCGCGACGTCGGATTGATATCGAGAGAAACCCTCGAATTCACGCGACGGCTTTTTACAATTTGTGCGGCAATGGCGAAGTCCCGGTAGCCCGGATTTGCAGAAGAACCAATATAGGCCTGGTAGATCGGTTCGCCCGCGACTTCTTGAACCTCGCAAACGTTTCCGGGACTGGTCGGCATTGCGATCAGCGGCACGAGAGACGACAGGTCGATCTCGTCGTGCATGTCGTAATCGGCACCGTCATCCGCTTTCCACTCGCTCCAATCCGATTCGCGTCCGCGATCTCGCAGGTAGTCGCGGACCATTTCATCCGCTGGAAAGACCGTCGTCGTTGCGCCGAGTTCCGCGCCCATATTGGCGATGACGTGCCGGTCCATCACACTGAGCGTTTCGACGCCGGGTCCGTAGTATTCCACAATACGCCCCACGCCCCCCTTCACCCCGTGCCGGCGCAGCATTTCGAGGATAACGTCCTTTGCGCTCACCCAGTCGGGCAAGGACCCGGTAAGTTGGACTCCCAAGATCTCCGGCATGCGGACGCGGAAGGGATCGCCTGCGATGGCCAGCGCGACTTCAAGTCCGCCCGCCCCAATGGCCAACATTCCCAAGGCGCCCGCGGCGCAGGTATGACTGTCGGAGCCAAGGAGTGACTTTCCCGGTTTGCCGAAATGGGCCTGATGCAGGGGGTGGCTGACGCCATTGCCTGCGCGGCTGTACCAGATGCCCAAGCGCTGGCACGCGCCCAGAAGAAACAGATGGTCTTCGGAATTCTTGCTGTCCTCTTGAAGCAGATTGTGGTCGACGTATTGGGCGGACAATTCCGTGTGCGCGCGATCCAAACCCATGGCCAGCAACTCAAGCATCACCAGCGTGCCGGTCGCATCCTGGGTCAGCGTTTGATCGATGCGCAAGGCGATCTCGGTTCCCGGAGTCATCTCGCCTTCGAGAAGGTGATCGGCGATGAGCTTTCGAGCGACGTTTTGATTCATGATATCCCTCCCGCCTTGGCACAGTACTCGGTCGCCTGCACCATCACGTGCGGGACGCTAAGAACCCTAGGTAGACGCCGCCACCCGTTCCAATAAGTGAGGGAGTTTGGCGGCGATATCTTCAAAGGGAGCGGCATGGATCACGCGGCACTTGTCCCACAGCGCTTTTACTGGCGTGAACCGTTTGGCCGCGACGACAATGGCCGGATGATTGGTCGCAATGTCAGCGGCACTGAGGCTGAACTCCACGGGAGATTGGTCATCAATCGATTCATCCATAACGATGAGGTCATACTGGCGCTTGTGAAGGAGATCGAAGGCATCGGCGCCGTGGGACACGGTGTGGACATCCCAACCTTCTTCAAGCGCTGATTTCGTGTACTGCTCCTTGCGTTTCTGATGACAGCAGGCGATCAGTGCGGTATGCGCGTTTCCATTCATAACACTTCCAGAGTTGGTACGTTGTTCAGTATAAAAGCAAGTCGAGTGCCAACCCCCTAGTCCCCAGTAGAGTCAGTGTTGATAGTATGTTAGGCGGTCCGAGCCAAAATACGGTTCCTGTACATGTGTAAAGGATCTAAACGATTGGTATTGCGCACCGTCTCGGATTAACTCAATCCCCACCGGTTAAGTTTGTCGTAAAGCGCTTTGCGGCTGATTCCCAGACGCTTCGCCGTTTCCGTTTTGTTGTTCGAACAGTGCTGCAATGCGTGCGTGATATAGGTCCGCTCCACATCCTCCAACGGGATGACTAGCGGGAGAGACACGCCGTTGTGCCCCGGTTTATCAGTATCGAAAGCAGACGAAGTTTCCTCCGGGTCAGGAGGTGCCGAGTGGCTTCCCGTTGCCGTCGCCGACGTTTGTGTAATGCGCTCCGGCAGGTGTTCGGGCTGAATCGGCGTGGATTCGGCATTGACGGCCGCTTGGGCTATGACATTCCTCAATTCGCGGTTGTTCCCCGGCCAGTCGTATGCTTGCAGGATACGCAGGGTCTCCGGAGACAGGCCTCCCACGGGAAGCCCGTATTCCTTGGCGAATTCGTCGAGGAAATGTTCCGCCAGCATGGGAATATCTCCGCGGTTATCCCGTAACGCGGGCAGAACGATCTGGAGCACCTGAAGACGATGCATCAGATCTTCACGAAAGGTCCCCGCTTCGACGGCCGTCCGCAAATCCTCGTTGGTCGCGGCGATTACGCGTGCATTGCTCGCGCAGCCGCGAGCCGATCCGACGGGACGATACTGTTTGGTTTCGAGCACCCGTAAAAGCGTTACCTGAATGTCCTCGTCCATCGTCGTAATTTCATCGAGGAACAGAATGCCGTTGTCGGCCTCCTCGAAGCAGCCCGGCTTCTTTTCCGTGGCGCCAGTGAAGGCGCCTTTGACGTGACCGAACAGTTCGCTGGCGACGAGTTCACGGGAGACGGCGCCCATGTTAACCGGAATGAACGGGCCCTTCTTCCGGGAACTGCGGGCGTGAATTTCCTGGGCGACCAACTCCTTGCCGGTGCCGGTCTCCCCGACGATCAGTACGGGAAGATCGACTTTGGCCGCGCGCGACACCGTATCGTACAGGCGCTTCATTGCGGGCCCCGAACCGACAAACGCTCCAAATCGCCTATACCGGGAGTTCTTGGGCACTGGAATATCCTCGCAGGTGCATCACGATAGTCAATAACACTCGTGATGTATCGGATCATTTCGGCTTCAATATTGCATCTGGTTGCTTTCGACGAGTTGGGCTAAGAGCATGGCGTTCAATGCCCTTGCTCATCGGGGCGACGTATGATAGGTTCTCGTGAACCCCGTAGAATCGGACGAAAGGTCGTTTTTGTATGGATATTGCGGCTTCGGGTCTGGTTGATGGCCTGGCTCAGCTCATCCCTCAGTTTGCGCGAAGAATACTTCATGTTGGCCTGACGAGCGACGCGTTGGCAATGGCGCTGCACGCACGGTCCGGCGCGGAGGTCACTGGCATTCAGTGTACTAACTCGCTTGACGAAGAACCAGTGCGCTCGCGCGTCGCGGTTTCTTCCGGAAATCACGATGGGGCAATCCCTGATTGCACGATGTACGAGGGTATCGTCCTGGAAACGGGACCATTGGACCATGATGCGATTCGGACCCTGGCGCGCCGCTACGTTCCCGCGCTTACCGACGACGGCTTCATGCTATTCGTCGTGATTCATTCGCCCAGGTCGCCCATCCGCCACTCTGAATTCGCCATCGGAACGATTGCGGACGAAGCGGGGCTCGCATGCTATACGACCAATGAACTCGCGCCGCAAACCGACTCATGCCGTGATGTACGCGATCCGCAATCGCGCACCGGCGGATTCCTGCTGTGGGCCGTTCGGCCAACCTACAATCCGATCTTGCATGCGCGCCGTCTTTTCAAGGAGGGTCATCCCGGGTGGGCGTATGAAGTACTCGACCTGGTGCCGGATCGTCTCGTCCAGGAGCCGGGACTCCGGTGCGCGTACTACGGAGAACGTCTCTTGTGCCTGCTCGCGTGGGACAAACTGGCCGATCCCGCGGGCCGGTTGGGCCGCTTCTTCAATGCCCAATCCATGTTCTACGAAGCCACGTGGAACGCTCCGGAGGCTCCCCTGCCCTACCTGTGCCAGTCCGAATTCTGGCGCCGGCTGGGCGATGCCGACATGGCAGCGCGGCTCTTGCGCACGGCCCGGCATATGACGGTGCTGGCGGAGATCGATCGCCGGCTCGAAAACTTGGGCGAAAGTACCCGACCGCAATGCGCTGTCGATCCTCCGCCGGCGTGGCAATCGCCCGAGCCTCTGCCTCGTGTGCTGTTCGTTCTTCCGGCCCGGCCCCACTATGGACTGGACGTCCTGTATGAAGGGCTTTGCTGCGTGCTCGGGGATGAGAACGTGGTCGACTTTCCATGGAAGGATACCCTCCACGGACATGTGCCGCGGGAACTCGCGAATTACCCCTGCACGTTTGACCGGCGCGGCGAGCCGTGGTCGTTGGCGGCGATCACTGAGGCCCTCGGGCGCGGCGAATTCGACATGATACTCATGGGGGACGTAGAGCAGCACGTGGGTCACGAGACGATTCGATCGATTCTCGCCGCGGCGGGAAACCTGCCGGTTTATATCGTTGATGAGCAAGACGATCCACTCAACAGCTTTTCCGAGACTCTGGCTTTCATGGGATGCGATTCGGTTTGCGGTTACTTCAAGCGCGAGTTGTTGGCGTGTTGGGATTACGGGGAACTGGCGCGGCCACTACCTTTCGCGTATGCGGATCGCAAGGTGCCCGCGGGCATTCGCGAAGATCGCAACATCCCGTTGTTTTGGGCGGGCCATCGCCAGTTCGGCACTCGGCGACTGTACGTGGAGCGTCTGGAGCAGCGATTGGGAACGGCACTGGATCGCACGTACAACCAGCATGAATACACCGAGGCGCTTCAGGCGAGCCGAATCGGTCTCAATCTATTCGGGTTTGGTTTCGACACCGTACGCTACTGGGAGTTGGCCGCGCACGGATGCATGATCTTTTCAGAGCGCCTGCCCATCTGCATCCCGCACAACTTCGTGGACGGCGAGTCGGCGGTGTTTTTTGATGACTTGCGCGACATGGAGGAGAAGCTCGACCACTATCTCGCACGCCCGGAAGAGACCGCCGCCATCGCGCGCCGGGGGCATGATGTCTTTCTGCAGCACCACACCGCATCGGCCCGGGCACGGCAGATGCTCGGGTACGCCGAGGAACTCCGCAGTCTGTAACCGGTTTGGATTCGTCGTGATCTACGGAATGACCACGCGAAAGGGCGTCTCACCGGGGCGGGGTTGTACTACGACGTGGTCTGGCTTCCGCTCCGAATCCCTCCCACCCGGCGTTTCCACCGTGAGGCTCACGGAGTAGACTTCCGCAGCCGTATAGATGTGGATGGGATTCGATTCCATGCTTTGGGTGCCGTCGCCAAAGTCCCACAACCAGCGCACGATCGGACCACCGGGGCTTGTAGAGAAATCCGTGAATTCCAACGGTTCCCCGGCAAAGGGCGTGCGATGGCGCGTTGCGAACTCTGCGACTGGCGGCGCCTCCCGCACATCGATATATCCGAGTTTGATTTCCGTGTCGGAACTCAATCGTGTTGTCACCGTGAGATAGACATCGTAGACCGACGCCGCCGCGTACACGTGAACGGGATTTGGCATGGCGCTCTGGTTGCCGTCGCCGAAGTCCCACAACCACGACGTAATGGGCGCGGTGCCGGGAAGCGCCGTCGACGTGAACTGAAGCGGAACCCCAACAACCGGCTGGGTCGTTGCCGCGACGAAATCCGCCATGGGCCCCTGGGGTTCGCTTACGTGAATGTATCCCTGCCGCCGCCGCAGATCGATGTGGTCTGACGACCGCACTTCGAGCTGCACGGTATACCGCCCACGATCGGTGTATGCGTGTACGGGATTCTGCTCGTCGCTGGTAGTTCCGTCTCCAAAATCCCAGTGCCAGTGGGAAACGGGCGCTGCGCCGGTCAGGACCGTTGACGCGTCGCTGAACGAAACGGGGTCATTCGCGGTGACGACCGTTTGCGATGCGGTGAAATCCGCCACGAGCGTCGCTTCTGCCCGAACCGTAATAACGTGCCGTTCGACTCCGTCCACCGCGACCGCCACAGTTCCCTGGTTCGCGCCAGGCTTCATGAAGGCCCGGGTCGCGCGCAGCGCAATGGACGTGTGCGCCGCTTCCGCGGGAACGACTCCCGTCTTAGGAATGGCGGTAAGCCATGGGGCGCTGGTTTCGACCGTGAATCGTTTTCCTGCGCCATCCGGGGACGCCGCAGAGATCGTGACAACGCTTTCTACGGACTTATTTGCGAGGTCAATGCTCCATGGGGAAACGGTGACGAGTGGCGATGCCTTCTCACTCGGAGGGCAGCCGGCCAGACACACGGCCAGAGCAATCACAGTCATGCACCGGCGCGCACGCCCGCTGACCGAATCGCGCGTACAAAGGCGGAAATATCGTGTGCGGCTGTTCACCACTCTATGCTACGGGGGATTCCCGTGATACGTCAATGCTATAGCTCAAAACGTGAAACCGAGGCCCAAACCGCGCTATTGTACGCAAGGGTTGGCCGTTGCGGAAGGAAGGATTTGGTATGAGTGAGGAATTCAAGCCACGCGACTCAGACTATATGGAGCGCGTTGAGAGCACGTTTCAGAAGGCGAAGTTCGTTCACCACCTGGGCATCACGTATCACAGCGCGGGTCCGGGATGGTGCGAAGCCACCATGCCCTTGCGCGACCACCATTTGCAGCAGAACGATGTCGTCCACGGTGGCGCCGTGGCTACCCTCGCGGACCACACCGCCGGGTCTGCGGGCACGACCTTAATTGCAGAGGACGAGATTGTATTGAGCGTGGGCTATTCGATCAGCCTGCTCCGGCCGGGTTCCGGCCACGCACTGCGCTGCCGCGCCGAAGTCGTTCGGAACGGGCGGCGGTTGATCGTCGTTCAATCGGATGTGTATTCCCGCACTGGAGATAGGGAGAAACTCATCGCGCGGGCGACGGTGACCTTGGCCGTACTCCCCAATGAGCACGTGCGTAATTCCAAATGAACCGGAACGATGGATAGCGCGTATCCAATAGAAGAGCGCCCCCATGGGGACTCGGATGAAACCCTCATGGCCGCCGCGCGTGATGGCGACATGGAAGCGTTTGGCCGGCTGGTTCGCCGGTACGAAGCGCCACTGTTCACTTATCTCCGGCGGATGACCGGCAACGCCGCCGAGGCGGAGGACGTGTTTCAGGAAACGATGCTGCGATTGTACCGCTCCCGGGACCGCTACGATCCGTCTTCTCCCCTGAGGCCGTGGTTGTACCGGATCGCCACGAACTGCAGTTGCGATCGGCTGCGGTACCTGCGTCGCCGCTTGGCCGTATCGCTGGATCGCTTTGGCGGCGCAGAAAGTGACGGCCCTCCACTGGCGGAACGGATTCCCGACGCACACGCCAGCGCCGACGCAAGCGCGCGTGAATCCGAGTTGCGCGAACGGCTCGAGGCGGCGATTGCACGTCTCCCCATGCGGCATCGTGCGGTGTTCTTGATGGCCCGGCACGAGGGCATGCCGTATGACGCGATTGGCGAGTGCCTCGGCATTCCCGTGGGCACGGTGAAATCGCGCATGAACAAGGCGGTACGCCTCCTCATGGATGAATTGCGAGAGTTTGTGGAATGACGGAACGAGATTCCCATAGCGAACGGTTCGAGCTGCTCCGCGGGTATCTGCTCGGTACCTTGTCCGAGGAGCAACATGCCCACGTGGAAGCCATGCTTGCGGCCGACCCCGCCTGGCAGGAAGATCTGGTCCGCGAGCGGGACGCGTTGGCCCTTCTGGATGCGTTGCCGGAGGCTGAAGCGCCACCAGGCCTGGCCACGCGCACGCTGGCCACGATTCGTGAAGAGCGGGATCTCGAACTGTCGCAACGCCGGAGGTCGCAAGCCTTTTGGGTGCAGGCGTCTGTAATGCTCGCGGTAGCGCTGATCGTCGCGGCCATCCTGATGCCGGCGCTATCCCGGTCCCGCGAAGCCTCACGCCGTGCATCGAGCCAGAACAACCTCAAGCAATTGGGTATCGTCATGAAGATGTATGCGAATGAAAGTCCCGGCGAGGCCTTTCCCCCGCTTACGCCATACGAGGGGCTTTGGATGTTCGACATCGAACGCGTGTACCCCAAGTACCTCTCGGATCTCTCGGTCCTCGTGAACCCCAGCCGCCCGGACGCGCGGGAACTCCAGGAGCGGCTCAATGAGCTGGTTGCGCAAGATCCAGTCGACTGGCGCGAAGTGACCCGGATCGCCGCGATGAGCTACGCGTACCCCGGCTGGGTCGTCAAGAATGACGAGGAAGCGACGGCGCTGGATTCGACCCTAAAGAAATTGGCGCGCGCCGACCTGGGCGATTCGATTGAAACCGAAGCGGGGATACTTTACCGTCCGCGAGAAGGTATTGAGCGATTCTTCATCACCGACATCAACAATCCCGCCGGATCGGCGAGCGCCCAATCGGAGATCCCCATCTTCTTCGAAACTCCTGTGGACACCCGGGACGGCATCAACGTGGGATACATGGACGGGCATGTCTCGTACGTGAAATCGAATGTGGAGTTTCCCGCGACGGATACGGCACGAAAGATCTTCCGCGCCCCCGAAGCCATGCAACCCGGCCCCGCCTCACGGTAATCGTTCGGCCACGCTGGACTAGTGTCCTGAACCCTAAGTTCCTTCTCAAAGATCTTGTGTGACGTCTTGCTCAAAGTCCCCCTTTGAAGGGGTGCAGTTCTTGCAGTACCGCTCGAAATACATTCTGCGTC
>BTVY01000007.1:0-169931 GCA_045863335.1 Candidatus Hydrogenedentota bacterium | reverse complement strand
GTGCAGGAAGAACGAGAACTCGAGATACGCCGAATACAGTCAGCCGGCCCGACTGTCGCATCTCGGCAAATTCCCCCTTCGAAGGGGGATCAAGGGGGATGTTCTTCAAAGCGTTCGCCCTTCGCGTCTCTCCACTGTCGCCTTGGTGGCGCCTGTCGAAATCCCGCCATCCACCAGCAGCGTCTGCCCCGTGATGTACTCGCTGGCGTCCGACGCCAGAAAAACAACGGCGCCGTCGAGGTCGTTTGGTTGCCCCGGCCGGTTCAACGGAATCCGGTCGCAGAGATACTCCACCCATTTCTCGTTCTCATAGAGCACCGCGTTCTGCGCCGTCTTGAACCACCCCGGCGCAAGGCAATTCACCGTGATCCCGTACTCGCCCCAGTCATCCGCGAGGCTCATCGTCAGTTGTTTCACCCCGCCCCGGCTCGCGCAGTACGGGCCAAGCCCCGAGTACCCCGCCACGCAGGTGACGGACCCAATGTTGATAATGCGGCCGTAGCGGTTGGGAATCATATTGCGCGACGCGAAGGCCTGCGACACGAAAAACGTCCCGCGCAGATTCGTGTCGAGCACGAGGTTCCAGTCGTCCCAACTCACCTCCGTCGCCCGCTTGCGCACGTTGCATCCGGCGTTGTTCACGAGAATGTCGATACCCAGACACTCCTTCACTGCCGCGTCCGCCATGCGCTCAATGCTGTCCGAATCCCGCACATCCAGCTCGAGCGCTACGGCCTTACGCCCCAACGCGAGGATTTCCTGTTGAAAATCTTTCAACGAATCCACATTCCGGCTCGTGAGCACGAGGTCCGCCCCGGCCAGCGCGAGCGCCCGCGCCATGTACTGCCCCAGCCCCCGGCTGGTGCCGGTGACGACGGCCGTCTTGCCGGTAAGATCGAACAACGCATTCTTCATCGTCGCCTCCTCAAGGTCGCAGCAGGACTTTCATCAACGCGCCATCGCGACGGTACAGCCGGTGAAACCATTCCGCGCCCTCGTGCAATGGCGCGACCGCGCTGATGAGCGGGTCGACATCAATCGCGCCGGACGCCATCAGCGCGAGACATTCCGGATACTCGCCGCTCGAAGCGCAGGAACCCAGCAACGTCAGTTCGCGCGTCACCACCTGTTGCAGTGGCAAGTCCACCGTGGGCGCGAGATTGCCGATCAGCGTGACGCTCCCGCCTTTGCGCACGCTCTCGACCGCCACTTTGATCGAAGCGCTGGCGCCCACGACTTCGAAGGTGGCATCCACACCTGCGCCTCCGGTCGCGTCGCGGATCGATTCCGCAACGTTTTTCGCATTGGCGAGCAGCGTTTCCGAAGCGCCGAACCGCTTCGCCAGCGCCAATCGGCTCTCATCCAGGTCGACCGCCACGATGCATTTGCAGCCGCGCGCGCGCAACACCGGCACAACCAGCAGGCCGATCATCCCCGTGCCGATGACCGCGACCGTATCCTCGGGTCCAATTCCCGCGCGCGCCACCGCGTGGACCACGATCGACACCGGTTCGACCATGGCCGCATGTTCGAAGGACACCTTGTCCGGGAGCCGGTACAGGATGCGCTGCGGCACGGCGATGAACTCCGCGAACGCGCCGTGTTGCCGGTACTCCTCGCAGGAGACCCCCAACACGCGCCGGTTGTCGCAGAGGTTGACCTGTCCGCGCTTGCAGAAGTCACATGCCCCGCAATACACCGTCGAGTCGAAGGTCACCCGGTCGCCCGGCTGCCACTCCGTCACGCCATCGCCTGCGCGGACCACCGTTCCCGCCGCCTCGTGTCCCATGATAATCGGCGGCCGCCGCCGTCCCGACGAACCATCCATCCCGTGAATGTCGCTGCCGCAGATCCCACAGGCACCAACGCGGATCAGCACGTCCTCCGGACCCAGCTCAGGTTCCGGCGCATCTTGAATCTCAAAAGTGTTATATGCCGTCAATACGAGTGCTTGCATAAACTCCTCCACACACGTCCGCGCAAAGCTTACCATGAAGTCTTCGCCCAAGCTTGCACCGCCCCCACAAAATCCTGATGATGGGCGCCATGTCAGCGGCGGAAGAAGAGAAGGACCACGGGCGCCCGTCCTCTGTTCCCCTGGCGCCGCGCGGGATGATGATAGTGCTCGCGCTGGGTCCGGGGCTCATGTGGTGCGGCGAATACATCGGCTCGGGGGAGGTCATCCTGTCCACCCGGGCGGGGGCGATCTACGGCGTCGCGCTCCTCTGGGTGCCTACCATCGCCATCTTTGCCAAGTTCTGGATCGGCCTCGCGGGCGCGCATTACACGGTCACCACCGGCGAAGGCATGATCGACATGATGGGCCGCATGCCCGGCCCGCGCAATTGGGCGCTCTGGCCCGTGTTCGCCGGGCAACTATGCTCCGGCGCCGTTTCGACGGCCGCCCTCGCTGGTGTCGCGGGCGTCTTTGCCAGCTATTTCATCCCCATTCCTTCCTTTTACCTCGGCTGGATGGTAGTGCTCTTCGTCATCGTACTCGTGTGGAGCGGCACCTACGAACCCCTCAAGCACGTCATGTCCCTGTTGGTGCTCGTGATCATTATCGGGACCTTCACTGTCGCCATCGCCACGTGGCCCGGATTCGGCGCACTGATCCACGGCGTGTTCGGCTTCCAAATCCCCGAACCGCCCGCCTGGGCCAGCGCGGCCGAGACCCCGCAATCGCCCTGGCTCGAGATCCTTCCCCTGCTCGGATGGGCGGCCGGCGGATTCGCCAGCCAGGTCTGGTACACCTACTGGGTGATCGGCGCGGGGTACGGCATGACGCGCGACCGCGGCTACGGAAAGCCGTTGGACGAAAACGCGTTGCGCTCCCTGAATGCCGAAGACGCACAGCGCATCCGCGGATGGCGTCGCGTGGTGACCGCGGACGCATCGATGGCCGTGCTCATCGGGATCGGCGTTACGGCCGCCTTCATGATCGCCGGTGCGGGCGTGCTCGGCGCGCAACAAGTCGCGCCCGAGGGGTCCGAAGTGGCCATGCAACTCTCCCGCATCTTTGGCGACCGCTGGGGCGAATGGGGCGCGCACCTCTTCGTGCTCGCGGGTTTCGCCGCCATGGTCAGCACCATGATCGGCCAGTTCGCCGGGTGGCCGCGCCTGCTCGCCGATTGCGGACGCATCCTCATCCCCGGCGTGGCCAAATGGACCTGGAAACGTCAGTTCCGCACCGTTCTCGTGCTGTTCGCCGTCTCGAACATGGTCATCGTGTACACCTACAACCGGACCCCAGTCCTCCTGGTAAAGACCGGCGCGATATTGGACGGCCTCCTTCTGACTCCGCTACAAGCCGTCGTGGTTGGATGGGTTCTCTACAAGGTCATGCCCCGGTTCTTCACCCCGGAAGTACGGTCCATCATCAAACCCCATCCCGTCTTCGCCGTCGGCCTGGCACTCGCCTTCCTGGTCTTCAGCTACGTCTGCATCTTCCGCCTCATCGAGATCGTTTAAATAGCGGTACTCATTCTCAGACATTTCGCGAAAACGCATGTCCATTAGATGGTGCAGTACTATTGCCTAGATTAGATCCAGAAACGACGATTCTGTTCGAGGTGCAGGGCCAGTTATATAGACTTCCGAATGTTAGGTTGCTTTCACAAAGAACCTGCGTGGTGCGCTACTACTAACTTTTGAAGTGGATGCTTATGCGGGGGTAGCATTGCACCGGGTCCAGAAGGAGAGGTCTCACCGTTCTCGGGTGCCAGCCAACGAGGGAGTGCCAATGATATGGTTCACCGCGAAGACGAGAAACCTCCTGGACTTCAGATACTGAGTCCGGATGCCAGGAAACCGAGAAACCGCCGAATAGGCGTTCTCGTTTCCTGTCTTGTGGTGGCCTGCCTCATGTTTGCAGCCTGGCCTTCTTGCATCGGTATGTTGTACGGACTCGTGCAATGGCGCGGCCCGGACGTATATCTCGAGCCGCGCGGGGCACTGCCCGTGGACGCCGAAGGCGCAAGCGCTCAACTGACCACGCAGTCAATCGAAGGAGACGAGGGAAGTGGAGACGGGTTCGCCTCACGTGTGGAATCTGGCTACACGAGCCTTCTTGTTCGGGACGGACCGTTAACCATCTTGCCGTTGAGTGCGAGCTATCATTTCTCAAGCGTACTCATGGAACTGTACGTAGGAAACGACGGTTCCCAAGACGCATTCTTCTTGCCTGACACTTGTACATTTACAGCCACGGCGTTGCGCGTCGAGCCTACTGCACCTCAAGAAGGTCAACTCAACGTAGCCTTGACGCCTGAATGGTTTTGGGTGCAGGGGGATGACGAGTATTGGGCGCGCAAAGATCTCGTTGCCAACGACAACGCGCCACAAGGGTTAATTAAGCCGGGCCTCCGCGTGTTTCAACAAGGTACGGGCGGTGGTGCGCGCTATCAAGAGGAAACGGAGCGTGTCCATATCCCACCGGGGCAGATGGCGACGTTCCGATTCGTATTCCCCATCAACAACGTCGCCACTGCGGACCTAGACGTCCAGGTGTCGCAGGGCGATAAGTCCAAGACTTACCGCATCCAGTTCGTCCAGGCGCACGAGTCGCAGCCCTATTGACGCACGACTCGGTTGAATCACCGAAGTCCAAGCCAACGCCGTTGAACGGTGGGTCAAGCACCACGACTAAGAAGCCAAAGAGTAGGTATTGGTCGGGATAAAGGACATTGGGCTGTTCCAAGTCGATTAGGACGGATTCACTGGAAAAACCAATGTGGGGAATCTAGATCCGGGGCATTCGGTACCGACTACAATTTACCCTGTCCGTGTGAACAGCGTTGCCCACCTACGCGGAATTGGCTTCCTTGCATCTCCACACCAGGCTCCATACTATAAGCCGTATTAGCCCCGGAGGGGCGCAGGACTGTAGCCCAGGGTGGAGCGAGGCACGAGCGGAACCCTGGGTCACCAGCCGCCCCACCAACCATCGAGCCCCGGACGGGGCGAAAGAGAGTCGCCATGCCCCAATCCTTCACCTGCCTGCTTTACCATCTCGTGTTCTCGACCAAAGACCGCCGCCGGTGGCTTGCCAACGACATCCGGGAACGCCTGTATCCCTACGTGAGCGGCATCCTCCGAACCCAAAACGGGGTCGCGTTATCCATCGGCGGAATGGAGGACCACATTCACATCCTCGCGCGGATTCACCAGACCGTGGCCGTCGCCGATCTGTTGCGGGAAGTGAAGGCTGGCAGCTCCAAATGGGTGCATGACACCTTTCCCGAACTGCGGGACTTCGCATGGCAAGGCGGATACGGCGCATTCACCGTGAGCGCATCGCAGGTCAACCGCGTTAAAACGTACTTCGAAACACAGGAAGCGCACCATCGGAAGGAGGACTTCAAAACCGAGTTCCTCCGCCTCCTGAAAGCTCACGATATTGAATACGACGAACGATATATCTGGGATTGACCATTCTGCCGCCCCTCCGGGGCTTGGTGGATAATAATCCCCGCGACCCAGGGTTCCGCTCGTGCCTCGCTCCACCCTGGGCTACAACCCGCCGCCCCTCCGGGGCTTGGTGGATAATAATCCCCGCGACCCAGGGTTCCGCTCGTGCCTCGCTCCACCCTGGGCTACAACCTGCCGCCCCTCCGGGGCAGAGAACGCGCGAACTAGCCCGTACTGGGCCTCGATCAAAATGGTCGTACCTTGATCCAATCGGTGCAATGTGGTCTCGCGCGATTTAAGAGAAGTGCGACAGATGTAGCGCAAGGGGCGCCCGCCTGCAGAATCCTGAATTCGCTATGCCTAGTCGATATCGCACTTTTGAAGCGCCCTCTTAGAATGAGTACCGGCTATTTAGTTTCCCGAGTCTCGAGTTCCTTCTCATTGACGCAACGGGAAGCCTGAAGTTCAAGTGCCTCGCTCGATGAGCGTGGCACATTCGAAGGTCTCGCCATTGCCCGACATCAGCATGTGTATCCGGAGTCCCGGGGTGAGGGAATATTCCATGACATCGATACATCCGCCAGACACCACCCGAATTCCGAGTAGGCACATCTCAACTGCAACGTCGCGGTTCATTACTATGGGAGGAAATCCGCCCGTGCCAGTGAAAACCAATCGCGCCCCGCAAATCATCATCTACGATTCCCAATTCATTATTTCCTACCCCACCCCCTTGTTTCGTCATAGAAGAAGGGGGTACACCCCTGTTCCTCTCGCTTTCGAATTTCGGCCACAATCCGGTTCAAGTCCTTGCCGCCCATAGCAATAGAAGAAATGTGGTGTACGACGAACAATGCTAAATATCCCGGGAACCCCCCTTGAATCGTCAAAATGAAAAGAGGGTAGGGGGGTGTCCCCATAACGAAACCGGAACGTACATCGAACCCGCGACACCGGCATGGGGCTCATGCTATGATTCGCGCCCTGGTGAAACGGTCTTATTCTGAATTCCAATTCTTGAGGAGATTCCTGTGAAGAACCGGTTTGTCTTGCTGTTGTGTCCGATTCTTGCTCTGGGCAGCGTGGTATGCGCGGCGCAAGAGACGCCCGACGGGGCCGCCCTGTACAAGCAATATTGCGCGCAGTGCCACGGCGCGGAATTGCAGGGCGGCAACGCGCAAAGCATGGTCGACGGCGTCTGGCAGTTCGGCGAGGGCGCCGGATACATGTTCCGAAACACGAAACATGGAATCACGCACCTGGGCATGCCCGCCTACGAAGCGACATTGAGCGATGAACAAATCCGCGCGATCGTCGATTTCATCCTCAGCCGGGAACAAGAGGCCGGAGCCGTCAAACCGCCTCCCCCTGACCGCATCCAGACGCTCGACTACGAAATCGATGTGAACGTCGTCGCGGAAGGCCTCGAAATCCCCTGGGCCATCGCCTTCCCAGATGCGTCGACAGCCCTGATTACCGAGCGCCCGGGACGCCTCCGCGTCTTGCGCGATGGGAAGCTGGAAACGGAACCCGTGCAAGGCACGCCCGAAGTCCTGCACGAAGGCCAGGGCGGCTTGATGGACGTGGCGGTCGACCCGAAGTACGGCGAGAACGGCTGGGTCTATCTCGCGTACAGCCATGCGCTGCCGGTATCTGGCGATCAGGAGCGTCCCCTCGCCATGACCCGCATCGTGCGCGGGAAGATCGACGGCAATGCCTGGACCGGCGAGCAGGTGGTTTTCGAAGCGCCCCACGATACGTACCTGCCCACACGCATCCACTACGGCTGCCAGATTGCCTTCGATGCGGAAGGGCACCTGTATTTCGGCATCGGCGAACGCGGCCAGCAGGACCACGCGCAGGACTTGAGCCGTCCCAACGGCAAAGTCCACCGCGTCTGGCCCGACGGGAGCATCCCGGACGATAACCCCTTCGTCGGAAAGGAAGGCGCGTTGCCCTCGATCTTCAGCTTCGGCAACCGCAACCCCCAGGGGCTGTCCATCAATCCCGCCGATGACCTGCTATGGGAAAGCGAGCACGGTCCCATGGGCGGCGACGAACTGAACGTCATCGAGGCCGGCAACAATTACGGCTGGCCCCTGATCACCTACGGCCGGAACTACAATGGCGCGCTGGTCTCCGAAGACCGCCGCAAGGAAGGATTAGAGCAACCGGCCCTGTACTGGCGGCCCTCCATCGCCGTTTCGGGCGTGGAGTTCTACACCGGCGACCAATTCCCGAGATGGCAAAACGCCTTGCTCGTGGGCGCGCTTAAATACGAACAGGTAAGCGTCCTGCAAATCGAGGATCACCGCGTCATGCACGAAGAGACGATCCTCAAGAACATCGGCCGCGTCCGGGACATCAAATGCGCTCCGGATGGATCGGTATACGTCGTAGCCAACAGCCCCGATATCGTGCTGAAACTATCGCTCATCGCGGAGCGAAAGTATTAGGTTTCTCCGGAATCTGATGGATCCCAGGGGTAAGGAAGTTAGTCGGGATCGGGATCGGGATCGGGATCGGTATCGAAGCGAGAAGTGCGAAGTGCTTCCGATACCGATAGCGATTTGAATTTGCCGCTAGTGACACAAAACGGCTTGCGGGTGTCGTTCTTACCGAGGCGCTCCTGAAGCAATCATGCGGCGCGCCGAGCCACGACGATCAAGTCGCTCGACGTGCCGGGATCGAAGGCTTGGCGCGCGTATCCGCCAAAGAACTCGATTTCCGAGAACCCGGCTTCCTGTGCTGCTTCGGATAGGATTGCGCGATCGACATGAAGCTGCACGGCAGCCTCGGACACGGTCTCAACGCCGTCTTCCGAGTGTATGAAATACGTCAAGGTCAGATAGGTCTTCGCTTCGCGCGGCGCGAGGCATTTAACGGCGACCACGTTATTGCCGTCAATGCTTCGTTCCTCGACTCGCGTGCGAGGTTTCTGATTCGCCGGTAAGCCATAGTTCAACACCTGCGCCACGAAGAGGCCGCCTTCTGCCAAGGCCGAATGCGCGTTCGCCAGCGTCCGACGAACACTCGCCGAGTCGCCCGTAAGCGTCAGCGAGTTCCCGAGACACAGGACGAGATTGTAGGTCCCTTGCAGCGGCTCCCGCATGTCGTGAACCGCGTACCGAACCCTGGCGTGAGGCCTTTCCCGTTGCGCCTGCGCAACCATGCCCGCCTGCAGGTCAAACGCGTCCACCTCCGCGCCATGCTCGGCGAGGAACAGTGCGTGCATACCGGTACCGCAGGCCAGATCCGCGACGCGTTTCCCGGGAGTGCGATCCAGCAGGTCTATAAGATATGGACCCTCGCGGTCCAGGCGTCCTGCCGCGTTCGCGAAAAGCTCGTAGTACCGTGCGCCGCGATCGAATGCGTCCACGATGCGCTTATCCTCCAGACGTGTTGGTGTACAGAACGATGTTGTTCGTAGCGGTGCCGATCGCAACGATGTCCGGTCTGTCGTTGCCGTCCAGGTCGGCAACTACGACGCCCGCGGCGCCCATGCCGCCGTCATCGATGGTAACGCGGTTCCACCGACCGGCATCGGTATCGAAGAAATAGAGATAGAGGTTATGCTCCGCCCCGCGATAGCCCGCGACAATCTCGTCAATGTCGTCTCCGTTGAAGTCCGCGCAAGCCAGGGCGTGTCCATCGTCCAGACTGTCGTCAATCACCGAACGCGTCCAAAGTCCATCGCCGGTTTCCGGGGGCGTGTACACGACCACTTCGTTCCCGTGCCAAGGCTCGATGGCGGCAATGTAACGGGAACCGTTTGCGCCGAGTCTTCCCATACCGACTTCGCTCGACCCCTGCCCGGGCCGCACTCCGCGTTTGCCGGAGCCAAGACGCCGGCTCTCCCAGCCGCGATCGGGCGCGCTGCGCCGGAACAACTGAACGCCCTCGAAGCTGGCCGTCAGCAATTCCGCGGACGGGGAATCGTCCCAGTCGACAATCGCGATTCCATGCGCCATGTGCAGGCCATCGTCGATGACATGTGCCGGCCAGACGTCCGCCGCTGGATAGTTGGGAATCTCGTAGGCTTTGAACTGCACGCCGACCTGGTACTCCGGCGGGGAGGCGCCAATGCCGATGATGGGCAGGTTGACCAAATCTAACGCACCGTCCCCCGTAACATCGGCCCATCGAATCCGGTGCGCGGTCGGCACACGGTCGATATCGTGCGCCATCCACTCCGTCTGTTTGCTGGGGTTTTCCGGACACTCCAGCCAGCGGACCAGCCCGCCGCGCAGCGAATCGCCCAGGCTGAATTCGCAAGCCAGGGCTAGATCGGTGTCGCCATCCCCGTCGATGTCGTAGGGCGCCACGTCGATGTTGCGCTCGCTGCTGCTGAGGATTTCGAAGCGCGTCCAGTCGGGATTCCGGTACCAGGCCAGGCGCGTGGGCGTTGTGGCCAGTGCGACAATGTCCCGCCGCGAGTCGCCGTCTATGTCCGCAAGACTGACCTGGTATCCCTGTTGGAACGTGTCGTCCACGACGGTTTTTTCGAAGGAGAGTTCTGGTTCGCCCGCCAAAACGACACCGTGGAACAGCGCCACGAGGATGCCCGGTCCGCACAATTTCGCACGCATAGGTCGTCCCTGCCTAAGAAGTCGCTCTCGCATCCGGTTTGCCTAACCCCTCCGCTTGGATTCGGGCTTTATTTGATACCCGGACTTCACATAATATCGTAATGTGCTGCGGGAGAGCAGAGCCGGAATCGCGCTCCTCGTTCCAGATGCGCGAATGGAGCATTGGATCGCGGTCGCGGCCATGTCAGGGGACCCATGTTAGTAGGAATTATCGCCGATCTCCACGCCAACCTTGAAGCGACGAAAGCCGTTTTTCGTAAACTCGACGAAATCCGGCCGGAGCGCGTTGTGTGCCTCGGCGACGTCACCGGATATTACGCGAACCCGAATGAAGTCATCGACATGGTTCGCGAACGAAACATACCTACGTTGATGGGCAATCACGACGCCGCCGTGTGCGGTCTGGAAGAACCCTGGTTCTTCAATGAGAACGCCCAAGCGGTCATTCACTGGCAAGCGGCGCAGTTGCGGCCCGAACACCGCGATTGGCTCCGGGCGATACCCCGCGAGATTAGCATCGATGAGGACACGCTGGCGGTTCACGGCGCGCCCGGTAACCGCGACGACTACATTCTCGACTGGCTGGACGCCATGCGGTACGTCGAATACCTCATGCGGGCCAACGCACGCGTGTGTTTCTTCGGCCACAGCCATCGGGCGGCGCTCTTCGGCGAACGCGGCAGCGGACCCCAGTCCACCCAGTCCAACTGTTTCACCTTGAATTCCAATAACCGGTATTTCATCAACCCCGGCTCCGTCGGCCAACCCCGGGACCACGATCCCCGCGCCGCCTTCGGAATTTACGAAACGGAGAAGCGCATTTTTGAGTTCTGCCGTGTCGAGTACAACATCGCCGTGACGGCCCGCAGCGTAATCGAGGCTGGGTTGCCGCCCCAGCTTGCGCGGCGTCTGGAGCGCGGAAAATGACGCGCACCCATTTGCGCCCATGAGTGCTGGTAGGCTCTGATATACTGATGACTAGGAGTGAATCCATGAAGTCGCAAACCATACGGGTCCTGGTGGTCGACGACGACGAAGACGAATACATCGTCGTTGACAAATACCTCCGCCGGGCCGTCACGGCGACCTACTCCGTTGATTGGGTGTCCACCTTTGAAAAGGCGCTCGAAACGGTGGCGGAGGACGTCCACGAGATCTGCCTGTTGGACTATCAACTCGGCGAACACACCGGGATCGAGTTGCTCCGCGAGATGCGAAGCCGCGGATACCAGCGGCCCGTCATCCTGCTCACCGGGCATGGCAATGTCGAAGTCGACATGCAGGCGATGGAGTTGGGCGCTTTCGACTACATTGAGAAGTCTCACCTGACCCCGGCGCTGATCGAACGTTCGATCCGCTATGCCATCGAGAACCACCGCGTTCGCGCGGCCTTGCGTGAAGCCAACGAAGAACTGGAAAGCCGCGTGCGGGAACGCACGGCGGAACTCCATCGAAGCAATCTCGAACTCGAACAGTTCGCGGAGATCGTCGCGCGGGACTTGCAGCAGCCATTACGGATGTTGGCCGAGCACGTCCGCATTATCGAGCCGGAATTGATGGGCGCCGACCCGCAGAAGATGTTGGATTCGTTGACCAGTTCCATGGACTGTGTTTTCCTTGAAGTGCGCAACATGGAGATGCTCGTCCAACTGGTCCTGGACTATTCCTTGACCCGGCGGCAGCGGCAGCCGTTCAGCGATATCGATTTGGCCCAAATCGCCCGGGAAGTATGCGCCGCGCTCGAGTATCGCATTCAGCGCGCAGGCGCCCGTGTGACAGTCGGTGAACTTCCCATCGTCAAAGGCGACCCGCGACTGATGCGCGGCGTGTTCGAAAACCTGGTCGATAACGCGCTGAAGTACCACTCGGACAGTCCGCCCAGCGTCGAAATCAGCGCTTCCCGCAAGGGCGACCAGTGGTTTTGCGAAATCCACGACAACGGTTTGGGTGTTTCTGAAGAGGACGCAGACGAGATCTTCCTCATGTTCGCGCGCGGCAGTCACGGTCAGGCAGCTCGGGGCGTGGGGATCGGCTTGGCCCTGTGCCGCAAAATCGTGGAGTATCACGGCGGTCATATCTGGGTGGATTCCCGTGGAGAAGGCGGTTCGACGTTTTTCTTCTCGCTGCCGGTGGAGCCGCAAGCGGCTCAGGACGGCAGTACCACCAGGTCGAACCAGTAATGCTCCAGATCCTGAATGGCCCGGATGAATCCTTCCATGCGAACGGGCTTCGTGATGTACGAATTCACACCCAGATGATAACTCCGCGCCACGTCTTCTTCCCGCGATGACGTGGTCAAAATAACCACCGGAATGCTGCGCAGGTTCTCATCTTCCTTGATTCGAGTCAGCACGGCCCGCCCATCGAGCTTGGGCATGTTCAAATCAAGCAGGATCAGCTCCGGGCGCGGGGCCTCGTCGGGGTTCGCGTAATTGCCGCGCTGATACAGGTAGTCCAGCGCTTCCTCGCCGTCGCTGACAATCTTGAGGGTATTCAGGAGTTTGCTGCTCCGAAGCGCCCGCTTGGTCAACTCCTGGTCATCCGGATCGTCTTCCACGAGCAGAATGACCGCCGGTTTCATCCTTTGCGCAGTCATCTGCCTGCCGCTCCCTCCTCCGTGTCCAGGGTAAACTTGAACCGGGCCCCCTCTCCGGGTGCCGATTCAACCCAAATCTTACCACCATGCCGTTCCACAATCTTACGGCAGATGGCGAGGCCAATGCCAGTACCCTCATATTCGCTCCTTCCGTGGAGCCGTTTGAAGGGCGCAAAAATCTGCTCGGCGTATTCTTTCTTGATCCCGATGCCGTTATCGGATACCCCCAATAGCCACCCGTCCGGTGTCTCTTCCGCAGTCAACCGGATGACCGGACTCTTATCACCGTGGAACTTCAACGCATTGCCTATCAGATTCTGATACAACTGGGCCAGGAGCGTGCGATCACCCATCACCGTCGGAAGGCAGTCCTGCTCGACGACGGCCCGTTCGTCGCGAATGCGGACTTCCAGGGTATCCAGCACGAGAGCCACGCATTCCGCCAGGTCGACTGACTCCCAAGACATGCTCTGCCTTCCCGACCGCGACAGGGCCAGCAAGTCCTTGACGAGAGTCTGCATCCGTTGCGCGGCGGAGGCGATGATTCCCAAGTCGCGCACTACTTCCTTCTGGTCGCCGGCCTTCATGTCTTCCTGGAGCACGTCGCTGAACGCGATGAGCTTACGCAGGGGTTCCTGCAAGTCATGACTGGCAATATAGGTGAATTCGTCCAGTTCCTGATTGCGCAGCCGCAATTCCTCGTTGGCCTGCTCCAACAGCTGGGCGTGCGACTCCAGCGCCTGGGCCAGCTCCTTGCGCTGCGTAATATCCCGGCTCATTCCGACAATGCCTTGGGGCTTTCCCTCCTTGTCAAACCAAGGTACTTTGGTAGTCAACAACCAGCGGGGCGTGCCGTCCTCCGTGAGCACGGACTCCTCGCGATTGACCAGGGCTTGTCCCGATTCAATCACCTGTTGCTCATCCGCAAAGTACTGGTCTGCCAAGCCTCGCGGAAAGATGTCGTAGTCCGTCTTGCCGAAGACCTCTTCGGGCGCGTTCGCGCGCAGCAAGCGAGTGTGTGCGCGATTGTTCAAGACAAAGCGGCTGCTGGCATCCTTCGCGTAGATGTAATCCGGCAGGTTGTCGACCACGGTGCGAAGCAGGTTTCGCTCGTATCCCAGCGTTTCCTCCGCGCGCTTGTGTTGCAGCGCGTTGGTAAAGACCTGGGCTACGATCTTGAGCAAATTGATTTCGTCCTGCGTCCACGTTCGCCCCTGGACCTCCGAGCCCAGGCCCATGAATCCCAGCACCTCGCCTTTGTAGTGCAGGGGGACGTGAACGAGAGAATGGACCCCCTGCGATTCCAGCAGAGCACGCTCCGCCGCGGCCTCAGCCGGCAACTCGGCAAGCGATGAAAGAGCCACAACTTCCGCGTGCTGCAGCCGTTCAAGCCACCATGGCAGCGCGGCAGCATCCAGGTCGGATATGCGCTCCATCGGGCCGTCGAACTCGCCCGAATCCCACAGATGGGTCATGGAGAGTCGAGCCCCGGAATCCGTGAACTGAAATACATAGGCCGTGTCCGCCTCCAGGAACTGTCCGACGCCGCGCAAGGATTCCTCCAACACGGCGTCGTATTCTTCCAGGAACACACCCACGAACCGGGACGAGATTTCGGAAACAATCCGGCCGAACTCGCTACGATACCGAACCGCGTTCTCCGCTTCCTTCAACTCCGTGATGTCGTGGAGAATGACTGCCATACCCTGCAAGTTGCCCCGGTCATCCACGATCCGTTCCAGCTCGATCTCGAAATGACGGGTGCCAGTGCGGGTCTTGACGGATTTGTACTCGTCCGCCATTCTGCGGATTCCCGACATCAGGCTTCGCAGGGTTTCGTCCAGCCACGAGGGCAGGTGCCGGTTGGCGTCATCCGCTCCGGCCCGGTCATTCGTTTCCGGCGTTTCGGCAAACAACGTTGTCGCCGCAAGATTCCGGTGTACCACATTTCCGGCCGGGTCGAGCAAAATCATCGGATCGTGCAAGCTCTCGAAGATCCGCAAGTAGAGGTCGGACGGTGATGCCATGGCTCGCTCCCCACTCGATAGAGTCCGCGCGCGGCGCGGCGTATCGCTCCGGTCTCCAGACCCACAACCTGACGGTCATCATCTTACCCCAGGACCCCGATTTCGAGCCAGCCGATACGCCGGCGTTCGTGGCTGCACGCCCGGCACCTGCGGTACACTTGCCGGGACGTGATGACCACGTCTGCATACGTCCACACAGGT
Organism: Candidatus Hydrogenedentota bacterium; assembly: GCA_045863335.1. Taxonomy (GTDB): domain Bacteria; phylum Hydrogenedentota; class Hydrogenedentia; order Hydrogenedentales; family SLHB01; genus JAHDWY01. The sequence goes on along the minus strand of BTVY01000007.1, from coordinate 155,109 downwards.
GCGTAACGGGCCTGTATTCGAGGAGGAGAGGTAAACATGACCAGACGGGAGTTCATCACTCGGTCCGCCGCTGGAACGGGCCTCACCGTTGCGGCGCGCGACACCGTACACGCAGCAACGCCGTCGAAGTTGCCGGCCACGCAGTCCAATCCCCATCCCGATTTGGGAAGCCATTGGCCGCTGTTCGAGAAGCTTTCGGGCCGTTGCAAGCCGTCCATGAGCTTTCTGGAGGATCGCTATTCCGATCCTGTCGCGTGGGCGGAAGATGCGCGAGCCACGCTCTTGGCAGATTTTCATTACCAGCCTGCCCCGTGCGACCCGAATCCCGAATTGGTGGAAACGGTCGACCGCGGAGCCTTCATCCGGGAACGCCTGCTCATCAACACCACGCCGGATATCCGGATACCCGTGTACGTACTGATACCCAAAAACGCGCCGAAACCTGCGCCAGCCATCGTGTGTCCGCACGATCATGGCGGGTTCTATTACTGGGGCAAGGAAAAGGTCGTTGGGGTGGAACCGGAGAATCCGGTGTTGACTGCGTTCAAGGAAACGTACTACAGCGGCCGCAGCATTGCGGACGAACTGGCCACGCGCGGGTTCGTGGTGATCGTCTCCGACATGCTCCACTGGGGCGAGCGCGCCATGTATTTTGAAGACGACCCGGATCGCATCAAGAATCGCACACTCGAGGTGACGCAGGACGACGTGACCGCCTTCAACGCGCGTTCCTGGGCCCATGAAGAGTTGATGAGCCGTACGGCACTCGCCTGCGGCACGACCTGGGCCGGCATCAACGAGTGGGACGACCAGCGCGTGACGGATTATCTGCTCACGCGCCCGGAAGTCGACCCCGAACGCGTCGGGTGTTGCGGACTGAGCCTCGGGTCCGTCCGGTCCATCTTCCTCGGCGCCATTCATCCGCGCGTGCGCGCGTCTGTTGCCGTCTGCTGGATGGCCGAGTACCAGCCCATGGTCCGCAACAACGTCCGCAACGGCATCGGGTTCACCAAACTCGTCCCCGGGCTCTACAACGATCTTGACTGGCCCGACGTGGGCGGCCTTCACGTTCCCGGCCACCTCATGACCATCAATGGCCTACAGGATCAACTCTACCCCCTGGATGCGGCCCGGGCCGCCACTTCCAAACTCGAACGCATTTTCGAGAAGGCGGGCGTGCCGCAGAACTACACCGCCGTGTACTTCGACGGACCCCATGAGTTCAACGCGACCATGCAGGACAAGGCCTTCGAGTGGTTGGAGCAAAAGCTCGTGTAGCCACCAATGAGTTCGGTATGGATAACCGGTCTCCCGTTATTCCCGCGAAAGCGGGAATCCATTGTTGCGCCAATCGCCAAACTGTGAATTGTTCACAGGCAACTTGACATCACCGGTGTTCTGTGAAATACTCACAGAATAAAAAGGGAAAGACACCATGGACGCGCTGAATCCGAACGAACTCGAAGTCTTGCGAATCCTGTGGGAGGACGGTGAGCAGAAGCCGCCGGAGATCGAGGCGGCGTTCTCGTGGCCCATCGACAACGGCACGCTGCGGTCGGTGTTGCGCGTGCTGATGGACAAGGACCTCGTGGCCCGGCGCCGGATGGGCAAAGCCTATTACTACAAGGCGAAGAAGTCGCGCGAAGGCGTGATGTCGCGGATGGCGCGTCAGATGGCGCATGTGTTTTCCGGTGGTTCGACCACGGATCTCATCGCCCAACTCATCAAGACTGAAAAACTCACGCCGCAGGAGTTGACGGAACTCCGGCGGATCGCACAAACGGATTCCAAACCCGCCGCGAGTAAACGCCGTAAGAGGTGACCGCTATGTTCGACTGGGCTGCAATGCTGATTGAGTTGTCCTACGGACCCGCCGTGCTGCTGAAAGCGACGGTCCTGCTCGCCTGCGCGTGGATAGTTCACGCGGCGTTGCGCGGACGCAACCCGCGCTGGCGCGTGCTCCTTTGGCGCGCGGCCTTGGTGGGATTGGCCGTGTTGCCCGCCGCGGAGTGCGCATTGCCCCGGCTGGAGGTAGCCCTCGTGGAAGAGACCGCGCCGCCACCTCAAGTTGCGCCGGTCACAGCGGAAACGTTTGCACCGCGATCGGAAGCGTTCGCGCCGGTGGAAGCTCCGCTCCGCGCCGCCGATTCACATCCCATCGAGTCCGCACCGCCACCTTTCGCCCTCAGCGCGTGGATAGCGGGCCATTTCAGAGCGATGGTGGGCGCAGTCTGGTTCCTGGTCTCTCTGCTGCTCTTGTTAGGTACCGTGCGCGCATGGCGCAACGTGCAAGCAAACGTTGCGGGTTCGACGACCGCGCCCGGATACGTGCACGCCCTCGCGGGACGGGTTGGGAGCGAACTCGGCGTGGCGGGGCAATTCGATGTCCGCATCACGGAGCGCCTCGGTTCCCCGTTTCTTACCGGGGTACGGCATCCCGTTATCGTGCTTCCCGCGCGATGTCTCGATGAATCGGACGCAACACAACTCAAAGCGATCTTGGCCCATGAACTGGCCCACGTGAAGACGCGAGATCCCCTTTGGATGGCCATTGCCCAGTTGACGGCGACGCTGCTCTGGTTTCATCCGCTCACGTGGCGCATGCGCTCCACCCATAACGCCGCTTGCGAAGACGTGTGCGATGGCGTTGCGGCTGCGTACCTCGGTAGCCCGGAAATCTACTCGAAAACGCTCGCCCGCGAAGCATTAGCCCTCCTCGACGCGCGTCCCCTCCCCGGCGGCGTCCCCATGCTCCGCAGCGCCGAAATTGTCCAACGCCTCCGGAAGATCCGACGCGGCGTCGGCGCCAAACCCCTCGCCCGCCGCTGGGTTGCGGCGAACCTGCTGGTCGCCGCCGGTCTGCTCGTCACATTGGGTAGCCTGAAACTGGTGCATGCTCGACCGGCGGAAGACGACCTGAGCGAATCCGAGTCGCATCCTGCGAGCGACGGCCGAAGCGAGAACCGGGTTGCAACGGCCAAGCCCGATTGGGTCCTCCCGTCCATTGAAACCGGTCTCGCAGGCGAAGAACCAGCCGCAGAAGTGCCAGGCTTACAGGTTGACCTTCTGGGGGTGGTCGGCATTGAACCCACTTTGATCGGCGCGGATGGTCGTGGGGTGGAGCCTGATGCGTGGGGCCAACGGGTCGAAAACGCTATTCGCACGCATTGGGAGGATGTTCGTGAACGGCGTTTTGGTGCGACTGAAAACGGGATCAATATCGGCTTGGTCTTTCTCCTCCGTCCCGAGGACCAGACCTTGCGCGAGTATGAACTCCTTGACGCCAAGCTGGACCGAGGGAATCTCTCCTCGGGCGCGGTACTAACGGTAGGCGGACCGGCCGGCACTAGGGCAGAAGACCGAATTCAGATCATGCAGATTCGCAGCGATCGGGCGCTCGAGTTGCCGGATCGTACCGACGTTACGGCTACTGTTTCCTATGGCCCACCCCTCGATACCCACGTGGACATCCCCATAGACGCCGGGTCGTCTGCAATTGAGATGGAGGAATGGAAGTTCACGGCGACGGTCCGGAAGCTTCCCGATACAACGCCGGACGACGAAATCCCCCACGAGGAAAGGCCGGAAGTAACACTGACGTTTTCGGCGGGCGGACCGCTGGTCAACTACCAGGTGGTGGCGATAGACCAGGAAGGCAATCCGATAGAGCCCTACGCCGATCCTCACTTGGACGATCTTCGGCACGGCCATGAATACACGTGGAAATTCGGGTTTCCCGAGCCCATCTCGAAGCAGAACATCCAAGGTTTCCGTCTCATCGGGTACCCGATCCAACCGATAACATGGAAGAACGTGCCCTTCATGACGAGCACCGGCGCGCGAGAGTAATCACGAGCAGAGTCACAGGGAGGACCGAAGATGCTTGCCGTTGTTCTGCGAAGACTGGGCGATGGGCTGGGGTGAAACTACCGTTGTTTCTTTGTTAATCGTCGTGACAGTTCCTCAAAGGCGAGCGGAACGTTTGCCGGGTCCGAGATTCCAACCGCCCCAAAGGTGAAGGCGCCGGCCTGGGCGACGACGACGTTCTTGTATAAAGGGTCCACCGCAATCGCGCGCGACGTTGGGCCAGTATCCTCGGTCTTCACGGCTGCGCCGTTGCTCTCCAGGAACGCGACGTAGGCTTCCAAGCCTTCGCGGGCAGCGGTTTCATCGTTAAAGATTACGACGAATATGCGAAACGAGTCGTTGCCGTTGGCGGCGTTCGCCAGCAGGCCTCGTGGAAAGAACTCGTATCCGAGCAGGCTGTCCGCAATGTAGGTCTCCGTACGCGGGACGACACCTTCGACCGCGACGAGCGCAAGTTCGGGAGGCGGTGCATTCGATTTCGGAAGGCGTTTCCGGATCTCTTCCGCGCAGGCACGTAGCGCATCTCGCGGGTTGGCGATCGTGCCCAGGGTCGTCAGCTTCACAAAGTAGACGTCCACGTAGAACATCAACTGTTGATCGCTGACAAACCCTTCGCATCCGACGTCAATGAAATCCGCATCCGGATACCGGAAATTGGAGTAGATCCCGAAGGCGTCCAATGGGGACCCCATTTCGTAGACGTCCGCTTCGATGGTTGCGTCCGGAAACTGTTGGTTCTCATAGGAAGCGTAAGCGGCCTGCTTAAAGCCGTACGGGAAGAACAGTTCCGCCTCGCCGTTGATGTGCTTGAAGATGGTTTCCGTGTCGAAGACCACGGCTGGCGCGGAAGCCTGCCAGCTTCCGGCAAAACCCGAGTCTGGCAAAGTCGTGCCCAACTCGACGGATCCGCTGGTCGTCGCGCAACCATTCACCGCGTACAGAATAAGGCAGAGCCAGAACGCGGACCTTGCCCGTAATAGAAAGCGTTTCATTTCGGAGACCTCTCAGGAACGGCTTCTCACACATATAGGGCACATTCAGATACCTTCAGTGTGCGAAGAACATCCCCCTTCATCCCCCTTCAAAGGGGGAATGAATCGCAACGCGTTGCGCTGCGTTCGGGACCGAGAACAGCCTGAAGTCGGAGCAGGTTACGCAGAACGCTCCGATTGTCACAGTTATGCACAATTCCCCCTTTGAAGGGGGATCAAGGGGGATGTTCTTTCCGCCACACATTCTCCTGCGTTGACACGTACTACGCGAAAAGCGTCTTGGCGCGGGCCATGTTCGCCGGGATGTTGAGACCTTTCACGCAACGCGCCGTGCAGGTCTCACAGTTGGTACACGCAGCCGCGGACAGGTGTAGCGGCAACCGCGCATAGGTTTCCTGCGCGAGTCCGTAGTCGTTGTACCCGTCGGCGTACATGAGCGATCGGTTCACCGTCGGGATATCGACGCCAAGCGGGCAGGACCCTAAACATTCCTTACATAACCGGCAATATCGCGACCGCGTGTATCGCGCATATTCGGCCAGCGCTTCCTCATCCGCCCGGGTGAGTTTCAGGCCCATGGCACCCGTGTCTTCGACCACTTCCTGGAGGTTGACCATGGCGGGCACACAACAATGGATGTTGGGATTCTGCAACACCCATTTGATCGCGGCCTGATGGGGCGTTGCTCCGGGCATCGTGTCGGTCTTGTACCCGCCCGCCTGCGTTTTCATGGCGATGATGCCGAGGCCGGCCGCGGCCGCGCGATCGATGGCCGCGCCGATTTCGGGCGGACTCTCGAAGTTGTAGGCGACAAGCACCACGTCGTAGAAGCGGTCCGGATCCGTCGCCACCGCGTCCAGGACCGCTGCCTGATCGCTGTGGGTCGTCACGCCGGAAAACTTGATCTTTCCTTGTTGCTTGAGTTCCGCGCAGGCTTCCTTGGCATCCGGGTGCAACACGTCCGCCACGACCGGCATGTGCAGTTGGAACACGTCGACGTAGTCCGTGCCCAACGCGCGCAGACTTTCGTCCATGGACTTCATGATTTCGGCCTTCGGCGTTACGGCGCCGACCTTGGTCGCGACAAAGAGCGAATCTCGTCGGCCTTTGATCGCCTCGCCGACGATGGACTCGTTGCGGCCACCCATGTAGCCCCGGGCGGTGTCGACGTAGTTGACGCCGCGGTCGAACGCCGCCTGCAAGATGGCGGGCTCGCTCGTCCGCATGGCGCCGACGCTGACCTCGCTCACCTTCATGCCCGTGCGGCCCAGCGTCCGCATTGGCACCTCGCCGGGAGGTGATGGCGCCGCCTCCTGCGCCTGTGCCACGCCTGCAGTCAACGCCAATCCCGCGCCCGCGGCGCCTTGGGCAAGAAACGTGCGTCGGTTCACGGTGAGGTCATCGGAGAATTCGCGCATAGTGCCCCCTTTTGTACATCGGCGTCCGACTGGACTCCGGATTCCCCCGAATCCGATGTCTATTCTATACCTTTCGCCCTGGAAACGAAACGAGCATTCAGACGCAAATGGCTACAGATTCACCAACATCACGTCGAGCGCGTCCAGTGCCACGGTTCTCCGCTGTTCGGAAACCGCCACCGTCAACTCTTTTCGTGCCTCCGACAGGTTCCACAGCAGCAGGGCGTTGGCGGTGGGATACCAGGCGCAGACGACGGGCTCGTCTTCGAGGACGTGGGGGATGTCGCGGAGGTGATCGGCGATGCTGCGCTTGAAATCGAAGAGCGCGGGGAGTTCTTCCGGGATCGCGCGAAGGGCGTCGTTCGATGCCGGGGTTTCGCGCGCGATGAAGGTGGTGCCGGGGGATTTAAGTTTGCCTTCCGCCACGTCGCGGGCTTCCCATTCGGAGAGGAAGGTCCAGCCGTCGGCGCCGGGTTGATCGACGACTTCGAAGGGGACGCCGGTCGCCAGAAAGAGACTGTAAGGCTTGTCGTCGCCGATGGTTCGGCTGGCCTCGCCCCAGTAGTGTTTGAAGGGTCCGGCGGGCTTGTGTCCCGCGAGGCGCTCGTGGATGACCGCGTGCTTCTTCATAGCGGGCGCAAGCGTGTACCAATGGCTCACGGGGAAGGGCGTGATGCCCGACATGTACATGGTGTTGCGCACGTCCGCGATGGTCGTCACGGCCAGCTTCGCGGCCATGTTCGGCGCGGACAACTGGTCCGCCGGAAACGCGGTTGTCTCGCTGAACGCCAACTCCGGTTTCGCGTAGCGCCGGTGGAAGAGGCAACTATAGAGTTCGTTGGTCTTGCCCTTGACCGGCGCGAAGCTGGCGTCGTTGAACATGAGTTCGCCCACGCGGAAGGGGCTGTCGGCGTAATCGCTGAGACGGATGCCCGCCTTTTCCGCGCCGAAATACATGATCATGTTGCCGAGTTCGACCTCGGGCGCGGCCTGTTGCTGCGCGCGGAAACAGGCGGTGAGCTGGTCGCAGGTGAACTCAACCCAGGAGCGGAGCAGGGGAGAGAGACGCCGGGCGTTCACATCGTCCAGCAACTCCGGCCAGCGTTCCGCCGCGTAGCCGTACTTGGTCAAGAACGCGTCACGATGATCGTCGCAGTAACACCCGCCGATCACGCCGGGTCCCACCGCCAGGCGGAAGTCGTCGTCCAGAAAGACGCGGTCAACGCGCAGCGGCGCGATCCGTTTCATGGCCGCCACGTTCTCTTCCGTCGCGGGCGGATGGAGCGACGTGCCCGAATAAGTGGAGCCGTCCGGACGCGCGGCCATGCGCCAATGGCTGGGCGGGGCCAACGCCACGGAGTCGTCCGGCGACCCCAGCGAGTCGCCCGGATGCCCAAGGGGGATGTTGATCACGTGAGGCGCCAGGCCTTTATCTTCGACGCGGCGGATCCATTTCGCGATGACCTCGGGTTCCACGGGCCAGTACCCGTAGAAGAACGCGGCCATCCACACGTGTCCGACGCCAGAGCCAACGAACACGTCCAGTAATTCCGGATTCGTTTCCAACACCTGCGGCGCGGCGCACACGTGGTAGCTGCGAACGCCCGATTGCGCGTTCACCACACGCGGCCACGAATGGTACGCCAACGATGCGGCGGCGCTCGATGCGCCCAGTTTCAGAAAGTTGCGTCGCGACAAGTTCATCTTGGGATCCCCTCGTGATGTGATCGAATGATACCTGCATCCAGACTCAAAATGGGAATCGCCGCGTCTACGGTTCGGCACCACTGCCAATGGAAGAAATGTATTGGCCACGAAAGAACGCATAGAACGCGAAAGTGACTCGTTCTCTATTTTTTGCGTTCTATGCGTTCTTTTGTGGCCAATTCACAGATGCAATGCGCGATTGTAGATGAATATTTACAATTCATTACGCGAAACCAATGAGAATTCATAGAGACCTACGTCCAAGACGCAGCCCCACCGTTTGCGAACGGTTCGCCCTGCGACTATTCGCGTGCTACGATGGCGGCCTGATTTGAACCTCGCGAGGAGATCGACCTGTGTTCTTCATTTCGAATCGGCTTTTCCTTCGGTTGTTTCTCGCCGTGTTCGTGTCTTCGCTCGCGTCGCACGCGGAACTCGTCTTGGTCGACGCCGGGCAACCGGCGGCGACGATTGTCATCGCGGACGCGCCATCGGACCAGGCGCGAGAAGCCGCCGAGGTGCTGCGAAGTTACTTGGAGAAGATCACCGGCGCGGTTCTACCCATCGTGAACGCTTCGGATAACGTCGAGGGTAATCGCATTCTCGTGGGCCGCAGCGCCGCGGTGGAGGCGCTGAACGTCGCGGTGCCCAGTGGGCACACCTCGCGTATGGACGAGGAAGCCATCGTGTTGAAGACCGTCGGCGACACGCTCGTACTGGTGGGCAACGAGGACTGGAATTACCGCGGGACCCTCTTCGCCGTATACGACTTCCTGGAACAGGATTTAGGTTGCCGCTGGTATTTCCCCGGCGAGTACGGGGAAGTCTTGCCCGAGGCCGACACGATTATCGTCCGCGATCTCGACCGGATCGAACGTCCGAGCTTTCGCGTTCGCAACCTGTGGTACTCGGGATGGATGCCCGCGGACGAAACCGCGCGCGCGGAGTTTGTCCAATGGTTCGACCGGAACAAGCTCAACGCGCTGAAGGTCAGCCTGCCGGGCGACGGGTCCATCTCGCGCCTCGCGCCGCCGGACGAGTACTTTGAAAGCCACCCCGAGATCTTCGCCCTCGACAAGAACGGCGAACGCCAGCGGGACATGATGTGCATGTCGAATCCCGATGGCATCCTGATCGCCGTCGAGAACATCAAGCGGACCTTCCGCGACGACCCCGCCGTGCTCAGCTTCGGGTTCGCGCCGCCGGACGGGTTCCCCATGTGCTACTGCGAACAGTGCCAGCGCTTCTATCCCGGGTTCGGCGGAAAGGGCTACGGTGATCCGAGTCTGAGCGATCTCTGGTTCTCCTTTGCCAACCGGATTGCCGTCGAGGTCAACAAGGAATTCCCCGACCGCTGGGTGCTGACTAACGGATATGCCAACCGCGTGCGGCCGCCGGAGATTTTCGCCGAACTCTCACCAAACCTCGGCATCCAATCCGCGATCATCGCGACCTGTTCAATCCATCGCACGGGCGATCCGCGGTGCTGGCAGCGGCTGGTGTACAAGCAGGTCATGGACCGCTGGACGAATATGATCGACCCGGTCTTCATCTACGACTACGACCCCGCGAAATCGCTGGAGAACCTGCCGTTCCCGACGCTCCACTGCATCAAGCACGACTTGCCGTACTTCCGCGACATCGGTATCTGGGGGTTCTGGACCGAAGGTTCCAACTCCTGGATGACCACCCACCTCAACTACTTCGTCCGCGCGAAGCTCATGTGGGACGCCGATGCGGACGTGGATGCGCTTGTGCATGAATACTGCCAGCGGTTCTATGGCAACGCCGCGAAACCGGTCGAAGACTACATCTGGACCCTGGAGAAGGCCGTCGACAACACGACGACCCACGAGACTTGGGGCCGCCTGATGCAATGGCGGCTGATCGTGCGTCCGGTGGCGGACAAGTTGGATAGCCTGATCGCGAACGCGGAGCAACTGGCGCGCGATGAGAAGACGCGTCAACACGTCCACGTGCTGCGCCTCACCCACGACCATATGATGGAATTCCTCGCCATGGAAACCGCGGCGGCCGAAGGCCAGTTCGCGGAGGCTGTGCGGCACGCCGACAACATGCTCGCGATACGCGAGGAGGCGGAGTCCGTCAAGCACGGATTGATCCCGTTCTCGTCCGACATTGCGAAGAACCATACGTCCAGCGTCGAATATCGCCGCGACACTTACCAAACGTTTGCGGACAAGATGAACGGGCTCACCGGCGACCTCGTTGCGCTGCTTCCGCGCGAATGGGAGTTCAAGACCGACCCCGAAGACATGGGCATCCTGTACCGGTGGTATCTGCCCGGCGTGGAACCCGGCTGGAAACCCATCGACACGACGCTCTACTGGGAGACGCAGGGGTACCAGGACGAGAAGGGCTGGGGGTACTGGGGCAAGGCCTGGTACCGCACGTCCTTCGACGTGCCGACCGCGCCGAAAGGCACCGAGTACCGGCTCACCGTCGGCGCGGCCTACAACATTGGCGTCTGGGTCTGGGTCAACGGCGTCCTGCGGCCCTTCGAACTCACCCGCCACTGGCGCCTCGGATTCCAGGAAGACACCGCCCCCTTCGACGTGGACGTGACCGACCTCATCCGCCCCGGCGAAACCAACCACGTGGCGATCCTGGTGGAAACGGAAATTCCGGGGCGGAATCCACGAGGAGGATTGCACCGCAGGGTGTTTTTGTGGTCGCCACGGGGGTAGGGGGCCGACGGCACAGGAGGCCGATGGGGAAGACCAAATCCGAAATCCGAATCTCGAAATCCGAAACAAATTCGAATGTTCAAAACAGGAAAACGAAGATGCAGTAGATAGGCACTCGAAGCGTGTCTACACTCGGAATGACGCTAGTCGAATAATGCCGTGGAAACTCGTAGTACGGAAGGGATACCCGGAATGTTGAACGTTGCCATGTTGAGCGGGTGGCATGCCCATGCAAAGGGGTATGCGAAACGTCTGCAGGAGATGTCCGAGGTCGCGATTGCGGCGGTGTGGGACGAGGTCCCGGAACGCGGGGCAGCCTGGGCGAAGGAGTTGAACGCCGACTGGGTGCCGGATCTGACCAGCGTGATCGCGCGGCAAGACGTGGACGGCGTGATCATCGACGCGCCGACGAACATGCATGCCGACATCATGGTCGCGGCGGCGGAGGCGGGCAAGCACATCTTCACGGAGAAGGTCATGTGCCTGACCGTGGCCGAGTGCGATCGAGTCAGCGCGGCCGTGAAGAAGGCGGGCGTGAAATTCTGCATCTCGTTACCATTCCGGACGCGGCCTGCAACCCTGTACGCGCAACAGGCTGTACGCGAGGGCTTGCTCGGCCAATTGACCTCGCTGCGCGTGCGCGAGTCCCACGATGCAGGCAGCGCGGGTTGGTTGCCGCCTCATTTCTGGGACCCCGTCGGGACGGGAGGCGGCGCGATGATGGACCTGGGCGCGCACCCCATGTATCTCGCGCGATGGATCTGCGGCGAGCCAATTAGAATCTCGTCCACGTTCGTGCAGATGACCGGACACGACGTGGAGGATAATGCGGTCTGCACCATCGTGTTCGAAGAGGGATGCATTGGGGTTGTCGAGACGAGTTTCATGTCGGCCCACGCGTCTTTTTCCATGGAACTGACCGGCACGGAAGGCTCGCTCTTCGTCGGCGGCCCAGACGAGGATCTCGTGCAGATCCGGTCCAACAAACTCGACCCGGACAAGTGGATCACGCCGGGCCGGTTGCCGGAGGCCTTGCCGCATCCGATTCGCATGTGGGTGGAAGGCATCCTTGAGGGGACGCCGATTCCGTTTGGGATCGAAGAAGGCCGGCAGCTTACGCAGTTGATGGAGTACGCGTACACTGCTCATCGTGAGGAAGCGTCTGTCGCTATTCCGCCGTTGGTGTAGGTGGAGTAAATCGGGGTGTCAGAACAAAAATAAGGACAGCTTCCCTTTTCGTTCAAAGTCTTCCTCTGTCCTGCGCGATGCCCTGGAACGAAAAGGGAAATTGTCCCGATTTTTGTGCTGAGGTTTTCGTTGGAGGGAGGATGGATCGGGTCGATTTCGATACCGATCCCGATAGCGATTTCGAGTGGCGCTACGGGGGGACTAGACGGGGGTGTCGAGGCTTACGTCGAAGCGGCGGAAAGCCCAGGACGCGAGGGGGATCATGGCGAGCGCTTGCAGGGTGACGAGCACCCAGCCGAAAGCGAAGGCGGGGATCATGCTTGGTCCACTTACCAGGTAGACGATCGCGCCGCCGCCGAAGGCGACGAGTCCCGCGATGGTCACGAGCACGAGTTTGACGAGCATGAAGAGTAACTGCCGTCCGAAGACCTGAAAATCGCCGGGACTGAACGCGACGACCTTGGTGGGCGCGAAGAGGAACAGGGCGTTCTCGATGCCGAAGAGGAGGATGTTGAAGGGCGGCGCGAACGCGACGGTCAGGGCCAACAGTTCGGGGCGTCCCGCGATTTTCACGGTCACGGCAACCAGCGCAATCTGAAGCGCGGAACAGATCAACACCGGCACCGCGATTTGGCCACAGACCAGCGCCCACGGTTTGACCGGCATCATCTTCAACCAGTCCATCTGCTCGATATCGGCGCGGAAGTCGAAGCGGATCATCATGGACAAAAACACGGTCAACCAGATGACCATGGCCATGGTCATGGGCCAGATCTTGACGTCGCTTTCGCCCTTGGCCACGGTCGGGATTCCGATGGCGAGGGCGACGAGCAGCAGGATCATCATCAGGCTGCGCGCGTTGCGCACGGCGTTGGTCATTTGCCGCCACGCGACCGGGCCGACGCCGCCCCACCAGGGCAATTGCGGAATCCGGCCCTTGGCCGACGCGGTGGTGGGCGCCATGCCGCTGCGTTGCGCCCGTTGCAGCCGCGCATAGAGGCGTTGACTCACCCCGATGGCGGTTTCCCGGTACTCGGCGTCGAGCCAGAGGATGAAGAGAAACAATGCGCCGTTGATCGCCAGCGCCGCTCCCGACCAGAGCAGCAAATCGGGAAAGACCTGCGGCGCGGCAATCGTTTTGGCGAACGGGCGCAAGGGCAGGAACGCGTAGTGGACTAGCGGCGAATCTTGCGCCTTGGCCAGCCGGTCGCCCCAGGTGCCCATGCCGCGCATGGCGATGAGCGGTCCCAGCGCCGCCGCCAACACCCCGCCGAAGGCGATCAGCACGATCATGCGCATCCGCGTGTAGGCCCGTTCCGCCATCATCTGTCCTACCAGCAGGAGCGACATGCTGAACAACTGCACAAAGGCCAGTGAAAGAAACACGCCCGCAAACGCGGCGAACCACGACGCGGAATAGCGCAGAAAGAGCACGGAGAATATGAGTGAACTGAACGAGACGCCGATGAGCAGGCCCAGCACCTTGTAGCCGAGCAGCTCGCGTCGTCCGAAGGGTCCAGGGAAGAGGAACTCGATCTCGCCTGGACTGAAATAGATGGCCCGTTCGCCGGCCGAACTGATGAGCGTGAGCAGACACATGCCGATGATGATCATGGGCATCGTGGTTTCGAGCTGGCTCGGGTCGCCGGTGTGCTCGGAGAAGGCGAAGAAGACGCTGGGTCCGAGCCAGGTCCCGAACATGACGAGACCCATAATAAAGAAGAGCGCGCCTTTCGGCGTTTTGATACCGCGCACCATCCGCCGTTTCATACCACGGGATTTCAATGCGAGGAGCTTATACAGCGCGGGATGAAGCATGGGCTACTCGGGAGCGCCCAAGGTCGCGCCACCCTCGGTGATGCGGAAGAACACGTCTTCCAGCCGCGCGTTGCCGTCGAAATCGCCGAAGGCCGAGCGTGCATCCGCGAGTGTGCCGAAGAACATGCGTTTGCCCCGGTGCAGAATGAGGAGGTGCGTGCACATGTCCTCGACGATCTCCAGGAGATGGGAGCTGATGACGACGGCGGCTCCGTTGGCGACCCGCTCCTCCACCGATTCCCGCATGGTGCGGATGCCCCGGGGGTCGAGGCCGGTGTGGGGTTCGTCGAACAGAATCACGCGCGGGTCGTGAAGGTAGGCGCAGCAGATGGCGACCTTCTGACGCATGCCGCGCGACAGTTCCGATGCGAGCGTGTTGCGCTTGCTTTCCAACTCAAACCGTTGCAGCAATGCGTTACCCGTCTCTCGCCATCCGTCAACGCGGTACGCCGCGGCCATAAATTCGAGATGTTCCCAAACGGTCAGCGTGTCGAAAAGCTTTGGGTCGTCCGGGACGTACGCCAGTTTCGACTTGGCGGCGATGGGGTCGTTGACGATATCGTGGCCTGCCACCAGGAGGTTTCCGCTAGTCGGTGGGATGATCCCGGCGATGCTCCGCAACGTGGTCGTTTTTCCCGCGCCGTTAGGACCGACGAGTCCGAGGATTTGTCCCGGCTCAACGGAGAAGGTGAGCGCTTCGACGGCCAACGTCTCGCGATAGATTTTCTGGAATTCAGTAACTTGGATCACAGGCAGATGATTCCGATGCGCGTTGCGCGTGTGGTTGCATATTCCCGCATATAGTGCCAGCACACTGGCCCGAAAGACAAACTCGAACGTTTGCACCGGCAGAAGCACGTCACTATAATCGCGACGCAAACTGTGACAGCGGGTTGATTTTGCCCAAGGCAGGGGAGTCGCATGGCATCAAAGAAGGACCAAGCCAGAACCGATCCCGGTCTCGCTACGATTGTGAAGGTCGTGCGCCGGACGGTCCTGTTCGGGCTGTTTGCGGGCGCGATTACCGCCTTATATTCGCTCACCCTGGACAACGAATATGCATCCGACAGCGGACTGCTCGTTGCGCCGTTGCCGTTGGGGCAGGCCGTTTGGGGGAGTGAGCAATCGGTCGAGGACAACCCCGCTGCGCGCATCGGATTCCTGATGGGCCGCCCGTTGAGTGTGCGTGGTTACGAAATCCTGCTGCGCAACAACGAGATGGTGAAACAGCTTCGCGACCGGCTGACCGCGCTCAATGCGGAGCGCGACGAGGATACCGAAGTTCCGCTGGAAGATGTGCGGAAATCCATGACGCTGCGCACGGAGATCCTCAAGCAGACTGCCTACGACGTGGAGTATGTTCCCCTTATCACGCTGTCGTACCGCGCCACCGACCCCGACATCGCCGCCGCCATGGCGAACGAATGGGCCACGCTGGCCATTGCCTTGTCCCAAGAAGTGGGTATTAAAGGAAAAGCCGGATCGCTGGAGTTTCTCCAGGGCCGGTTCGAGCAGGTGAACGAACAACTCGAAATCATTGAGGCGCTGATTGAGGAGCACGAAGCCCAGTGGGACATCGAGTCCATGACGCTGCGGCTCCAGGAGGTCCAGAAGGTCATCACGGAGTATGAACTGGATCAGGTGCGCCTGAACACCGACATCGAAAGCCATCAGGCGGAATTGGCCGCGCTGGACACGGACCTCCAATCAACAAGTGAAAAGACCACCCTGCGCAAGGCGCCTTCCGACGAAGCGTATTGGTTGATGGAGGCCGCTGGCAAGGGGAATCCTGACTCGTCCGACGTACTGGAATCGGAGGTGATCAATCAGGTCTTTGTGACCCTTCGTGAAAAAAAGAGCGCACTCCAATCGATGGTATCGGGTCTGATAAAGAAGCAGGAGGCGGGCGCCGTGGCGTTGGAGCGTCTGCGGACAGAGGCAACTCAGTTGCAACAGGATCTTGCGGAACAGAAGCGCGTTCGCGCCGAACTCATGCGCCGCAGGACCGTCTCTGAACAACAATACCAGCGGATCGCGGAGAACCTCGAGGCCGCGCGCGTGGCCGAGGCCGAAACGGAGTCCGACCTGAAAGTGGCCTTCAACGCCGTTCCGCCGGAAACCAAAGTCGGCCCCCATCGCAGTGTGATGGTGTTGACGGCCGCGTTCCTCGGTGCGCTCGTGGCCCCGATACACTTCTTTGCACTGCTGTCAATACGTCGGCTTGCTGCGTTCCTGGATTCGTCCGTGCCGGAAGCGACCGGCAAGACGGCCTAATCCGCGTCGCCGTCGTATCGCGCACGCGCCGCGCCGGTAGAGGGGAGATTCCTGCGCATGACCAGCGGCCGGACCTTGGTTCGAGGGGCCTTTCTTTCCGGGGTCGGCATGATCCTGTCCATGGCGGGGCAACTGGGCGCGGCCGTAATTTTTGGCCGGGTCCTTCCCGAATCCGACATCGGAACCTTCTGGCTCCTCATCCTCTGCAGCGACTGCCTCGTGTTGCTGACGACCTTCGGGCTTCACTCCGCCTTGCCACGCATCCTCGCCGCCGCGCCGGAGGAGGAACGCCGGTCGCTTGGCGCATCGATTCTGCTCTTTCAAGTATTTGTGTCGCTTGCGATTTGCGCGGCGGTCTTCACCGCCTGGCTCCTCATTCGCGACCCCGCCGCCATCTCCGTGAACGAGAGCTGGACGCGCCTCTTTCCTTACCTGTGGCTATTGCCGCCCTTCTTCTTCGTCGCCACCCAACGGGACACCGCCCTGGCCGCCCTGGCCGGGATGAACCGGTTCGGACCCCGTGCCGCCGCGCAAGTGTGGGGCGCGCTCGTCAACGTCTCACTCGTCGCCCTCTTCATCGCCTGGCTGGACGGCGGATTGCTGACGCTCGCCCTCTGCACGCTGACTGCATACACCGTCGCCGCAGTGTGGCTGGGGGCCTTTGCATTTCCCTGGGCCTCCTTGCGGCGTTGCGCCCGCGCCTACTTCGACGCCGTCCAGTTCAGCAAGCCGTTGTATGTGAACAACATCATGGCCTTTACGACGCAGCGATTCGACACCTTTTTGGTCGCCCTGCTCCTGGGCAACCCCGTGGTCGTGGCGTACTACGAAATGGCCAAGCGCCTGCCCAACATGTACACACGAATTCTCGTTTCGACGCTCGTACCGTATCTTCCTGGAATTTCCGCGCGGGTCGCCGAGGGAGACACGGAAGGCGCCGCGAGACTCCTCAACAAGACGCTCGCCCTAATCTTGTTCCTCGGTTACACCAGCGTACTCGCCATACTCGTGATTGAACGCCCGCTCATCGTCTTGCTCTTTTCCGAGAAATACCTGCCATCGGTGTCGGTGCTGTGGCTGCTGATGACCGGTACTTGCCTCGCGATCCAAAGCGGGACCTTTGGTCAGTCGCTTATCGCGCTGGGAAAACCGGGTCTGGTCGCGTGGGCAAATCTGGTCTCGGGGGTGTTCAGCGTGACCGCCAATCTCGTACTCATTCCCCGCTACGGGATATTCGGCGCCGGCGTCGCATACTTGTGCACCATGGCCGTCACCGCAGGGATCCAGGGATTCTGGGCCCATCGAAACGGGATGCGCCTTCGGCTTGGTCGAGTTGCCATGGCACACGCCGTAATGGCCGGTTGCCTTGCGCTCGGACAGTCGTTTCCGGCATTCGGATGGCGGGCTGGCGCCCTGCTCGTTTTTGTGGCAGCGAGTTTCGCTGTATCGCTCGTGTCCGTCGGGCAACTCGTGCAACTGGCGCGCCTGCTCATACCGGTTCGGTCGAGGTCAGGCAGTCCTCGAATTGCCAACGATTGACCGATCCTGACGACCCGTCAGGCACGGAGCAATGAACGATTGGCTACGGCGCGGTGCCCTCGCCCTCGGTCCTGATTACTCGCAGCGTTTCACGCGCGGTTCGGTCCCAGGAGAACTCCGAGGCGCGTTGCAGGCCGCAGTCTCGCAGACCGAGTCGGTACCCCTCGTCAGTGAGCAGTCGTTCCAGTCCAAATTCGATTGCTTTCGTATCGGACGGATCCACCAGGACGGCGGCGTCGCCGCACACTTCCGGCAGGGCGCCGCAGTTGGAGGCGACGACCGGCGTACCGGAAGCCATCGCTTCGAGGGCGGGCATGCCGAAAGATTCCCACAACGATACGAATGCGAGCGCGTGGGCGCCGGCCATGAGCATGGGCAATTCACTTCGGTCCACGTACCCAATGAAGCGGATATCTTCCTTCACCGAGGATCGCTCCGCAGCCGCCTTGATGGGGCCGGAGTCGAGCTGCATCGACCCTGCCAGCACGAGTTGACAGTGGAGTTTGGGATGCCGGGTCCGCACCGCGGTGAACGCGTCGATCAGGCGAACGAGGTTCTTGTGCATGCCGATGCGACCGCAATAAAGAACATACCGCTCAGGGAGTTCGTATCGTTCACGCACCCGCGCAACGGCGCCGGGATCCACATCGGGGCGGAACCCCGGCGAACACCCGTGGGGTATGACCGCAACACGATCCCCGGCAGTACGCAGCACGTTCACCATATCGGCCTTCATGCTGTCGCTGATGGCGATGATACGATCGCAGCGCCACAGGATCAGCAGCGTGCGCAAGACGGCCCACACCCGCCGGAGCGGATTCGGTGACGACCCGTACTTGTGGAACGGAAGTCCATGAGCCGTTGCGACGACCGGGCATGGCACTCCGAGCGGCACTTGCATGACCGGAGCGAAAAAGACGTCCGGCGGCTCGCGGCGCAGTTCTCGCGCCAACTGAAGCGTCGTCCACGCGAAACCCCGCGGCAAGATGCGAATGTCCGCCTGCTCGTTTTCGACCGGAAAACCCGGACTCGGCTCCGCGTCCAGATAGAGACGGAGGCTTGGCGCATCGGGCAACGCGGCTATGGCCCGAATCAACTCCTGGCAATACACGCCCACGCCCAGCGGTGCCGCGACATTCGCCGCGCGCGCGTCAATCCCTACGACCATGAAACTGCTCCCCGCCGTATCGGGAAAGGATTACGATTCGCCATTCAGGGACTCCAGCGTTATCCCAGCTATTTGGAGGGCTTCGGGAATCCAGTTCACCGAACCGTGATCGCCGGGATCGAGGGGCGATCCTTTCAAGGCCGTGGCGTTGCGCAGGTACTCGATGCCCTCGTCGACGCGTCCATTCATGATGAGGAGCGTCCCCACTTCGCCGTAGATGCCCCAATTGTCCTGATCGAGATCCTTGGCGCGTTCCAGCACTTCCAATTGGTATTGGAGCGCAAGTTCGAAGTAGTAGAACGGGTATTTCTGGCAATAATTGCTGTAAAACTGGGCGACCTTCATGTTCTGCCACTTCTTCAGGCTTGGACTCGGGATTTCGTCCATGAAGGCCTGAAGCCAGACCTCCGGGGATGCGGTGCTCTCCGGCACGGTCGAACCTGTCAGAAACAGCCCCTGCTCCGCCATGGTCCGGGCGATTTCGCGCGCGACGAGGGCGTGTCCCGCAAGCGTGGGGTGCACGTTGTCGCCGACCAGGCGCAATCCCGTGAACCGGTTTTCCGATGCGGCCTCAAACGCCGCCGCCACGTCAGCAATGTACACGCCATTCGCTTCATCGCGCAATGCGCGAATGTGTTCGTTCATCACCGGCAGCACGCGCTGCGGAAAGGGGTCCAGCTCAATGGCGCGCCAGTAAAGTTCGTACGCCTCGTCCAGTCGGCCAAGATCGCGGCATGCATAAGCTCGCAGATAGGCGAACATGGCGTCTTCGCCGTATTCCGCGATGACCTTGTCGATCGCAGTCAAGGCATCCTCGTTCCGGCCTTCGGCTCGCAACGCTTTCACGCGCGCCAGGTCTTCGTAGTAGTCCGGATTGCTGACGTACCGGTCGATGCGCCGGTAGATCGGCGGCCACTCGGCCAGGTTTGCGGGTGGCGTACAGAAGATGACCGGCACGTCGTGCGACTGCGCCCAGTCCGCCACCGACTTCAGATTTGCCTCGTGATTGGCGATACGGCCCGCATACCAGGGGGAGGACCGGTCATAGGGCACCACCTGTTCCGGCAGGAAGTAGTCCGGGCTCAGCGGTTCGGGTGCGTTGGCGCGCAGCTTCTCCATCGCGAATCGAACAATCGCGAGACGGCCTGCCGCCCTGGCCAATTTCTCAGTAAGGGATTGATCCTCGCCGGTTCGATTTAAATACTCGTTGTGCCCCGACAAGACCACCAGCAAGTCCGGTTCGTGTTCTTCCGCCCGCCCGACCATCGCCCGGACGTAGACCGACGACTTGCCGGAGTATCCGAGGTTGATGACTTCTACCGGCGTTTCGGGACGCGAACGGCGCAACGCGGATTCGAGTTGCATCGCGAATCCCAGTTCAGGTCTCGGATATCCCGCGGTGGTCGAACCGCCGTAGGTCAGAATTCGAAACGTCCCCGGTTCCTTTGGGGCGACGTCGAACTCCTCCACCCGGTCGTGAATGTCTTCCTCCGGTGGCGCAACCGCTATCCGCGCCGCTAGCTCGACGCCACCGGCCAAGGCGGCCGTAATCGCGACGAGTATCGCGCCATCTCGCAGCATTCGACACCAGGAGAATTTGCGCTTTCTGACATTATTCGCCATTCAAATCCCCGCGCGCTCCCATAAACCGAGTGTGAGTATGCCCTCCAAACTTGCGACGGCTCAAGACCCCATCCCATCGTCCCGCCTCTTGAAAGACGCCCATCAGTCGGATAGCCTTACCCTTCGCTTACCCCATAGGCAACTCAACTTAAAGTGAGACGAGTCGATTCACGTGGCCGCACGCAGCAATCTCTTACAGCAGACCGTACGAATCGCGCTTTTCCCCGCGACGGAGCGCGATCTCCTTGGTCAGCAGATCATCCTGGTCTCGCTGGTTGTCGTGGCCGTGTGCGCGCTGGGGCCGGTGCCGGCGCTGATTCTGGCCGCCGCGTTGGTGCTGGGCACCGTGTTCGTTTTCGCCCCGTCGCGTTGGGTGATCTTGTTCTTCCTGCTTTTCATGGGATTCACCCACCAGATGCGCTCCTTTACGACGGTTAGTGCCGGCGGCGTGGAGTGGCATCCCCGCGAGTTGCTGTTGTTCGGGTTACTTGCCCACGGGATGGTCAAACTCATGCAGGGACGGGCGCGGCCGATCGCGGACCCCATCCATTTCTTCGTTCTCATGCTCGGCTTCTATTTCGTTCAAGTCACCGTCGTCGGCGTTCTGCAACAGTACAACCTGCATCTCATTATCGGCGAGATGCGCAACCCCTTCATGCTGGCGAGCTACGTGGTGCTTGTGTTCCTGGCGCGCGAGGCCGATCTCTCCCTCTGTGTTCGCGCGTTCCTCGTCGTCACGATGACGGTGGCCACGATAGCCATCGCGTACTTTCTTTATACCTTCGTGACCGGCGACGTTATCAACGTTCAGAATGTGTGGGGCGAATACGTGCCGCGCCGCCTTGCGGGAAGGCTGGTCCAGTCCGTTCGACCTTCAGGCCACGTGTACTATGAAGTGACCTTGACCGTGCTCGCGAGTTTCGCGATCGGCCACGAAATCTCCAAACGGCAACGCGGACATTTCATCGTGTGTATCGCAGTGTTGACGTTCGCAATCGCCATCACCTTCATGCGCACGGCCTATGTTTCCGCCTTCGTGTCGCTGGCCATTTTGGCATGGCTCGCCCTTCCGGGATGGCACACCCGCGCCGCCGTGGCCGGATTGGGGGTGTTCGCGCTCGTCGCGGCCCTGGTGTTGGTAGCGGGACCGGCCGGCGATCTGCTGGCGGACGCGGTCCCCGCGCTGGGTACCTCGATCCGCGCCCGGTTCGTCGAAATGGAAGGCGCCTACCGCGTCTTTCAACGGCACCCCGGCATCGGCGCCGGCATGGGAAGTACCTTCGAAGCGTTGGGGTTGGCGTCAAAGACCAGTCAGATCGCCTATGCCCAGACGGAATACCAGACGGTTCACAACACCTGGATGTACTACCTCTTCAAAGGCGGCGTGTTTGGAGCGTTGCTCGTGCTGCTCGGGTTCGGGGGCATCTTTGTGGAAATGTGCCGCAGATTGACCGCGCTGGCGGACTGGCGGCAGCGATGCCTGATGCGCGGGATTGCGGCCGCATACTGTGGCCAGATGATTGCATGTCTCGCGATGCCACGCCTTCTCTATGCGCAGGGGTATGTGTTTGTAGCCATGACTGCGGCATTTACAGTACTCATTACGCTCAAGCCGGTCGAAGAACCACTTCCGCGCCGAGTCCCCTTGGACTGACCTTCGACACTGGGGCCGTGCAGTACGCCCTCAGACAAGCCCGTGGTTGCCCTCGGTCGCGCTTGGTTTGTACACTACCCCGAATGAGTACCCGCGCAATTGCATGCGCGGGAGACCTATCCTTCCACGTGGGGAAGTTCCAACATGAAGCAGGTTCTAGTCAAGGGCGGCAACGTCCAGATTGAAGAAGTCCCGCCGCCCAGCGCCGCGCCGGGCCATGCACTGGTACGGGTGTGCCATTCGGTTATCAGCTCGGGCACCGAGTCCGGCTTCGTATCCGAAGGCGGAACCGCGTCGTTTGTGATGAAGAAGGCCCGCGACCCGCTCAACGTGGAGAAAGTGAAGCGCAAGATCGCCAGCGTCGGCATTCGCGGCACCATCGACATCGTGAAGAGCAAGCTCTTCGAATTTCAGGCGCCCGGCTACAGCACGGCGGGGGTCATCGTCGAATGCGGCGAGGGCTTGGAAGGCTTTCGCGTTGGCGACCGGGTCGCCTGTTCCGGTGTCGGCTACGCCAGTCACGCGGAGTACAACCTCGTGCCGCAGCAGTTGCTGACGCCCATCCCGGATGGGGTCGAAACCGAGGAAGCGGCTTTCGTTACCCTCGGCGCCATCGCCATGCAGGGCTGCCGGCAGTTGTTTCCCACCTTTGGCGAAACGTTCATTGTCATGGGCCTGGGCTTGCTTGGCCAGATTGCTGCCCAGATTCTCCGCGCCGCGGGTTGCCGGGTCATCTGCTCCGATCCCATCGAGGAGAAGCGCGCGCTCGCGCTGGAACTCGGCGCGGATGCCGTGAGCGCGCCGGGCGATCTGGCGGGCGTGGTCAACGAGTGGACGGGGGGCTACGGCGCGGACGGGGTCATCGTCTGCGCGGCGAGCAAGGGAAGCGAGGTCGCCAATTCCGCCCTGGATCTGTGCCGCCAGAAAGGGCGCGTCGCCATCGTGGGCGCGGTGGGCATGCAGTTGGCCCGCGAATCCATGTACATGAAGGAACTCGATTTCCGCTTGTCCTGCTCCTACGGCCCCGGCCGCTACCATCCCGCGTACGAAGAGAAAGGGCTCGACTATCCCATCGGCTACGTCCGTTGGACAGAAGGCCGCAATATGGGCGAGTTCCTGCGCATGATCGCCGAATGTAAAGTGCGCGTGAAACCCCTGATTTCCGTGCGCAAACCCGTCGACGAAGCCGAGACGGCCTACGGCACCATTCTCAACAAAGATTCTAACGCCATCGCGGCCGTGTTGTCCTACGGCGCCGACGAATCGACGGCGGCCATGCCGAGCCTGCGGAAGCTGGCTGTCAAGGCCCATGCCGGCGGGACGGGTGAAGTCGGCGTGGCCGTGATCGGCGCGGGCGGATTTGCCAGCGCGTTCCATCTGCCCAATACGGTGAAGATTCCCGGAGCGCGCCTCGTGGCGGTCGTCAATCGCACCGGCAGCAAAGCCAAACAGGCCGCGGAAAAACACGGCGCCCAATATTGCACCACCGATGTTAACGAAGTGCTTGCCGATGACAAGGTGAACGCCGTCGTCATCACGACACGACACAACCTCCATGCTGCGCTCGCCATCCGTGCCGCGGAAGCGGGGAAACACGTGTTTGTGGAAAAGCCGCTTGCCATTACCGTGGCGGATTGCGAAACCGTTTGCGCGGCGGTCGAGAAGGCGGGCGTACTGTTGTCCGTCGGGTTCAACCGGCGCTTCTCCAAGTTCTCCCAGTTGGCGAAAGACGCGTTGAAGCACGTTGCCGGACCCAAGATGATCCTCTATCGCTGCAACGCGGGCGCACTGCCTCCAAATCATTGGACCAACGACCCCGTCGAAGGCGGCGGCCGCATCGTGGGCGAGGCGGTGCACTTCTTCGATCTGTGCTGCTGGTTCGCGAATCAGGATCCCGTTTCCATCAAGGCGGACCACCTCGATTCATCCAGCGAGACGCTGCCGGACAGTAACAATCTTTCGACGATTCTCAGATTCGCGGATGGGTCGCTCGCGACGGTCTTGTATTGCTGTCTCGGCCACCCCGGTCTGGACAAGGAGCACATCGAAGTTTTCGGCAGTGGCAAGGCGATCGCCATCGACGACTTCCGCGGGATCCGCTACGCTGGGTTCAGCGCGAAGAACCAGAAGCAGACGGGAGAGCACAAGGGCCAGTATGAAGTGCTGGAGAACTGGATCATGGCCATTCGCGGCGAGGCGGAATTGAGCGTGACGGCCGCGCACGGTTTGCGCGCCACGCGGATCGCTCAGGAAGCCATGCGGCAATGCGCTGCGGCGCAGTCCTGACCCGATGAAAATCTGCATTTTGCAAGTGATTCACACGCCCAACGACAAGCGGGTGTTTCACAAGGAAGCCAAGAGTCTCGTGGCCGCCGGTCACGAGGTCCTGTCCATCGTGCCGTCGGACGATCCGCTGCCGGAAGTGATGGACGGCGTCCGCATTGAAACGACGCCCGTGGCAAAGGGGCTGGTTCGCCGTTTCATCGCATCCCTGCGCATCGTGCCCCGCGGCATGCGCGCGAAAGCCGACGCGTATCTCTGCGTTGAACCCGAAACGTGGGTGTCGGGCCTGCTCATCAAGCTGTTCACAGGGCGCAAGGTCGTCTTCGATCAGCACGAGCACGTGCCATCCAAATTCGCCGACAAGTTTCCGGGTCCCTTGCGCGGCTTTGTGCAATGGTTGACGGTCCGCGCCATGCGGCTTATGGCGCGGTTCACCGATCGCGTGATCCTGACGAAGAATTGTCTGGAGGAACCTTACCGGGGCTTACGTGTTCCGCGAACGGTCGTCCTTAATACCAATCACCTCCAACCGCCCTGCGCCGAGATCCCCGAGGAGTTGCGCGAAAAGTATGCAGGACGGCCTACGATCATTCACCAGGGACTGTTTGGCGATGTGCGCGGTTCGTACCAGTTGCTCGATGCCATGAAGATCCTCGTGCGCGAAGTGCCGGACATCAAGTGCATCTTGCTCGGCCACTACATCTATGGCGACGAAGCGGCGTTTCGCAAGGCGGTCACGGACGCGGGGCTCGATCCCAATATCGACATGTACGACGAGATCCCTTTCGAGCAGGTGCCCCCATACATCGCGGTGGCGAAAGTAGGTCTCATCCTATTCCAACCCGGTCCCATGAACCATACGCTCGCCATGCCGCACAAGATGTTCGATTACATGCGCGAAGGCGTGCCGTTCATCGCGCCGGAATTCGCCATTGAAGTCGCCCACATCATCCGGGGTTCAGATTGCGCGCTCCTGGTCGACGTTTCAAAGCCGGAAGCGATTGCCGACGCGATTCTCCAATTGCTGCGCGAAGAAGCGCTGGCAATCCAACTGGGCGAGAACGGCCGTCGCGCCGTGGAGTCTACGTACAACTGGAACCACGACGAGCGGAAACTGCTCGACGTATTCGAGTCGCTGAACACCGGTTGAAGATTACGTGAAGTATGTTGAATGAAAAACGTGCGTTGTCTTGAACCCTTGGGGGCAACCTGCTAGGGTTTATCGCCGACATGACCACGAACACCTCAACGGGCGGGGGGTAGTATGGAAGGGTTCACCACTGTAGATTTCATCGTGTTGTTCGCGTATTTCGGGGCCATGGCGGCCATGGGGCCGCTGTTCGCGAGCAAATCACGCACCACCGAGGGGTACTTTCTCGGCGATCGATCCTTTCCCGGCTGGCTGGTCGGGTTTTCCATGTTCGCCACGTCCATCAGTTCCATCACCTTCGTGGCCTACCCCGGCGACGCGTACAAGGCGGCCTGGTACCGCATGACGCCCAACTACGTGCTTCCCTTTGTCGTGTTATTCGCTGCGTATTTCTTTCTTCCGTTCTTCCGCCGTTCCCACATCACGTCCGCCTACGAGTATCTTGAGGAACGTTTCGGCCCCAAGACGCGTTTATACGCCGCCTGCGCATTTATTGTGGGACAGGCTATCCGCGTCGCATTGATCCTGTTTCTCGTGTCCTTGCTCGTCGAGGCCATATTGGGGTGGAACCCTTATGTCTGCATTCTCGTCGGCGGGATTGTCACGTCGTTCTATACCGTGCTCGGCGGAATTCGCGCCGTGTTGTGGACCGATTTCATCCAGGCCATGGTGCTCTGGATTGGCGGCTTGATCGCCATGTTCGTCGTCATCGCAAACGTACCCGGCGGCATGGGCGAAATCGTTTCCAAGGCTTGGGAAGAAGACAAGATGAGCCACCACGCGGATATCGTCGCAACCATTAACGAAGGCGAAGCGATCCCCGCGGAAACGTTGGCGCTGTTTGAGAATCCCGCTGCGCACGGCTATGAACGGGTCGCCTTTGAAGAAGACGACGGGAATCCAGACGACCTCGTGGTTATTCGCGAAATCGCGGATCCTCCCCATGTCTTCGCCTTGGTAAAGGAACAGGTGGCCTCGATCGAGAATCCAGAAGTGACCGAAGAGGTTACCCGTGTGCGCGAAGTGCGGCTGGAACCCATCAAATCGTTGCCGACATCGCTGGGCGATCTGGGAAACAAGACGTTCCTGCTTATTCTCATCATGGGGCTCGGAAACTGGCTCTATGAATACAGCGCCAACCAAAACGTTATCCAGCGTTACGCCGCTTCCAAGAGTATGAAGGAAGCGCGGATAGCCATGTTCGTCTGTACGGCGTTCAGCGTACCCACGTGGGCGCTCTTTATGCTCCTGGGATCCGGACTCTACGTATTCTTCCTTCACGCTCCGACCGAAACGGCGATGGAGATCTATACCGGCGCGAACGGCGCGAAGGCGGAATCCATCCTGCCGTACTTCGTCGTCCACTATCTGCCGCGTGGACTCACCGGGCTCGTAATCGCCGCGGTCTTGTCCGCCGCCATGTCGAGCATTTCGTCGAGCATGAATGCCATTTCCGCTGTCGGCGTGGTGGACGTGTACCGCCGCCACATCGCAGTCGAACGGGATGACGCGCACTATACGCTCGTGGCGAAGCTTATTGGCGTTGCGGTTGCCGTAATCATGATCGTCGGCGCGACCATCCTCATGACCGTCCAGACCACAACGTTGCAGGACACTGCGACCGTACTGACCGCACTGACTGCGGGCGGCCTGCTTGGGTTCTACATGCTCGGCTTCTTCACCAAGGTCGCTGACGACCGCGCCATGTTGCTCGGTATCTCGTTAACGTTGTGCTTCACGCTGTACTGTGCACTGTCCAGCCAGATCGACGGAATTCCGCAGTACATTCACAATTACTACGTCGGATTCCTCGGGCACGCCTTGATGTTTGTCATCGGCTATGTGGCGGGCAAATTCATCTTCCGACGTCGCGATAGCGGGTTGGAGGACTTGACTGTTTACACCGTCACCAAGAATAACAACGCGGAGTAGCCGTGCCGGGCGTTGATGCGATCGAGGCCGCTTTTCGCGACATACAAGATCGCATCGCGAGCTTTCTGGTCGAGGCAGACAGCTCAGCGTACCGCGAGGACCGGTGGTCCTACGAGAAGGGCTTCGGTGGCGGCATCACGCGCGTGTGGGAAGGCGGCCCGCTGATCGAAAAGGGCGGCGTCAATTTTTCCGCCATCCATGGCGAGAGTCTTCCCGCGTCCGCCGCGACGCAATTCAATATCGCGCCGGACACTCCCTTCGTGGCCACCGGCGTCAGTCTGGTCATACACCCCTGGAACCCGCATGTGCCCACGATCCACCTGAACGTGCGCTATTTCGAGGCGGGTGACCTGTGGTGGTTCGGCGGCGGCGTCGACCTGACGCCGTACTATCCGGTACGCGAAGACGTGGTTGCCTTCCACCGCGAGTTGAAGCAACTCTGCGATGCTTGCGGTGAAGACTATGTAACACATAAAAAGGCCTGCGACGAGTACTTCTTCATCCGGCACCGGAACGAAACGCGCGGAGTGGGAGGGCTATTCTTCGATCACCTCCGGCACGACGCGGAGAAGAACTTCGAATTTGTCTGTGCCTTGGGCAACGCCTTTCCGTCATTGTACCGGCCTCTGATCGAGCGCCATCGCGACGCGCCGTACACGGACGCGCAGCGCGATTTTCAATGTTACCGGCGATCGCGCTACGTGGAGTTCAACCTCGTGTACGATCGGGGCACCCTGTTCGGATTGCAGTCCGGCGGCCGCATCGAGTCGATCCTCATGTCCATGCCGGCTGTCGCGAAGTGGCGCTACGATTGGCGCCCCGAACCGGGCACGCCCGAAGCCGAGTTGACGGAGGTCTACCTGAAGCCGCAGGATTGGCTCGGCGCGTGATCGGGGCTGGCAACGTTGCGCCGGCACGCTCGAGAGTACAATTGAACATCCCCCTTGATCCCCCTTCAAACGGGGAATCTGCCGTCCCCCGATCGAGGGATCGAAAGACCGCGCTATGACAATTCGTCGCGCGCCGAGCGACCCGAAGAAGAGAGCACGCGGAGCGCGCTCCTCAATTCCCATTTTGAAGACGGTGAACGGGAATTCCGAGATTGCGATCCGCGCTCTTCGCAACGCGGAGCGTTGTGGGCTTTTCCCCCTTTGAAGGGGGATCAAGGGGGATGTTCTTACGCGTTTGGTAGTAGAACCAGACTTGGTCAGAACATGGAACATCCCGAAAAACGATACAGCATTCGCGAGGTCAGCGAGTTAACCGACGTGCCGGATTATATCCTTCGCCAGTGGGAAAGCCGATTTCCTCAGCTCAAACCGAGGCGCGATCGTGCGAATCGCCGATACTACCGCTCCGGCGACATCGAGATCGTGCGGCGCATCAAGCAATTGTTGCGGCACGAAAAGCTTTCCACCGAAGGCGCGCGCGTACGGCTTGCCCAAGAGTTGAAAGGGGAGGGGCGTCCGAAGACACGCAAAGAAGTGGTCGACCTCCTCGACCGGATGGAAAATCAGATCCGGGCCATGCTGGATTCGCTGGACGAGGTTTGACCGCGTCAGGAGTTCCCGTTGGTGAGGCGCTTTTCGCCCATGGAGATTAGCGTTTCGACCACTTGCCCCATCCGCTGACGCAAGGCATCTTCCGATATCCCATTGCCCGAAGGCTCCAGTTCGGGCTTTGGCGGACCTGCCCGCCGCGTGCCACGCCGCGCGTGTTGAAACGCTTGTTCCACAGCCGCCGCCGCTTCCGTCAGCGTCTCGTGAATGTTTTTCGGACCGGTCACGCACCCGCAAGCGTAAACGCCGGGGCGGCTGGTTACCACGCGTGCGCCATCCTTTTCCGTTGTTCGGACAAACCCGTCCGGCCCAAGACGAACCCCCAACGCGTCTGATACGGTCGGCATACTCCTTGGTGGTTGTACGGCCGTCGCGACTACGACGAGATCAAACGCTTCACTCACAACGGAGCCCGTTCTTCCATCCCGCATGGTCACCAGCAATGCGCCGCCCGAGTCTGGATTGACGGATTCGACCGTCGCATGAACGAGCCGTGTCTTCTCCCGTACCGAACCGGGAAGGAACGACGACGGACCTTTGCCGCTGGAGGCAGGCGATTCGTACGCAATGGTCACGTGTTCCAGCGCTTGATCCAGCATGCGCTTCGCGTGCCGGGCCGTGTAGGTCCAGGTGAAGTCCGTGGGATCGGCTATCGCAATCAGCACCCGTTCCGGATCGCGCTCGTCGGAGGGCCGCTCCACGTACCCGCCGGTCGCGCCCGACGCCGCGAAGAGCCGCTCCAATTCGAGCGACGTCACCACGTCGGGGTGTTTGCCGTATCCGAACCTTACGAGCGCCTTCTCGCCGTCCAGGTCGAAGCCCGCCGCCAACACGACGCTTCCCACGTCCCGCGTAATCGTCCGCTCCAGTGGCGTGTCGAAACTGATCGCGCTTACATGGCAATTCTCTACGCAACGCTGACAGGGTATGTAGTTCGGCGGGTCGTTCAAGCAACTGTCGATATCGATGACGAACGAAGACGGCACCGGACTCTTCAAGGGACTGAAGATGGCTTTCCGAAAGGAGAGACCGGCATCGTATTCATTCGGACGCACGACAGGGCAGACCTGCTTACAGACGCTGCAATGGTCGCAGACGTCGCTCACGAAGCGGGAACGGGAGCGGATGGTCACCGCAAACTCGCCGGGTTCGCCGGACAGCGCGACCACCTCGGAAAGCGTGAGGATCTCGATCTGCGAACTGGCTTCCACTTGCGCCAGGGTGGGTAGCCACGCGCCCTCGGGCAGGTCCAGGGCCGTCCGTCCCTCTTCCAATAGTGCGGCAAGCTTGCCGCCGACGGTTGCCTTGTTTTCCACAAGAACGACGCGCGCGCCCGCATGCGCGAGGTCTAACGCCGCGCGGAGACCGCCGATACCACCACCCACGACGAGTACGGCATCACTCACGGCCCGACTCCTCCGTGGCCCGCGCGTATCCCGCTGTAAACGCCTTCAGATTCAATTCATAAGTCTTCGGTTTGACCGTCGCTTCAATAGCTTTCATGGCGGCCTCTTTGCTGACGACGCCCGTTTTGCCCACGAGATAGCCAAATACGACGACGTTCGCGACGATGCGGCGGCCGATCGTCTCCGCCATGCGCGACGCGGGAAGCCCCGCCACATTGGCGTCGCCGTTGGTATGCACAAGATCGCTCTCCACGATAAGCGTGCCACCGGGTTTCAAGCTGGGCCGGTACTTGCTGTACGCCTCCTGAAATAGCGTCACGAGAATATCCGGCTCCGTCACCAGGGGATAGTCAATAGGATCGGACGAGATCACCACGTCCGCGCTTGATGCGCCGCCCCGCGCCTCGGGTCCGTAGGATTGGGTAAACACCGCTTCCTTCGCATCGTACAGACTGGCGGCCTTACCCAATAGCATGCCGGTTAGAATGACGCCCTGCCCACCGTAACCGGCGATGCGGATTTGGACAGGGCCGTTCTGCGTTGTCTCAGTGCTCATGGCCAATCGACTCCCGGGATCTCGTCCGTTGGTTTGCGTTTTCCGCCAATACCTTTGCCACTTCACGACGAGGCGCCCCGAGCACCGGCTGGAAGGGGGGGCGGTCGATGTCGACGAAGTTCCCCACCACAATCGGGCTCGTGTCGTCCGTTATATCGATGTCAATGTCCGGAAGGTACGCCTCGTCGTCAATGACGCAACGCTGGCGGTACCGCCGCATGTCTTCGATTCCATCGCCCCGATCGTTCGGCCGGCCGAAACCGGTAGGGCAGGGCGAGAGGACTTCGATAAACGCAAAGCCCTGCTTATGCATGGCCTTGAGAATCGTCTGCTTGAGTTGCCGCGCATGCAATACCGTCCACCGTGACACCAGGGAAGCGCCGACGGCGTGCGCGAGGTGGGGGAGATTGAACGGGCGCTCCCAACTGCCGAAAGGCGTTGTGGACGACTTGGCGCTTACCGGGGTCGTCGGCCCCGCCTGACCGCCGGTCATCCCGTAGTTAAAGTTGTTGATGCAGATGATGTTCAGATTCACATTGCGGCGCGCGGCATGGATCAAATGGTTGCCGCCGATGGACGACAGGTCGCCGTCGCCGCTGATCACCGTGACGCACAATTCCGGCCGGTACACCGCAATGCCCAGCGCAAACGGTACCGCGCGCCCGTGTGTGGTATGGTAGCTGTCGACGTTGATGTAGCCCGCCGCGCGTCCACTGCACCCAATACCCGACACGCATACGTGCTGCGCCTTGTCGATGCCCGATTCGGAAATGGCCTGTACGTAGCAATGGATTACGGAGCCAATGCCGCAGGCGGGGCAGAGAATATGAGGAAAGCGGTCGGCGCGGAGGAGGGTATCGATTGGGTGCTCTTCAACGAATTGGGTAGCGGCTGGAGCCGGAACGCTCATGACACAAGCACCTCCAGAATCGACTGCGGCGTGATCATGGCGCCGCCGGCCCGGTTGATGGACTGCACGGGCAGATGGGTAAGGCGTTCCACCTCGCGGCACATCTGCCCCATGTTGATTTCAGGCACCACAAATCGCTTCACCGCATCCCGCCGTCCCAATTCTCGAACGCGCTCCTCGGGGAAGGGCCACAACGAAATCAGCCGGAGCAATCCCGCCTTGACACCCTGCTGACGCGCCATCGCTACCGCGCGGCGTGCCGAGCGGGCCGTGCAGCCGAACGCGACGACCACTACTTCCGCGTCGTCGAGGTCGACTTCCTCGGTCAGGATAACTTCGGGCGCGTGAACGGCCACCTTGTTGACCAGCCGCGTGACCAATTGCTCGTGAGTCTGCGCGTTCAACGCGGGGTAGCCCCGTTCGTCGTGGGTCAGCCCCGTGAAATGCACGTTGTACCCCTCGCCCGCGTGGGCCATGGGGGGAATCAAATCGGCGTCCGCCTTGAACGGCAGGAACACCGCGTCGCCGGGTTCGTGGGACGGCCGCTTTCGATCCACGCGGGGAATCTGATGCGCCGGCGGAATCACGACGCGCTCCGTCATGTGGCCGATGACTTCGTCCATCAACACGAACACGGGAATGCGCAATCGGTCCGCCACATTGAATGCGCGGATTGTGAGATCGAAACACTCCTGCGGCGAGGAGGGCGAGTACGCAACAATCCCGTAATCGCCATGAGAACCCCAGCGCGCCTGGAACACGTCAGCTTGCCCGACCAAGGTGGGCAGACCGGTAGAAGGCGAGCCGCGCATGACGTCCACGATGACGCAGGGAATCTCCATCATCGCCGCCAGGCCGATGTTCTCCATCATGAGGCTGAAGCCCGGGCCGGACGTGGCGGTCAAGGTGCGCGCGCCAGCGGCGGATGCGCCCAGAATGGCGGCGATGCTGCCCAGTTCATCTTCCATCTGCACGAAGGTTCCGCCCACCTGCGGCAGCCGGTGGGCAAGCCGTTCGCAGATCTCGGTGGATGGGGTAATCGGGTATCCCGCGAAGAAATCCAGACCGGCCGCGAGGGCGCCTTCCGCGCAGGCGTGGTCGCCGACCATGAAGTGCTCGCCGGTCATGACGCGGGGCGGAGTGCTGGATGTTGCGCTAACGGTTCCCGGCATCGTGCGCCTCCAACGCCTGAGATCCGGGCGCATCAATCTCTTCCGTGTAGATGGCGAACTCGGGGCAGACGACATCGCAAAAGCCGCAGTGGATGCATGCGTCCGATTTTTCATCCGCGACGATAGGGTAGTGGTAACCCTTCGCGTTGATGTCGCTGGACGTGGAAAGAACGAGCTGCGGGCAGAACTCGATACAATAGCCGCAGCCCTTGCAGCGTCCCGGGATCACAAATACTTGCCCCCTTGGTACGTACGCCGTGTCCCGGTCCATAGGCGTACGCGGGTAGCCCGGTGTCGAAGTCACTACTTCATTCCCCCTGAATACGGTGACAATCGTCGGCACTAAATCGAGTATATCATATGTATCTTCATTTGTGGAGAAATTCTTGACAATATAAATGAAGTAAATACAATGCATTAACGAAGACTAGGCTATGCCGTGAACCACGGCCGAGGAATCGGGAAAATCACGATCGGTCTGACGGACGAAGCGCCGCCCCTGTGCGCCGTCCGCTTTCGTGCAGTCCCAGTGTGATCCACAGAATGCGTGCGAGCGTGCGCACTGGCAAGGCCGGATTGACGAGCCGGCTCAGCGAAGGTTCGAGCGGCGTGCTGTCCTGGACGGCAAATCGGCTCGCCACTGCGCAGCAGATTCCTCCAATGGCACAGGCCAGGAAGCAGGTGCGGTATCCCCAGAGTCCCCAATGATCGATCGAGTACCCCACGAGAATCGGTGTGATGCCCAAGGCGAGTGACGTCCCCACGGTCCAAAAATTGGTGTAGGCCACGCGACCGGGCGAGCGAACGAAATTCAGCATGGCGCGGTGGGCGGCCATGGTATAGGCTGCCGCGAACACGCCCGAAAAGACCACCGTCGGCGGGAGCAGCCACCACGTCCACCAGGCGCCGGGAACGATCATGAGGAAAACCAGCGCGCTGACGCTGTGTCCCACGAGACTCAGGAACATGGCGCGGCCGCTGCCCGAGTGGTCGGCGAACCGGCCCCACTGGCGGATCGTGACGAGGATACCCGCGCCGCCGGCGGCCGTAATCAACATGATGTCCCTCGGCGAGTATCCGAGCGCGTCGCGCATGTAAAGAACCAGCGCCGCGGAGAGCCACGTCAAGCACGAAAAGCATAGCGTCGCGACGACCACGAACTGGAGGAAAGGCCGGTCAGACAGGGTAATCCGGTACGCTCCAAAGCTTGAGTGCATGGAAACTCGTTCGGTCACACCCCGGCCGCCCGGTACGCGAACCATGTAGATGAGGCTGATGAACCCGGCGGCAATCCCGATGGCGTACAAGGCGAGGAAGTGGTACAGGCCCGGGTTCTCGTGCAGGATGAATGCCTGCGCCGAGGCCACCACGACCCAGAGGAGCTGCGTGATGGCCGATTCCGTGCTGAAGTAGGTGCCTCGCTGGTGTTCCGGCACCACCTCATGGAGCCATGGAAACCAGCCGCCCCCGCCCATAGCCCGCAACAGACAGAACCCCAGCGTCGCGCCCATGAGCACGTACTGCGCCGGTTTCAGCCCGTAGCGGTCCATCACAAAGGGAATCAGGAACACCGCGCAGATGACCACGCAACGCGAACCCCACGCCGTCGACATGAGCCGGCGCGGTCCCAGGTAGGTGACCAGCGGAACGGTGACCAACACCAGCAACATGGACAGGGGCATGAAGGCGATAAGAAACCCCACCCAAGACGCGGGGATATCCAGGCTCCGGGCAAACAGCACCAGCGCGTTCCCGACGATGCATTGCCAGGAAACCACGTTGAACACGATGAAATACAAGAACTGGCGCGGCGCGCGGTCCAACTCGCGCAACCCGGATAGGATCGGGATATTCAATTCAGGCACTCCGGAACGTTGGGGGACAAACGATTATACTCTTATCGCGGGTATGCATGGTTCTTCGCATTTACTTCGGGGGGATGGACATTATGGACGATAAGGACCCGTCAGACTCGAACGTTCTATGGATTCACATACGACCGCGGTTCCGCGAACCCGCATCTGTTTCGTCCATAGCGTCCAGACGGTCCATGCCGTCCATAGCTCATGCCACGAAATCTACTCCGCCAACTCCCCCGCGAGGCGTTCCCATTCCTGGTACATATCGCCCAGGTCTTTCTTCAGGCCCTCGTATTCGGCGGTGAGATCCTGGAGCGCTTGGAAGTCGGCGGGGTCCAGCGTTGGGAAACGGCCTTCGATGGCGGTAATCATCTCTTCGATTTCCGCGATGTCCCGTTCGATATCTTCGAGCTGGTTCCGTTGCTTGCGCCGTTCCTTTTGGGCGGCCTTGTCCCGCGGCGGTTTCTTGCCGCGCCGGATTTTTAACACTTCGCCGGTCGATTTGCGTTC
The DNA here is from genome assembly GCA_045863335.1 of Candidatus Hydrogenedentota bacterium. Taxonomy (GTDB): domain Bacteria; phylum Hydrogenedentota; class Hydrogenedentia; order Hydrogenedentales; family SLHB01; genus JAHDWY01. Next base: position 119,816 of record BTVY01000007.1, on the reverse strand, counting down.
CGCGGTCGACTCAGTTTCCGCGCGCTTCCACTTGTAGTGGGAGTAATTGCCCAGATGCACGCGGGTATGCCCATGCTCCAGGATAACCAGCTTCGTTACGAGCCGGTCGATGAGGGCCCGGTCATGGGACACCATCAGGATGCTGCCCGGGAACTCCTCCAGGGCCGATTCCAATGCCTCACGCGACGCGATGTCCAGATGGTTCGTTGGCTCGTCGAGCAGCAGCACATTCGCCCCTTCCAGGATCAACTTGGCGATGGCCACCCGGCTGCGTTCGCCGCCGCTCAAGGCCGCGATGGGTTTGAACACGTCTTCGCCCGTGAACAGAAAGCGGCCGAGAAAGGTGCGGACCTTCTCCGGCGTCATGTCCGTCCGGACCTGGCCGATCTCGCTGAAGATGTCGCCAGCGGGGTTCATGCCTTCGTGATGCTGATCGTAGAACCCCAGCCGCACCTTGTGCCCCAGCGTCACCGCTCCCGCGCACGCGTCCAGTTCGCCCGCGATATGCCGCAACAATGTGGTCTTGCCCGCTCCGTTGGGGCCGATGATGCCTACCCGTTCGCCGCGCTCAACCTGAAACGCCACGTTCTCGTACAGCCGCAGGTCGCCGTAGGCCTTGGACAGTCCCTTCGCCTCCAATACGACCGCACCGCTCCGCACCACCTCGCCGAGGGAGAACCGCGCGGATGAGACCTCGCTGTCCGGCGCATCAACCCGTGCCAGCTTGTCGAGGCGCTTAATCCGGCTTTGGACCTGCGACGCCTTGGATGCCTTGTAGCGGAACCGGTTGATCCAGCGCTCTTCCTTCTCGACGAACTCCTGCTGCCGCTCGAAGGCTTTCTGCTGCTGCTCCTGTACCAACGCCTTGTTCGCCATGTAGGCGTCGTAATTGCCCGTGAACCCCCGCAGTTCGCCGCGTTCGATTTCCACGATGCGGTTGGTGACGGCGTTCAGCATCTGGCGGTCGTGCGAGATGATTGCAAAGGCCCGCGGCCAATCCTTCAGGAACGACTCGAGCCACTCCCGTGCTTCGAGATCCAAGTGGTTCTCCGGTTCGTCGAGAAGGAGGAGGTCCGCGTCCTGCAACAGCACCAGGGCCAGCATGAGTCGCGTGCGCTGGCCCCCGCTCAACGCAGACACGTGAAGATCGAAATCCTCGATGGTGAATCCGAGTCCGTGCAGCACCCGCTTCGCATTCGTGCGGAACTCATAGCCGCCCCGCACCTGGAAGGTCTCTTGCAAGGCGCTGTACCTGTCCATCACACCGTTGTCGCCCTGGGCTAGCCGGTCTTCCATGGCGCGCAGTTGATGCTCCAGGTCAAGCAGCTCGCGAAAGGAGTGCATGACCACGTCAAATAGCGTGTCGCCCGGGTTCAAGACCGGCAACTGGGCGAGACAGGCGACGCGCGCCCGCTTCATGCGTTCGATCGTGCCTGAATCCGGCTCAAACTCACCGAGGATAAGCCGGAAAAGGGTACTCTTTCCCGTGCCATTGCGGCCGATAAGCCCGATCTTGTCGCCCTCTTCGACGCGGAAATTGACCTCTCGCAGCACGCATTCGCCCGCGAAGGATTTGGAGACGCTATCAATCCGTACGTAACTCATTGTTGTATTGCTAGTTCCGTTGGCCGTTGCTGGCCCGCCACGCAGCACCCGCAAGACGCACAGTCGCGGAGATGATGGGTTCAGCCAATCCGTTCATATATACGGATATCCCCCATTGCGGGTCAAGGATCGCGGCGGTGAAATAACCAAAACGGAGCATGAGAGGGCAAAAAAAGGACTTGACAATCCGACTCCCATACCCTAGAGTAAAAGCACGACGGAGTTATAATCCTTCTGTTAAGGGCTGAACAGTGACGCAAATGGCGCGAGGTGCATTCCGTCATTCGGTGTAATCCGACGCTTTCCTCGTGCAAACTTGCCACTTGTGTCAGGGAAGGAGGTGTTGCAAGGGAAAGGGATATATCGGGGTAAACGAGCTTCGGTGATTTCCTTTTCCAATCAGTCAGAATCGTATCCCTCGGAATTGTTTTTTCCAAACAAACGGCATTATTGTGCTTCATAGCCAATACTCTAAGTAACTCAGGAGAACTTCTCTCATGAAGAAAAAAGGCTTTACGCTTATCGAGCTGCTGGTCGTGATCGCGATCATCGGTATTCTTGCGGCGATCTTGTTGCCGGCACTGGCGCGCGCCCGTGAGGCCGCCCGTCGTGCGAGCTGCCAGAACAACCTGAAGCAGTTGGGTCTGGTCATCAAGATGTTCGCCAACGAGAGCACTGGCGAGAAATACCCGCAGCCGTATCAGGACTATCGTCGTCCGTATACGGACGTCCGCTGGTGGAGCAACATCAGCTGGGTCGAAATCTATCCGGAATACAACACCGACTACAATCTGCATGACTGCCCCTCCACTCCTCCGGGTGAAGGTCAGAGCTACGACTACGTCGAAATGCGCGGCGTTCACTCCACGTGGCGTAACAGCAACCATTTCCGCCTGAAGTCCCTTGGTCAGCGCATGTTCGATGTCCTCGGCGCTGAGTCGGGTGGTAACGCTCAGGACGACGTGGTTGGTTCCGACGGTCAAGCTAAGCCGGATCAGAGCTGCGCCCCTGGTGGTGAAGCGCTGGCCGCCGGCGTGTGCGCCCCCAGCTTCTTCTATGACACCTACTGCTACACCGGTGTCGTAGTTCCGCCGACGGCCATGTCGACGGACAAAGTCGATGCGTTTGATGACCTCGCGATCCTTTCGGATGCGTTCTACGATCGCACCCACGAAGATGGTGGCGACGACATCGAAGAAGTAGTCACGTCGACCGGTGAATGGACGCTCTTCAACATGCGTGAAGGCGTCGAGCGCTTCATGATCACCGACATCAACAATCCTGCCGGCTCGGCGAAAGCCCAGTCCGACATTCTGTTGCTGCGTGACGAAGCATTCGTCGATGGTTACGATCCCGTGACGGGCGCGACCGATGAAGCGTACGAGTTCAACCACATTCCGGGTGGTGTGAACGTCCTGTTCATGGACGGCCACGTCGAATTCATCCGGTACCCGGGTGAACTGGCCACGCGGACCTGGTTCCTTACGCCCGAGAATATGAACAACTCCTCGTGGTAAACCGAGTGGTTCGTGCGATGCGCGGACTTCTCGCAAGTGCCCGCACGTAACGGATTCAAGGTGAACTGAAGATCTCTGGGGCTCTCGAAAGAGAGCCCCAGATTCTTTTTGTAAGGCGCGTCGCGGCGCCAGCTTTCGAAATGATTGCGTGAACGTAAGCTTGGCCACTTCCCCACGGGTGCTACCATCTGGAAAGTCTTTGGCGTCGTTCCGAAATCGCCTTGTCGAGGATTTCGTTGACGTCACCCCTCCCGTGGACGGGGAAGGCAGTCCGGTCTCCCTGTCGTTCCGCTGTGATTCTTCGGCAAGAAGAACTGCGATTCACCTTGCCTCGATGAGGTACTTAACGCGCGTTTCTCACAGCACTAACATGGTTCGACATGTCCCCGCGTGCCATGAGACGATGAGGAATCCGGATTCAAGACGGGTGGGTGCCTTCCCAATATCGGTGCAAGGACTTGGCAGACGGAGTGCAGGGGATAGGGCATAAAAGCACAGGGGGCTCCCTGGGTTGCACCAGACGAACCCCCTGCGTTCACTCGTGCCGGACGCGAGACGCACCCGTGGCCGTCATATGAGTCCGGGGATTACCAAATACATTTCGTAGTTCGGCACCAGAACGCGCCGCGCGACGGCCGATCAGGCACGGCGATGAATCTGCCATGCCTGGGTAACGCTTACTCGGTTGCGCCGGCTTCCTGCGCCTGCTGCGCTTCCTGCCGCGCTTCTTCGAGCTGCTCGCGCTCGCCCCTGCTCAGGCCGCGACCCGGCCGGCTGTCGGCTTCCTCGAGCGCGTTTGTACGGCCAGCTTCACCCTCCGAGCCGCCACAACCGGCAGCGCCGAACACCAACAATACCGAACACAGCCCCAACACCATTTTCTTCAACATATTCACCTCCTGAATAATAGGCCCCCGCACCGGACGGGGAGCTGTTGTTAAACGCATCGAAAAAGTCTAACCGGTTGAGAATCGCCATCAGCGACCTTGCGAGCCTTGCAGGCTCATTCATGTCCTGACGAAACGAGGTTCAGTATAGGTAAGTTTCCGGATCTTTGCAAGTTGGTTCGCTTGCACGGGTAAGCGAGCACGCCTCGTTTTAATGAAGCTTCCATCGCGAAACCCTGGCCCGGCTGATGCTCGGTTCACCGGCATCCCGTCCCCGGCCACGTACTGGACTTGGAGCGGCTACCCGCTTCGCACCACATTTTCGTACACCTCGGAATTCCCCGCGACCATGGCACTGGTTGTAAAACGATCGTACACGAGCGTCAATGCGTTCTCGCGCAACCGCTCGGCCAGCCGGCAATCGCGGACCATCTCGATGACTTGATCCGCCAACTGCCGCGGGTTGCGCGCTGTTGCCAGCAGCCCCGTCGACCGGTCCCGCACCATTTCGGGAATCCCGCCGGCGGCGGTGGCGACCACGGGAACGCCGGCGGCCATGGCGTCGAGTACGGAGGTGCCCAGGCCTTCTTCCTTGCTGGACATGACAAAGACGTCGAGCGCTTTCAAAATCGCCGGCACATCATTCCTGAACCCAAGCAGGTGTACGGCGTGGCCGAGATTCAACCCCGCAATCTGCCGTTCCAATTCGGGCCGCAGGGGGCCCTCGCCCGCGACAACCAGATGTGCCTCGGGTACGGCGCGCAGGACTTCGGCCATGGCGGCGATCAGGGTCTGGTGATCCTTATGCCCCACCAACGCCGCCACATTGCCCAGCAGGGGAACCCCTTCTGGAACGCCCAGCGACGAGCGCGACAGCGGCGGCACGTCGAGCCGTGCCGGGTCGATCCCGCTGTAGACCACGCTGAGCCGGGACTCAGGCACGCCGAACGTCCGCATGACTTCCGCAATCTTCCCGGAGATGGCGATGATGTGGTCGGCCGCGCCGTACTTCCATCGGCTGAAGGCGTTCTGCCGCGGAGGAAAGTCCACCCGGCGCGATGCGACCACCTTACCCCGCCCCGCCAATTTCCGCGCGAGCACGGCGTACGTCAGCGCGTGGCTCGTGTGTGCGTGCAGGATGTCGATGTCCAGGCGGCGCACGGCGCGCGAAAGTTTGAATGCGGTCCAAAGGTCGGCCTCGCCACGGAAGGGCGCTTCCACGATTTCGAACAACCCAGGTCCGTGGTCGGCAGTGACAAAGGCGCTCCCTGTGCGGCCCGCGATGGCGCAATCATGGCCTCTTTCAACGAGCCCGCGAATGAGATAACTCGCCTGTTGCTCGCCGCCCCGCCAGCCCCGCTGCTCGTCGATGTGGAGAATCCTCACGCGCAGTGTCCTTTCGGAGGGTTCATCCCTTGTCTCCGTGAACCGGTCTCACTACTGATTCCGGCGTTGTGAGCATTGTGGTGCAGGCTTCCAGCCCGGCGACCTGCGCAGGTTGGAAGCCTGCACCACAAGTCCGCCATCGCGCAATGACGCGACGGCGTTACCGATTTGGCAGGAGCGTTTCGATTGGCCCGGTGGAATTGCACGCGCGTTATCACGGCACAACATTGTGGCGCCGCGCGCCGTGTACATCGAGGGCGCGCCGGTATGCGGCGACCGTTCGTTCGGCGAGTTTGGTCAGCGTGAATTCCTCGGCGATCCGTTGCCGCGCGGAGACCCCCATTTGTTTTCGCAGGGCGGGATCGGCCATCAGTTTCTCAAGCGCTTCTGCGAGCGGCTCCACCGTCCCCTGCGGGACGATGTAGCCGTCCTGGCCGTCGCGCACGATCTCCTTGGTGCCGCCGTGGTCGGAAGCTACCATGGGCACCTCGGTCGCCATCTGTTCCATTACGCTGAAGGAGGACGCCTCGCAGTCGATGGACGGTTGTACACCGACATCGAAAGCCTGCACGCAGTTTGCAATATCAGTGCGGAAACCGGCGAAGGTCGTAATGTCGGCGATTCCCAGTTCGCCGGCAAGGCGCTTGAGGTGACTCTCGAGATCGCCTTGTCCGAGAATCAGGAGCCGGAGTGCCGGGTGCCGCGCTTTCAATCCCGTAACCGCGCGAAACAGGAATTGATGTCCCTTCGCTTCGGTCAGCCGTGCGGCCATGCCAAGCACCACCTGGTCCTCGTCGAATCCAAACGCGCCACGCATTCGCCGCCGCGTTTCCGGGTTCGGTTTGAACGCGTCTGGGTCGACGCCATTGTGAATCGCGCACATGCGCGTCGCGTCGAACACCGGCCGGGTCGCCCGGAGTTCGAATACGGCTTCGCACACGGCGATCTGGTAGTCCGTCCACGCGCGATTGAGCGTCCCGTTTGCCCAGCTTTCGCTGACCGCGTACGTATTGTGGCGCGTTCGCACCATGGTCGCGGGGAACCCGTCGAGCCGGTTGGCCACCGCGCTGACCCAATGGTCCTGCGATCCGTTGGCATGAAGAATGTCGGGCTTTGCTTCGGCTATGAACCGCCGTGCTCGTGCGATATCGCGCAGCCAGCAGCGTGGGCGCAGCCCGCCGCGGTAACTGAATTCGTTCAAGACGCCGCATCCCGCGTCGCGAGCGCCCTCGGCAAGTACGCTGTCCGGCTTGCAGCCGATAGTCACCTGGTGTCCCAACCGCACCAGTTCCCGGGAAAGATTGACGACGTAGCGCACCTGCCCCCCGCCTTTGAGATGGGGATCGGTCATAAGAATCTTGAGTGCGCCGTTCTCGGCGGGTGCAGTGTCAATAGGGATGGTCACTACGTGCGTCTCGCCGCTCATTGCCAACTGAGCGCAATTGGCCGATTGTTCCGATTGGCTGCTGCGCATTTGCCCGTGTCAAAATCAACATCGAAATCGGCATCGGGAACATGCTTCGATATCGATCCCGATTTGGATAACGGGACGCGGTGGTTCCTCCGCGAATCGACACGCCCGCGGGGGAATCGAGCGCTCAGGATCGCAACCTCATTCAGCGGGAGTTCGGGCGTTCTCATCCGACGACTCCGGCGGTTCGTTTGCCGCCGGTTCGACATGCTCCTCGTCGTCGTCGCCTTCTTCCGCATAAACCTTCGTCTCGTCGGCGGCATTTGCCGTTTCGATAGACTGCAACAGGTTCACGATCCGCTCGTTGGCGCCGTCCAATCTGCCAAGCGCTTCGTCCAGTTCCAAATCAATCGATTCCAAGCCGTCCGAGCGTTGGATTGGAATTCGTTCCTTCTTTGCCATGGTGGTGTACTGACTCCTGAAGACCCCGCGCACCGTGAAGTGGAGGGCCGAATGCTTGGTGTTCAACCGTCAGAACTGGGGCGTCGGATTGCCTTTCAGTTCCTCGATCATTTCCGCCAATACCTTGCGGCGATCGGCAGCATCGATTGGAGCCGGCGAGGCGCTGAGGACGGTCCAGATCTCGCTGTCCGACGTTGCCGCGGAAGGACCATCCGCTTCATCCAGATCCTCGTGCACGGCAACGTTGGCAAGCCTTACGATGGCGGCGAGCTTGGGGTCCTTTGCGGTGCTCAGTGCCGTATCGCGGGCCGGATGGTGGAGATGGATCGCGTCGGCAAGGGTCTTCGGGAAGTTCCACCGCTCGGCGAGCGCGGCCGCCGCGTCGGCATGGGTGAACCCATACTGGGAGACTTCGGCTTCGCAGAGCGACTCCGGGCGTTCCCGCGCCGATTCCAGCAGCTTCGCATACGGCGTCGACATTTGCCGGAGCAAGACGAGTTTGCCCATATCGTGCAAGAGCCCGCAGATGAAGGCTTCACCGTGCATGCCCAGGCGCATGGTGGTCGCCAATTGTTTCGACAGACCACCGACGAGAAAGGAGTGGTTCCAAAACGAATCGGGTATCAGCTTGTTGTGCTTTCCATCCTTCAACGTGTCGAATACAGACACTCCGAGGACGATGTTTCGCACTTCCCGGACGCCCAGGATCACCAGGGCGAGTTTGAGGGTGCCCACGTACTGTTTCATTCCGTAGTAGGGCGAATTGCTGATGCGAAGTATCTTCGCCGTCATCGCAGGGTCCCGCTCGATGATCTCAGTCACATCCGCCATATCGACCAACGGATCGTCGGTCGCCCTGAGCACCTCGGCGACCACTTCCGGGATTGCCGGAAGATCGCCGACGCGCTCGATAATCTGATCAAGATTCCGAATCGGTTCCATTTGCGTTCGCGTTCCTTCGTGTTGCCGTTATCGGGTGAGGAGGAGCGGGCACGGCGCGTGATTCATGGCGTACGCAGTCGTGCTTCCCACAACCAATGCCCGCACTTTGGTGTGCCCGTAGGCGCCCATCACAAGCAAATCCGCGTTGCATTCCCGGGCGTAGCCAACGATGACCTCGCTCGGGTCGCCCTCCCGCAGCACGTAACGGACCGTAAGCTCGTGAGGTTCAAGGTAATTGCGCGCTTCCGCTACCGCCGCTTCCGACTTGGTTCCATTTCCCACGACGAGCACGTCCAGCGGAGCCTTCCAACTGCCACTCACGTCCGCGGCAACGCTCAGCGCGCGCCGTGCATGGGTGGAGCCGTCGTAGGCGATGACAAAACGATCGTTGCCGGGCGTCTCCCGGCCGGTTACCAGCACGGGCTTTGTAGTCCGGCGCACCACCGATTCCGTCGTTGAACCAAGCACGCCTTCCAGCCACTCGCTGTGTTCCCCACTACGGCCCATCACGACCAGGTCGACCAGCTCGCTCTTTTCGAGAATCGTGCGCTCGACAAGCCCGGTAACATTCTGGACGGTAACGTCCACGCCGGATTCCTTGGCCAGCCGCTCGCATACTTGGAGCGCGACCTTTCCGCGTTCTTCGAGGATCATGCTGATGTTGCCCTCGTAGTTCGCGTAGGGCGCCGTGCCGAGGGAGGCCGATACGTCGCGCAGAATCGGACCTTCCAGGAGTTTCAGGTCAATTACATGCAAGCCGTGGATTTTAGCGCCGTACTGCTTGGCAACCGCGACTGCGTACCGCACGCCACATACCGCTTGCTCGCTGCCGTCGGTAGGTACAAGAATGTGCTTAATCATAAAACGGCGCTCTTGAACTCCTTCCCGGGTCGTCGGTCTAACCGCACTTGCGAATGATTATTATAACGAAGGCACACGGGGTTGTCACGCCGTCGTATGCGCTCGATTACGACGCCGTAGCGGACGAATGGAGCGATTCCCGAACCGGATCAATTCGGCACTGCGACCCGGTCCCATAGGGGCAGCGGCCGGCCGTCCATCTCCTCCCCTGGCTCGATCCCCATCGCGTGAAGCACTGTAGGCGCGAGGTCGATGAGCCGGGCGTTTTCGAGCGGTGCGCCGGCGCGGACTCCGCGTCCCGCCGCGGTAACGAAACCGACATTGCTGTGGGCGCCGGGCCTGCGTTCGGGGTTTTCTCCGCGCACCGTGCCCACGCGCGGAGATCGCAGTGCGCGAATGGGGTGCTTGTCCGACCAGACTACAGAAAGATCGGGCAGGCGATCCGCGTGCTCGCCGGGGCAGCACTCGCGAATCTTCAAGACCGCTTCCACTGCGGGACTGCCGGTGTCCGGATTCTCTAGCGCCAGCATTTCGTTGGTCAGTTCGGCGCAGACCGCGTCGTATTCGTTTTTCCGCACTTTGCCGTTGGGCTCGCGCCCTTCGAGGTTGATGCGAATGCTGCCGCAGTAGTCGTTGGGAAGACAGAACGCCCGGCTATCGGCCCAGCGTTCCCGGGCAAAAATCAGCCGCCGCGTCCACTTCTCCCAAAGGCGCGTTGGTGCGAGCTTCTTCAGGGTCATGATGACCGGAGTGGAGACGGTATCTTGAATCTGCCGGATGCGATAGTAACTCCAGGATTTCGTGGACTCGGCACTTTCCTCTGGTTCCGGCGCGCCGCCCGGGCCAGAACCGTACCCGAGTCGCTCGAGCACGTCGGGCAGAAGGTGATTTCCGTAGTAACTGGGGCGGACCCCCGAACCCGAGAACACCAGCACGATGACGTCGTCATCGAGACCGTCGATCAGTTCGCCAATGCATGCGTCCTGCAGGGCGAACAAGTCTTCGAAGAAACTCCCGAACTCATCCTTGAACTCCGGACGGTAATCCGGATGGGCCGGATCGATGACGTGATACATGACGTGGTCCGCCCAATGGGTTTCTGAGAATACGCCCAGAACGAAATCCCACGGTTCGGTTCTCATGAGGTGTTTCAACACGCGGGTTTTCAGGCGCATGCCATTGAACAGGATGTCACGTAGCTCGCGCACCTTGTCCAACTCTGTGGAGCGGATGCTTCGGCGGTAATCGTCGTTCGGCAGCGGATAGGGTCCGAATTGGCGATCCAATTGCCTCAGCAACTCGGAGGGGTGCGTCTGACGTCGCCACGCGGGACCTTCGACTCCCCACGCGGAGATCATGATTCCGTTCATTCCGGGGTGCGGTCGCGTTAATGGAACGTCCATGATGACCGATCGTTTTCCGGCTTTCGCCAGATGGTCCCACACGGCGGGCCGCATCACCTGGTTGGGACCGTACCGGTCGATGTGGTAGGTCCCGTTCACGAAATGCATATGAAAATTTGCGATGCCGTGTTTCGACGGCATGCAGCCCGTATACATGGAAGGCCAAATGGAACCGCTCGAGATGTTTGAAACACTCTCCAGCGGGCCGTAGGCGCCACGTTCGCGAAGCGCGCTCAGGTTCGGCATGAACCCTTCCGCACAACCGCGGTCTATCGCTTCCGGGCTGGCTGTCTCGACGGACAACGCAAGTACGCGCAATGACATGGTCACTCTCCCCAACGTCCGGCCCAATTGCCCATTTTGGTCCGGCTGATGTGTCTGCTAAGTAACGGCCTACCTGGACCCTATCATAACACGGCCAAGGATTCGTGAAAGGACCATGAGCGCTGCGCGCCATGGCAGGACAATAAGGAAGCTAACCCACTGCAGCCACGAGGCGTGGCGGGCCATGAGCCGGAAGAGGTTTCTTGCCTTCGCGATTTCGTAGTCAAGTACCAGACCGCGCCCCATCTTTCCACCGAGGTGCTCCACCGTCGCGGCCGGAGCGTACCATATCGTGTACCCGTGCTGTCGCGCGCGCAGCGTGAAGTCCACATCCTCCCATCCATAGGGATAGAAGGCTTCATCGAATCCGTCGCAAACCTCGATAACCTCCCGGCGCACCAGCATGGCGAACGAAGCGCAGGCTTGAATGGCACGGGCCACGTCGTGCTGGCCTTTGTCCACCTCTCCGGCGCCCACATCACGCACGGTCCCGGTGCAGAAATTGACGCGAAGTTCGCCGGCGGAATACAGGATTCGCTCCGATCGATTGCGGAAAGCCTTTGGTGCGACGATTCCAATCGAGGGGTCGCGGTTTGCGGCCTCCATCATCGCGGAAATAGCACCGGGATCGACGAACGCATCATTGTCCAGGAACACCACGAAGCGGACGGACGAATCCTCCAGCAAAGGTTGAATCCCGTCGTTTCGAATGCCGGGCGCACCCCGCCGTTCGTGTGTCACTATGACATGCACATCCGGGTGCCGCTCGCGAACCGCGGCGACCGAATCGTCGACTGAATGGTCATCGGCCACAACGACCTTGAGGTGTGGGTGCGTGGAGGCGAAGACATGCTCAAGCGCGCGCAGAAGATAGTCCCGCTTGTTGCGGTTGACGATCAACACGCCGACGCAATCGTCCGTGGGGGAATATGGTGCGCTATCCGCGTTCTCGCCGCGTTCCGGCGACACGCCGGCCGTGAATTCTCGATTCATGCGAAGTCACGCCCCGCGCCGTCGCCCACGTCAGGTTTCCAACATGCCCTTGGTCGACGGCACCCCCTCAATTCGGAGGTCGAGTTGAGTGGCGCGATCCAGGGCGCGTGCGAAGGCCTTGAATATCCCTTCGATGCAGTGGTGAAGGTTGCCGCCCCGGCGAAGGACGATATGCAGCGTGCTGCGGCTGTTGACTGCGAATGCGCGGAAGAACTCTTCCGTCAGTTCCGAATCAAACTCCCCGACGCGCCCCCGCGGCAAGTCCGCCTGGAACGACAAGAATGGGCGCCCGCTGAAATCGATGGCGACTTCGGCCAACACCTCGTCCATGGGAATAACCGCATGACCGAAGCGCGCGATGCCCTTCATGTCGCCCAATGCCTGCAGGAACGCTTTTCCGAGGCTGATCCCCACGTCCTCGACCGTGTGGTGCCCGTCGATCTCGAGGTCACCTTTGGCTTTCACGGTGAGGTCGAATAGCCCGTGCCGGGCCACATGGTTCAACATGTGGTCGAAGAACCCGATCCCCGTTTCCAAATCTGACGCGCCCGTTCCGTCTAGCGCAACGGCCACGCGAATCTTCGTCTCATTCGTGTCGCGTACGACCTCGCTTGTTCGCACTTGGCAACTCCTTCTTTCAACGATGCCGCCGCGTTCCGCGGCGTCGTCCTGGACCCCTGATACCGAGGTCTATGCCTACCGGCCCAAGAACAGACGTTCACCCAGGAACGGGGGGAGTCCCGCTTCGACAACCCGGTCGGCGGCTTTTCGGATGTCGTAGTCCACGCGGACATGTTCATACTCATTCTTGTCGGTATCGAAAATGCCGAAGGCCGCCCGCGGGTCACCGTCCCGAGGTTGTCCTACCGAACCCGGATTGATGAAGAACGTCTTGCCCTCGCCCAACGCAAACCGGGAATTGTCGTCGACCGTATACAGGCCGTCTGCCGAGAAAATGCCCGGGCTATGGGTGTGGCCGAAAAAGCACAGATCGTAATCGAGATCCTCCACATAGGACAGATGCGGTACGACATCCTCCCACGTAAAGAGATAGCAGTCGCGGTCGCTTGGGGATCCGTGGGTCGCAAGAAAATGGTCGAAGCGAATGTTGTCGGGGAGGTGTTTGATCCACGCGAGGTTGTCTTCCGTCAATTGTTCCCGAGTCCACAGTGCCGCATGGAGGGCAACCGGATTGAACCCCCAGGGTTCCTCGATACCGCAAGCCACGGCGTCGTGATTGCCACAAATCGTGGGGATACCCGCTTCGCGGACACGATCGACACATTCGTTTGGGCTGGCATTGTAGCCAACCACATCGCCCAGACAAACAATTTGGTCGACCCGATGTTGTGCAATTCGTTGCAGCACCGCTTCTACCGCTTCGAGGTTGGCATGCAGATCTGATATGATCGCGTATCGCAAACGCTAATCTACCTTCCGTTCGGCCGCAGTGAACGACATTCTCGTACAGTAACACAACCCCGCGTCGCATTGCGCAACATCGCGCACCCGCCAACTCGCCCGTAGGCTGCTCCGCCGTTCCCCCAGCCCATTCGTGGAAACCTCAGCCTCGCGTGTTCGCGCACGTAGAGGTAAATACTTGTCGGCGAACGTATTTTGCACGGGATTCGCCCCAGAATCAACCGTAGAGATCCTCCGTTCCCACAAAAACTTCGTCCCGGACGTTGCCAAAATCGGCCGTATCCTGACACAATTAATGGGACAGACTGGGATTGGAGAGCGCAGGTAACCTCACTCTTCCGGCCAGTTCAAGGGTATTCATCATGCTTCGGATATTGGTCCTGTGTGCGCGCGATTGGCAACACCCTCGCGCAACGGGCGTCGAACGATACGTCTACGAGGTGTTCCGCCGCGTTGCCGCCGAAGGCAATTACGTGGCGTGGCTGTGCCAGAACCATGGCGGAATACCCCTGGTTCATCCACAGAGCCAGACCTTGGAGCAAGTGGACGGCATCCAGATCGCCCGTCTCGGTGCAAAGGCGCTCTACCGCGCCATGACGGGCTTGTTTTTCTCGCGGATGACGGGCCCGGATGGAGTTCTGCGCCAATTCGACGTTATCGTGGATTGCGTGACGGGGCGGCCGTTCCCCGTCGCCAAATACACGAAGACGCCACTGGTACCGATAGTATTTCAGCTCTCGCCCGGCCTTCGGGCATTGGACGGCCCAATCGTCGCACCCACCGAACTCGCGTGGCGGGAATTGCTCGAGGCGGGGGTACCCAGCCGCCACATCATCCGGGCGCCCTTTGGATGCACGGAATACCCGGACCGTGTCCCGATTGCTCCCGCGGAGACTCCTTCCCTTGCTGCGTTTGTGAATGGCGCGCAGCCATTGTCGCGCGCCCTACGCAGACTCACCGGCCGGCAAGTGAATTCGCTCAAATGCACGGTCGTTGGACCCACGCGCGGATTTCCCAAGGGTATTCACTGGCTCGGGCCAGTCCGCGCCGATGAGATGCCGATCGACGACATGGAACGCGCCTGGGTCGCGTACTGCGGCGAAGGATGCGAGTGGCGTGCGCTTGATTTTGCCAACCTGGGAATTCCCGTCGTCTGCCCCGACACCGCCGAGGGCCGGGAGGTCGTACGAGCGGGCGAGACCGGGGTTTTGCACCGGTCGCGCGATTCGATGCATCTGGCCGAGGTTTTGGACGCCTTGTTTCGGGATGAAATCGTTCGGCGCCGCTTGGCGAGGCAGGCGCGCGAACGTGCCGACGGAGCTTCTTGGGATCGGTCGGCAAGTCTGGTGCTCGCGGCCCTCGAGAATCTGTGCTACAGCGAGACCGATCAGTTGACACCTGTTCCTTCCTTGTAGGATTCTACCGTTTCCCAAGGCAACGGGGCGTTCGGTCATTCGGGACGCATTGCCACTGCGCCACCAGCACGAAGACCATTCCCAGGGCGGTATGCGCCATATACAGCGGGTGTTGACGATTCGATGAACAACCTGGAACAACCGCCGGACTTGTCCACTCTTCCGGACCATCCGGGCCACGTCGAGGATTTGTCCAGCGTCGACCGCGCGTGGCGACTTCCGTTCAGGGCAGGGGTGCTCGTTTTCGCCGCTGTCGCAGGCATGCTCTTCTGGCATCACGACCGTGGAATTGCGGCCGGGGTGTGGCAAGGCTGGGCGGCACCGGGCCACGGAGTCTATGACCGCCCACTCCTCAGCACCTGGATGGCAGAAACATGCCGCGCGCTCGCACCGGGTACTCTCCTCGATCTCTTGCACACCGTGAATCTCCTTCTGGGGGCGCTATCTGCCGCCTTGGTGGCGTCGTTAACCGTGAACCTCACCGCGGAGCGCATGCCTTCCCTGGAGCGGGTCCTCTGCGGCTGCGTGGCGGGGCTGCTATTCTCATGCGCTACCGTATGGCGCACGACACTGACTGGCTTTTCTCCCGCCACAATCACCGTTGCACTGGCATTGACGGCGTTTTTTGTGGTCTGCCGGCCCGCTCGTCCACTGCGGTTGCCGGCACTCTTTGTGGCCGCGTTGCTCATCGGACTCGCGTCCGCAAACGACCCCGTTTTCGGCGTTGCCGGTCTTATCCTCGCCGTACTGGCGATTCACTCCGCCGCGGCGCGTTCTTCTGCTTGGGTCATCATCCTTACCTATGCGGTGGGCTTCGTCGCAGGAGCCGGACTGCCAATATGGAATTCCCTGGTCGCCGGCGAAGGACGCGCTGAATTCCTGGCCCATGCACTCGCCACGCCGTATCCAACTCTTGGCGACGGAACGCCTGCATTCGGCTTTCTAGCCCGCCTCAACGACGAGTTCGTATGGCCCATTCTCGCCGTTTCGTTGGTCGGCTTAATCGTCGCAATTGGCCAGCGCCATGTCGGTCTGGCGCTTGGGTGGACGTTCGTGTTTCTCGCCATGGGCCCCTTTCTCCCGGCACTGACCAATCAAAAGAGAACCCCGGTCGTCCTTACCGATTCGTCCGCCGCCCAAGCCATGGTCGCGGCGAGCGTGGCCCTTTTTGCTGCGTGGGGGCTGGTTGGAATGGCGCGGATACTCTTGCCAAAAGAAGCACAACTGCCGCGCCGCGTCGGAATCGTGGCGGTGCTCGGATTGGCACTCATCGCACTGCAATGGACTCGCTATACCCCGGAATCCCCGGAAACCACGAGCGCCCTCGCCGAGGCGGTTCTTGCCGACTGCCCCCCCGAGTCGGTCCTGATCACCGGAGACGCGCGCATCCATACGTTGATCGAAACCGTACAAGTCACTCGCGCCATTCGGCCCGATGTGACGATTGTTTCCGCCGACGCGCTCAGTTCTCCCCGCCATCGGAGCCGGCTGAACGCCATCGCGGGCGCGAAGTTGAACATCGATTCGGTTTTCCCACCGATCGACGCGCTAAACCGTTGGGCCATGGAGCGGCCCCAAGCGCTTGCCGCGCTGAACCATTCCGCCGGATCGCGCAGCGATCTGCGCGATCTTGCCATCTGGGAATTGATGTGCGACAATTTTTCCAAACGCCCGTTCGCCTTCGTTGGAGTTTCCGCGCCCTGGCTGACCGCGCGCGTGCAGCGAAACGGGGTCGTCCTCGTTTTTCCCAGGGATGGTATGGTTCAACGGCACTCCCTGGACCGCATCGATGACTATGCCGGTGATCTCGACGACTCAGCCGGGAATGCTGAACTTCGTCAAACCGTTGCCGCCATGCTGCTGCCTTTGTCCGAGGCTTCCCGGCGTCAAGGCGACATACGCACCGCCACGCACACCGCCGAACTGGCGCGCCGAATTCGGGGGGACGACGCGGTGCCCTGGCTGGCGTCCGCCCGCGCAGCGGCTCGGGCTGGCGACCGCGAGCAAGCCATTGTCTATGTGGAGCAATACCTTCTCAATATGCCCGGCCCAGACCCTGTGGGCGACTTGGGCGATGCCATCCAGGAGGACTTGACCCGGAACGCCCTGGCGGAGGCCTTCGTTTCCAGCATGGGCGGTGAGTTGCCCGCGGCAAACCCGAACGTGCAGAAGCGGCTAATCGAGGACTTGTGGGAATTTGAAGAATTGCAGGTCCTCGCCGACGGTTACCGGATTGCGCGGGAAGCGCATGTGGCTCGAGGAGACGTGGAAGCGCTCTGCGAAAGCGCCGCCGTGCTTACCCAGCTTGGAGAACTGGCCGCAGCCCGTGAGGAACTTGGCGTGGCTGTTGCCATCAACCCCATTCGCGTCTGGCGTCGCCTGAAGAACGATCCGCGATTCGACTTGCTTCGCATGGAGACCTCCGAAAGCGACGCAATGGCCGGCTGAGTGTTAAAGTTGTTGCTCGCAGGTCCATGACGTAGTATATGTGCGCAAGGCCGGTTGCTCAGTCACAACGGGGAATGTTACATGGGCTTTCTCTCCTATCTTTGGAACACGCTTCTGAATGTCCCCATCGCGCTTTTTCAGCGGTTTACCGGAATAGAACTCTCACCGCTCATCGTCTTTTTCGCGAAACTCATCCTCGCGCTCCTGGCCCTGTACATCATTCTCTCCGCAATCGGTAAGATCCGCTCGTTCATTCGCCACCGGGGGCGGGACAGCCTCCTCGTCGATCCGGACGAGGTGCGTGCTTTGGAAGCTGCCCAACAGGGAGAGCCCACCGTACGCCTTAAACCCGGTGAAGATTTGGATGAGACGGCCGCGCGATTGAAGAAGGCGCGCGATTACGCTGGGGCCGGCGAACTCTACGCGTCGGCAGGCCGCCACAAGGAAGCGGCGAAACTCCTGCGCAAGGCGGGACGTAACCGCGCGTCCGCCATGGAACTGGCTAAGGCCGGCAACAAGCGAAAGGCGGCCAAGCTTCTGCTCAAGGAACGGGATTTCAGCAACGCCGCGCGACTCTTCAGCGAGTCTGGTAAACACGTGGACGCCGCCAAGGCCTACGTGCGAGGAGGCAATAACGCGCTCGCCGCGGCGTCTTTCGCTGCGGCGAAAAACTTTGGCGAGGCGGCCGACGTCTACGCGACGTACTTTGCCAATCCCCCCGACGCGGTCGATGCCCAAGTCGCCGCGGCCGATGAGTGCTACAAGATGCTGAGCACGGAACCCGGCAAGTCGAAAGTACCCACCGACAAGCGCAACGCGCTGCTGCCCGCGATCGCCGCGCGCCTGAAGCTGGCCAAGCGGTATGACCAGGCGGCCGCCCTGTTCAAAGAGGGCGGCGATCTTTCGCAGGCGGGCGAGGTATACCTCCTCGCGGGCAAGCTCGAGGAAGCGGCCCAATGCATGAAGCAGGCGGGGAAAGATAAGGATGCCGCGCGCATCGTGGGCCGGTACCACCAGATGAAAGGAAATTGGAAAGAGTCTGCGGCGGCCTACGCGCAGGCCGGCGACTTCCTCAACGCGGGCGAAATGTGGGCCAAAGCGGCCGACGCGGTTCGATCGGCCGAATGCTTTGAGCGGGCCGGAGAATTTTATCGCGCCGGGGTTTCGTACGCACACGCGGCGCGCTTCGAGCAGGCGATCAAGGTGCTGCAGCGGGTCCCGGATAACCATCCGAACTTCGATCAGTCGCGCGCCTTGCTTGGGCGTAGTTTCTACGAGCTGCGCGATTACGCCCACTGCGCCGCCGCGTTGGACAACCACCTCACGGGCAAGCGCGTCGATTCCCAGAACGTGGACTATTTCTACATGCTCGCCCTCGCGTACGAACAGCTTGGTAAGCTGGATGAGTCACGAGAAATCCTCTACAAGATTCGCACCGTCAACGTGGGATTCCGCGACGTGTCGGACCGCATCTCGAATATCTCTTCCCGAATCTCGATGAGCGCTCACGCGTCCCACCACCTCGCCAGTCCGGGCGGCATGTCGACCAGCGCTCCAACCGTGGGCGTGGAGGGATCGGCCGCCGCCACACGCGTCATGGAATCCGTTGAGTCCACCCTGGGCGGGCGCTATACCCTCGAACGGGAGTTGGGCCGCGGCGGTATGGGAGTCGTGTATCTTGCGCGGGACAGTCAGCTCGATCGACCCGTCGCGTTGAAGTTTCTCGGCAGTCTGATAGACAGTTCCGAAGAGTACCGCGAACGATTCGTGCGGGAAGCGCGCACGGCGGCAAAGATCGCCCACCCGAACATCATCAGCATCTACGATATCAGCGCGAGCGTGGGCAAGGCATACATCGCCATGGAGTACATCGACGGGCCCAGCCTGCACAAGTACCTCAGCCAGCGCGGCAAACTGAAGCCCAAGGAAGCGGCAAATGTCATCGTGCAGGCTTGCAGCGCGCTGGCGGCCATACACGAAGCCGGCATCGTTCATCGTGACATTAAGCCGGACAACATTCTCCTCGCCAAAGGCGGTCTCGTGAAGCTGACCGACTTCGGGCTTGCCAAGGCGGAGGACTCCCGCATGACCCGCACCGGCGTCGTCATGGGTACGCCGAGCTACATGTCGCCCGAACAAGTGCTGGGCAAGGACGCAGATGCGCGGAGCGACGTGTATTCGCTGGGATTGGTTCTCCACGAGTGCTTGACCGGCGAGACGGCATTTCTTGGCGAGAACGTGCTGGAACGGCAGCTCAACGAGATGCCGCCGCCCCCCGGCCAGACCGTCGAAGGAGTTTCCCCTGAACTGGACGCGATTGTGACGAAAGCGATTGCCAAGAAGCCGGAAGACCGCTACCAGACGATTCGCGAACTCATGACCGAGCTGCGCGCGCTAAACCTGTAAATCGCGAATGGTCTCACGCCAGCCCGGGGCAAGTAATCCGCGGTCGCCGATTTCAATCGTCCGCCGATCCTCTCCCGCATGGTCGAAATGTACATCTACGCGTTTAGCCGGCAATAGAAGCTCCGCGCGTTCCGCCCATTCCACGGCGCAGATGCTGGCGCTGTCGAACAACTCTTCCACGCCGAGTTCGGCAACCTCGTCTATAGACCCCAGTCGATACAGGTCCAGGTGAAAGAGTTTGCGCGCCGAACCATACTCATTGATTAACGTGAACGTGGGGCTGTGTATGGAAGGATCGTCGGCAACCGCACGGGCCATGCCGCGGACGAAACAGGTCTTTCCTGAAGCCAGTTCACCCCGCAGCGCGACCGTCCCGCCAGTCGGCATAAGCCGCGCCAGCGCTTCTCCCAGCCGCTCCGTCTCCTCGGGAGACCGCGTTGTCAGCACCACGCTCGAGTTGCTCACGGCGCGGCCATCGCCTCCCTGAACAGTTGCACGTATTGCTTCGCGGAACTGCTCCACGAAAAGTCCTGCCGCATCCCGTTCCGGCGGAGCATTGCCAACGTCTCTGTATCGCGATAGGTTCTCTGGGCGCGTTTGAACGCATTCAGAAACGCGCGATCGGTCCACGTGCGGAATGCGAACCCGGTCGCCGTGTCGTTGGTCAGGTTTTTGGCTGTCGCATCCGTGACCGTGTCCGCAAGCCCTCCCGTGTGATGGACGATAGGCACCGTCCCGTAGAGCATGCTGTACATCTGGCTCAATCCGCAGGGTTCTGTGCGCGACGGCATCAGGTAGAAGTCACAGCCCGCGTAGATCTGGTGCGCGAGATCCTCGTCATATCCGATGGTCACCGACAACTTATCCGGGTGTGCCTGAGCGGTCTGGCGCAGCGCTCCCTCGAAGCTCGCGTCGCCGGACCCTAGCAGGATGAGTTGGATGTCCTCTTTCAACATTTGTTCCAGGGTGGATACCAGCAACGGGATGCCCTTGTCCCACACGAGGCGCGACACCACGCCATAAACAGGGACTTCGCGAACGGGAAGTTGAGCAAGTTTCTGGAGTGCGGGTTTGCACGCTGTCTTGCCGGCCAGGTCGTCGGCGCTGTATGTCGCGGCGATGCGGCGATCGGTCACCGGATTCCACACGCCAAGGTCGACGCCGTTCTGAATGCCGATCAGATCTGTAGCGCGTGTTCGGAGCACGCCTTCCAGGCCGTTTCCCGCAAGGTCGGTCTGGATCTCCTTCGCATAGGTTTTGCTGACCGTATTTAGCTTGGACGCGAATATCACGCCCCCCTTCATGAGATTGATGTCGCCGTAGAACTCGAGGTACTTGGGCGAGAACAGTTCCCAGCCCAAACCCGTCTTCGGGAGCAGCGACGAAGCGAAGCGTCCCTGGTACGCCAGGTTGTGGATGGTGAACACCGTCGGAATTCCACCCCAGAATGGATGGTCGACGAAGCGGGTCTTGATATACGCGGGAATGGGAGCGGTGTGCCAGTCGTGACAATGAATTACGTCGGGCACCCAACCCGTCTGGGGGATGAAATCCAGTACGGCCAGACAGAAGAAACAGAACCGTTCCAGATTGTCGGGATACTCCATATTGCCTGCGCCGTAGGGGTGATCGCGCCAGAAATACTGGTCGTGTTCGATGAGATAGACCGGGATGTCGGAATCCGGCAGTTTCGAGGTGCGCCACGCGGCAAAGCGGGTATCCCCGTTCACGCGCGCCGAGCACGGACCCGAACGCTCACCCTTGAGCGCGTCCGGAATGGTGCCGTAACAGGGCATGGCGATTCGCACGTCGTGCCCCTGTGCGCGAAGCGCGCGCGGGAGCGCCTCGGAAACGTCGGCCAACCCGCCCGTCTTCACGAAGGGCACCACTTCGGAACTGACGTAAAGGATATTCAATGGTCCGGACATAGAAGGTCCTTCTGTTTACTTCGTGACGACGCGAAAAGGATCCGGTTCGTCATACCCCGCAACCTTCAGTTTCGGAAACTCTGCTTCCAGGAATCGTACCAGCGCGGGTACAATCCACTTCTCGGTTCCCACGTGACCCGCATCCACAACACACAAATTGCGGTCCTGCGCGTTCAAGGCATCGTGATAATCCACATCCCCCGTCACGAGGACATCCACGTCTGACGGTATGGAACCAACTTCGCTTCCCCCAGCGCCCCCGAGGACTCCCACGCGGCGGATCTTCCGGTTGCCTTCGCCGACAACGCGGACGTGGCTGACGTCAAGTGTCTGCCGCACATGCGAGGCGAACCGGTTCAACGTCAGTTCCCGGCGGAGCATACCTTTTAGCCCGAGTGAAATCGACCGATCCGAACCGTCAAGCGGAACGACGTCGTAGGCGGGCTCCTCGTAGGGATGCGCTTTTGCCAACGCCGCCAGTACCGCCCCCAGCCGTGCTTTCGGAACCAGCACCTCGAAACGCCGTTCCGGCTCTTCGTTGACCGTATGCTTCAATCCCGAAAACGGCCGAGCCTTATCGCCCGGTAGAAACGTGCCAACGCCCGGCGCGCTGAAGGAGCAATGCGTGTACTCGCCAATGACGCCGGCCCCGGCATTGCACACCGCGCCGCGTACGTCCGCCAAATGAGATTCTGGCACGAAGCTAACCAGTTTTATTTGCTCCGCCTGCGGCACGGTAACGAGGGGAACGAGATCGGTGAGCCCCAGCCGTTCCGCCAGGACTGTGTTGACGCCGCCGGGGACCACATCGAGATTGGTGTGGGCCGCGAAACACGCGATGCCCGCTTGCGCGATGTCGAGGCAAAGGGCCGTGTGCGGGTCATCCCTGCGCAACGTCCGCAAAGGTTCCCAGATCAACGGGTGGTGCGATACGATCAGATTGGCCCTGGACCGCAGCGCGGCGTTCAGCACATCCCGCGTCACGGTCAAGGCGACGACCGCGCCCTTCACGGGCTGTTGGGGGGTTCCGCAACTCAGCCCCACACGGTCCCAGGAGTAGGCAAATCCCGGAGGGGCCAGCCGTTCGATGGCGTCACACACGTCCTGGACCGTCATGCGGCCCGCTCCATGGACAGCGCGGCGTATCCAACCACGCGTGAATAGTCGCCCGAAGCGGCGGCGCTGGTTCGATAGTCCAGCATGCGCCATGCCTCGGCCTGCCGGTTCAACGCGCAAACCATCGCTGCCGTTACGGCCGACGCGCCGCACATGGAACAGGATCGGCGTTCGATACCCTCCGCAAAAGCTTGCCAGTCCTTGGAGAGCACGGATTCAATGGACCGCTTGTCAATTGCATTCGCCTCTTGCTCGGACAGGTAGTGGGAGAGATCTGTCGAGGCGACGACGAGGTCGTCGCGATTGAGCATGGTTGCAAGCCGTTCGCCCACGCGCGCGTGCCATTCGCGTACGGGCCCGCCGAACAGGACCGGAACAATGGGCACGACGCCAAGCGAACACGCGAGGAACGGCAGCTGAACCTCCAGCGAATGTTCGGGACGGTGGGGTTCATCCGGTTCGGAATCCAGGGCCTTGGCGAGTTCTTCCGCGAAAGGTTCGTCGATGGGAAAGGTCCCTGCGGGACACTCGAAGGATCCCCGTGTGAACACGGATGCCGTATCGATAAAGTATCGATGGGAACACCCGAGCAATACCACTCGCCCCGGCTGTTTTCCGCGAACGCGGGCGTAGGCGTGGCCGGCCGTGGGTCCGGAATACATAAATCCCGCATGGGGGGATACGATGGTAGTTACCATGTCCGGGGCCGGTTCCACGTCCGCACTTTCAATATGGTGCAGCGTGACACGACGAAGCGCTTCCGGGTCTTCCGGATAGAACTGGCCTGCGACAGCGGCTCTTCGTATGGTGGTTTCGCTCATCTTGCACCTCCGGGAAGCGTCGGTTTCGCCTCCCGTCGATCAGTCTATCAACAGGTCGCCGCGCGTTCAAAGAATGGGATAACACGATAGGGTGCCGAAACTTATAACTCAAGTGGCGGCAGGGTTTTGAAGTGGCCATTCCCTTTGACCCGTTTTCGGGTCTCGTTGGCGCCTTCCAGCACCGGAATAACCGTGTGCAAATGCTCCAGGAGCATGAGTTGCCGTTCGGACTCCTTGGGAATCGAGAGGAGGTGCACTTTCTGCTGCAGGGTGAGCCCGACTTCATGCGCAATGTGGAACGAGAGGTTCTCCGCGTCAAACCGATCCCGGCTGTAACCGGACTTCAGCAACTCATGAAACCGGGCGTATTGACTGGCCAGTTCTTCGACCGTAATGGAATAGGACACCGCGTCATTCTCGATGACCAACACATCGCCCCCGGAATAGAGCTTGTCCGGTATCGCGCGTTGAAATCGCAGCAGTTGAAACGCGGCGACGCCTTCCACCAGCACATCCGTTTCGCCGTTTTCGTAGGTGCGGAAGATATTGAGGAGACGCATCTCCGTTCCAAACTCGGCGACCCGCCCTTCGAGATATGCCGGTATCCCAAACGTAATCCCTTCACCTTGGCATTCGCCAACGAGTTGTTTGTACCGTGGTTCAAAAATGTGAAGCTTGAGCTTCTCTCCCGGAAACACCACCAATTGCAGTGGAAAGAGCGGCAGGAATTTCGCCATGACTTACTCTGACTTCCTTTGCTTCATTGCCGGCAACTACTCCATGCCCGTATCGAGCAGCCGGTAGTCGACCGGCACGTGGACGCCTCCGTCCAGGTACCGCGCCAGCATAAACAGCGTGTCGCTGAGACGGTTGACGAATATGAGAATGGCTGTCGCTTCGAAATCGGGGACCGATTCCCGCAGCCGAACCACGGACCGTTCCATGCGGCGGACCACCGTAACCAGGACGTCGCATTCCGCGGCCACCGGATTTGCTCCGGACGCGGCAAACTGGCGTGGCAGCTTGACTCGATCTTCCAGCCGCTGTTGCTCCGATTCGAGGCGCTCGATATCTGCTTGCCCAAGCACGCGAGGGTGATAGGTGGGCCGCCGGTTCGCGGGGTCGCTGCATGCGGACCCGATCACGAAATACACGTGCAGCAACCACAGGAGAAAGTCTTGCCAGTGGGCGGCATCTTCGAGATTCGCCGAGGTGAGACGTTGCCGGACCAGGGCCGTCCAGGCGCGCGCCTCGTCGATACAGCCCGTGCATTCCACAATCGCGTGCGATTTGGATACCTTCTCGCCGGCCAGGGTCGTTGTATCTCCCGAATCGCCGTGCTTGGTGGTGACTTGCGATTTCATGTGCCTAATTCACCGTGATGGAAACGGGGCAATGGTCGGAACCCATGATGTCCGCGTGAATGTGAGCAGACTTGACCTTCGGCAAAAACTCCGCGTTCACGCAGTGGTAGTCAATTCTCCAGCCGATGTTCTTCTCCCGCGCCCGCGACCGGTACGACCACCAGGTATAGTGCCCGGGATTCGGATTAAAATGCCGGAAGGTGTCCACGTAACCCGCTTGAACAAACTCGTCCATGCACGCGCATTCCTCGGGATAGAAACCGGGACTATTCCGGTTGTCCTTCGGGCGTGCCAGGTCGATCTCTTTGTGCGCGATATTGTAGTCGCCGCAGATCACCAGGTTGGTGCCGGCTTTGCGCAGCTTGTTGCACAACTTGAGCATGGCCTTGCAGAATCCCAGCTTGTAGTCCAGCCTCGCCCGCTCGGCCTGGGCGTTGGGATAATATGCATTGACGACGGTGAAATCTTTGTACTCGACGAGTTGCACTCGTCCCTCATCATCGAATTCGCCGATACCCATGGTTGCGACCGCCAACGGCTCGCTCTTGACCCGAAAATAGGTCGCAACGCCGCTGTAGCCCTTCTTCTTCGCCGGTTGCCACAGGCTCGCGTATCCTTTCGGTTCGCGCAGTTCCTGGGGTACATCGTCCGGATTCGCCTTTATCTCCTGCACGCACACGACGTCCGGTTTCTCCCGGTCCAGCCACTCCAGAAATCCGTTTCGGCCCGCCGCGCGAATGCCGTTCACATTCCACGAAATCAATCTCTTCATTGCATCTCCAATGTTTGACAAGTTATGCCGGAAAAATGGTTTGCACCAAGCAGAATACGCAGGAGCGAGCAGCCATGCAAGGAAGGTATGCCGCGTGGCTACCGGTCGCTGCCGGTATTGGTACTGTGGTCAATCCGTTGGAGTACGACCACTGCCGTTACACCCGCCACGAGCAGCATCACACTAATCGCTTGCGAGAGCGTCATTCCCCAGAGTGGCCGCGTGCTGTCGCCCCGAAAGCACTCGACGGCAAATCGAAGCGCGCCGTAGTACGCGAGATACGAGGCGAGGACGAGGCCGTTCGGGTGGGGACGATGCAGTATGCCGCGCAACGCGAAGTAGCCGATGGCCAATCCCACTGTCATGTAAAGTTGGGTGGGATGGACTGGCAGCGAATGGGTCGCCGATGCGTCAGTCAGCCCCGCTTCAAGTTGCGCGCCGTACGCCAAACTGCCTGCGGGAAACCGGACGCCCCAGGGAACGGCGCACGGCGCGCCCCAACAGCACCCCGCGAGGAAGCACCCAATTCGCGCGATACCCTCGCCCAGGGCGGCGTGTGGCGCTGCGACGTCCAACACCGGCAGCAAGGCCTGCCTTTGAATCCGGGATAAGACGACAAGTGTCGCCACGGCGCCCAGAACGCCGCCGTACAGGACCATACCAGGCGCCCATACGATCGCCGCGCGCCCAAGATTAGTCCATTCGCTGAATTGGAGAATCCAGAACGCCCTGGCTCCCACCATTCCCCCGAGAAGGGCGCCCACCGCCGTCCAATAGCTGAAGCGAACGTCCCGATGTTCCGCCTTGCGGACGGTGGCGGCTGAGGCGGCTACTACGGCAATTGCGAGCACAACGGCATACGAACTTATCGTAATCCCGAAAGAATCGAGGAGTATGGGATGCATTGGAGACCCCCGAAGTTGCGGCGCGTACTATAGCATGAGGTGGCCAATCCCCGTCATGTTTGTCGTTCTGAGCAAATCCATAAATTCAATATGTTGTAGTTTCGGCTATAGCAATCCTACATCTTGTATGGTATGCTCGTAATGGAAGGGTGGCGAGGCAGGCTAACCTCTCCGCCCCGTCAGTTGGAACAGGCGCTGCGCCTTCGGCCGGATGCCCCGGACCGAGGAATCCCCTGCGGCAGCGACCGGGCCAAGGAAGCGCGACATAGACGCACGCGGAGTCCAACGAAGCGCCGGACGCCACCTATGGTCATCCGGCAAGTACTGCCGAACGAGCGCCCCTCCTCGGGATTGGGCGTCCGAGAGGAAGCGGATGGTTCCAGGCGGGGCTGTGAGTCCCGATGGACCTGCAGTAGCGCCGGCCGGCAGCGCCGCCGTTCTGCCCGAAGTACTCCGGGACTCGCTCACCGAAATCTCACCAAACTCTGCTCTTGTATGCCGGTTCGCCGGCGTCATTCACCGTCCGGGCGACCTTAGACGCGATTCTTCCCGCTCTTTCGTATTGGAGGCGAATTCATGAAGAAGAGTTACGTTCTGGACACCAACGCGCTGCTGGAAGATCCAAATTGCATTCGCATCCTGCGAAATGGGGAGGAGAACTCGGTCAGCATCCCGTTTCACGTGTTGCTGGAATTGGACAAGCTCAAGAAGGAACCGCGCGTCCAGCATCTCGTGGCGAAAGCGGTCGATTCCATCCGCGAGAATTTCAGTGTTATCAAGATTATCGGCCAGAACGGGACGGAACCGCTGCCCAACGTCGACCTGCAAATCCTCAAAGACATCAAGAGCGGGGGGATGGACGACCCTATCCTGGTCACCAACGACCGAATCCTGCAATTGTTGGCGGAGCACAGCGGAGTTCGCAGCCAGGAGTTCAAGAGTTCCAATCCCTTCGAATCGGAATCGCAGCACTATACAGGTTTTGTCGCCGAAGGGGAGGAGCCATACCCCAACTGTTTTGAGTGGCACGAAGGTAAGCCCCTCTTCCACGGACCCGAAGGGCCCCGCGTCATCGAGTACGAACACGAGATATGGAAGGTCAAGCCGCGCACGGTATATCAGAATCTCGCGTTCGAACTGCTGTTGAACGAGCGCATCGATCTCGTCACCCTGCAAAGCGAAGCCGGCTTTGGGAAGACCTTTCTTGCACTCGCCGCGGCGCTGTACCTGACACTCGAGCAAAAGCGGTTCAACAAGATTTACGTGCTGAAACCCATGATCGAAATCGGCACGAAGATGGGTTTCCTTCCCGGGGATGTGGCGGAGAAGATCGAACCTTACGTGAGTTATCTGCACGGCCTCACGGCGAAGCTTCATGCCTTGCGCCCGGCAAACAAGATCTTCGCCGATCCCAAGGCGGAACAGTCCAAGTACGACTCGGCCCGCTTCGAAATCCTCCCGCTCGCTTTCATTCGCGGAATGAACATCGAAGACGCGGTGGTCATCATCGACGAAACGCAGAACCTGTCGCGAACGGAGATTCGGGCGCTGCTCACGCGCATGGGCGAGAACGTGAAATGCATCTGCCTCGGCGATACGCGCCAGGTCGACAACCCGTACCTGAACGAATCCAACAACGCCCTGAACTGGATTGTCCGCAAACTTCGTGGCAGTCACAACTACGGCCACCTCGTTCTGAAGGGGCACAAGTCGCGGGGCCCCATCTGCGACGCCGTCCTGCGTTCCGGGTTGTGACGCTTCTCGTCTCCGGCCGGGCCATGTGATACCATTGCTGAAGAACAATTCGCATGGCCTATGGGGTTCCGATTCTATGGAGGGTGGTGTTCGCGTCTGCATGACCGGGCACCCCGTCGCAACGCGCCGGGACGCCTATTCGCCTGCCAACGCCGGAGTTACAAATTGTCGCAAACGGTAAAACAATGGGACCCATGGTCTCTGCCCGCGGCCGCAATCTGGTCCGTGTTCTTCTTGGCCGGGCTGGAGCCGGAGCGGCTCTTTTTCACACTCCGGGACCTGGGGCAGGTCAGCGTGTTGAACGCCATGGTAAACAGTCCGCACCTGATTACCTTGGCCTTCTCGGCGTACTTGGGTCTTTTTGCGTACCACCGGTGCCTGGAAGCAGGGTTGTCCCGGATCGATGCGAAGGCCCGGGCGTTGCAGTTTTCCATTGTCGGTTTGGTGGCCTTCCTGAACTTTTCGCTGGCCCAAGTGGGCCATCTTGCGGACATTCCGATACCGAATCTCCGCGTCGTGGTTCTTGTTGTGGCGTTTGCAAAAGTCTCGGCCTGGTTTTTCCTGCTGATTATAATCATGCGATACACGTTGTTTGGACAATCCCATGCCTTCGCGGCGATGGCCTCGATATTCCCCAGCACCCATCGGAGTACCCCGGTAGACGAACAGCTCGGCGAGGCGAGTTCAGTCGCTTGGATCGACCGGCCTGGCTGGGACGATCCGGCCGGAGCGAAAGACCGTGTCATGGCGGAAGAATCGGCCCGGGGAGACGACAAATAGGCCGTCTTGTTGCAAGTGGCTGAGATGGTTCGTTTTGTGTTTTGCGTGGGGCCTGCTCTGGCCTGTCAACGCGTGTGCGATACGAAACGTTTCTCTTAAGCAACGTTATGATCGTGAGTTACCAGTTCTGGGCTTTCGAAATGCAACTATCGTATCTGAGCAAGACATTCCCACTAATCCTTGTGTTTGCGGTGCTGCCCGCTTTGGGAGAGGGTGTTCTTACAATCGGTACTCCTGCCGTAGACGGCAGTAACGTGACTGTTCCCGTATTTCTGGATGGGAACCTCGGAGATGGTGTCGCCGCATTGGATTTCACGCTGCGCTACGATCCCGCGATACTCGCCCCGAACGGGGTTCGGGCGGGCGAGGCCGCCCTCGCCGCCGAAAAGGGCGTTCAGTACAATCTGACTTCCCCCGGCAATTATGTGGTCATGATGTTCGGCCTCAATCAGTCCACGATGGACGCCGGAAAGGTCGCCGAGGTGTCGTTCCGCCGTGTTGACACGTCGAGCGCGGCCGAAACCAACTTGACGATTGACGGCACAACCCTGGCTTCCCTGGCCGGACAGACAATTGCCTCGCAGGGGAGTAGCAGCACCTTCGAGCTTAACGGTTCACCGGCAAACGATCCGGACCCAGAAGACCCGGACACGCCGCCAGGTGAGGACCCGGATGGCGGTTCCGATGTCCCCGATGACGAGGGTCCTGTCCCCGCGCCGGACGACGATGCCGACGACCCGGCGGATGGATCCGGGAATCCGGTGCCGTCGGGGGGGGCGGGCAGCCCCGTCGTCCCCACCGGGAACGGCGATTCGCCATCGCAAGGTCCTGAACTCGGCGAACGCGGCGGGATGCCCCAAGTAACGCGGTCCGGAGCGCCAGCAGAGCTTTCGGATTCTGCGTCCCGGTTGTCGCAGTTGAACCGCATGGCGAAGGAGTTTGAGCGAAAGAGAGCCGCGCTGCCATCGCCACCGGCAGCCGGTGCTATCGGGACCGAATCGGCGACTCCGGCTTCCTCGCCCGACGATGCGGTGAAGACTTCGGTTGTCGACCAGCATTCGCCCTTGGGGCGACTTCGGCCGGAAGGGCGCGAGGACGCTCAACAGATGGCAAGCCTGGCTCCCACGCAGCCGAACGCCATGGAGGAGGGCCGTCTGGTTGCGGATTCTTCCGAGAATCCAGTGGCCGCCCCAGCCAAGGGCACGCTGTGGTCCGATCCCCGGACATGGGTGGCCGGAGTCATCGCCTCGGTCTTTGGCGCAGGCTTGGTGCTTCGGAAGCGGCTTCTGTCCTGAACGTCAAGCGCTAGGCCGAAACCGTATCCGCGAATTTCCCTTTGATATCCAGAACGATCTTCCCGAACTGTTCTCCGTGCTCCATTCGTCCCATGGCGGTACGGGCATCGTTGAGGGATACCACTGAATCGACAGCCGGTTTCAGCTTGGAGGAGCTCACCGCGCGCACCATCTGACGAAACTCCTCTCGCGATCCCATCGTCGAACCCAGAATGGTGACATGGTTCCAATACAAGGCGGAGATGTCCACCTGTGCCGAGGCACCCGACGTGACGCCGCAATGGACGATCCGGCCGCCTCGCCGGATGGCCCCAAAATTGATCGGCCACGTTGCAGCGCCGACCGAGTCGAGTACGAGATCGACGCCCCGGCCTCCGGTCAAGTCTTTGACGGCGACGGCCACGTTGGGATTGTTGGAGTAATTGATGGTCGCCGAGGCCCCCAATTTCGCCGCACGTTGCAGCTTCTCGTCGGAAGAGGACGTGACGATGACTTCGGCGCCCGAAAGCCGCGCCAGCTGAAGTCCCGCCAACGCGACCCCTCCGCCGATGCCGTGAATGAGCACCGTATCGCTCGCCTTGAGCTGGCCCCGCGTCATGAGCATGCGCCACGCGGTGAGGTATGCAAGCGGAAGTGCCGCCGCCTCTGACGGCGTGAGGTGGCTGGGCGAGGGATGCACATTTGTGGCCGGTACGCTGACGCGCTCCGCGAACGTTCCGGGACGGCTCATTCCGACGATCCCGTAGTGCAGGCATTCGCTCTGCTCGCCGCGAAGGCAGAATTCGCACACACCGCAGGACAGACCCGGATCGACGACGACCTCCTGACCCACTTCCACAGTGTCGACTTCACTGCCCAGCGCCACGACCGTTCCCATCGCGTCGGATCCGAGCACGTGGGGAAAGCAAAGCTCCAAACCGGGACGGCCCTTGCGGACCCAGATGTCGAGGTGATTGAGCGCCGCGGCTTTGACTTCGATGACGACTTCATCGCGGGCCGGTTTTGGATCGGCCACGTCGCCAACGTGCAAGGCGTCCAAATCGCCGTTCTGTTCGATATAGGCTGCTTTCACGGGACCTCCTTCCGTGGTGAATCGATTGCCCTCGATCCGATACCTAATGGAACGCGGGGGCTGCGAGCGCCATTTCCGCCGGGCGCGGCGCTGTTGGGCTAACTCCAGCCTACGCAAGTGATTCGCCACGGTCAACCAATTTGGCATCCACTCGTGCGGTTGCTACACTAGGCGCGTTCATCTTCGGTGGGAAAGGAGGAGGATCTGGATGCTATTCGTTCAAACCTTCAAAGGGTATGAAGATAAGACCGCGGAACTCGACAAGACGGTCAACCAATGGGTTTTGCAGAACAAGGTTGACGTGGTCACCATAAAGACCGCCTTAAGTCACGAACCGGGCGGCCGAGCCGGATCGGGGGACCTCATCTACACGGTCGTCTATCGCGCCGAGCAGCCGGTAGCCTAAGGCATTCCAACTACGTCATCACTGTACAATCTGGGGCGTATCGCATCGAATTTCGCGATCCCCGGGGCGTAGGCTGCAATAATCTCGCGCCACCCTTGGCCTTGCTCGATGCGCGTTCGGAGATCATTCGAGCCGGCGAGGACATCGAAGCTCGGTCCCCATGCAAACTCAGCGGGATGCGTCTTGCGAATTGCCGCGATCAATGCGACCGTGGCGGCAAAGGGCCGGGCTTCGTGCGCGTCCAACAGCGTGATCCGTATGCCGTTGCATAACGTGTCCTGATAGCGCGGACTGGATGCCTTGCCGGGGATGCTCACCGGCGTGTATTGGATCGCGTCCAACTGCATACCGGCACAGGCCTCCTCATCCAGGATACCGAGCACGGCCGAGCTGTCCAGCCACGGCGCGCCGATGATCTCAAATGGTGTCTCCGTGCCGCGGCCTTCGTTGAGGTTCGTGCCTTCGAAGAGGCAGGTGCCGGTGTAGAGGATGGCCGTTCCGGCATCCGGGATATTGGGGGACGGCGGGAGCCAGGGCAGGGAGCAGGCGTCGAAGAACCGGCTGGGCAACCAGTTATCGAGGGCGCTGACGGATACGCTCAATTTGGTGCTCGCGAATTCGGTGCGCTGGAAATGGAGCGCGATCTCGCCCATGGTCATCCCATGGCGGATGGGCACGGCGCCCCAACAAACGGGCGAAGCCGTGTTGAGCGCGATGGGACCCTCCAGAATCGTGCCGCCTACCGGGTTGGGCCGATCCAGTACCAGCACCGGGACCCCGGCCTGCGCGCAGGCCTCCAGGCAGTCCTTCATGGTTGCCGCGTAGGTGTAATACCGCGCGCCGACATCCTGGAGATCGATGACGAACCAGTCGATCCCGCGGAGTTCTTCGGTCGTGGGCGCCTTGCGCGCGCCGTACAGGCTGATGACCGGGATGTCGCCATTCTCTGAGGGCACGGATTCTCCGGCTTCCGCGTGGCCTCTGATGCCGTGTTCCGGGCTATAGAGCAGTTTCAGTTGCACGTCGGGCGCCAGGGCGAACACGTCGAGGATGTGCCGGCCCAACTGGTCGACGGCGGCATGGTGGGTGAGGAGTGCAACGCGCTTCCCGCGCAGTTCGCCGAAGTCCTCCCGCTGCAACCGATCGAGCCCACTGTGCGTGTTGATCGTGTTCTTGTAGAGCGCCTTGGAGACGGCGGCGTGAAAGACTCGCCGGAAATCCACATTGTTGCGCGCGCTGCGGGACGGGTGGCAGGTGTTTCCGAGGAGGATGGCAAACTGGCCCCGTTTCCAGTCCATCCACAGACTGGTGCCGGTCCAACCCGAGTGGCCCATGGTTGTGCGGGAGGTGAGGAAGCCGCTGTGCTTCGACGACCATCCGTCTAACTGCCAGCCGATCCCCTGCCAGGGCCACGCGGGGATTTGCGGCGCGCGGGTCATTTCGCTCACGGTGTCCGGACGCAGGATCTTCCCGGCCAACAGCGCGCGGACAAAGGTCGCAAGGTCCGCGGCGGTTCCGAAAAGCCCGGCATGGCCCGCCACGCCTCCGGCGGCGTAGGCGTTCTCGTCGTGAACCTCGCCGACCATCAAGGCGCCTCTCCAGGGACAGTTCTCCGTGGCGGCGCAGCGGGCCCGGCGCGCGGTATCGGGCTTGAAGCCGGTGTCGGCCATCCCGAGCGGTTCGAAGATGTGTTTCCGGCAGTAGGCATCCAGCGAATCCGCTGCCACCAGTTCGACGATACGCCCGAGGATCATGAACCCCACATCTGAGTACAGCCACCGCGTCCCCGGTTGCGACTTGAGGGGGACCTCCGCGTAGCGCTGGAGCATCTCGTCGATGGAGCTGCATTCCTTGTAATACGGAAGGCCGGGCACGAGACCCGCGCTGTGGGTGAGACAATGCCGTACGGTAAATGCGTCGAAGGCAGGGATCGGCAGGTAGTCGGAGACGGGCCGATCGAGTTGGATCTTGCCAGCCTCGTGCAACTGCATCACCGCCGTGGTGGTGGCCACGACCTTCGTGAGCGACGCCAGATCGTAGATCGTGTTGACCTCCGCCTTCACCGGCGCCGGGACGAGCTGACGGTTCCCCGTCGCTTCATGGAGTATCGCGCCCCAGCGGTCGCCCACGTAGGCAACCGCCCCGGGGCTGTTCGACACGCGCACGGATTCAATCAACGCGCCGCGCAGATCGGACTCGCTGATGGTCAGCTTGGCAATATTGGAAACAGGCATGAAAAGAACCTTCTAACGCGGACTACCACTGCAAACTACGGACCGAAACACTGGGGTATCGCCACCGCGTTGCACTATACCGTCCACACCGGCGGCGTGGCAATCAACGGCAGGGATCGATCCGCAGATGACGCAGATTGCCGCAGATGAAGACGGGGTATCGGCAGTCCACCGATTGCACCGACTTTCACCGATATAGGACCTAAGAGAACGTGCGACAAGGAGAACGGGCGTCTCGCCCGTTTTCGTGACGGAAGGATTGGACAAGGCCGTAACGGAAGAAAAGTGAACCGCCAGGAACATGAGCAAAGTTCTTAAGCGTGAACCAATGGAATTCCGGTGTCCCTCGTCGCAGGTAACAATTTCCCCATTTCCGGTCACGGAAGATCGTTGGGACTGCGCCGGTTGTCGAAAACCGAATGCAGGACGATGGTATCGTCTTCAATTGTAAAGTGGATGGAGAATGGGAATCGCCGTGTGAGGCAGCGGCGAAAAGCGTCATGGGTGCGCGGGTAAAGCCACGGATTCTCACGAGTCGATGCCAACACCCTTTCAACGGATTCGAGAAACTCGATGCCCAATCCTGGGCACTGCTCCTCATACCAGTCGACCGCCACCTCCAGTTCATGGGCGGCGCGCGGCGTGTACCGCAGCTTCATCGGTACTTATTGCGGATCGACTCGTGAACGGACTGCGCGTCGCGCAACTCGACGCCTCCCTCCAGGTACTCTTTATACCGTTTGTCGAGTTCCTTCCGCTGCCATTCGGGCACGGGCAATTCGCTGGAATTCGCGGCGATGGAATCCCACGTATCCTCCAGCAAGAGGAGCTTCTCGGAGAGTGGCAATCTGCTGATTTCGGCTTTGATTTGCTCAAACGTCATAAGCATCTCCACCTGTCGGCGCGAACGGTCGACAACTCTATTAGACCAGCAGCGGCTGTTGGTGTCAATCCGTCGATGCAAACCACAGGCGTGACAAGTCGTGAATCGGTTTAGCCGCTCGTGACCCTCACCATCCGTGCGCCACGCCACGCCGCAGGCGTGGCACCGCCGGAGGCTATGCCGAGGCGAGTTGGACCGATTTTCACCGATTTAGGAGTCAAGGAGAATGGGCGTCTCGCCCGTTTCTAACTGGAGGAATTGGCAGTGCCGTAGTGCGCGTTTCGTGCCAGGCTGGTGAAGCGGGATCGGGATGATCGTTCCTGATGATCTACCGCCGCCGTTCGGGGGCTATGCGGTAGGGGACGGTGGCGGTACCCAACGTTCCGCTTCGCTCCATCACGCCTGCGGCGTGACTACAGTCTGTCGCCTCGTCCGAGGCGGAAGATGGGAGTGCACTTTTCGGCGCAAATCGCGTGGCATACAACGAGTTCCTCAACTTCTCAATCACTGCTCCGATCTGGCCCAACGGGCCTGCATACTCGCAGCCCAGGCTTGGCTCGGTCGGCGGGACGTCGCGCACTTGCGCGGCGTACCACCGGCAGGGCCTAGCCTGGGTGCCGGAGCCCCGATCTACCAATACGCTGAAAGCGTTGCACAATGATCGAAGTATTGTATACCCCTTTCAGGGGAAGCCAGATTGGGGGTACAGGTGACCCCAGGTAGTCGTGCCAAAGGCACGCCAATCACGCCGTGGCGTGACTGTAAGTATGCAGGCCCGTTGGGCTGCCGTTGGGGCGGTTTGGCGCCACCGATCGTCGTGTACTTAGCATTGAAGATCTGCGTGGATTCTTCGGTGCTTGGGAGAGTCGAAGCGGCGCGTTTGGATTCTGCGGTTAGTCACGTGCGAGTGCGCTGGATGGTGCCGTCAATCGCTATCCGGCCCCAGTTCCCGCGCGAGCAAGGCGTGGAACGCTTCGCCGATTTGGTTGTTGGCGGAATCGGTGAAGTGGCCGTCGCCGATGAAGTTGGCGGGGTTGTCGGGGTCGGCGAATTGGTGGGAGCTGAGGTAGGTGGTGTCGTTCTCGTCGAGGACGGGTTGCAGGAGTTTGAAGAGGTGGTCGCTGTAGCCGCGGTCGTTGACGAGGTAGACGATGGGGACGATGCCGTCTGCTTCGCAGGTTTGCGCGAATTCCTTGACCATGAGGTTGAGCGCGGGTACGAGGGGTTGGTTTTCGTCGAACCCGGCGGGGCCATGGATGGAATGGATGATCCGGAGGTTGCGCCGTTGGGCCCAGGCGCGCCGCAACATGCGCACGATGGCGGAGTGGTCGAGAGGGGTCCCTTCAAAGAGGAGGGGACTGTAGTACACGTCGTGTTCCGCGAGCTGGTCGACGAAGAGGTCCCATTCGGCGGGGGCGGCCATGGCGTCGCGGAGTTCCGGCAGCGAGAGGATGCGCGGCCACACGGCTTTCAGAGTGCCGTCCACGACGGAGTACCGGGGATAGGTGAAGGGAAAGGGCTGTTCGAAGTTCACCGTCATCCCGGTGAGGGTCATCATGCCGCGTAGGCTGGACGCCATGATCGCGAGCACCGCCACGTCCGCGTCGTGCCGGCCCCGGTCCATGGTGTAGGCGGCGTAAACGAAGTTGGGCGGGGCCGCGGGGCCGCCGATGAATCGCATGGTCAACCGTTCGTCGTGGGCGCAGAGCCATTCGCCGAGGTCCGCGCCGAAGGACATGCCGTAGACGGCCAGGAGGACGCCGTCTTCGCTGGCGGCCGCGGTGGGTTGTTCTTTCCAGTCGTCCGGGTTCAGCCAACCGGCCGCGGCAACGGGCTGGGTGGTTTCATCGGTGGGCCCGACGATGCGCGGCAGTTTGCCCTCAACCGATCGGCCGTACTCGAAATAGCGTTCCAACGAGTTGGGCATCGCTTGGGGGTCGGCGGGGTAGGGGAACATCAGGTTCACGGTAATGTCCATTCCGATGAGGAACAGGATCATCCAGCCGCAGGCCCGGATTCCGTCGCGCACGCGTTTCCGCGGCAGGCTAGAACTGGAAGTAGATGAATTGGGATGGTTCATTGCTGGTTCCCATCAGAAAGATAAAGAGTAGTGCCGCGTACAACAGTCCCCGCGCCGGGGTGATCCAGCGGCGGTAGAACTGGGGCGTATCGGTTTCGAATTCAATGAGGTCGAGGACGAAGAGAAGCGGTATCCCCAACAGCGTCGCGAAGGGCGGCATGGGAATGGAAGTGGCGAGGTTGCCAAAATCGGCGACCAGGGTAATGGTGTAGTTCCAGATCTGCTCGAAGGACCGCGCGCGGAAGAGCAGCCAACCGTAACACACAACTTGGAAGAACAACGCGGCTTTGATCCCCCGGACAATGTGCGCGCCGAGGGTCTTCGGCTCGGGCTCGTGCTTCGCGAAGGGCCGGTGAATGCAGAGTATCCCGCCCTGGAAGATGCCCCACAGGACGAAGTTCCACGCCGCGCCGTGCCAAAGCCCGCCGAGCACCATCGTGGTCATCAGGTTGCGATAGGTCTGCCGCGTGCCGTTCTTGTTGCCGCCGAGGGGGATGTACAGGTAGTCGCGCAGCCAGGTGGACAAGCTGATATGCCAGCGCCGCCAGAACTCGCTGGGGTTCGTGGCGAAATAGGGGAGGCGGAAGTTGGTCATGATGTCGAAGCCGAGGAGCTTCGCCGTGCCGCGAGCGATGTCGCTGTATCCCGAGAAGTCGCCGTAGATCTGCAACGCGAAGAGATACGTCGCCAGGATAACGTCCGCCCACGTAACCGTTCCGCTGGCGTTGTAGATGGCGTCTACCGACCGCGCGACGCCGTCGGCGATGACGACCTTCTTGAAGAGTCCAAAGGCGATGAGGTAGAGGCCGCGCGTGGTTTGGTCCCAGGTGATGGTTCGTTTCGTCAGCACTTGCGGAAGAAGGTGGCTGGCCCGCTCGATGGGTCCCGCCACCAACTGGGGAAAGAACGATACGAACAGGGCGAAATCCAGGAAGCGATCCGTCGGTTCCAGTTTCCGGTTGTAGACGTCGATGGTGTAGCTCAGGGTCTGGAACGTATAGAAAGAGATGCCGACGGGCAGCACGATGGATAAAGTCGTCCAGTGGACGGTTAATCCAAACCAGCCCATCATTTCCGCGAAAGAGTCGGCGAAGAAATTGAAGTACTTGAAGACCCCCAGCATTCCGAGATTCGCCACGAGCGACGCCATGAGCAGCTTACGCCGGGTGCTCACGTTCTCCGTGTCGCGGAGACGCAGGCCGACAAAGTAGTCCACAAACGTGGATATGAGCATGAGGCTCAGGAACCGCCAGTCCCAGGCGCCGTAAAAGACGTAGCTGGCGATGAGCAGCATGATGTTCTGCCCGCGGTGCGACAGCAGGCGGTAGAGCCCATAGACGACGATCAGAAATACCGCGTATTGAATGCTCGCGAAACTCACCGCATCGTACTCCTGAATTCTTCGGGAATGGCGGTTCGCGCGCCGGTGGCGACGTCATACCATTCCACCTCGGCGAGCGCCCGCGCCAGGACCGCGCCATCCTGAATGCGGGTCATTTCGAAGTACCGTATCGCGGCATCGTCCCTCGCTTCCATCCAGGTGGCAATTTCGAGGTCGTCGCCCAGCAAGGCGGAAATCTTGTATTCGATCCGGTGCCGCGTGACCCGCACGGCGAACCCGGCGTCGCGCATTCGCGAAGGCGGCCAGCCGACCGCCATGGCCGCCTCCACCGCGGAATCCTCGGCGTAGGCCAGGTACACGGAATTGTTCACGTGCTGGGCCGGATCGATGTCGCGCCATTCCACGCGCCGCCGCTGGGTAAAGACACCCACGGAGGGCCGTAGCGTCTCGGGAAAACGTTCGCGGGGTGGCAGATCGTCGGACTGGCCTTCGGGAAAGAAACGGGTCTTGAACTCGTCGGGAATGCGCGTAAGCCGTCCCCGAGCCGCATCGAGGTACACCCATTCCGTGCCCGCGCGGGCAACGAGTTCCCCGCTGTCCGGAAAGGTCAGTTGATAGGCGCGCCGGGAAACGGCCTTGCGGAAATTCTCCACCCAGGTCTTGATATGGACGGAATCGCCATACCGGAGCGGGCGCAGGTACTCGATCTCCGTGTCCCGGACCATCCACGTGGTCCCTTGACCGGCGTACCATGCCGCGTCGAAGCCCAGTGAGGCCGAGGCGTCCATGGCCGCTTCCTGGATGTAGCGGAGGTAGTTTGTATAGTAGACGTTTTCGTAGGCGTCACATTCGTAGTGGCGCACGCGAAACGTTCGTTCCAGACTAACCGTCATTCCTTCCGCTTTCTTGTGCAATTGCGCCGCCGTTCCTGGTCATGGAGTGGCCGCGCGTTTTCCGTGGATTCGTTCCACAAGGCAACCACCGCGCAGGGCGCAATCATAAAGGAAAAGGGTGGGTTATAGAAAACGCGATACCAAGGCGTGGCGTAGGCAGAAAGCGAACGGCCGTTTTCTGAAAGGACTCTGTCGTTTTGTATCCACTGCGAATAGAAGAAATAAGTTGGCCACGAAAGAACGCAAAGAACGCAAGGGGGACTCGTTGCCCCCGTTTCTCCCACCTCAGATGGAGTTTGTCCGTAGTCGGTGTCGCGGGGAGCCGTGAGAATTGTTCGCGAGTAGACGCTCGGGCTCGCTAGTGGGTTAATCGATTAGCCGAGGTGTCGTGCAAAGCTTCTCCAAGTATGCGAAAGCATTTTCTCAAGTGAATTGTGAAGTAATGCGACGTGCCCGTGGTTTGGGCATTCTTGCCCAAACCACGAGACCATCGGCGACGATGTCCGTATTCAGACGGTGAAAGAGTTAGCGATTGTCCGTCTTCTCACCGATCAACATGATCGCGGAGAGATACCGCTCGTACTTCTTGAAGGCGCGGCGCATTCCTAGCACGCGTTTGCGCGCGGCGCGGTCCCGAAGTACGTTCCACGCAATAAACCCTGCGCCGAATATGCCCTCATCCGCGATGATTCGTGGCAACTCCAGGAGATGCATGGGCGCGGCCTTCTCGGAGATGACGCGAAACCCTTCGTCCTCCAGCAAGGACTGCCACTCCGTGGACGTCAGGGGCCGCGCTCCGACGCGAATCGCCTCGGACAAGTCCCGCTCGATGGCCGACTTGATCCCCTCGTCCAACGAGTCCGGCCTCAGACACAGCTCATGGATGCCGTACCGTCCGCCATGCCGCAACACGCGATGCGCCTCCTTCACGATTCGGGCCTTGCCTGCTGCCGTCTGCATGGAAAGCATGGCTTCCCCATACACCACCGATGCGGTGCCCGCTTCCAGCCCGCTCGCCTCGGCGCGCGCCATCTCGCACCGCTGCGAAGGCCCCGCAAGAAACCGCCGGATTCGCTCGACGGCGTTCTCGTCGCGTTCAATGCCTGTATATGTGGCCGGTTTGCGCTGCAACGTCATTTGCGCGGTAACGCCGAGGCCCGGCGCAAACTCGACCACGTCATCCGCCGGTCCGATTTCGAGCGCCGACAGCATCCGGCGCGTCAGCTCGATGCCGCCCGGACGCAGCACCCGCTTGCCAAGTCGCGCCAGCAACCAGTGTCCGGGCATTTTCTCCGTGGACAGATGCTCCCCGGGAAGGGGGATGGTAGCCGCGTAGTCCGTATTCATTGGGGATCTCCTTATTGTGTGTACATCATTGCCACGATGCGCGCGGCGGACGCGTGGGACGGAAACGCACCGGGATACCGCACGAACTCCACATGCCCGTCCAGGAATAGCGTATTGGCACCGCCGGGAATGTGGTTGAACTCCGCGCCCCCGGATGGATCGGCGCTGACCACGTCCCACACCGTTACGATCTCCGATTGAGCCCGGTTGGATCCGGCGGGATTGTTGATGTCCGTGATGAGAAACCGCTCGATGCCTTCGCGCAACCGGTAGATCGTGTCGCTGCCGCCATTGCCAAACCCCAGGCCGGCCATCATCGGCGGCGCTGAGATGTCCCGGTCGATTTCCCCGTCGTTGGTTGGGTCGTAGTCGCGGTACGCCAACAGATTCGTCGCGATAAAGAAGAGTTGTCCTGGCCCGGTGGCAGGGCCCATGGGCGTCGGCATGGTGGCCATTGGATCGTCCGCTTCCACTTGGTCCATGAGGAATCCGTGGTACAAATAGCTCTGATGCGGCGTGCTGGCGTAATTGACCCACGGGCAGATATGACCGCCCGCGTCGCGCACGATCTCCAGGGCTGCGCCGCTACCCGCCATGGGGTCCGAAGGGCAGACCAGCACGTTCGTATCGGCTAGGTACTCTGGGTACACTGCGGCAAACTCGAACATGAAGTTCAACCCGTCGTCGCCCCCTTCGCAACCCTCGCCTGGAAGGACGGCAGACGCTCCAAACTCGTCGTCCAGGTCGATTCGGGGATAATCGCCCCCGCTCTCCCCGGCGTACATCTTCAGGACCAGGCCGATTTGCTTGAGGTTGTTTTGGCACGAAGCGCGCCGGGCCGCTTCCCGGGCGCGAGACAGTGCAGGTAGAAGGATTGCGGCGAGAATGCCGATTATGGCGATGACGACCAGCAACTCGATTAACGTGAAACCTTTTCTCATGACGAACATCCTATGTGTAACTAAAACTAATTATCTGCAAAAGAACCTATAGTTTAGCTAGCTTAACATTTGCAATTCATGTTTGTCAACCTGCGTCAAGTACTGAGACTATAAACGCTTCTGCCCGTGCCTCCCTCTGGATACTATGGGGCGGCTTGTCGGGTTTTGTTCAGCTCAGCGCTGGAAGGAGTACACATCGGCGGCCTTTGTTCAGTATACTCACGGTTCCTCCGCAAACAGCGCCGTTGGACGCGC
Source organism: Candidatus Hydrogenedentota bacterium (assembly GCA_045863335.1). GTDB lineage: Bacteria > Hydrogenedentota > Hydrogenedentia > Hydrogenedentales > SLHB01 > JAHDWY01. The sequence continues at coordinate 78,145 of BTVY01000007.1, read as the reverse complement.
GTTTCGGGGTAATCGCAGAACTTGGGGTTCGGAGAGGTTCATGAAGGTTTTGGTCGTCATGGGGACGCGGCCGGAGGCCATCAAGATGGCGCCGGTCGTGAACGAATTGCGGAGCCGTTCTGGTTTCGACGTGCGGGTATGTTTGACCGCGCAGCACCGCGAGTTACTCGATCAGGTGATCGACGTGTTCCAGATTCACGTGGATCGCGATCTCAATTTGATGCAGCCCAACCAGACGATCTCGGACATCACGAGCCGCGTTCTTCTGGAGATGGGCCGGGTTCTGGAGGCGGACAAACCGGATGTCGTCCTCGTGCATGGCGACACGACAACGACCTTCGCAACGGCGCTCGCGAGCTACTACCACAACGTTCGTGTTGGCCACGTGGAAGCGGGGCTGCGTACCTACGACAAGTACCGCCCCTTTCCGGAGGAGATCAACCGGCGGCTGGGTGATGCGCTTTCCGACTACCACTACGCGCCCACCGAGACGGCCGCGGCGCACCTGCGCGGCGAACGCATCCCGGAGAAGCACATCGTCGTTACGGGCAACACGGTGATCGACGCATTGCTCGATGTGGCGGCGCGGCCGTACACATTCGACGACCCCCTGCTTTCCGACGTGGGCACGCAGCGGCGATTGATCCTGGTGACGGCGCACCGGAGAGAGAGTTTCGGCGAGCGGTTCGACCAGATGTGCCGGGCCATGCGCGACCTGGTGCATGCCAACGACGATGTGGAGATCCTGTATCCAGTACATCCGAATCCAAACGTGCGGCGGGCGGTAGACGAGATATTGAAGGGCGAAGAACGCATTCACCTCATCGAGCCCCTCGATTACCTGCCCTTTGTCCATATCCTCAAGAAGGCGTATCTCGTTCTCACGGATTCGGGCGGAGTACAGGAGGAGGCTCCGTCCCTTGGCAAACCCGTGCTTGTCATGCGCGAAGTGACGGAACGTCCCGAAGCGGTCGATGCCGGTACCGCGATGCTGGTCGGCAATACGTACCATGGGATCGTAGAGAATGTACAACGGCTATTGGACGACGCGCCCGCGTACCGGCGAATGGCGAACGCGGTGAATCCCTATGGCGACGGCCTTGCCAGCCGACGAATCGCGGGGCATCTGGAATCGGTAGGAGTATGACGCAATGAAACGTATCTGCGTGATGGGACTGGGGTATATCGGCCTTCCGACGGCAAGCGTGCTGGCGACGAACGGGTATCAGGTGTTGGGGGTCGACGTGGGCGCCCGCATCGTGGAGACCGTGAACGCGGGGAACATTCATATCGAAGAACCGGGACTGCATACGGTCGTGCGCGCGGCAATCGGTTCGGGAAACCTCCGCGCATCGCTCGAGCCCGAGAAGGCGGATGTATTCTTCCTCGCGGTACCGACGCCGCTCACGGCCGACAAGAAGGCGGACATGAGCTACGTCTGCCAAGCCACGGAGCGTATCGTGCCGTTTCTGGAGAAGGGCAACCTCGTCATTCTCGAGTCTACGTCGCCGCCCGGCACCTGCCGCGACATGCTCAAGCCTATCCTGGAGAAGTCGGGCCTGGAAGTGGGAAAGGACATCTATCTCGCCCACTGCCCGGAACGCGTGTTGCCCGGCAAGATTCTCAAGGAATTGATCGAAAACGACCGCGTCGTCGGCGGATTCGATACGTTGTCCGCCCAGTTGGCGAGGGACATCTATGCGAGTTTTGTTGAAGGCGAGATCTTCCTGACGGACGTGACCACCGCGGAGATGGTCAAGGTCATCGAGAACACGTTTCGCGATGTCAATATCGCGCTTGCCAACGAAGTGGCGCTGTTGTGTGAGTCCCTGGGGATCGATTTCGGTGACGTGGCGCGGCTGGCGAACCGGCATCCTCGTGTCAACGTCCACACGGCGGGCCCCGGCGTCGGCGGTCATTGCATCTCCGTTGACCCCTGGTTTCTTGTGGAGCAGTTTCCCGATACGGCCAAGATCGTACATCTCGCCCGGCAGCGTAACGACGGCATGCCGCACCATGTCGTCGAACGGACCATGGAATTTCTGGAAGGCGTGGAATCGCCGAAGGTGGCGGTGCTTGGGCTTGCGTTCAAAGGCAATGTCGATGATATGCGGGAGAGTCCGTCGCTCGACGTGATTAAACTGCTTGGAGATCGGGGCGTCACGCTCGCGGTCCACGATCCTTTCGTGAAGAATGCGGACATCGATCTCCTGCCCTTGGAGACGTGTTTCGACGGGGCCGATTGCCTGCTGTTGTTGACCGATCACAACGACTACAAGTATCTGAATCCCCGGCAAGTGATCCGTCTGATGCGGAAGCCGGTCCTGTTCGACACGCGAAATCTCCTCGATCATGAAGACTGGCGCGAGGCTGGGTTCATCGTGCGCGTGTTGGGATCCGGCCGGACGTAGAAGAGGTGGACGCCTGCGGGCTGAACCTTACTCGGCGCTGCGCTTGGCGAGAATTCGGTCTCGAACTTCACGCGCGTATTGCGCCCGGCCACCGGAGCCGCTTTCCAGGTATTGCTCCAGGTAGACTAGCGCCTGGTTGTTATCGCCCGCGTTGTAGTAGGCGAGGCCCAATTCGTACGCATTGTCCCCGCCGGGGTGTAGCAGGACGCCCTGGTAGAACCGCGCCATAGCGCCGGTCTCGTCGCCCTGCTCTTGCTGGACCTTTCCCAGGTAGTACACGGCACGGGCCTGCTGTTCCGCGTCGTTCTCGAGTCCGGCCTCGTGATACCATCGCTCGCAAACCGGAGGGATGTCTTCAATTCGCCCGGTCTGTAGGAGCGAATCGCACAAGGGATCGAACAGCGTGAGCGGGGCATGAGGACTCTGGTAGGCCTCTTCGAGATACGGTAGCGCCGCCTCGGCGCTTTCCCGCCACCAGAGCAGCGTCCCCAACGCCTTCAACGTGAAGGTGCGATACTTGGGATCCTCGAAGTGCCCTTCCAGCGCCAACTGGTAACTTTGTATGGCGTTGGCGTACTCGCCCGCGGCCTGCAAACGCTGCCCGTTTTCGAACTGTTCCAATCCGAGTGCGCGGTCCATCCGCGCGATAGTTGGACCCGCCAGGCGAGGGTACACGTATACGAAGGCGGTGAAGGCTGCGCACGCGGCCGCGATGGCCACCACGAACAGTGTATAGGGCGGCTTCGTATCCACATCAGTCACCTGCGTTTCTGCCGGCGATGCGCTCATTGACCGTCTCCCAGAAGCGCCTTCATCTCCTGCTCGATTGTATTCCGCGTCGGAGGGTCCAACGCGAAACGCGTCAGGAGTAATCGATAGGACAAACGCGCCTCGGCCGCGCGGCCGCTCAGCGCGGATTGCCGGGCCAAGGCGTGTTGGGTCCGGTAGTCGTTGCGCGCGCGATTCGCAGCGTCGGCGGCGATCTTCTGGGCCTCATCGAACCGGCCCATGGATTCGAGCACCGCAACGCGCAGCAACAGGCATTCCACATCCGGCCCTTTGGGTAACAGCGGGAGGGCCGATGCCAGGATCTCGTTGGCCTGAACCCACGCGCCCAACTCCGCCGCGGCCTGGCCCAACTGCACGAGCAATTCGCCGCGCTCTCCGGGCGGGCCGCTCGAGGTAGCCAGATCGGACCCATACACACTGAACAACCAACCGTAGGCACGCGCGGGGTCTTCAGTCGGACTTGCTTGGAGGGCTACCGGAAAATCATCGAGGAAATCAACAACCTGCTGCATGACATTCCAATCGGGAGCGTTGAGATAGGCGATGAGATCCGAAACCAATTTGGGTGTGTTGCTGTTCGTTTCTTTCACTTGATCCAAGCGGTTCATTGCCGCCTTCAGGCGAACCCGATCGCGCGCCGCGTCGTGGAGATCCACGTATGCGCCCCACAGATCGATCGCGTGCGGGCAGGAGCGAACTCCCGACTCCAGTACTTGGGATGCAAGCGCGCGGTCCTTCATGCCGTCTGCATACGCGTGGGATAGCCACCACGTTATGCGGGCCAACTCCGTGCAATTTCCCGGATTGACGCGTTCGATGCGGTCCATCGCGTTGTTCAGCGCATCTGAAAACGCCGTCCAACGCCCGGTTTCGTGGGCGAACTGCTCGAAAAGCGCCCAGGTCATGTCCGTACCGCTGGTCAGCTCGGCAGCACGTTGATATGCCCGTTCCGCCTCGTCGATCTGGCCGAGAATGAGGTGGGCTTGGGCGGTCATACGATGCACCTGCTCGCGGTCCGAAACCCCATACTGAAGGGCTTTCTGGAAGTGGTCGACTGCTTCTCGGACGTCCGCGCCCTCGATATCCCGGCCGTCACCCGCGCGGTCGAGCGATTGGGCCAAGGCAATCCGTCCCAACAGTTCGTGGGCGCCGGGCAAGGTTGCACACAACGCCAAGGCCCGTTCGGCGGATTCTGTCGCCTGACGCAGGAAGGACGCGTTCCCCGATTCCGATAGTTGGAAGTATTGTCTCGCAAGGCTCACATGGTCCATCACCCAGTAGGGATTCAGTCGCAGGGCCTCCTGGTACAAGTCGATCGCGTCGCGAGTTCTGCCCATGGTTGCGTTCACTTCGGCCGTCTGCCGGAGGATGTCGGTGTCCCACGGTGAAATCCGCTGAGCCTGACCCAGGAAGACGAGGGCCTGCTGCGGATAGCCCAGCGTGTAGGCAGCGGTGGCTTTCTGTCGCAGGATCTGCGACGCGAATACCGCGCCGGCGACGACGGCGAGCACAAGGGCTACTCCGGTACATGCCAAGGGCGCGGCGGCCATGCGCGACGACTGACCAGTGCTACTTGAGCCTTTCCTGAAAGTCGACCCAACCAGTACCCCGGCCAGGATAAAGAAGATCGTTGCTGACGCGGGGCTGCGGAGATTGAACCCAAACAAGCCGTCGACTGCGAAGGCATTGAAACAGGCTGCGAGCGTGAAGCCCAATATGCGCTTGTCGCGATCGGTTGCAGTGAGTGCGGTGCCGAGACTCAGAAGTGTCAGCGACACAACAAACCCGATGTAGAAGAACGCGCCGCCAAACCCGGATTCCACGGCAGATTCGAGGTAGGCGTTGTGAACGCGCGCGTTATACCTGCTGTCGGTGGCAAACGTCGTTTCCTCGTAGGGAGTCCAATAGGGAACGTTTTCGATCCGGTAGGTTCCGGGTCCAAAGCCAAGCAGTGGGCGATCGGCGATCATTTGGGATGCGCCGTAGTATCCGTTGTAGCGGAGGAGCAAGGAATGCCCCGTTGGCAGATAGGTGCCGGTGGACCACTTTGTGTAGATCATGGCGGCCGACCCCACGGCCAGCGCGGCGAGTAGGGCGGTCGCGCAGGTCCAGGCGAGCGTCTTTTGTGGTGACCCCGCGACGCGGCGATACATCCACGCCAGCAACACAATTCCCGCGCCGGCGGGTACTGCGACGCGGGCGGCTCGCACTTCAGTGAAGTAGAGGTGCAAGGCGATGGGCACCAGGAGCACCGCGCACCACCGTGTGCCACGGCGAAACGACAATCCCGCAAGAATCAGAATCCCAAGGTTCAGGCAGTGGGTCGCGATGTTGGGGTTTCCGTAGGTCGAGGGGAGACCGCGATACTCCTCGATATCGCGCGCGGCCCAGGGAAACGGGTCCCACCCAGCTCTCTGGGCCAGACCGTACACGCTGGACAGCGCGACCGCGACAGCAATCCAACAGAAGATCGTCCACGCGTGGTTCGTCGTTCGGACTCCCTGCGCGACGAGAAACGCAATGAGACCGAGGGCGAAAAAAGGCGCAAACGCTGCGAGGCTGATAGGCATCCGCTCCGAGAAGAGCGCCGCGAGGAATTGAAGGAGCAGAAAACCTGCGAGGAAGTAAAACGGTAGACCAGTCGCGATGACGCCGCTTTTTCGCCGCAGCCGATCGACAAGCCACGCGATTCCCAAGAACAGGGGCAGGATGCCGATGAGGAAATACTTCGGATCCTGCGGCGGGGAATGGGTGCCGGGCCACAGAACCAGAATCGTCGCGGCGGCGCCGATTGCTGCAACTACACGAATGGCGCGCACGCCGGGATCGCGATTCGCATCCGCGTCCGTCATCTGCGTTGTCCCGCCGAAGCGATTGTCGCTTCCAGCACGTCGCTGTATTGGCGGGCTTTCTGACGTCGCGTGAAATGCTCCAGCACATAGGCGCGCCCGCTCGCGCCGAGCCGCTCGCCCAAGGACGAATCGTCGCGGAGCTTGAGAACCGCTTCGGCATAGGCGGCTGCGTCTTCCGGCGGCACTGCAATACCGCTGCCGGCCGATTCCACGATGCGAAGCGCCTGGCCCGTCGCACCGAGGATGATGGGCCGCGCACAGGCCATGATCTCGAAGATTTTCGAGGGGATGTTGATGGTGAAGTACTCACCTTTGCGCAACGGGACAAAGCACGCGTCGGCGGCGGCATACAACCCGGGCATTCGTTCCTTAGGCTGCAACGGCAGGAACTCCACATTGGTCAGTTCGTGCAGCTCCGCCCATGCGGTCATTTTCGGTTTGTCAGCGCCGTCGCCGATGAAAACGAAGTGGATATCGTCGCGGTCGCGCAGCCTTTCTGCGGCTTCAAGCAGCGTGAACAATCCCTGCGATACGCCGTGCGCGCCCACATACATGGCGACGAACGTATCGTTCCAGCCGTACTCTTCGCGTACCGTATTCATCTTTGAACCGGGAGCAAACAGGTCCTCGCGGATGCCGTTCTCGATGACGGCGAACTTCTCCTCCGGGAAACCACGGCTCACGATGGATTCCTTGGAAGCCTGCGCCACCGTCACGACGCAACGCGCGCGGCGGTACAGGAACTCCTCGATCGTTTGCAGCGTCCAGATGAGAAGCGGATTGCGGATCATGCCCACGTCGACGGCTTGTTGCGGCAGAATGTCCCGCACTTCAAACACCAGCGGCGCGCGCTTGAACAGGCTCAGCAGGTACCCCAGTGGTCCTACGAAGAATGGCCCCGAGGACGCGATGACGACGTCAGGCCGGCGGCACAGGAACAGCCCGGAAACCAATGCGGAGATCATAAACGACAGCGACGCCAGCGCCCGCTTCAGTACCGAGCGGTTGGGCGTGGCGTAGATCCAGGAGCGAATGACTTCGTAGCCGTCTTGTTTTTCGCGCGCATAGAGCCGGCCGCGATACTCGCCGGGGACGATGCCGGATGGGTAGTTGGGAAACCCGGTGCAGACCTCGACGTCATGGCCCATCTCGGCCCAGAACCGAGCATGCTCCGAGTTGCGCGCCGCCGCCGCGCCGAACTCCGGCGGGAAGTACTGTGTAAGCAGGAGGATTTTCATGGTTGGTGTGCGAACAACTCCTCCGCCAGCGCGCGAAGTCTCTCCGGCGATTCGAAATCTCGAGGACCATAAAAGATACCATAGCCACAGAGGACGGGGCACGGATTCCGTCGGTGGAGCACAAGGCTGGGGGCAGGTCGCGCCTCGCCAAAGCGTGGAAAATACCAACCCTGAGCCGGCGATTCCGCGCCCTGGACCAATTCGGCCCAGTCCATGCCGAACGGAACGAGCTTCACTACGGTTTTCCCGAACTCGATCCGCCACTGCTCGTAGCCCTCTTCGACGCCCGCTTCGGGATGCGCATGTACGAAGCTTTCCACGTCGCACGATTCCGGCCCGGTCACCCGATCCGCGACCAGCCAAAAACCAGCGGGGGCAAGATAAACGATTCGCTGGTACTCGTGCGGAGCGAAACCATCGTGACTTGCGATCAGCAGTTGACCGCCGGCGTGTTCGGTCCACGCGCGAATGGTGGAATTGTATCGTCGGCCAACACGAAAGCGGTCCCAGCATTCGAGTTGTTCCCGGCCGTTGACGCGCACGGTGTTGTGGGCCGATGTGCCGCGACTGTACTCACGCCACTTATCGTTGTCATAACTGAAGACGCCGGAGTCCACGATCAGTCTGCGGCCGTCCGCGAAGAACTCGTAACTCAGCATGTCGCAGTGCGCATGGCCGAGCTGATATGCCGGGCCGGGGTTGCCCGCTTTGACGGTCATGCGCGCTTCGCCGTCCGCAGTTTCGAGGATATAGAAACCGGAAGCTACCTCGGCACGGCAGCCAGTGGGCCGTTCCAATTCAAGATTTGGGAAGCGCTTCTTTGTCAAACGAAGGAGTGCTTCCGCTGGAACGTCGAGGTCGAGATTCGCGTCACCGAATTGCGGGATGCTTTCGTCCCGGTACAGCATCCGCGCGAGAAAGCCGGACATCTTTTCGATGACGGAAGTGAGCTTCGCTGGCGGGTCTTCGAGTGCGGCATGCACGAACAAGTTATCTTCGAGCACCTGGCAATGGTACATGAGGCTGCGTTCGTAGTGCCCGCCGTCCTCCAGGATTTGCTCGTCCAATTCCTGCGCGAGCAGTTCCAATCCGCGCCGCGTGGCTTGTTCGCCGTAGCGATCGCCGAGCACGGCCCCCGCAATCACCAGGGCCTGCGCATTCTTCAACAGGTGATTCGCGCGAACGTCCTTCTCCAGGTGACGAAGCAACCAGCCAGTCTGATTCGCAACGCTTTCCAGTACCTGCGGGGACGCTTCGGCAAACACCGAAAACGCCTGCGCCCAGTTCATCAATCGCGAGGAAATGACGAAGGCGTCCCAGCCGGGCGAGGAACCCCGAGGATTCTTGTCGATCCAATCGTCGGCGAGACTCAGAAACCGCGCGCGCAGCGCTTCCCGGTTTTCCTGCAAATAGGCGAGAGCGAGGGTACGCCCCCAACCGAAATAGTGCAGATGATACCGCCAGAGCGTGCTTGCACCTGGGACCGACCAGTCCACCGCGTGGCCAAATTGTTCTGTGTGATTGAGAAACGTGAACTCGTTCCTGCACAGCGCGTCAACGGCGTCCGCGTTCGGCGGGAGGATCCAGGCCAATTCGCCCATCGCCGTGCGAATCTGGTCCATCGTTGATGAGTCAAACTGTGGAGGGGCCTGGACGGTAGCCTGGCCTTTGAGAATCGGGAGCCGTTTCTCTGCCGCGTAGCGCGCGCGCCACAGGATTTGCGAGACCTTGAGGTGACGCAAGGTCCGGCCGTATCGCAGCAGTTCTTCCCGCGTCATGCAAACCCCGTGGTTACTGGGCGCCCCGCCCCGTGAGTACGATCTTGATGGTGTCGATCAGGATGCGCAAATCGAGCATGAGCGAGATGTTGCTCATGTAGACGAGATCGTACAGCAAGCGGTGGGCAGGGGACGAATCGTACCGGCCCCACACATGAGACAACGAGGTCACGCCGGGCTTCACGCGTAGGCGAAGGGAAAACAACGGGACATCCTGTGAGAACTTCTCGATGAAGAAAGGCCGTTCCGGACGCGGTCCCACGAGACTCATGTCGCCTTTGAGCACGTTCCATAGCTGGGGGATCTCGTCGATGCGCTTGTTCCGGAGAAACTTACCCACCCGGGTGACACGGGGATCGGATTTCTGTGCCCATACGGGTCCGGAGTCCTTCTCCGCGTCCGCCGTCATGGTCCGAAGTTTGTAGATTCGGAACTCGCGTCCGTTCCGGCCGGAGCGCACTTGCGAGTAAATCAGCGGGCCTTTGGAGTCCAGCTTGATGGCGATGGCGGCCGCGGTCAGGATGGGGAAGCCCAGGAACAGTGCAATGAACGCGCCCGCAAGGTCCATGAGCCGTTTGAGGACGCCATAGGACCACGGCACCGGGTGTTGCTTCATTTCGATGAGGGGCAAGCCGCCGATTTCGTATAGGTCGAGCCGGCCCACCATGGCTTCGTAGTATCCCGGCAACACGTGAACCACAACGGACGTGTTCTCGCAGATGCGCAAGACGCGCAACAAGGCTTTCGCATCGTGGGCCAGCACGTCGCCGATGATGAGCACCTCGTGCGCGTCGTGCTCGCGGATCAGCAATTCCAGGTTCTCATCCGATCCGAGCATCGGAGGATCGCTCGCTAATGCGCCCGATACTTCATCGCTGACTACGCACCCCACGACGCGGTGTCCCGCGCGCGAGTACTGGGCCAGTTCCGAGGCAACCTCCTGTACGCTTTCCGCAGACCCGTACGCGATCACGCGCGTGTCGAGTTCTCCGCGGCGGCGGCGCACCCGCGTGTACCACACACGCCACGCCGGCAGGGCAATGGCGCATAAAACTGCGCTCGCCAGGAAGACGGATCGCCCCACGACTTGGACATCCGGCGCGTAATAGAGCATAAACGTGGACGAAAGAATGAACGATAGCGCCGACCCGGCAATTGATCCCGTCAAGGCCGCGAACGCAAGGTCTGACTCGCTGCGAAGCCGTCCGAAGTCGTAGGCCCCAAAGAACCCCAGGGCCAGTATATGAATCAAGACGAAGGGCCCCAGTGAGTACACCAGCGTTTCGAGCGATTCGTAGGGAGCGCCGGTAAGCGTCCGCAATATCCCGCAAAACCCGAAGGCGTAGACGACCAGCACGGCGTCCGTCGATACTCTTCCGAAACGGCGAATCATTCCGAGCCCCCTTGCGCGTCGACCGCTTCGGAGGGCCAAAGGGCTACCGTCCCACCGCCATCTTCGGCGGAGTGAATTCGAAGGGTGTAGGTTCCGCCGGCGAGGACTTCCGGCGCACGGATGGCGAAGGGTTGGCGAACGGTATCTCCCCTCCACAGGGGCGGCGTTCCCAAGGCATCCGGTTCGCTGATCAGGGGATAGACCGTTCCGTCGGAACCCTGCAAGGAAAACGACACGAAGGTTGGATGACGAACGGCCCGCACCACCTGAAACCACACCTCGAGCGTGAGCGTGGAACCGGGAGTGATCGCAGCCTCCGGCCGAGTGACTCCTGCGATTTCCAGGCGCGGTGTGAGAGCGGCATCGATCGCGAGCTCCGGTGAAAGCGCGGCGAGGCGTAAGGCGGCCCGTGCCTGCATCTCCTCCGTCCCACAGCGGTCGGCAAGGGCGAGCACCCGCTCCGCGCCAAGGATGGAATTGGGAAACCGATCCAGGAACGACTGCCAGGCATCGCACGCTTGCTCCGGAAGGTCGAGATTTTCATAGGCGATAGCAATGTGCTGGAGGTACTGCTGATACTCCGCGCCGGGCCCCATCGTGGTCACGCGCCGCCACTCCTGAATCGCGTTTTCGATTTGCCGCAACTCCATGAAGGCGCCGGCGAGATTGCTGCGGGCCACGAACTCGAGTTCCGGGCGCCGGGCAGCGTGTTGCAGCGCTCCCACGGCCTGCTGCCAACGGTCGAGCCGCATGTAGATGAAGCCGAGATCAAGGTGGGCCGTAAAATCGTCGGGATAGCGGCGCAGATAATCCTCCAGGAACGCGGCGGCCTCCTCTGACCGGCCTAGCCGCTCCAGGAAACTCGCGTAACGGCGAACCGCGCTGAACCGTTGGCGCCCCAATGACGCGGCCTCCGCGAGGGCCGCCTCGGCTTCCTGCAGCTGCCCCTGGGCCTCCACGTGCTCGCCATAAGCCACCAAAAGCTCTTCGTTCTTCGGGTACCGCTCGAGCAAGGTTTCATATACGGTTGCGGCACGGTCCGGCTCGCCGCGCCGGTCGAAGTCGCGCGCCTCTCCGATCAACGTATCGAACCGCTGCTCGTGAAGTTGTCCCAAGACCGTGCCGCGGAAACTATACCCCAGCGCACAGACAATCGCGAAGCTCGCCATTAATGCGAGCCATGCGGCATGTTCCACTCGAAATCGAGACAACCCGCGCTCCCCAATCAGACCATCGCAGCCCGAACAAATCCCATGGATTGGGCAAACACGGCGATCTTACGAAGTTTTGGGAGTTACCTCAAGTGCATGCCCTCGATGCGAATGCGCCCGCTATTGCGCGAACGAATCAGTCCCCCAGGGACGGGATCAGTCACCGGCAACCGGTTGGCTGCGGAGAATTTGCGAATTCATCCGTGCTTGTTCGTTGCCGGGGTCTAGTTGAAGGGCCGCTTCAAACTCTCGAAGCGCGGACGCCGCGTCCCCATTTGCGGCATACGCAATGCCCAGGTTCACTCGCAGGTCGGCGTTTGCGGGATACCTCCGTGCAGCGTCGTTTAGATGTACCAGCGCGTCGCGAACGCGGCCCAGTTGGATGAGGGCGACGCCGTAGTTGGAGAGGGTGGGTTCCGAATCCGGACGGTAGCGGAGTGCCTGCGTGAGCGCCTCCAATGCCGCTTCCGGGTTACCGCTCGAAAGCAGGCATCGCCCAAGATTCGTCAGTGCGCTTCCGTCGCCGGGCCGAATTGCCAGACCTCTTCGGTAGAGCGCGATCGCGTCCGCTATTCGGCCGGTATTCTCGCAGGCGTGAGCGAGGTCGAACAAGGTGCCCGCGCGATCCGGATCGATTGCCAGGGCCCGTTCGAGGTAAGGGATGGCTTCCTCAAATCGTCCTTTGCCGTTCAATGCCATCCCCGTGTTAGCCAGCGCCAAATAGTTGTTCTCGGTCACGTCCGCTGCATGACGGAACAGGTGCAGCGAGTCGCGCCATGTTCCCGCCTGCGCGAAGGTCAGCCAACTCCACACGGCGCACAGGGCGCATCCGGCGGCCGCAACCACGCGCAACCGCTTCTTCAGCACGCCAGCCGCTTCGTTCCGGGACGCGCGGGCCAGCAGCTCGGGGATCCCCCAAGCGGGAATCATGGACAGCCCGATGAGCGGTATGTACGTGTACCGATCCGCCATCGCCTGCGATCCGACTTGAATAAAACCGATTACCGGCACGAGAGTCCCCAGGTACCAGAACCATCCCACGAATGCATAGGGCGCTCGACGAACCAGGTAAAACGCGGCCGCCGAAACCAAGGCGAGCCCCATTGCGGCCAGTGCAATCTGAATGGCAGGGATGCCGCCATGTGGGAAGGGGTAGTACACGGCCAGATCGACCGGCCAGACCGTCTTGCCAACATACCTCCAGTACGATACCAGAGCGTTGCCAATGCGAAGTCCAGGCGGCAGGTTCTCGATTGAAACAACCGATTCCGTTCCGCGCTGCGCGAGAAGTGTTGTCAACGATGACGCGACGGCCATGGCAAACCAGGGTGTCTTCTCCGCAATCAACTTCGCGGCTGCGCGCATTTGCCACGGTCTTGCTACGGTTCCGATTCGGCGAAGGGGCCAGTAATCGAAGAGCAATAGCACGCAAGGCAGCGTGACGAGCATGGGCTTCGCCATGAGTCCCAGTCCAAACGCGAGCGTCACAGCCACGTAGGCGCCAATCCCCGGCGCGCGCGCGTAGCGGGCGAACGCCAGCATGGTAAGCAACCAGAAGAAGGTGCTGAGGACGTCCTTGCGTTCGGACACCCATGCGACCGACTCCACGTGGAGGGGGTGCAACGCGAACACCGCCGCAACAAAAAGCGGGGGTCCCCAGTCGCCGGTCATGTATCGCAATACCACGAAGAGGAGGAGCGTGTTGACCACATGGAAAATGACGTTGGTCAGGTGGTGGCCGCCGGGCCAGAGCCCGAACATCTCGACGTCGAGCATATGGGAAATCAAGGTCAGCGGTTGCCATGTAGCCGTCTCGAGCGTGGTGAACGCCCAGCGGAGGTTCGCTGCGGTGATTCCGTTGGGAACGTGCCGGTTGTGCGTCACGTAGATGCCGTCGTCGAAGGCCACGAATCCGGCCTGCAGCACGCGTCCGTACACAAGGCCGGTCGTCGCGAGCAACAGCAGCACGGGCACCCACGTTCGGAGGACCGATCCGCGGCGCCGTGTTAGTTGTTGTCCTTCTTGTGATTGCGTTGTCATCGTAATCTCGTGCCGGTTTCAGACTGCGGCACCCTATGATACACTTGCGATTCGCAGTTTCTGAGAGAAAATCCGCGTAGTCCGATGGAAACCAGTTCAAAGGGGCGATTATGAAAATCGGTGTTCCAACCGTCGCGATTCTTGTAATCGCTGTGGCGGCCGGCTGTCAATCGACAAAGGGGAGCGCTGACGCGGGCCTCGCGGCCTCTGAACAATGGCGCGTCCGTCTGTCCTGGCAGACGGAAACCGAGATGAACGCCTTCGGTTTCTATATCCACCGCGCGGACAGGCCCGACGGCGAGACCCGCGTTGTCAATGCGAAGACCCCGGTTCACGCCGCGGGGACTACGACGATTCCGCAACGTTACCGGTACTACGATCTCGATGTTGAACCGGGCAAGACCTATTACTACAAGCTCGAGCAGGTGGATGTAGACGGTACGAGCCAGATCATCATCGGGGCGGACGGGCTGGTTCCCGGCGAAGCCAAACCGCTTACCCCCGAGGAGCGGGACGAGATTCAGGTCAAGGGCCCGATGTTCCGCGAGGAAGCGACGGACCAGGCGCGGATTTGATACACTGGATGGGTTCGGCAGGTTCGCGGACGAGGGGTAATCCGTTCGCGTTGCGCCGGGCATTGGGGGATACCAACGTCACGGGACTTTGATCGCCATGCATACAACCATCCGTTTGACCGCAATCTTCACACTGGTGCTTATCATGCAACACACATCTTTTGCCGCAGACCTTTCCCTGATCGATCTGAAATGTGAATACCGGTCCAATCCGGTTGGTATCGACACGACTGAGCCGCGATTGAGCTGGCGCATCGAATCTGCGGAGCGCGGCGCCGTGCAATCCGCCTACGAGATCCTGGTCGCATCAACGCCCGAGAAGCTCAACGAGGCTGACGCCGATCTCTGGAATACCGGCAGGGTGGAGTCCGGCCAATCCGTACATGTGGAGTACGCAGGAGCGCCGCTGACCTCGCGCCAGCAATGTTACTGGAAAGTGCGGGTGTGGGACGGGAACAACATCGCGTCCCCATGGAGCGAAGTTGCGTCATGGTCCATGGGCTTGCTCGAACCCGCGGATTGGGAAGCGCAGTGGATTGGTCTCGACAGCGGCGTCAAGCCAAGCCCGGCGCTTCCCGGGAACTGGATCTGGCACCCCGGCGGCGAGCCTGCGTCGTCGGCGCCAGTGGGTACGCGGTACTTTCGAAAGACCTTCGAGCTTCCGAAAGGGGAGTCGATTGAAAGCGCGATGTGCTACGCGACGGCGGACAATTCCTTCAAGCTGTTCGTAAACGGCAATGAAGTGGGGCAAGGGTCGGATTTCCACACCGCAGTCGAGATGAACGTTCTCGAGAAACTGGTGCCCGGCACGAATGTGATCGCCATATCCGCCGAGAACGCGGGCGACAGCGCCAATCCGGCGGGAGTAATTGCGACCTGCGCGATCACCATGCCTGGCATCATGACAATGAACATCGTGACCGATGATTCGTGGACGACTTCTGAAAGCGTCGCCGAGGGCTGGCACGCGGCCGGCTTCGACGATGCGAACTGGAAGGCCGCGCAAGTGCTCGGCGCTAACGGCATCGATCCGTGGGGCGAGGTTACGCTTCCCGGTGGCTACGAACTTCCCGCCCGCATGTTGCGCAAGGAATTCGAGGTGGCGCCGGCCATCAAACGGGCCACCGCGTACGTGAGCGGTCAGGGCGTGTTTGAATTGTATGTAAACGGCGACAAGATTGGCGACCAGGTGCTCGCGCCGGCGTGCAGCGAATTCGACAAGCGCGTCTTCTACATGACTTTCGACGTGACGGAGAACGTTCAGGACGGCGCGAATGCAATTGGCGTCATGCTGGGTAATGGACGCTACTTCTCGCCGCGGCCGGGGTGGGACTGGGCCAGGACTTACGGGTACCCGAGGCTGCTCCTTCAGTTGGAAGTCGAAAATGCAGACGGGTCAGTGCAGCACGTTGTCAGCGACGCGTCCTGGAAGCTGACCACCGAAGGGCCGATTCGCGAAAACAACGAGTTCGATGGCGAAGTCTACGACGCGCGCATGGAAATCGCCGGTTGGTCGGAGGCCGGATTCGATGACGGCGCTTGGCAGTCCGTTGAACTCGTGGACGCGCCCGGCGGCGTGATGTCGGCCCAGATGCAGGAGCCCATACGCATCACGGAAGTGCTGAAGCCCAAGGCGGTCGCGCAGCCCAAGCCCGGCGTATACATCTACGACATGGGACAGAACATGGTGGGCTGGTGCCGCCTGAAGGTGGAAGGCCCGGCGGGTACCCAGGTTAAACTCCGCCATGCCGAGGTGCTCAAAGATGATGGCACCTTGTACCTGGCCAACCTCCGTTCCGCGAAGGTCACGGATAAATACACCTTGAAAGGCGGCGGTCCGGAAACCTACGAACCACGCTTCGTCTTTCACGGATTCCGCTACGTGGAACTGACCGGCTATCCGGGCGAACCCGATCTGGGCACGATTGAGGGCTGCGTGGTTCACGACGACGTCGCGCCCGCGGGATCGTTTGAAACCTCGCACCCGCTGCTGAATCAAATCCACCACAATGTCGTTTGGGGCACGCGCGGCAATTACCGCAGCATGCCGACGGACTGTCCCCAACGCGACGAGCGGCAAGGCTGGCTCGGCGACCGGTCGGAAGAGTCGCGCGGCGAGACCTATCTGTTCCAGATCGCCGCGTTGTATGCGAAATGGGTGCAGGACATGGACGATGCGCAGCGCGAGAGCGGCAGCGTGCCGGATGTCTGCCCCTCGTATTACCCGTTCTACAACGACGACGTCACGTGGCCCAGCAGTTTCATCATCGTGCCGGGCGCCTTGTACGACCAGTACGGCGACATCCGCGTTCTCGAACGCCATTACGACGGAATGAAACAGTGGATCGACTACATGACGCAGTTCATCGAGGACGGGATCATCTCGAAGGACTCGTATGGCGATTGGTGCGTGCCGCCGGAGGATCCAATCCTCATCCACTCGAACGATCCCAAGCGGAAGACGAACGCGCCGGTGATTGCGACGGCGTACTTCTACCGGGATCTCGATTTGATGGCAAGCTACGCTGATTTGCTGGCGAAGCCCGAAGATGCGAAGGGATTTCGCGCGCTGGCCGCGGAGATGAAAGCCGCTTTCAACAATCGATTCCTCAACGAGGATACCCACGACTACGACAACGGTTCGCAGACGGCGAGCCTGTTGCCGTTGGCCTTCGGCATGGTTCCCGAAGATCAGCGCGATGCGGTGTTCAATGCGCTTGTCGACAAGATCATGATCGGAACCGATGGCCACGTTGGCACGGGGCTCATCGGTGGTCAGTGGTTGACGCGCGCCCTATCCGACGGCGGGCGTCCGGACGTGGTATACACGCTCGCGACGCAGACGGATTACCCGAGTTGGGGATATATGATCGAGAACGGCGCGACGACGATTTGGGAGTTGTGGAACGGCAACACCGCCGATCCCGCCATGAACTCCCACAACCACGTCATGCTCGTCGGCGATCTCGTCATGTGGTTCTACGAATACCTCGGCGGCATTCGTCCCGATCCGGCAGCGCCGGGCTTTAAGCAGATCGTGCTGAAACCAGTCCCCGTCGAAGGTCTCGACTTCGTGCGCGCCACGCATGAATCGCTGTATGGCACCATCGCCAGCTCGTGGAAGCGCAAGGGCGGCACGTTCGAGTGGGCCGTGACCGTGCCGCCGAACACGACGGCCACCGTTCACGTGCCCACGAGCGATCCGGAGTCCGTGACGGAAGGCGGCGTGGCGCTGGCGGAGGCGGATGGAGTAAGCGATATCAAGCCGGTCGAGGGCGGCGTCGTTTTCAAAATCGGCGCGGGGTCCTATTCGTTTGAAGCCGATTTGCAGTAGGCGCAAGGGACAGCAGAGACAACAGGGAAGGGACAGCAGGAAGGCCCTGAACTTCAGCTTCCTTGGGACGTGTGGTCCCGGATGCCGTATTTCTTCACCTTGTACGTCATATCGCTTCGGGAGAGGCCCAGCTTTCGCGCGGCTTCCGCCTGTGCGCCGCCGGATGCGTCGAGGGCGCGGATCAGGAGTTGACGTTCGACGTCGTCGAGGAATGATCGGGCATCCAGTTCTTGTGGCAAAGCGCGAACGAAATCTTCGGCCGAATCGGACGCGGGTGCTGAAGCTTTTGAGCTTCGTGCATTCGCCACGGGGAAATCTTCAACTCGCAATTCTTCCCTTCGCCCCAGGATGTACGCGCGCTCGATCAGGTTCCGGAGTTCGCGCACATTGCCGGGGAACGGATAACTCTTCAAGGCCGCCACGGCTTCGGGCGCGATGGTCTTTCGCGCGACTTTCAGATCCTGAGCTACGGCCGTGAGGAAATGCTCGAGTAACCCTGGGACATCGTCCCGGCGATCGCGCAACGGCGGAATCGCAAGGGGCACCACGGCAAGACGGAAGTAAAGGTCTTCACGAAAAGTGCCGTCCTTCACGCGTTGCTCCAGGTTGCGGTGCGTGGCGGCAATGATTCGCACGTCGACCTTGCGCGGATTGGTGGAACCCACACGCAACAGTTCGCCGTCCACCAGCACGCGCAAGAGCTTCGCCTGGAGACTCAGGGACATCTCGCCGGCCTCGTCGAGAAAGAGAGTCCCCCTGTTTGCAGCCTCGAACAATCCCTGTCGAGCTTGATCGGCACCGGTGAAGGCCCCTTTCTCGTGGCCAAACAACTGGCTCTCCAGCAAGTCTTCCGGCATGGCCGCGCAGTTTACCGCCACAAACGGCGCTTCCGAGCGCGCGCTGCCCTTGTGAATGGCGCGGGCGACCAGCTCTTTGCCCGTACCCGTCTCGCCGGTGATCAGGATGGTGGCGTTGGTCGGCGAAGCACGAACGATGAATTCCCGCACCGTCTGCATGGCGGCACTCTCGCCCAGCAGTTCCGTATCCGCGGCGAGACGGCCGACCTCATCGCGGAGGCGTTCGTTCTCGCGCAAGAGCGCCGCGTGATTGCAGGCCCGCCATACGGCCGCGCGCACGGTATCGGGATTGAACGGCTTCGTGATGAAATCGAATGCGCCTGCGCGCATGGCTTCCACGGCAAGTTCGACCGAGGCGTAGGCGGTAATAACGATAACGGGGAGGGACGGGTCCGCGTCTTTCGCTGCGGCGAGCACCATTAGACCTTCGCCATCGGGCAGGCGCTGGTCGGTAATGATCAGGTCCAGGGGTTGCGCGTTCAGGGTCTTCAGCGCTTCCTTGTGTGTGCCCGCTTCGTGAACCTCGTGCCCTTCCTTCTGCAGCAGCACGGCCAAGATGCGGCGCATCCCCGCTTCGTCCTCCACGATCAAAATTCGGTTCACGAGTGATCCCCCGGCGTCACATCGTTGTCGGCAACCAACGCCCCCGGCAAGCGTATCACGAAACGAACCTTATCGGGTTCGTTTGCATCCAACTCGAGTTCGCCGCCGTGACCCCGGGCAATATTGCGTGCGATGGCCAGGCCCAGTCCGGTTCCACGGGATTTGGTGGTATAGAAGGGCTCAAAGATGCGCGCCGCCGTTTCGGAGGGAATCGGCGTGCCGGTGTTCTGCACGGTAATTGCTAGATCGGAACCTTCCGCGCGGCAGCCGATTTCGATGCGGCCTCCGGGGCCGGCCGCGTCGATGGCGTTCAACACAAGGTTCACGACTGCCTGTTGTATTTGAAACGCGTCGACTGACGCCGTGCCGCTGCCGACACATACCGTGCCAACCTGGGCGCCTGCTTCTGCCGCGCGCGCCTTGGCGAGGGCGCCCACGTACTCGGCAATTGTTGTGAGAGAGGCCGGTTGCCGGTCGGGCTTGGCCGTGCGCGCGTAGGCGAGGAAGTCTGTTGTGAAGGTTTCCAGCCGCTGCGCCTCGGTCGCGGCAATGCCGAACATCTCGTCCCGGATTTCCGGTTCCGTACCCGGCTGATTCGCAGTCGCCAGTGAACTGGAAATCATGGCGATGGGATTGCGGATTTCGTGAGCGATGGCGCTGGACAACCGGCCAATTGCCGCCAGTTTCTCCTCGGAAACAAGCCGGTCTCGGGTCTTCTCGAGTTCGAGAAGGGCGTTTTGAAGTTTGCCTTGCTCCGACCGAAGTTGGGCAACGAGCAGCCAGACCACAAGCCCGACAGCGAAATAGATGAGGACCATCGTCACGGCTTCGAAGTACTCGCTGAGATTGACCTCCGGGGCGCCTCGGAAGTAGACCCACACCTGGAGAATCGTAAGCGCGCCGGCAACACCTGCCACGCCCAGCGTACCGGTTAATGAATAGCGGAACGCCGCGGCGACCACGGGTAAGACCATCAACACCGCGTAGTGGGAATCTTCGGAGGTGGCCAGCATCGACACGAGCGTTGCGAACGCGATGTGCAGCACGATGGAGAGGTGCGCGTAACCGCATACCACGCGCCATCCCCAGGGCCGGGTTCTCGTGTTGAGCACGATGAGCTCGACGGCCTGCATGAGAAAGCGCCCGCCGAAAAGCAGGATGATGAGACGGGAGGGAAGTACAAAGACTTCCCGAAAAATCACCTGCACGAGTAGCAACGCCGCGATGATGGACAGGTTCAGCAGGATGATCGTGCTTTCCTGCCGACGGAATACTTCGAAATCAACGCATGCTGTCAAGGCGGTCGATACCAGCGTGTCCGGGCGGTCCGAATCGCCCGGTCGAGGTGCGTCTCCACTGGTATTCTGCGCGCTATCCACTGAACTCCGCGACCGTACACCGGCGCTGCACCGGCACGAGTTTGTCTGGCTCTTGAGTATAGTGCAGCTCATGCCAGTGCCGCCAATGCGCGCTCGGGTGCCCCGATCATCGGGACTTGCGCCACGGTAGCATATAGGGGACCGCGTCCCGATAGCGGGCGTATCGTTCGCCGTACCAGGCGTGGAATCTCGACTCCTTTAGGAGGGGTCCCGCAACGCAATAGACGGTCCAGAGTGCTGCCAGAATGACCCCGTCCAACGTGTGAATGGGGGCCGTCCAGAGCACGAGCGCGAACCCGAGATACACAGGATGCCGGATGAGTTTGAAAAGTCCGTGTTGTGGGAAGTCTCCGTAGTCCAGTCGCTTTCCTCGTGCCACCGAACTCCAACCGAGGTAGCCGGTTTGCAGTGCGAGGCCGGAATCGGTGAGGGCCTTGATAAGGAAAATCCAACTCGCAACAAACAGGGCAAGAGAAAGCCATCGGACGCCGCCCGAGGGATCGAATAGCGTAATCCCGCTGGGCGACCACAGTTCGAACGTCGCCAACAGTTGCAGACTCGCGGTGAACACGTAGGTCGTCGGAGCGAGGTCCGCGCCAACTTTGCCCGGTGCAAGTCGTGCGAGGATACGTCGTCCTCGCTTGCTCAAGAGAAAGGAATGAACGAGGGGAAACTGCGCGATGAGCATCGCGTTTCCCAACGCTGCCCACCACCCGTGCAGGTGTCCGTGGCCCGATCGCAAGCCCGAGTACAGGCCGAACACCATCACCAAGACGGAAACCGCGAATACTGCGTGGGTCAGCAGGCCAAATACGACAGCGTACAGCGTGCCCCGTTGAATGCCTCTCGCCGACTTGGCCTCCGGGCGGTCCGATTCCGCTCTAGTCGTCGTCTTCGTGTTCTTCATGTTCATCCTCGCCGAAGAAAGCTCCCAAGCTCGATGGCCCTTGCGCGGTCATCGCCTGGACGCCGTACTCATGCACGAGCCGGCCGCCTTCATGCGCCGCATTCACGAGCAGCAGCGCGCCAAAGGCGTACAGTAGCAGAAACGCGGCGTTCAGGCCCGCGTTCACAGCGGGTTTTAAGGTGCTGCGCGAAAGCATCGGCCCCAGGACAATCGCCGCGAAGATGACGGTCAATACGGCGAACACGGTCCGGGTGGTTTCAGCAAGGTCTTCGTGCTGCTCGAGCACTTCTGAGATGGCCTCCGTTCGTTCTACCAGACCCGCGCCGGCTTCGCCAGTGGCGACGGCCACGAACGCGCCGGCCGTTCCCAAGGCCATAAGCACCAGTGCGGCAATGGCGAACCCCTTCCACATTTTCGGGACAAGCAGACCCAGGATCACGAGAAGTGGTGCGACAAGCAACAGCGCGATGGGGAAATGGACGACCAGCGGGTGAAGTCCGTCCCAACTCGGCAGTGGTGGCAACATGGCTCGAATCCTCCGGTAGTGGTCATAATTCGTTGAGGGTTGCCGGCCGCCGCGGGGTGGACGGCGGCCGGCGTGGGAGTAGGCTCAAGGGTTAGGATACCTTGATGAACTTCTCTTGGGGAGAGAAGCAAGAGGGGCACTTTTCGAACGAGGGATCGGTCGTCGTGTATCCACAGACCGTGCACACGAAGAAGGTTTTCGCGTCGCCTTTCCAGGATTCCAGATTGTCCAGGGCGCTCTGGTACATCTTGGCGTGCTCCGCCTCGGCGGTTTTTGCGAAGTTCAGGGTTCGGATAGCGTCCCGGTTGCGGTCGGACTTTGCTACTTTGAGAAACTCGACGTACATGATATCGCGTTCGTACGATTCGCCCGCAATGGCGGCCGCGAGATTCTCGGCAGTGGTCTTCACTTCCGGGGTTTCGATGGTTGCCTCTGCGGTGCCGCCCATGGCCTCAATGACTTTCTTGTGATTGGCCGCGTGAATCTCCTCGGCTTTTGCCGCCGCGCGGAAGAGGCTCGCGACAGGGGCATATCCTTCTTCTTCGGCTTTCTTGGCGAATGTAAGATAGCGTGCGTGGGCGTTGGATTCGCCGTTAAACGCGGCCTGCAAGTTCTCCAGGGTCGAGCCCACGACGAGTTCCGGCGACGCCGCGGAAACGAATGGGGAGGCCACCAGCCCCAACAATCCGATTACCGTGATCTTCCAAACCAGACGCTTCGATGCACGTGCAGGATACATTCCTCGAACCTCCTTACAACGACGTGATGTTTCACTTCCTCTGCTGTTCCAGTCCCGAGATGGACCGGCACTGCTGCTGAGAGCATGGTTTGTGCCAAGTCGTGTCCGAAATGTATCCGTGCTGTACATCAAGCACTTACGGCGAGGGTCTGGCTTCCGGAAGTACTTCCGGTTCGAATCTTTGTACGTGCTGACTCCGGATGTGTCCAATAATTCATGCAGGATTGCGGCGCGGGCCAAAGAAAAAGGACGCGCTATTTGCGCGTCCCGACAAGGTCTTTGGTGTGGGATTCTAGTGCTCGTTCAAGCGGCGCTCCCAGTCGTAGTCGCGGGCGGTGACCATGCTTTCCAGGCGACGGATGCGGCGTTCGAGATTGTCAAAGGTGCGCTTCAGGCGGTGGAGCGCCATGGAGCGGGAATTGACGTAGGACTCGTAGAACTCCTGGTCCGTGTCTTCCCTGAACGGGATGACGGGTTCGGGCTTCAGGATCAGCGCGGCAATAATATACGCGCCGACGAGCGGCCAGATGCCGGTGAACAGGCTGAGTAAGATAGCGATAAGCCGGAGTCCGCCCACGGGAAAATCGAGGTACTCCGCCATTCCTTTGCACACCCCGAAGATCATGCCCGACCGGGACCGATACAACCGTTTTACATTATGTTCATGAGGCACCATGCCGGCTCCTCCCTTCGCCGTTCCGAAAACCCAAATTCAAAACCCTAGCGCGTATCCTGTCCGACACTTCCACCTTGGCGGTCCCGTTCGAGAAGCAAGGTTTCCAAAGCCTCGACCCGTTCTTCCATCTTGATCAAGCCGTGATGGATGTCCTGGATGAGGCGAGTTTCTTCGGCGTGCATCTCCCGATCGGAGCGCCGCGATCCGCCTTTGAGGATTAACAGGGCCGCCAGAAAGATCGCACCGAGCACGGCGACGAACGGGATCATGACACCGATAAGCGCGACATCCATTCCATTCTCCTTCACTCATTCCTAAGAGTTCGCCGTCCCGTTCAGTACGGGCTGCGATCTTCTTCGCGTTCCATGATAATCGTTTCAAGCGCTTCCAGCCGCTCTTCCATCCGGGCCAGGCCTTGATGGATCTCCTGGATCACGCGGGCCTCGTCCGTATCCTGTTGCCGCGGCCGGTTTCGTGCGACCCGGGACGCGCCCGCGGCCAACCCAACGACGCATACAATGACGGACACAAAGAGAAGCAGCACAACCAGTATCAACAATTCCGCCCAAGCGACAACCATAACCATTTCGATTACCCCACATCTCCTGGGTTAGCAGCCGCGCCGGCTCCAATTGCCTGATTCGTCGCCGCGCGCGCGTTTGCGCATGATCTTGTTCGCTCCGCGCTCGATCTCTTTGGGATCGGGATTGAACGCGCTGGCCGCGTCAAAGGCAAGCCCGATCCCCCACCCAAGCAGGCAGTAGAAGAACCAGCTCCCGCCGGTGACGACGATGTCGAACAAGAACAGAAACCCGTTAATAATGAGATACGCGCGGAGGTGCTCGTAGAACTTGCGTTTCCGCCGTATCTTCCATTCGTCGCAGGCCGATTCGAATTCGCCCACGGTCCGTTGCTCGTTGATCGCGCGTTCAAGTTCGCCGGGCGCAATGCCCAGTTCCCGTGCAGTCTCGACGAGTTCGTCGTAGGTAATCTCTCCGGAATCCCGTTTCCGCCGGAGGGCGCGCCGCAATATGGACTCCACCTCTTCAACGGTGTACATCTCTCCCGACTGCGTCTCCAGCATGACGTTCCCTTTCCTGTTGGTACGGCGTTACCCTTGACCCCCGGCGCTGCCGTCGTTAGCTCGGCTGCTCGCCGGACCCCTTTCTGGCTTTCAGCGCGTTCAGTTCCTTCTCGATCTCCTCGTCGTCTGCGAGCTTGAGGAACTCCTCTTCCAGGGAGTTGGACTTGACGCCAAAGTTCACGAGGTCAGCCTCGGCCTCCATGCGTTCGATGCGGTGCTCGAAGGTCTCGAACCGGGCCATCGCATCGGCCGTATCGCTGCGCCGAATCTTTTCCTGCGCCTGCTTCTTGCGCGAGGCATGCACGTGCCGTTGCACCAGGACGCGCTGCTTCTCGCGCGCCAGGGCGAGCTTATCTTCCAACTGCATTATATCAGACTGGTACTGCTCGACCAGCGCGTCGCATTGGGTCTGTTCCTTGTCGATTGCTTCGGCCCGTTCCCGGTACCGCCGCTTCTCGACAAGGGCTTCGCGCGCAAGGTCTTCACGCCCCTTGTCAACCGCGAGCTGGGCCTTGGCGCCCCAATCCTTTTCCCGCTTGCGCACTTCGTCGGCTTCGCGCTGAATCTTCTTCTTCGTGGCCATGGCGCCCGCACAGGAGGCCTTCACCTCCACCAGCGTGTCTTCCATTTCCCGGATCATCAGTTTAACCAGCTTTTCCGGATCCTCCGCCTTGTCGAGCATGGCGTTGATGTTCGAGCTGATGATGTCGCGAACCCGTGTAAAGATACCCATGAAATCGTCCTCCAACTCATTTCGATGCCGCCCCGTTCAGCCAGGTCGCCGGCGCGGCGCTTGTACGTTACGTCCCAATCTGCAACGTGGCCCCAGCGTGTGCGGTATCACACCGCCAGACGGGCGTCACGGTTACTCCCAAGTTCATCGCGTGCGGCCCTTTCCGCTCGCAGAGCTGGCCCGAGCGCAAGAGGGCGGCGTGAATCAACGCCGATACCTGAGCCAGCGATTCGGTCCCATCGTGAAGGATGCGCAGGCCCGCATCGAACTCCCCGTTTTCCGAAACGGGGATGCACCATGCGATATGCGTCGTGAATTCGATGGGATCCAAGCCCAAATCCTCCGCTTCGAGATGTAATCGAACGACCGTCCCGGGGCGAAGATAGCGGCCCATGCGCAACCGCAAGCCGGCACGCCCGATGTTCTGGACTTTGGCGCACCCCTCGCCAGTCGTGCCGTAACGATATTCGGCATTGATGAATAGCGGCAGTCGCGCAAGCCCCCGCTTATCATCGCCACGGTACGGACTCGGTTTAAGCGTGGATTGCGCGGGGTCGGTATGGGTTGGTTTCGTATTCATGAATGGCCTAGTGCAACCCATGTGCCAACTATGCTTGAAATCTGTAAATTCCTCCGCTGCAATACGTTGACTGAGGACGCCCGGTTCAGGAGTACTTTGCCCGAGTTGGCTTGGAAACCAAGCTATGGCGGTGGCAGCCTTCATGAGGCGATGTTCGCCAATCTACTCGAAGCAATCCAACCAATCACACGGCGAACCCGTATGATCCGCTTTAACTCCCGGTATTTCATGGTATAGTATCCGCCACGGCTATCCTGGCCCGATCGTCTGGGCCCGGGCCGCGGAGTAGGGGCGACTTCTGCGGAAAGCCTATCGAAAGGCGCGTAGTATGTTTAGGCCGCGCGCAGACGGTGGAGAGGGAGCACTCCATGTTTCGGGCCCGTCAGCTGAGGAATCTCGTCCTTCTTTCCGCAATTTGGGCAGGCAGCGCAGGAGCACTCGGTGGCGAGGAGGATGCGTCTGGTCCGCAAACCACTACGGCAGGCGATCTTACCGAACTCAGCCTCGAAGACCTCATGAGTATCGAGGTGACCAGCGTTTCCAAGCGGGCCGAACCCCAGAGGTTGGCTCCGGCCGCGGTCTATGTGCTCACGGCCGAGGACATTCGCCGCTCCGGCGCGACCACGTTGCCCGAGGTCTTGAGGACTGTTCCAGGCCTGCACGTGGCGCGCCTAAACGCAAACTCATGGTCCGTATCCGTTCGCGGATTCAGCGGCCAGTATGCGAATAAACTACTCGTACTTATCGACGGCCGGTCCGTATATACGCCCCTGTTCTCCGGGGTGTTTTGGGAAGGCCTCAATGTGATGCTCGAAGACATCGAGCGCATTGAAGTCATCCGCGGCCCCGGCGGCACCTTGTGGGGAGCCAACGCGGTCAATGGGGTGATCAACATCATCACCAAGAAAGCCAGCGAGACCACCGGCGGCGTGCTGTCCTTGGGCGGCGGCACCGAGGACGAAGTTTTTGGGCGGATCCGTTACGGTGGGCCGCTTGGTGATCTTGGATTCTATCGATTCTACCTTGGCTATTCGAATCATGACGAAGCGGAATTTCGTTCTGGCAAGAACGCGAACGATGCTTGGGACTCGACGTTTGGAGGCTTCCGCTTTGACCTGACCCCTGACGAGTCCGACACGGTGACGATCGAGGGGCGGGCATCGGGCAACGACACGTCGGAGACGCTGGATCTCCCGACGCGGACGTTCCCGTTCCGCCGGCGAACGGACGGCAGCGAGGACCTGGCGAGGCGGAGTCTTGTCGCACGCTGGAACCGTGACCTCGCCAACGGCTCGCGCATTCAGCTTCAGGCGTACTACGACTACTTCGAATCCGATGCCACAAGCATCTTGCAGCGCGAGCACACGGTGGATCTCGACTTTCAGTATGAGTTCGAAGCGGGCGAACGGCACCGCATCGTGTGGGGCACGGGTTTCCGGTATGTGAGCGACGATATTCGCGGATCGAATTTGCTGTCGCTGGACCCGGATGAACGGGATCTCAAAATCTACAGCGTGTATCTGCAGGACGAGATTACCGTGATTCAGGATACCCTGAACCTGACGCTGGGGGCCAAGCTGGAACACAACAGTTACAGCGGCCTGGAGATACAACCCAATGCGCGACTGACGTGGACACCGGCCGAAAGACACACCCTCTGGCTTGCCGCGTCGCGGGCCGTGCGGAGCCCATCCCGCGCCGAACTGGACGTTCGCTTGGAGAACACGACCACGCGCCGCCTGGCCGTTGCCCTGTACGGGGACGAAGATTTCGAGTCGGAAAACGTCCTTGCGCTGGAGGCCGGGTATCGCGTTCAACTGCACGAAACCGCCGCCCTGGATTTGGCCCTGTTTCACAATAGCTATGACGATCTCAGAACGACGGAGTTCCGGCGGCCATTCATCGAAGTCGATCCCCTTCCCGTTCATCTCGCCATTCCTGTCGTCGCCGACAACAACATGTCGGGAACGGCCTATGGGTTCGAGGCGGCGTTGGATTGGCGCCCCAGGGAGTGGTGGCGCGTCCGAACCGGATACTCCTATCTCGAAATGGATCTTTCGCCGAATCCGGACACCTTCGACCTCTTGTCCGGAGCCGTCGAGGATGAATCGCCGGAACAGCAGTTCTTTATGCACCACAGTTTCGATTTGCCGCACAATGTCGAGATTGACGCAACGTTCCGGTACGTCGACGCCATCTCCGCCCTCGGGGTTGACGATTACCTGACGATGGACGTCCGGCTCGCCTGGTTGCCGCGAGAGAACCTCGAATTCTCCCTGGTCGGACAGAACCTCTTCGAAGACTCCCACCTCGAGTACGCGCCCAGCTTTATCAACACCGTACCCAGCGAAGTGGAACGCGGTATCTACGGAAAGGTTACATGGAGGTTCTGACGCAATACGCGACCCGTGCTCGTCGCGCGGCTCGTGTGGCTGCGCAACGCCAATGTCTTCGGCTGACGTTGGGTTTCCTGGTGGCCATTCTGGGCGCGAGCGAAACACCGGTTTCGGGTGCGACGGACGAGGCGCCGACCGAATACGAAGTCAAGGCCGCATTCATTTTCAAATTCGTCAGTTTTGTCGAGTGGCCGGAGGAGTCCTTTCCGGAGAACGATACGCCGATCCGAATCGGCATTCTGGGCGAGGATCCATTCGGAACATCACTGGACCGCACCATAGAAGGCAAGTCGGTTCGCGGTCGAACGCTCGAAGCCAGGCGGTCGAACGACGTCGAAGAACTTAGTGCCTGTCATATGGTGTTCGTCGCCCAGCCGGTGCCCGCCGACGTTCAATCCCTGACAACGAAGTTGCACGAACGACATATCCTGACGATCGGCGATTCTGCCGACTTCGCGAAACGCGGCGGCATCATTAATTTTGTCGAACGGGAAGGCAAGATCCGGTTTGAGATCAATGCGAAATCCGCCCAGCGGGCGAACATTCGCATTAGCTCCCAGCTCTTGAGCCTGGCACACCTTATCGAATCCGAGGAAGATGGGGAGGAGGACCGTGAAGAAGCTCCGGCTTAACGATCTCTCCATCGGCAAGAAGCTGACGCTGCTGGTGATGCTACCGAGCCTCGCGGCATTGTTGCTCGCTGCGTCCACAATTGTCACTGTGGATCTGGTGTCGTTTCGGAACTCCACAATCGAGGATCTCCGAGCCATCGCTTCGGTTATCGCCGAGAATAGCGCGGCGGCCGTGATGTTTGATGCCGCCGGCGAAGCCGAGACGATCATGTCGGCCATGACCGTCATGGAGGAGATCGAGACGGCGTTCATCTACGGCGCGGAAGGCGAGTTGTTCACGCACTGGCATCGCCTACCCGTTCAGGAACACCAAGAGGATCCTGGCATTCCGGCGCGCGCGGTGTCCCTGTCGTGGAAAGAGATGATTGTCGTTAAACCGATCGAGCGTGACGGCACGCCGGTGGGAACCCTCGTGCTCCATGCCAACCGAAACTCCTTCTGGACCCGCGTCATGCGGGACATCGTCGTGTTCGCCCTCGCCATCGGAGCGGCACTGATTCTAGCGCTGGTGCTACAATCGCGGTGGCGGTACTTGATTACCGACCCGATTTTTCATCTGGGTGCAGTCGCAAAGCACGTTTCCGAACGAAAAGACTACTCCACTCGGGCCAAGACCTTTGGGCAGGACGAGATGGGCGATCTCATCGACCAGTTCAATGCGATGTTGGACCGTATCCAAAGCCGCGACGCAGCGTTGCAGCAAGCGCATGCGGAACTTGAAACGCGCGTGCTAGAGCGTACCAAGCAACTTCAGGAGGAGGTCCACGAGCGCGAACATGCACAGCAGGCACTCAAGGAGAGTGAGGCGCGATTGCGCGGTGTACTCGAAGACCAGACGGAAGCCGTGCACCGATTCGCGCCGGACGGAACGCTCAGGTACGTGAACGGGGCCTTCGCCCAACTCGTGGGCAAGACTCCCGAGACACTCGTCGGTCAAAATCTCCTGGAACTCATTCCTGAACCTGAAAACGGGGTGGTCGCCGACCTGATCCGGCAACGCACACCGGAGAGTCCCATGGTTACGCACCGGAGCAAGATCACCGCACCGGGAGATGATCCGCGATGGTACGAATGGACGATCCGCGGGTTTTTCGACGATACGCGTCATCCAATCGAGTATCAGTCGGTCGGGCGGGACGTGACCGATCGGGTCAGCGCGGAAGCGGCGCTGGTTCGAGCGAAGGAAGAAGCGGAACGGACGAACGAACAACTGCAGGAAGCGATTGCCCGCGCGAATCAGATGGCCATCGAGGCGGAAGTCGCGAACGCCGCCAAGAGCGAATTCCTGGCCAACATGAGCCATGAGATTCGTACGCCCATGAATGGGGTCATCGGCATGACGGGTCTGTTGCTCGACACGGAGTTGGATGACGAACAGCGCGACCATGCGGAGACCATTATCGAGTCGTCAAATGCCCTCCTTGCCATCATCAATGATATTCTCGACTTTTCCAAGGTGGAAGCGGGGCGCCTCGAACTGGAGGTCATTGACTTCGATCTGCGTATCGCGATTGAGGAAGTCCTCGACCTGCTTGCCGTGCGGGCGCAGGAGAAAGGCCTGGAGATCGCGTCGCTCGTGGAGCCCGGTGTGCCGTCGCGCGTCAAAGGCGATCCGGGACGGCTCCGCCAGATCCTCATCAATCTGGTTTCCAACGCCATCAAGTTCACGGAGCACGGCGAAGTCATCATTCATGCGACGCTCGACCAGGAGTCCGAGCACCTATCGACAATCCGGTTTGCCGTGACGGATACGGGAATCGGGATTCCGAAGGATAGGATGGACCGCTTGTTTAAGTCCTTCTCTCAAGTCGACAGCTCCACCACGCGCCGGTATGGCGGCACGGGGCTGGGACTTGCCATATCGATGCAGCTTGCAAACCTCATGGGAGGGGAAATCGGCGTCGAGAGCGAAGAAGGAAAGGGGTCGACATTCTGGTTTACGTGCAGGTTGGAGCACCAGCGCGGCGCAGACACCGAAGAAGAATTTCCCCTGGAGCCCATCGAGGGCCGGCGGATCCTTGTTGTTGACGACAACCAGACGAATCGGGCTGTCTTGTCTCAACAGTTGAACCGATGGGGATGTCATTGCGAGGTGGTAGCGGATGGCCGTTCCGCACTCGACGCGATTCGGGCGCGGGCCAGCGCTGGAACGCCATTTGACCTCGTCCTCATCGACTCCCTTATGCCCGAGATGGATGGGCAGCAACTTGCCAGTGCCATCAGGGCGGACGCCGTGTTGGGAGACCCCGTTCTGGTCATGATCACGTCCAGCGCGCGCCGGGGCGAAGCGTCCCGGTTTCACGAGCTGGGGTTTGTGGCGTACCTCACCAAACCGGTCAAACGCTCCCAGCTCTACGATTGCCTCCGTGCGGCGCTGGGCACTCGCCGCCGCGGCGAGTCGGAGAAGCCGCAGCGGCTAATCACCCGCCATTCCGTCGTCGAGCGCAAGAAATATACGAAACGGATTCTTGTTGCCGAAGACAACCCCATCAACCAGAAGGTGGCGCTCCGGATTATTGAAAAACTCGGCTATCGCGCCGATGCGGTCGCAAACGGAATGGAAGCAGTATCAGCCGTTAAACGCCTGCCCTACGACTTGATTCTAATGGACGGCCAGATGCCGGAAATGGATGGGATTGAGGCCACACGGATCATTCGCCAGGGAGAGTCCGGCGCCAAGCGGCGCATTCCAATCGTCGCGCTTACGGCGCACGCCATGCAGGGGGACCGCGACCGGTATATTGCCGCGGGCATGGACGACTATCTGGCCAAACCGTTACAGCCCCGCGAGCTGGCCGAGATGATCGAACGGTACGTTGGGGACGGCACTACGGTGCCCGAAATGCCAAAGGATCGACCTGGCAAGGGGAGCCGAAAACCCGTGTTCAACCGTCGAGCGCTGTTGGCGCGGCTGGACAACGACACTGAATTGTTCGACGAACTGGTGCAGGTCTTTCTGGCGGATTGCGACGCGCAATTCGGTCGTATGCGGAGCGCGATTTCGCAGCGGGACGCCACCTCGCTCAGCCGCTTGGCGCACACGTTAAAGGGTTCCGCACTGAACGTCGAGGCTGGAGACATTGCAGATTCGGCTCGTACCCTCGAAGCGAGTGCCGCGAAGCAGGATTGGGAGTTAGTGGATGCCGCCCTCAAGGATGTGGAGCTTGCCTTACAGAAGTTTAAGTCGGTCATCGTTGTTTCGTAGGATGGGGGACGGGGCGGACGGCCGATCTCCAGGTACCCGAGGATAGAATCGATGGAAATCCTGATAGCAGAAGACGACGTCACTTCGCGCCGGATGCTTGAGGCCGTACTGGAGAAATGGGGATACCATGTGCAGGTCGTGAACAACGGTGAACGCGCCCTCGAGATCCTGCTCGAAGCGGATAGTCCGCCGCTGGCCCTTTTGGACTGGATGATGCCCGGTATCGACGGGGTCGAGGTGTGTCGCCGCGTGCGCCAAAACCGGAAAGACACGCTTCCCTACATCATCCTGGTGACCGCGCGCGCAAACAAAGCCGATATCGCCTTTGGGCTGAATGCCGGCGCGGACGACTACATCGTGAAGCCCTTCGACCGCGACGAACTCAAGGCCCGGGTGGGGGCTGGCGAGCGGATCGTCGCACTCGAACTGGAAGGAGCGCGGAGGCTTCGTGAGCTTCAAGGCGCAATGGACCACATCAAGACGCTACAAGGGATTCTTCCCATCTGCATGTACTGCCGGCGAATCCAGTCCGATGATGCGTCTTGGCAGCGCATCGAGGAGTACGTCGCCGAACACTCCAACGCGGAATTCAGCCACGGCATGTGTCCGGAGTGCACTGCGAAGTACCATCCCGAATTACTCAAGGACTAAGCAATGCCGTTGTATCTCGACCGGTCCCGCCCGTAATCTTGCAGTACAAGGAGTTGCCGCGATGTTGGAAACCGCAGACCTCGACGCCCGCTTGTCTAAAAAAGACGCGAAAGAAGCGCTCGATCGGCTGGACCTCGAGTTGTCCCAGTTACAGCGGGACTTGCAGCCGGACGGCTGCCCGGTGCTTGTCGTCTTTGAGGGGTGGGACGCGGCGGGGAAAGGGTCTGTACTGAACCGGTTGCTGCAACCCCTGGACCCGCGCGGCTATAAAGTGCACAACATCAAGGAACCGACCCTCGAAGAACGCATGTATCCCGCTTTGTGCCGGTTCTGGCTCACCGCGCCGGCGCGCGGCACCATTGCCATCTACAACCATAGCTGGTACCGGCAGGTGCTCAACGAGCGCGTCGAGGGCGACGTGAATGGCGCGGGGCTGCACCAGGCCTACGAACGTATCCGGACTTTTGAGCGGCAATTGCAGGACGATGGTGCGGTCGTCGTCAAGTTCTTCTTCCACATTTCCAAGAAGGAACAGGCGAAACGGTTTAAGCGGATTGCCAAGGATCCCGCCTTCGCGTGGAAGGTCGGTAAAGCGGAACGCAAACGGCACAAGAAATACTCGGACTACGAGCAGGCCGTCGAGGACATGCTGCGCGAAACATCGACCTCGTACGCGCCGTGGACCATCGTTCCCGCGACGGACGAGAATTTCGCCGAAGTCATGGTCGCGGAAACGTTGCATGCCGCGCTCAAGGCGGCGCTCGCGGGAGGTGAAAGCGGTACGGCGCAGCCCGTGATTGCGGCGCCCCGGCGGACAAGCCCGCTGGATCGGGTAGACCTTGCGGTCAAGATTGAACGGAAGGAATACGACAAGGCGCTGCCAAGGCTTCAGTCCGAGTTGCGGCGCCTGCAGCACCTCTGCTACTTCGCGCGAACGCCGGTGATCATTGTCTACGAGGGAACCGACGCCTCCGGAAAGGGCGGCAACATCCGCCGGCTGACGCGGGGCCTTGACCCGCGCGGGTACGAGGTGGTCCCCGTCGGCGCGCCTCAGGGCGAGGAACGGCGCCGGCATTATCTCTGGCGATTCTGGTCGGCATTGCCGAAGGCGGGGCACTTCACCATCTTCGACCGGAGCTGGTATGGCCGCGTCCTCGTCGAGCGCGTGGAAGGGTTCGCCAAACCGCACGAATGGGAGCGGGCCTACCGCGAGATCAACGAATTCGAGCAGCAACTCGTGGAATTCGGGGCGGTCCTTGTGAAGTTCTATCTACATATCTCTAAGGACGAGCAACTGAACCGGTTCAAAGAGCGGGAAACGCTGCCGCATAAGCGGTGGAAACTAACCGATGAGGACTGGCGCAATCGCGAGCGCTGGGAGGATTACTGGGATCCCGTGTCCGACATGATCGAGCGTACCTCGACACCCCATGCGCCATGGATTATCATAGAAGCGAATGACAAGCGTTACGCCCGAGTCAAAGCGCTGCGGACTGTTGTCGATTGGCTTTCCGCATCACTCCCCGACACGGACTGAAGCGTTGCGGCCATGCCAAACCTAATGAGGAACGTTTCCATTTATCATTTGAAACCTGTACGAACGACGACGGAACCCCGGGGATTCACCCTGGTGGAACTCCTGGTTGTTATCGCCATTATCGGCATCCTTTCCGCCATTCTGCTGCCCGCGCTCGCGCGCGCCCGCGAATCGGCGCGGCGTGCCTCGTGCCAGAACAATCTGAAACAGTTCGGCACGATCTTCGCCATGTACGCCGGCGAGAACAAGGGCGACTATCCGCCGCCGGCCCCCTACGGCAGCGTACGGCCGGATGGACGGTCGTCACCGCTCTTTGAGTCACCCCACGGCGCAAGTATCGTTCCGGATTATCTCGCGGATTCCGCAATCGCGAAATGTCCATCCGATTCAGGCGCCGACCCCGGGTGGGCGAGTGTCGGTCCCCGTGTGCCGTCCGGCTCCATCGCATTTGACGCATGGCAGGACGATGCCCTGCAGGCCGAGGACTTGGTCTCATTCGACTATTACCTGTGCGCGGAACTTGCCCGTTCCTACATGTACAAAGGATACCTCGCCACCAACACGGCCGAGTACTACGGAATCTGGGGAGCGAAGTCCGTCAATCCCATCATGGGAGACGTGGCCATTCTGGGCCACACGACGGTGCGCGTCAAAGATTACACGGAAGACTTGCCCATGGAGACGGCGCTGTGGCCACCGTGGGTGCCCGCTCCGCCGGTAGCTACGGGCACCTTTGGTTCCGACGCGGTAGTTCGCATTCGGCAGGGCGCAGAGCGATTCTACATAACCGATATCAACAATCCCGCTGCCGCCGGGTTCGCTGAAAGCAATCTCGCCATCATGTGGGACACCTTCGGAAGCAGCGCGTTCACGGACAACGAAGCGGGGGGGCTGGCATTCAATCACGTACCGGGAGGATCAAACGTACTGTACATGGACGGGCACGTGTCATACCTCCGCTATCCTTCGAGATTTCCCATCGTCAGCGACGAGCAAATCGTCAAGGAGAACAGCCACCACGGATTGGGGTGAAGTCGCCAAGCAGGCCGGAAGACGGTACTTGGTCCCTACGTTGCCAAGGAAAGTTCCACCGTCGCGCTTAGCGCTTGTCGAAGTTCCGGGACTTGTACGGCATGCCCACGTCGGGGTTGCTGCTGGAGGAATGGCTGGACTTGGACGCCCAGGACCGCGACCCTTCCCGGCTGCTCATGGTGTTGCGGCGCCGTTTCAGCGGTTCGCGCGAGTTGTAGGTCTCGTTGGACTTGCCGGTGTAGGTGCTTGGGCTGACGGCTTTGACGGCAGTATTGGCGGCCGTATTGACGACCGAATTTGCAAGATCCGCAACGGATCCCAGCGTGCCGCAGCCCGGCAGAAGGACGAAGGACGCGGCGACACACACGCCCGCAACTATCCGCAATCCAGTTTTCATACTTTGCACCCCACAATGCTTGCCTATACAATAGCCGACTCCCGCGCCGGGGTCAACAGTTTTTCCTCGTCCGGTACAATTCGATCGACGAGTTGCCGGCCGGCAATCGGGGACAAGACCGTTCCTCCGCGCGAACCCTAACGTACTGGAAGGATTTCCCATGGATTTACAAAAACCCTCCGCCATTCTTTTTGACATGGGGGGCGTCTTGCTCGAATCGGCCGATATGTGGGATCCCAGCGGGTATCGGAAATCGTTTCCGGACGGCATCCCATCGCCCGGTACCGAAGATTGGTTTATCGGCATGTCCGTGGCGTTGATTCACGCCTTCGAGGCTTTGCCGTCGCCCCGGCCGGCCCTGGACCCCCGCCCAATTATCAGCGAGTGGCTTCCCAAGGCCGGAATCGAGCCCACGGAAGACAACATCGAATTCTGGTACCGGGTTATCGCGCAGTGGGAGGTGCGGCCGCTCTATCCGTTTGTGCGCCAAACGCTGGAGGCGCTTCACGCGATGGGGTTCGGGCTCGGTCTCGTCTCGAATACGCTCATGGTCACCGAAGAGCACCGGCGCCTGTTTCGGGAAGGCGGCATCCTGCCCCTGTTCGACACCTTGGTTTTCTCCGCGGAGTTTGGCATGAACAAACCCGATGCGTCGATATTTCGTCAAGCGCTGGAGGACATGAACGTCCCCGCGGAAGAAGCCTGGTACGTCGGCGATAAGCCCCACCGCGATATCGTGGGCGCCCACGGTGTGGGCATGACCGGCATCCTGGTTGACAGCACGTATCACGACCGGATTCAGGATGGTCCCGAGTTTGAACCTGACCTGAAGATCTCGGACATTTCCGCGCTGCCGAACATCCTGCGCGGCCTTGCGGTCTCCGTCAGGTAACTGGCGGGTCCGAGTTCGCGCGCGGAAGCCGTACCTGGAAACACGCGCCGCCGACCGTTTCGGAGTCGAACTTCACCGTTCCCTCATGGGCGGCGATGATGCGATGGGCGATGGTCAGCCCAAGCCCGGTTCCCCCTTCCTTCTTGGTGAAGAAGGGCCGGAAAACATCTTCGCCGGGCATGAGGGAGATACCGGGGCCGTTGTCCTCGATTTCGAACACGACTTCCGATTCCTCCACCAATACGCGGATCGTCACCCTACCACCCGCGGGGACTGCTTCGATGGCGTTGTTCGCAATGTTCGAGAGCGCCTGCGCCACGCGGTAGAGGTCGGCATGGATGCGGATGTTCGCGGGCGACTGGCCTTCCAACGATACGCCCTTCTGCTCGGCACGGCGAATACACAATTGCACCGTGCGATCGACGATCGCGTCCGCCGTACATTTCCCTCGCTGCAACTCGAAGGGGCGGGCAAACCCCAGGAACTGGGAAATGAGCCGTTCGAGGTCGGCGGTTTCGCGAAGGATGGTTTGTGCGGCATTCATTCGCTCGTCTTCCGGTTCCAGTTTGCGGATGAGCAATTCGGCCATGCCGCTGATGATGCTGACGGGATTCCGCAACTCGTGGACCACGCCGGCCGTCAACTCGCCCAACGCAGCCAGTTGCCGGTTGAGTTCCGCCGAGCGTTCGAGGCGCACGCGTTCGGTCATGTCGGTAAACAACACGATGATCCCGTTGAGCGCCTCTTCTTCCGTGTGGACCGAGGCGCTCAGGCCGATCTGTTTCACGGTGCCATTGGGCAAGGCCAGGGTGACTTCATGCCGGGACAATGGCTGGCCGGATTGCGTGACTTCGAGCAGGACAGAAGCCAAGGGGCCGGCATTCGGGACATCCGTGATAGCGGTTCCCGGCGCGAGCACCGAGGGATCGACATCCAGGTAGGCCGCGGCAGCCGGATTGGCCATGATGATCCGGCCTTCCGGGTCCAGCGCGATGACCCCGCTGCCCAGGCTGTTGACGATTTGTTCATACAAGTCGAGCATGGTTCACCTTCGCTACGATGGCCCCAACCGTTCGCGGCCGCGTCAGTGTGTCAGATTCGGCTTCGGATTTCACGCGCGAGCGCGGCAAATTCGTCGAGCGTCAGGGTCTGGGGCCTCCGGCCGGGATCGATTCCCGTGGCATCGAAGGCTTCCAACACGGCCTCTTTGGGCGCCCCGAAGGCGCCCGCCCGGGTGAGCGAGTTGCGCAGCGTCTTCCGGCGCTGGGAAAAGGCGGAGCGTATGATCCGCATGAGGAACTTGGGCGGCACGTCGGGGTAAAGCGGCTCTTGCCGGCATCGCATGCGGACGATGCAACTGTCCACGCGGGGTTGTGGACGAAAACAAGTCCGCGGCACTTTATGGACAATGTCGACGTCGGAATACAGCGCCGCCGCCAAGGCCAGCACGCCGTAGTCGTGGCCTCCAACCGGGTCCACCATGCGCAGGGCGACCTCTTCTTGCGTCATAACGACCAGCCGGTCGAAGTGCAGTGAGGATTCCCAGAAATGAAAGAGGACGGGGGTTGTGATGTAGTAGGGGAGGTTCGACACCATCTTCAGCGTCTTGGGTTCCGGCAGGTATTCCGCGACCAGCTTCTCCACGTCGTGGTTCAGCACGTCGCCCCGGAATAGCTTTACCTTGTCGTTCGCGCCGAACTGATCCTCGAGGCAGGGCATGAACGAACGGTCAATTTCGATGGCCAAAACGCGGTTCGCCCGTTCCGCGATGCGACCCGTAAGCGCGCCGAGGCCCGCCCCCACCTCGATGACATCGTCAGCGCCGGTGATGTCCGCGGCGTCCACCATGATGCGGTTGATGTTCTCGTCGAGCAGCAGGTTCTGTCCCAACTGCTTTTTGAAAGAGATGCCGTATTGTTCACAAAGATCCCGGAGGGCCATGTTTCGCTCGTACTCCCGCCCGGCTGTACTCGGGCGACCTTAGACAAAAAAGGCGGATGCCTGCAAAGGCGTCCGCTTGGCGGGAGTGTATCAAAGCCGGCGAGCTGCGCACAATGGGACGCCGTCCATTGACCGCTTCGCCGGCCGTTGTTATGATGCCGTCGCTGCGCATGGGAGTCTGTGGGAATGTCGAAAGCCATTATCGAACAACCGGGTGTTGCGCCGATTACGGTGCCCCTTTCCAAAGATACCATCCATCTTGGGCGCGCGGAGGACAACGACGTCGCGCTCGTCGCCGATGAGGTATCGCGCCACCATGCCAAGATCGTCCGCCGCGGGGCGCATGTGGTCCTCTACGACCTCAGCAGTCTGAATGGCACGTACGTCAACCGTCAGCGCGTGGTTGAGCGGGTGTTGGCGGACAAGGATGAGATCTGGCTGGGCAGCAAATGCCGGATTCTGTTCCAGGCGGACGCCGATGCGCCGCCGGTGTCCGCTAAGGCAGAAGACTCACCATTGGTGCAGGATCTGGACAAGATCCGCGCGGAAATGGAGAGCGTCGGGAACAGCATGACTCTCATCGGCATGCAAGCCAAGACGCCGACGCCCACCACTGCGCAAGCGCCCGCCGTGTCCCAGGAAGACTTGGTCAAAATGGGGCGCGCCTTCCGCCGGCTCGACGCGCTGTATAAGGCGACCAAATCGATCGCGTCGGAGTTCGATCTCCACAACCGGCTCTCGTCGGTGTTGGATACGGCCATCGAGGTGATGAACGCCCAGCGCGGGTTCATCATGTTGAAGGGAGACTCTGGCGACGGACTGAAGGTCAGCGTGGCGCGCCAGATGGGGCAGGAGCTTCAAGCCAGTTCGCCGAGCATGGGGATCGCCGGGCGCGCCGCGCGGGACGGTGAACCGGTGCTCATGGCGAACCGCGAGCGGGACGGTGAGTTCGGCGGCCGGGAGAGCATCATCCGCCAGCAGATTTGCAGCGCCATGTGCGTGCCGCTGAAGGTGGAGGACCGGATTCTCGGCTCTATCTACGTCGATACGCGGGATCCAACGCATACGTTCGACGAGGAGGATCTTGAATTATTCGCATCGCTGGCCGCTCAGTCCGCCATGGCGATCGAGAACGTTCAGCTCTACGAGCGCATGGTGGAATCGGAAAAGAAGCGCGCGAGCCTCGGCCGCTTCCTGTCGCCTTCTATCGTGGAAGAGATCATGAAGGAGGACACCGTCCTCGAACTGGGCGGCCGCAAGCGGATTGTGACCACCCTGTTCTGCGACGTTCGCGGGTTCACGCCCATCGCGGAGCGGATATCGCCGACGGAACTGGTCGATATGCTCAACGAGCATTTCACCGCGATGACGGCAATCATCTTCGAGTTGGAAGGGACGCTCGACAAGTACATCGGCGACGAGATCATGGCGGTCTTCGGGTCGCCCCTCAGCACGGGGGACGACGCGTACCGCGCCGTGAAGGCCGCCATTGCCATCCAGATCAAGAACGCGGAACTGAACGAACGCCGCAAACAGCAGGGGCGTCCTCTCTTCGAACTGGGAATTGGCGTCGCCACCGGAGAAGCGGTTGCGGGGTACATCG
This sequence comes from Candidatus Hydrogenedentota bacterium, assembly GCA_045863335.1. Taxonomy (GTDB): domain Bacteria; phylum Hydrogenedentota; class Hydrogenedentia; order Hydrogenedentales; family SLHB01; genus JAHDWY01. Next base: position 38,154 of record BTVY01000007.1, on the reverse strand, counting down.
GATCGCCCGACCGCATGGAGTTCACCGTGGTGGGGGATAAGGTGAACACGGCGCGCCGCCTCTGCTCACTCGCCGAACCGGGCCAGGTGATCGTGTCGGAAGGAACCTACAGCCTCATCCACGACCGCGTCCAGGTCACGCCGATTGGCACCGTCATGCTCAAAGGCAAGGAAGAACCCGTACACGCCTACAAAGTCGAATCGGTGAAGGGGTAGTGTCCTGAACCCGAAATTCCCTTCTCAAAGATATTGTGTGACGTGTCGCTAAAAGTCCCCCTTTGAAGGGGGATTTAGGGGGATGTTCCCTCAGATACCGGGACAAAAAAGCGAAACGAATCTCGAATTCACTACACTAGCAGCCCGTGGTTTTTGCGCGAGCCCATTGCGGTTTGGCGACCGATACGCTACTATTGAAGGAGTTCCCCCCGCCCGGCGTCATTGGGGACTGGGCGGAGTGGCTTCGTGTGGAGGAGGACCCCGATGCCGTCGATCGCATTCGCCGCCAGACCAACACGGGCCGCCCTTGCGTCACGCCAAAGGCGTGATTCGTGGTCCAACTGGAGAACCTGCTCGGCCCCTCCCCCGTCCGGCCAAACGAGGCCGTAAGCGCAAACGCGCAAAGGAAGCCGGCGGAGAGGCGGGTAATTCGTAGTCTGTCCCTCTATTTCGCTCTATTTCGTCCCGTCCCTCTATTTCGTCCCTCTATTTCCAGTCCCTCTATTTCCATACTGTGCCTCCTCGCGTGTGAATCTGCAAGGATGGCCAGATTGACTTCTCCGGCTCAAAATCGAAAAACGAGTTTTGCGTTCCAAGTCTTTTTATTCCAAATATCTACAAATGCCAAATTAAAAACGTTGGGACAGTAGTGATTTCCACCTTATTTCCAGAGACTCCCCCGGTCGTCAGTGTGGACCCGTGACGGGCCGATGACGGGAACAGCGGACGATGTTATCACCCTAACGCTGGTCGACTCGAGACGACGACATCGTGCGGCGCCACAATGTAACCGGACAAGTTCCGCTCTGGGATGGATATCTTCGCCTCATTGGCGTATAGTAACGAATATGGGTCGAAGCTCCCGGTAGAGCAGGTACCGTTTTCTTTCCTATCTGACTGCCTCATTTATTCCTCTCGAATTCTGTGCGAAAGACAATGCGCGCCTATTCGCGCGGCGCAAATGACGACCGGACCCGGTCCACGATTTGAACTTTTTCAACGGTTTGGCTGGTCTTAGCCGATACAATGAGGGAGGTTTCCATTGGGTGACAAGAGCCAGAAAGACAAGGACAAAAACCGAAAACAGAAAGCGGTAAAGGACGCGGATTCAAAGAAGCGCAAGGAAGAAAAACACGAGAAGAAGCCTTCAGCCGGACTCCTCAAATAGGAATTCTCGAGATCGAAAACAATACGTTTCACCAATTTTCCGGCATCTGACTTTGCATGGTAGCGGGAATTGTGACAAGCGATATCCCCATCCGGCGACAACCGCTGCGCAATTGGAGCAAGAACAATGTCTATGACGATACGTGAACTTGTCGGCGAAGATCGGGAGAAGTACTCGGTGAATCTCGACCGAACGATTCGGCAAGTGATTGATTACATGTACGACGGCGAAGTGCGTGCGGTCGCCGTTTGTGACGGCGACAAGGTTGTCGGAGTCTTTTCGGAACGCGATCTGTTGCGGCGGATTGTGCGCCAGGGACTCGACCTGAATTCGACCAAAGTCCGGGACGCAATGACGTCACCGGCATACTGGATCTCCATGGACGAACGCTATGAGGTCGCGAAGGCAATCATGGTCGACAAACGGCTTGGCCAGTTGGTCGTCAAGGATGAACATCACCAATTTCGGGGATTCGTTTCCTGGCGAGAACTCCTGGAAGCCGATCTTTCGGATTCCCGGGATCTTGTGGGTAAATTAAACGACGACTATTACGAGCATCGTTTTCAGCCGTAGAATGGGTGTGTCTGGAGAACAAACTCCGACTTGGACCTGAGACTACCGTCACGCGGAAGTGACGGCAGGCTTGTAAGGATTACACCGAACCTGTAGTTGGAATCGTACGAGAACGCTGAACGGTATCTTGCGTTCCCGCGCGGCACCGGAAAGGAAAACCGTGGGTCACCTGGCCCCGCCAATGCGCATCGCATTCCTCGGAAACTACGTGCCACGCCTGTGCGGAATTGCGACCTTCACCCACGATCTCTGCGAAGCCGTGGCGGGGGCGGTTCCGGCGGCGCAATGTTATGCGGGTGCGGTGAACGACCGGGTAGACGGTTATGAGTATCCATCCCGCGTACGTTTTGAATTGCTGGAAAAGGATTTGGACTCCTATCGCCGGGCAGCGGATTTCCTGAACTTCAACAATGCGGACGTACTGTGCGTGCAGCATGAGTTCGGCATCTACGGCGGACCTGCGGGAAGTCACGTGTTGGCGCTCCTTAAAGAAGTCCGCATGCCTGTGGTCACCACGTTGCACACGGTTCTTCGCGAGCCGAATGCCGCGCAACGGACGGTCATGAACGAGTTGGTGCAACGCAGCGACCGCGTGGTCGTGATGGCGCAGAAGGGCGCGGAGATTCTGCGCGATACGTACGCGGTGCCGGATACCAAACTGGATATCATTCACCACGGTATCCCCGATGTTCCGTTCGCGGATTCCCGCTCGTTCAAGGAGCAGTTCGGCGTCGAGGGACGAATTGTCTTACTGACCTTCGGCCTGCTTGGCCCTGGCAAGGGTATTGAATACGTCATCGAAGCATTACCCGAAATCGTTCAGGCTCATCCGAATGTGGTTTATCTGGTGCTGGGTGCGACACATCCAAATCTTTTGGCGCGCGAGGGGGAGCGTTATCGGCTAAGTCTGGAAAGACTGGCAGAGGAGCGCGGTGTAAAAGAACACCTGATTTTTCACAACCGTTTTGTGTCGCTCGACGACCTGACCGAATTCATCGGCGCAACGGACATTTACATCACGCCCTATCTTAACGAGGGACAAATCACGTCCGGAACCTTGGCGTATGTGTTCGGCGCGGGCAAGGCGGTGGTTTCCACTCCGTACTGGCATGCACAGGAACTGCTTGCGGAAGGACGCGGCATACTCGTTCCTTTTCGCGACCCACCCGCCATCGCCGCCGGCGTGTGCGAGTTTCTCAACCGTCCCGATCTTCTGGAGAGTACGCGAGAAGAGGCCTATCGGCGCGGGCGTGAGATGATCTGGTCTGCAGTGGCCCAACGCTATCTGGAGTCGTTCCAACATGCGCGTGCGGATCGCCAGGCGACCCCACGCACCGCCTTTGCAAATTGGACACTCGCCAGCCGTCCTTACGATCTCCCTCCGTTGCGGCTGGATCACATCGTCCACATGAGTGACAACACCGGTATCTTTCAACATGCGATTTTCAATGTTCCGGACTTTCACCATGGCTACTGCACCGATGACAATGCCAGGGCGTTCATCTTATGCAATCTCCTTGATGAACTAGGCGGCGAGCCTCTCGAAGAGAATCTCAATGGCTTCACTACCACGTATCTCGCGTTTCTCGCGTCTGCCTTGAATCGCGATACGGGGCGATTCCGGAACTTTATGAGCCATGGCCGGCAATGGCTGGAGGATGCCGGCAGCGAGGACAGCCACGGCCGCGCGCTTTGGGCGTTGGGTGTCGGATCGGCGCGGTCTCGAAACGAGGGCCGGGGCCGGTTATCGGCGCAACTCTTCGAACGTGGATTGAGCGCCGCAACGTCATTCACCTCGCCGCGCGCTTGGTCGTTCACGTTGCTTGGGATTGATGAGTACATTCGGAGGTGTCCGGATAGTCTGGAAGCCAGAGCTGTCCGCCAAACGCTTGCCGGCCACCTCGTGACGCTCTGGAAAAGCTGCGCCACCGAAAACTGGCCATGGTTTGAAGCGAGTGCCACGTACGACAACGCCCGCCTTTGCCAAGCCCTGATTCTGAGCGGTATGCGTATGGCCCATACTGAAGCCGTGGAAATCGGGTTGAAGTCCCTCCGCTGGCTGGCCTCGCTGCAAAAGACTCAAGCAGGCCATTTCAGACCCATCGGCAGCAACGGATTTTATGTACGCGATGGTGCGCGCGCCGACTTCGATCAACAGCCTGTCGAGGCCCAGGCCATGGTTTGCGCCTCCCTGGAAGCCTTTCGCGCCACGAAGGATTCCTCCTGGTTGATCGAGGCCCGGCGTGCGTTCGAATGGTTTCTAGGGCGGAACGATCTCGGTCTCCCGATTTATGATTCCGGCACTGGCGGCTGCGGCGATGGGTTGCACTGCGATCGCGTCAACGAGAACCAAGGAGCGGAATCGTCACTCGCCTTCCATTTGGCACTGGCTGAGATGAATCGCGCGGAACACCCGCTGCCGGATCTCGCATGACCACGATCCGCATGCGCCGTCACGAGGTCACGCTTCTTCCGGAGAGCGCCCGGGTCATCATCCGCCCATTCGTCCCCAATGATCCCGAGCGTATTGCCGCGATCATTGGCCGTGCCCTTGCCCGGACCGAGGAAGAGGCCGAGAAGGAATTGCGTGCGGTGCATGATGAATTCGATTCCCGGCATTTCGACATTGAAGCGCTGCTCTTGGATCATTATACGAAGGTGCAACACCACGTTGCCGCCCCGGAAACGCTATCGCGGGCACGGCAACTGCTTATCGGCGCGCTGTTCTCCGGTGAATACGCGCTGGAATCCGCAGCCCTGTTCAATCCTTCCATCGTGTCGCACCCCGATCAAAGCGGCGTGCCTAATGGGTGCCTCCGTTTTATCATGAGCCTGCGCGCCACTGGCGAAGGGCACATCTCCTCCATCGAGTTTCGGGTAGGAACGATCTTGCCCGACGGCTGCATTGGAATGGACCCGGTCTCGCGTTTTGTCACCGTGCCCGAAGTGGTTCCCAACCCCCGGTACCGGAAGAAGGACTTCATCATCAAGCTGCACGAAATGGGATTTGACAATGACTGCACCTCGGCGGTGACAGGGCCTCTCGCGGACGCGTTTACCCGCAGCGATTTGGTCAATAGCGTCGCACAGATCCGGCATGACACGTTGACCAGCACGTTCGATCTGCAACGCACGCTGGAGTGCATGCAATGGTTGGCGGATTCCAACTACGAATTGCAGTTCTCATCCAACCTGGCGCTAAGCGAGCGCATCATCTTTCCGGTCTCCGCAAACGAAAGCAACGGCATCGAGGACGCACGCTTCGTCCGCTTCGTCGATGATGACGGTGCGGTCACGTATTATGCAACCTACACCGCCTATAACGGACGTGCCATCCTTCCACAGCTCATTGAGACCCGGGACTTTCTTCACTTCCGTGTGCTGACGCTGAACGGCGACGCCGTGCAGAACAAAGGCATGGCCCTCTTCCCCAGACGCATCAACGGTCTCTACGCGATGCTCTCCCGTCAGGATGACGAAAACCTCTTGATCATGTTTTCGGACAACCCCCACTTTTGGAGCAATCCGCAAGTTCTTCTTCGGCCGGAAGAGGCCTGGGAAACCGTAAAGGTGGGGAATTGCGGTTCCCCCATCGAGACAGACGCCGGCTGGCTGGTCATTACCCATGGCGTGGGCCCGATGCGGAAGTACTGCATCGGCGCTGCCCTGCTGGATCTCGACGATCCCACCAAGGTCGTTGGGCGCCTTCGCGACCCGCTCCTCAGTCCCAACGGCGACGAGCGCGACGGGTATGTTCCCAACGTCGTCTATAGCTGCGGCTCAATGCTGCACGGGGACGAACTCATTCTGCCCTACGCGATGAGCGACAAAGCTACGGCAATCGCCAGCGTGTCGTTGAACGAACTTATTGCCGCGATGAGGACGTGACGGATTTTCCATCGGACCGCGGGAAGCCCAACGCGCCCCTATAAACAGAGGCTCGGATGGCGTTGAGCCTTGCGAGTGTGTATGGGGGAGGGACTGTCTGGGTGGGGAGCCGTGGTCTGCGTCTCAGCGTTGCGCTTGCGAATATACGTCTCGCCTGCGACGGAGTTCCGGTTTCGAATTCCGCGGGTGAGTGGACCGGGGATAGGAACGTGCTTCGCTCGAGGGGACAGTGAACTCATCGTTGCCCGGCTTGGGTATTGCAGGTGCTGGGATTGACAATCATACTTCTGGAAGGCCCGGCCTGAGCGCGTTTGGAATGGCGCTAGCCTTCCGCGGCGGGTTCGCCGCCGAGGATTACCAGCTTCACGATGATTCCGATCAGCACCAGGGCCCCTGCGATCAACGCAATTTGAGGACCCCACAGGGACAGGGCGCTGGGGGCCTCGGCGGTATCGGACTGTGAACGCTCGCGCAACTGCGCGACCAGTGCCGCGTCGTCGTCGCTATTCTGAAACTGTTCCAGTTGTGCCTGCGCTGCTTCCCGCGCCCCTTGCGCGAGGTCGTATACGTCCTTCGCAACCCAACCTGACGCGGTCTTCACCTCGCCCCGGGCGGTTCGGGCCGCATCGATGTGCTGCTGGATCTCGTCTTCCGTCACCGCTTCGTAGTCCTGGATCTTGTCGCGCGGAAAGACGCGCGTGTCGACGCCGTCCGGACCGATAAGTTGAAAAATCCACACATCGCCTTGAACCTTTTCGCAGAGCGCATAGTGTTCGCCGCCGTCCTTGGTGAAGACCTTGTAGTGGGCGCCTTCCTGAGGCGGACTGAGCTGCCCTGCGATGGCCGATGCGACAAGTACTGTAAGTAGAATCATAAAAGTAGTATAAGATGCGTCGTCGTCTCCCGCAAGTCGCCCTTTCGCCGCGGGGGACGTTCCAGGTGAGCGTAAGGAACTAGCGGCATGGCTGAGTCAATGGTTCTGTTGGTATGCACCGCACTTTTTGCGGCAGGCTCGGGTCTCGTCGTGTGGTACGCGCTGAGCGCCCGGGAAATGGGGGGTAACCGCCGCCCGCGCACGTCCGGCGGCGCCCTGGAACATTCCTGCTCCTCCTGCAACAAGCCGCTCGTCATCGCAAAGGCGGATTTGGTCGAACTATCGAAACCGGAAATCGCTCTGGTAGTCAGGGTTCGGCCCGACCTGACGGGCCAAAAACTGGCGGAATACGTGTGTCCCTATTGCGAGGCGTCCCATTGCTATGTCCTGGAGCGCAATCGCATCGAGTGGGTGGGCGTCAACCTGTACTCGCCGCACACCACCAGTACCCGATGCATGGATTGCGGAAAGCCCTTGCGGACGCCGCCGTGGCCCGAGGGCACTTACGACGGCCGGTTGAACGAAGCGCCCGCCTTGCAGCCAGACTACGGTCTGGTTTGCTCCAAGTGCCACGCGGTCGTCTGCTACGCGTGCACCATGCTGGCCACGCGCGGCCGCACGAAGGACGGGACTTTTGTGTGTCCCCGGTGTCAGCGGTCGCCCGTGGACAAGACCTATCACCCGGCTTAGAGTCTCCCACAAGAACAGCGAAATCATATGTAGCGCAGGCGTCCCCGCCAGCGAATTAACCCCAAGACAGCAGGCGGGGGCGCCGGCGCGACAAAACAACAAAAGTTTTTAGGGAGGCTCTAAAAGGGCGTTCTGTAAGGGTTTACGTGGGGCGATCCTGTTTGAAGGAACTCTGCCCGGCCGTGCAGGTATAGTAGGCGGAAGGGTATCGAAATCGAACGCGGGGATTCATTTCATGAAGCGCACACCTGTCGCCTGCCTATTGGCCTCCATTGCGATTGTACAAATCCTTTCCTGCGCGTCTACCGGCAAGACTGAGCCGACGGAGACCGCCGAAGGGTCACAAGAGACCGGTTCGGGAAAGATCATCTACAACCCCACTCAGAAACCTGAAGAGACCGGTAAACGCAAGAACGAGAAGTCGCCCATGGAGTCGCCGGTGACGGCCGACATTACGGCGACGAATCTCGGCGACGCGGTTCGCGCTGTGGGCGAGGCGCACGGCGGTAACCTGGTGCTCATGGCGGGCGCCGAGCCGCGACCCATAGCACCAGAGAATTTCAAGCGCGCCGAGTTGTCCGAAGTGGCAACCAGCCTCGCGGCGGCGGCCGGCCTGGCGGTGCAGGAGACGCCGAACTACTACTTCCTTTTTCTTCCCGGTTACGAACCGCTCGTGGACGTGTCGCTCGCTGGAAAGCTCTCGCCCGGCTTCAGCCTCGATACGACGGATGTGACGTTTGGCTCCGGGCTCCGTTTGTACACAGTCTTCGCGTGGATGGGCTATGCCCTCGACCGGACCATCGTCGCGGACAACTCCGTCGCCGATGCACGATGCGGCGAATTGGCGCTACAGCAGGTGCCCTTCGAGGCGGCACTGGAAGCAATCCTGAAGTCCGCGCGCGTACATGCCTTCGCCGTGGACAGCACTGACGAGTACGTGTTTCTCTACAATCCGAACAACACGAGCCCGGCCGATGCCTTGCTGAACACGAACGCGCTGGATAGCGAACAGGAAGCGCTGCTGAACCGGACCGTGTCGGTCATCCTGCCTCAAGCGCCGACTCCAGGGCAGCCGCTGGAAATGCAGCAGCATCCAACGGACTTGGGCCAAGTGCTCAACTCCCTGACGCGGCAATTGGGCGTGACCGTCGTTGCCGAAGAGGGGTTGGAAGAACTGCCTGTGAACCCCGCTGTCATGGTGAACGTAAAAGTTCGGACCGCGTTGAACCTGCTGGTCCGGCAATGGCTGGTGCCCAACTACGGGTATCAGGTCACCCACGACCGCATCGTGATCCGGACGCGCCAGCCGTAATTGACCGCATTCCGATTGCCGCAGTACACTCCCCGCATGACGCCGAACATCATCGTGTTACTGCCAGCGTACAATGAATCCCATCGCATCGGCGCGGTGATCGACGGCGTTCGGAGCGCCCTCCCACAGGGCCGGATCGTGGTCGTGGACGACGGATCGACCGACGATACCGTCGCGCGCGCGCTCGATTACGATGTTACGGTGCTGCGGCTTCCGTTCAACATGGGCTACGGCGTCGCGCTGCAGACGGGGTACAAGTTCGCGGTCGCTCAGCGCGCGGACTATCTGGTGCAACTGGACGCCGACGGGCAACACGATCCCGCAGGGATTGCGCGCCTGCTCGAACGGGTGCAGGGCGATGCCTGCGACATCTGCATCGGCTCCCGCTTTCTCGAAGGGCAGCCCTATCGCATCCCCTTCACGCGACGCCTCGGCATGGCGCTGTTCCGGCGCGTGGCGTCCCGGTTGCTCGGCAAGACGGTCACCGATCCGACCAGCGGTTTTCAGGCCATGAACCGGCGCGTGCTCGAATTCTTCTCGCGGGACAGCTATCCCGTGGATTACCCGGACGTGGACGTGCTGGTCATGCTGCATCGTCACGGGTTCCGGGTCGGCGAAGTGCCGGTGCAGATGCACGCGCGGGTGTCGGGGGTCTCCCTGCATCGCGGCCTCCGTCCCGTATACTATCTTTTCAAGATGGGACTGGACATTCCCCTGAACCTGATACGCCGGGAGAAATAGTCATGGACATTCGCCAGAAGATCCTCGCTGCCGTGTGTGGCGTGTCACTCCTGCTGGTCATCATCGAACTGGTGCGCCGCCGCAAGTTGCGGGTGGAGTATTCCTGGTTGTGGATCCTCGCCGGCGTGACCATTCTCGTGATCGGGATGAATTACGGCCTTCTGCAATGGATTACCAACCTCATCGGCGCGGGGTTCACGTCGTCGACGCTCTTCTTCTTCGGAATCTTCTTTGTGCTCGCCTTGTGTTTGCAGTTCAGCGTGAAGATTTCCAAACTGGAAACCCAGGTGAAAAACCTCGCGCAGGAACTCGCCGTCCAGCGTCCGCAAACGAAGGGTAGCCGTAAGGAAGCCCCGGAAGGCAAGTCAGGCGCGCAGTAGTCCCCATGCCGCAGGCTGTCGCGGTTGTACTTGTAGTACCGCTCAGAGTAAATGCGGAGTCGGGGCTCGCAGGGGTGACCGTTCCACGTGAGATAGTTCGTACCTTCAGTCCTCCTTACTTATGATTGCGCCTAATCATGGGGCGGTGCCCCATGCTGGTATAGCGCGCGCCGTTGGCGCAAGTATCGTGTCGCTGGTCTGACGAGGTAGGTCTTGAAGAGGGCCAACGGCCCGAACGATACCAGCCTGGGTCGAAGGCCCAGGAAACGGGGAATCTGTCTTCATAGGGCTGAAAGCCCGAACAATAACGTCAAGGGGAGTAGCCGGACTATTGTGTTCGCCGAGTGCCCGGGCGATATTCTCAGTACTGCACCCTTTGAGACTCGCCCGGCATGGAAGCCGGGCGCTACAGGGCCTATGCTGCGGGCGTTTAAGTTCGGGATGGAGCCGACAGGTCCGTCAAGGCCCGTATGGCGTCCGGCCGATTGGGCCAGCGTCCCTCCCGGTCGAGCAGCGTGGCGCGAATGCCCGCGGCCTGCGCGCCATCGACGTCTTCCTCCAGAGAATCGCCCACGTGAACCACGTCTTCTTGCGGAAGATTCAGGCGGCGGCAAGCCTGCAAGAAGATATCGGGATGCGGTTTGCTGATTCCCGCTTCGGCGGAGGTGAGGATGAATTCGAATCTTTCGGAAAGACCGAGCCGTTCGAGCAGCAGCGGTAGGCGCGAATCCCAATTGGAAACGACGGCCAGACGAATGCCGCGATCGCGCAGATCATCCAGCGCGGGAACCACATCGTCGTAGACCCGCCACACGTCGGGATCGGCGAAACGCTTGTAGAGACTGTCGAAGATGCGGTCGTACTCGGTCTTGAACTCCGCTGACGCGCCCGCGCCGGAGTACACCGCAAGCGCGAGTTCGTGCCACCACGAGCGCTCCCCGGTTTCAGATGTGTGAAAAGGCGACCCGTGCCCGTCACGATGCCGGTGCGCGCGCCAGTTCACAACGAAACTTTCGTTGAGCGCGTTCGCGCACACGTTGAAACCGTAAAGGGCCGCATGATCGGCGTATACGTGGCCGACGGAGGGGTTCACCGTCAGGAGGGTACCCGCTGCGTCGAGCAGGACGGCCTTGAACTCAGGATCGGTTGTCATGCTTCCAGTCTACTGGAGTTGGAGGGGACATTCACCGTCTACAGAACTCGCTACGATGGCACCGGGCGATACGCGGCGTCTACGCGCCCTGGATGCGCTTATCGTGGCCGGCCCATTCCTTCTCCCGCAGGACGTACTTCTGAATCTTGCCGGTGCTCGTCTTGGGTAACACGGTGAACTCGATGACGGTGGGGCATTTGAAGTGGGCGATCTCGTTCCGGCAGAAGGTAATGAGATCGTCGGCGGTGACCGTCTTGCCATCCTTTAACGTGACAAAAGCCTTTGGCGTTTCGCCCCATTTCTCGTGGGGAATGCCGATGACCGCCACTTCCAGCACCGATTTGTGGCGGTACAGAATCTGTTCGACTTCGATGGAGGAGATGTTTTCGCCGCCGCTGATGATCACATCTTTGCTCCGATCCCGGAGTTCAATGTAGCCGTCGGGATGCATGACCGCAATATCGCCGCTGTGAAACCACCCGCCGCGAAAAGCTTCCGCCGTCGCCTCGGGGTCGTCGTAGTAGCCTTTCATCACCATATTGCCGCGCATGACCACCTCGCCCATGGTCTTGCCGTCCGCGGGCACGTCATTCATCTGTTCGTCAACGACGCGCAGCCCGTCCGCGGCAACATACGGTACACCCTGGCGCGCGTTGAGTCGCGCCTGCTCATCGGCGAAGAGCTTTTCCCAGGATTCCTGCGGCGCGCAGATCGTGTAGGGCCCGTAGGTTTCGGTGAGTCCATAGATGTGGATGATGCGGGCGCCGATTTCGTCCATGTGCTCGATGAGCGTGGGGGAGGGCGGCGCGCCGCCGGTCGTGACGGTGAGCGGTTGCTCCAACCGGCGCGGGCGATCGGGATGATTCAAGAGCGAGATGAGGACTACCGGCGCGCCGTTCAGATGCGTCACGCCTTCGCTGCGAATGAGCTCCCACACGTGGGCGGGTTCCACCTTGCGCAGGCACACGTGGGTCGCTCCGATGGCCGTCACTCCCCAGGTGAAGCACCAGCCGTTGCAGTGGAACATGGGCACCGTCCACAGAAAGACCGACGTGGGTGTCATGCCCGTCTCGACAATCTCACCGAGGCCGTTGATGTACGCGCCGCGATGGGAATACATGACGCCCTTGGGCTTGCCGGTCGTGCCGCTCGTGTAATTGATGGAGATGGTCTCCATCTCATCGTCGAGAATCCAGGGCATGACGTCGGGGGAACCGCTTTCAAGGAAGGCATCGTAGCGGATCGTGTCGTCCAGGGCCGGATAATCCGTGTCGGTGATGCTGACGATAGTGCGGAGATTGGTTAATTCGTCGCGGACGGGAACGATCAGATGATTGAGTTCCGTGTCGAGGAACAACACACTGGCTCCCGAATGATCGAGGATATACGCGATCTCGCGCGGGGAGAGGCGCGTGTTGATGCAGACCAGCACGCCGCCCGCCAGGGGCACCGCGAAGTGGGCGGCCAGCATGGCGGGGATGTTCGGGCAGAGCATGGCGACCCGGTCGCCCTTCTGCAGTCCCATGGATCGCAAGGCCGACGCAAAACGATAGACCTCTTCCGCGAACTCCCCGTAGGTCATTCGGTTTTTGCCGTAGATGACCGCGGGCTTGTCCTTGTACACCCGCGCGCTGCGCTCCAGAAACGTCAACGGGGTCAGCAGACTGCGGCAGACATGATCGTGGCATTCCATCCGTACTCCCTCCGGATTCGTAGACCCCGCCGGGGCCGATTGCGCGCTCCTTGCAGAACAGCGTCCATACCTTAGCGGATTCGCAGGGCTCGAGCAACGGCGCGGGCGCGCGGATCTGCGACCGTGCATTCGCCCGGCACCTGCGTTAGAATCGGGAGATGCGTGAACAACTGCGGACGGACGTGGAGAACCTCGCGACACCCCAGGGCCGGATGGCGGGCACGCGCGGTCATGCCGAAGCCCGGGCCTATGTGATCGAACGATGCGGGGCGGCGGGTCTCGTGCCGGTTCACGATGGCTCCTTCGAGTTGCCCTATGCCGCCGGCGACATTCGGCTCACCAATGTCATCGGCGCCTTGCCCGGCTCCCGGCCCGAGCTGGACCCGGTGCTCATCGCGGCGCATTACGATACCTGCGGACCCTTCCCCGGCGCCGACGACAACGCCGCGGCCATCGCCATCGCCCTTGCCTCGGTGGAGGGTTTGCGCCAGCGCGCCCTGGAGCGCACTGTGCTCTTTGCGTTCTTCGACGCGGAGGAGCCGCCGCATTTCCTTACGCCGTTGATGGGCTCGACCCATTACTACAATCACCAGCGGGATCGCGCGATACATTGCGCCATCGTGCTTGACTTGGTCGGGCACGCGGTTCCCATTCCCGGACGAGAGGACTTGCTCTTCGTGATGGGCATGGAAAGCGATCCGGCCCTCGAACGCGTTGTCCAGGATTGCGAACCCGAGTCCGGCATTCGCACCGTTGCCACCTTGAACCGTTACGTGGGCGATATGAGCGATCACCATGTATTCCGCGTGAACGAGCGCCCCTACCTGTTCCTCTCCTGCGGTCAGTGGGAGCACTACCACCTGCCCACGGACACCCCCGAGAAACTGGACTACCAGAAGATGGGGCACATCGTGAACTACCTCTGCAACATTACCGCCGCGACGGCGGCCGCCGGCCTCGCGGGCCCCTTCGAGGGGTACGACACGCTGGGCACCGAGCTGCGACTCCTGGAAAAGCACGTCGGCGATCTGGCCCGCCAATTCGGGATTTCCCTGAAGACCCGCGAAGAACTGGAGGCCTTGGTCTTTCTCATGGTCACGCGGTTCGGGTTGCTGACCGACCGGTAACCTGCGAAGGACCGTTGATTGTGGTGCAGGCTTCCAGCCTGAAAGGGGCGCAGGCGGGAAGCCAGCACCACCATCGGGTCCCGTACCCCGCAAATTCCGCCCAATACGCAGGAGAGGTGTTCCAACCCGAAACAAGAAACCGAGGGCCATTTTGCTTGCCATCGTCCTGCGCCTCCTATAGCATAAGGGCAAACGGCCAGTGGGAGGCGTGATTCGTGGCACAAGCGACCCTGCGCTGGGAAGACGGTCGGCTCATCATTATCGATCAGACCTTGCTTCCCGGCGAATTCAAAGAGATCCAACTCGATACGGCGGAACAGGTTTGGGAAGCGATTAAGTCGCTCCGCGTTCGCGGCGCGCCCGCGATAGGCGTATGCGCGGCTTTCGGCGTGCTCGTCGGCGTTCGAGAGAAGAACCCCAAGGATGTGGAGTCCTTGCTCGCGGCCGTTCATGAAGTCGCCGATTACCTGGCCACGTCGCGGCCAACCGCCGTGAACCTCTTCTGGGCGCTGGACCGCATGCGGGCCGTGGCTGACGCGAATACAAGCGCATCGAGCGCCGACGCCCTGTTCCAAAGGCTTGAACAAGAAGCCCTGACGATCCTGGAAGAGGATCGGCGCACCTGCCGTCTAATCGGCGAGCACGGCGCATCGCTGATCGCGGATGGCGCCGGGGTGCTCACGCATTGCAACGCCGGCGGGCTCGCGACCGCCGACTACGGCACCGCGCTTGCCGTGATGTTCCGCGCCCATGAATCGGGCCGGACCTTTCACGTGTTCGCGGACGAGACGCGCCCCTTGCTCCAGGGGGCCCGGCTCACGGCGTGGGAGTTGATGAACGCCGGGATCGACGTCACCTTGATATGCGACAACACGGCGGCGCAGGTCATGCGCGAAGGGCGCGTCCAGTTGGTGATCGTGGGCGCCGACCGCATCGCGGCCAACGGCGACGCGGCCAACAAGATCGGCACCTACAACGTCGCGCTGATCGCGAAGGCCCACGAGGTGCCTTTCTACGTGGCGGCGCCGTTTTCCACCTTCGATCTCTCGCTGGACTCGGGCGACCAGATTCCAATCGAGCTGCGCGGTGACGACGAAGTGACCAACGGGTTTGGCAAACGCACGGCACCGGACAACGTGAAGGTCTATAGCCCGGCCTTTGATGTTACGCCCGCTGAACTGATTGCCGGTATCATTACGGAGCGGGGGATATTGCGTCCGCCATTTCGCGAGTCCATCGCGGCGATGGCGCAAGAAGCGGGGGTATCCGTCTAGGATCACATGCTGGACCGACTTATCGAATACGTGAGCGCGATGCCGGAAGACGAATTGGGGGAGGTCACGCTCCAGGACATCGCTATCTGCGATTCGTGGTACCGCTCGCTCGCGGGGGATGCCGCCGCATTGTCCGCCCACGAAACCCTTCCCAAGAAGGTAAAAGGATGGTCAGCGCGGCCTGCGGCGGAAGTTGCCGTGACCGAGGGACGGCGGCATCAGTGGGTCCTGCGAGAACTCATAGACGAGTTGACTGCGGGAAACACGCAGTACCTGGCATGGGACGAGCTGGACATGTTGTTGGCCTCGCTGCAGCTTGCCAAAACCTGCGCCCGGCCGGACCAGTTTGCGCGGGTCATCCAGCTTCTGGAGCGCCATGCCACGGCGATTGAAGATCGATACGAAAAAGTCAGCATTACGCCGCGGTTGCCGGCCTTGTCCACGCGCCTTCACGTGGTGACCGAGCGCGACATCGTCGGGGCGAAGCCGCGCGAGATCAAGATGTTTGCCGGAATCAACATCCAGGGACGCGGGCCGGTGCTCATTCACCGCGCGGGCCACTTGAAGGTCTTGGGGAGCGTACCCGAGAACTGTACTTTGGTTATCGAAGAGGGTTCGTGCAGTGTCGACGGGTTCGTCATGGGCAAAGTCGCCGCATCGCAACACTGCGAAGTGCGCGAGAACATTTCGGGCGTGGTCGTCGTTCGCCAGGGGAACATTCGCGCCCGCAACATCATCGTCCGGGCCTATGTCGTCTCCAAGTGGGGGGGCGTGCACTGCCGTTCCGCGGAGTCGCCCGATCTCGTGTTCGGCGGTTCCGAGGTCTGCATCGAGCAGACCGCCATCATGGGCAAATACATTTCGCCCAGCATCCACGTGCGGGGCGATGTGTACGGTGGCGTATTCATGGTATCCCGCGAATTGACTGCGGCGCGGTTTCGCCGTTCCGATGCCCGGGAACTCGCCATCGTGCTGCGCACGTCTCTCTCGTGTCAGGACTATGGTGAGGAGCCGGGTCCGGAAGCGTTGCGGCACCTGGCGCAAACCGCAAACTTGCAGCGGCGAATCTCGGCCTTGGAGACGCGCATCCTGTATTCGCAGGCCGAAGCGGAACACGCCGCGCGCAACGCCATCGTGTACCTGACCGGAAAAGATCAGTTGCACCCCGTCGCGGAGAAGTTGGGGCAGGCCGAGCATCGGCTCGCGCAAGTCAACCGGATCCGTGCAGTGTTACAGACCCTCGTGGAGTTGGGCGAAGATCGGTTGGGCCGGCTCGAACGCCTGAAGGGATTATCAACGGACGAATCGGAAACGTTGGAGGAGTCGTCGCTTGACGATGTCACGTCCGACTTTGCGCACCTCGAGGCCGAGGGCGGTTTCGCCAAGGATGTCACCGACGAGTTATCGGATATCGCGGCGATCAAGGAGCGCATGCTTGCGACGTCCAGCGATGTCCGGAAGACCGCGTCGAGCCTTCATCAAGTTCGCGAGCGCCGCGCCTATTGGGATAAGGAAGCAGTCGAGTTGCGCGCGGTCATCGCAAAGTATGAGGCCCAACTGCGCGAAGTGTTCACGGCCAAGGAAGTGCTGGACAATCGATCGGGGTCCCTTCCGACCGTGGCTCTGCTGAAGCAATTCCTCGGCGCGGTGAAAGCGCGCGCGAAATCGCTGGACGATCCCCTGGGAAGGCGGATGCAGTCCAGTTTCGTGCAGCTCTCGTTGCGGACTGTTTCCACGCGTATGGATCGCTTGTCGAGCTACGTGGAATCGAAGGAAAAACTGACCGAGCAGTTGCGCGGCGTCGCCGAGGTGCTCCGTAAGGAGTATCAAATTGCCGTTCCGGTGGACGATTTTGTGCGCGTCTCGCCTCGCGTCACGGGGGTGTTTGAAACGGGCGTGAAGATTTACGCAGACCCCTATCTGCTCAACGAACCCGCGCCGCCGAAGGGCGCCATGCTGGAAACCGTGGGCGGCAAGGAAGATCGCCGCACGTACCTGCGCGAGAACGGGAGAATCTTCGCCGCATCGTAGCGGCGCGCTGTTATGAGCGAGACGGCCAGGAATATCGTCGCCATTGACGGCCCGGCGGGCGCAGGGAAGAGCACCATCGCGCGCAAGGTGGCTGAGAAGCTCGGATATGCCTTCCTCGACACGGGCG
The DNA here is from genome assembly GCA_045863335.1 of Candidatus Hydrogenedentota bacterium. Taxonomy (GTDB): domain Bacteria; phylum Hydrogenedentota; class Hydrogenedentia; order Hydrogenedentales; family SLHB01; genus JAHDWY01. The sequence continues at coordinate 20,908 of BTVY01000007.1, read as the reverse complement.
CCATGTATCGGGCAGCAACCTGGCGCGCCATGCATCTCGGGATCGATCTCGACGATCCGGCTGCGCTAGCTGAATCCACGGCCGCCATGGACCTGGATCTTCGCGAAGAGCATGGAAACCAAATCGTGCGCGTCGACGGCCATGACGTGACCGAGGCGATTCGGAGTCCCGAGGTGACGCGCAACATTCACAAGCTGGACCGGAGCCGTGGCGTGCGCGATCGCCTGGTCGAGTTGCAGCGCGCCATCGGGTCGCGCGGGCCGACCGTGGCGGAAGGGCGCGACATCGGCACCGTCGTGTTTCCCGCGGCCGTGTGCAAGGTGTACCTTGATGCCTCGCTGCAGGAACGCGCCCGGCGGCGCGCCGAGGAATTTGCCAAGAAGGGAATTCACGTGAACGAAGGTGCCTTGGCGGAAGAGATCCGCGTGCGGGATGAGAAGGATATGACGAGGGAAATTGCTCCATTGCGCCGCGCGGAGGACGCAACCGTTGTTGATACGACGAGCATGACGCCCGACGAGGTCGTCGACGTAATCGTCGCGCTCGCGAGGTTCTCATGTTGACCGGCACGAACGGCCAAACCGACTGGTCCATCGTGGAGTGTGACCGGGCGCTCACGCGCGCGCTTGCCTCTGAGACCGGCTTGCACCCCATCATCGCGCGCATCCTGATTGGCCGCGGCGTCAGTTCGCCCGAAGAGGTGCAACGCTTTCTCAATCCGACGCTCGATTTCATCTGCGACCCGTTGACGCTCACGGATATGGCGGCCGCCGTCGAACGGCTTCGGCGCGCCCGGGACGCCGGAGAGCATGTCCTCGTTTTTGGCGACTACGACGTGGACGGCATCTCGGCCACGGCCCTGCTCGTGCGGGCGCTGCGACGATTTGGGATCGCAACATGCAGCTACGGAATGCCGAACCGGCTGGTGGACGGATACGGGCTGAGCCCGGACCGGGTCGACGCGGCGAAGGATGCCGGCGTTTCGCTCATCGTCACGGTAGATAACGGTATCGCCGCCCACGCTTCATGCGAGCGGGCGCGGAAACTGGGGATCGACGTCATCGTGACAGACCACCATCTGATCGAGGGCGAACTGCCGCCCGCGCTCGCCGTGATCAATCCACAGCGGGAAGCGCCGACGCATCCGTGCAGGGAAGCTTGCGGCGCGGCCGTCGCATTTCATCTGGCGCGCGCGTTGACCGGGGACGCCTGCGATTTGGACCTGGTCGCGCTGGGCACCGTGGCCGATGTCGTTCCTCTGCGCGGGGAGAATCGCAATCTCGTTGCGGCGGGCCTCAAGGCGGCGACACAAGTCACGCGTCCCGGTATTCAAGCGCTTGCGAAAGTTGCCGGGGTCAACCTCAGCACCCTTACCGCCGAACAGATCGCCTTCCAGATCGCGCCCCGAATCAACGCGGGCGGCCGCATGGGCGACGGACTTTCGGCCCTGGAGTTATTGCTTACGGATTCGCCGGACGAAGCGCGGGTGCTCGCGGAGGAACTCGACGCGGCCAACCAGGAACGGCGCGTGCTGGAGAGCGATACGGTTGCGGAAGTGCTCGCGGAGCTGGAGGCGAATTTCCGGCCCGAACAACGGACCATCGTGCTCGCGCGGCGCGGCTGGCATCGTGGCGTCATCGGGATCGTGGCGAGCCGTATTCAATCGGTTCACTACCGCCCCGTGGTGCTCATTGGGATCGACGAAGACGGCATCGGCCGGGGTTCCGCGCGGAGCATCGCGGGATTCAATATCGCGGAAGCGATGAACGCCTGCGTAGAGCATCTGGTCACCTGCGGCGGCCATGCGGCGGCCGCGGGACTCACGATCCGGGAAGAGTCCGTGCCCGCATTTGTGGAGATGTTCGAGGCGCAGGCCGCTACTCTTCTACCGGCGGGTGACCTGCGAAAGCAACTGCGAATCGACGCGCAGGTGGGTCTCTCGGAAATCGACAGCCGCCTCGTGACGCAGTTGGAACAACTGCAGCCCTTCGGCAATACCAACCCCGCGCCGCTTTTCTGCAGCTTCGGCGCGGAACCCATGCCCTATTCCTGGCGCGAACTGCGCGGCGGCCATTTGAAGGTGGCCCTCCGCAACGGCAGCCGTGTGATGGATGCCATCGGTTTCCGTATGGCCGAGCGGCTCGGGGAATTGTCATCCGCCCCAGCCGTGGACATCGCCTTCTCACCCCAGTTCAACACCTGGCGCGGCGAGACAAGCGTGCAACTGGTGATCAAGGATATCCGCCCCGCGCAGGAATAAGACACCGACCGACACGGACCAACACGGATAGGCACAACCAGGTGCAGTCTCCTTCGCGCGGGTCCCTTCGCTTGCTTCACCGATCGTCCGCGTTCGTTGGCTTGGTCTCTGCCCGTCCCTACGCCATGCCCGTGGTCATGAGTCCGTGCCGGCGCGGCAGTCCGTGAGGGTCCGTGCCTGTCCGCGTAGGTCCGCGTAGGTCCGTGTAGGTCCGTGTAGGTCCGTGTAGGTCCGTGTAGGTCCGTGTAGGTCCGTGTGCTTTTGCGTTCCTCCAGCCTCCCGCCTCCAGCCTCCCGTCTCACTTGGAACTGCCATCCCCGAAATTGATACTATCCGCCGCATGGCTGCGTGCGTGCAGACGGAAAGCTTTGCCAAGTGTTACGGATCGGTGGTCGCGGTCAGCGGCCTGACCATGTCTGTACAGGAAGGCGAAGTGTTCGGGTTGTTGGGGCCCAACGGCGCCGGTAAGAGCACGACCCTCTACGCCCTCTGCGGCCTTATTCCCCCGACCTCCGGCACGATCAGCCTCTTCGGAAAGGACTTGCGCCGCAATTTCCTCGACGTGAGCGCGCGCATCGGCGTTATGGTTGAGCGGCCGTCTTTCTACAACCACCTGTCCGCGAAACGAAACCTGCAACTGCTGGCCCGGCTCTCGCGGAAAGAAGTCACCGTGGACCGCGCCCTGGACCGGGTCGGACTCTTGCACCTGGGTGGGCGTAAGGTCGGGGCCATGTCCCACGGCATGCGCCAGCGGCTTGGGCTTGCCCAGGCCCTCCTGACCGAGCCGGACCTGCTGATCCTCGACGAGCCCACCGGCGGGATGGACGTGGAAAGCACGCAGGAGATACTCAAGCTGCTGCGGTTCCTGGCTGACGAGGCGAAGGTGACGATCATCTTTTCAAGCCACATGCTCCACGAAGTAGAAACCCTCTGCGACCGCATCGCCATTATGAACCAGGGGCGGCTGCTGGCCTGCGAAGAAACCGACCGGCTGATTTCCTATGACACCTCGCAGGCGGATGTCTTGCTCGACGCGCCCGAAGCCGCCGCGAAACGGTTGAAAGAGCAGCCCTGGGTTCAATCGGTGTCCGTGCTGCCGGGCCGCGTGAGTGTCGCGTTGAACGGCGGGTCGGTCCATCAGTTGACGACATTCCTCATCGGCGCGGGCTACCGCATCTCCGGGGTGCTGCCCAAGCGGCGAACCTTGCAGGATTACTTCGTCAAGGTGCTGCACTCATGATTCACCGCGTGGTTAACGGGTATCTCGTCGAATGCATCAAGGCCATGCGGTCGAAGTCCGCCTACGTAGGCCCCGTGCTGGTGGTGGTGATGGCGGCGTTCGCCCCGCTGATGCAGCCCATCCGCGAGGACAGCGCCAGCGCGTACGCCTTTATCGCCTTCGCCACGCCCATGGCCTTGAACCTGCTCGGATTGCTCCTCATTCTCACCTACTGCGCCGGGCTGGTCTCGTCGGAAACGTCCAACGGCACGATCCGAATGATCCTCGTGCGGCCTCTGCATCGCCACGAATTTCTGCTCGCGAAACTCTTGCATGGCATGACCTACGCCGCTCTGCTCACTCTCCTCGTCGCCTTGGCGACGTGGGCCATCGCCGCATTGCGGGGCAAACTAAACGGCGTCGAATACGGCGGCGAGATGCTGTACACGAGCACGCATATGATCGCCATGTATGGACTGGGCACGCTGGTCGTGCTCTTGCCCCAGTTTGCGGCAGTGTCCTACGCGCTCATGCTGTCCACCCTGGTCCGCAGCACGGGCGCGGCCGTGGGCGCCGCCATAGGCATCTGGATCGTGCTGGACGCCATTAAATATCCGCTGCACGTGGCGCCCTTCCTGTTCTCCACCTACCTGGAGTCCCCCTGGTACGTTTTCACCATGAACAGCGAAGGCATCGACGCGAGCTGGACGCCGGAGCTGTACTACTGCCTCGCCACCTCGCTCGGCTCCATCGTCGTCTTCACCGCTATCGCCATCTACGCCCTCCGCCGCCGGAACATCCAGGCATGATCGCCGCCGTCCTCATGGTGGCGATCCACAGCGCCGTGTTTGTGAAGCAGGACCTCGATATCCAAATCCCACGATCTCAGGAACCGGTGTCAGATAAATACGTGCGCTACGTCGATCTCGACAGGGACGGATTGAACGACATTCTTACGCGAGAATCGCTCGTGCCGCAGGTTGACGGCCGGTTCGCAAACGATCGCGTTCACCCGTTGCCCACGTTTGAAGGCCGTGGCGCGGCCGATATCTGGGAGGGCGAGTTGTACGTCCGGTTCGCGTCCGCGTTGAGTGTCCTTCGCTGGAAGGACGGGAAGTGGGAGCGCATCCTTCAGCAGGAAATCGCCTTTCCACCAGAGACCCCCACCGGCATGGGCGACGATCGCGATCCGGCCGTGCAGAGTCCGCTGCACCACTTCGAGCGGTTCCTGTACGACCTCGACGGCGACGACCGGCCCGAGATCGTGCTGCCTTCTGAAAACGGGCTCGCCGTGTTTGCCCGGAAGGGGCCCTTCTTTGCGCCTGCGGGCGTTCTGCGTTACAACGCCCAACCCGCCGTATTGCCTATGGACGCACTGCTTTGGCCCGAGGCACGGAGGAGGATCGCATTGCCGGTGGTGGCATTCACTCATCGCTTCGCCATCGAGGGCAATCACGTGTTGTTGCTTCGCGATCAGATCTTCGATCACATGCAGGGTCAGAGTCGTTGGGTCTTGGAACAGTACGACATCCTTTCGGGAGAAGAGTACTCGTTGAGCGCGGATGGTACCGTGTTGTCGGAATCCAACCCGGTAAGAGGATTGCCAGTGTTCCTGAATAAAGACGAGCACGTGGACTTCATCGCGGACGAAGTTTCTTACAATACCGACAAAGCGACACCTACACCTACGTTCTCCGTTCATGTTTCCACCAATGGCGGAAGATCGTTTGACACGATCCGGAACACCTCATTGAGCACCGCACCTGCCTTTGGCGACATGAACGGGGACGGCCGACAGGACTTGATCGTCGATCGAACCACCTTGTTTGACGCGGGATTGCGCGAGACCTTCCTCCGTGTGATGACGCGCAGCCAGCTCGAGCACGAAGTGCGCATTCACTTTCAATCGAAAACGGGCTCCTTCGCGCAATCGCCGGATGTGACCCGCACCTTCACGCTCGAATTAGGGAAGCCCATCGTGCAACCGTCGCCGATGCAACAGCGGTATACGAGCGGGCGGCTTTTCGATTACCGAGGAGACTTCGACGGCGACGGCCGCAACGATGTATTGGTGCAAGAACGGCCCACGCGGTTGTCGGTTTACCTGATGACCGATTCCGGGCTTTCGGGAAAGCCGTACGCCACGGTGGACTCCACGGAGATTACGGATTTCGGCGTATGCGATCTGGATGGCGATGGACGGAGCGACCTCGTTGTCGGAGTTTGCGATTCTGAGGCCGGCGATGAAATATTCCGCAGCGTCGTGTATCTCACTCGGGACAACGCGCCATGAGTCTGTTTTCCCTGGCAGCAGCCCTCAGTTTGAGCCTGTGCGCGGTTGACGTTCGAGAGATCCCCTTGCTGGATCCCGATGCGCGCGTCTTTCCGGTCCAAATCGACGCGGACGGCGAGGCCGACCTCTGGCAACAGTCGGGCCGTAACGTGCGCATCCATTACTCGAATCAGATCGTGACTGAGTTCTCGTTCTCCGAGAGCGATCGCGCGTACGACGTCTACGACATCGACGACGATGGCGCATCGGAAGTGGTCGTCATCGAGGGAAGCAAGATTGTCGCTCTGGAATTGTCGCCGGGTGAGGTGCCGTCCCGTCAGGTGCTCTTCGAGGCGGAATCCACGTATGCATTGATGGTGGGGCCCCCAAGCTCGCAGGTCTTCGTCTCGCCGTACCTGGGCGCACCCGCGATCGTGTTACCCCACGCGGCCGGAGTGCGATTGTACAGACTGTCCGGTGAGTTGATCGAAGACTATGGATATGCGACGGGCGGCGACGACAATTCGGACCGCCTGTATTGGTCTCCGTCCTGGGTTCAGGAGTACGAGGGTCGGGGAACTCACTGGGCCGATGTATACTCCGTAACTTCACGCGAGCTACCGTCCGATTTTCCGATAGAGAGTGATAGTGCGCAGTCCGGAGCGCTAATCAACGACCTGACCAATCCCGCCGCTGACAGCGACTTCACCACGCTGACCGAAAACAGCGGTCCCTATGCGGGCGAATGGTACGCCTCGCTGTTGCGGGCCGATCAGACCACCCGCCACTACATCGTCTATCGCAGTGACGGCTCCGGGAGCACGCTGGTCCATCTGCGAACCGTTTCCGGCGACGCCGGGATACACGAACGCTCCGAATCCAAGATTGGCCCCATCCGCCGGTACCCGGGAACGCTCTTCAAGCAAGAAGACGAAGGCTGGCTTACCAAGGCTTACACCTACAATCCGGATTTTAACGGGGACGGGTATTTCGATCTGGTGTTGTGGGACGCCCCGCGGCCCGGCGTGTCCATTGATTCCCTCGTGCGGACCGTCGTCGGGCGATCGTGGCCGGTGCGCATTGCGATCCATCTGTACGTTCCCGACAACGCGCGATACGACCCGAAACCGGCAGGGATGATTTCCGCCAAGGTTCCCATCAACTTCTTCTTGAACCGCAACCCCGTCGCGAACATCGCGATGGTGGACGTGGATGGGGACGCATTGACCGATCTGGGCTTCAGCACGGAGCCCAACAATTACCATCTCTGGTTCGCCGCGGACGGTATGTCGCGCGATCCCGATTGGACGCGCACCTTCGAAGAGCCCATCGAATGTGTGGAGTTCTCCGCCGACCTCAGCGGCAAAGGCCGCACAAGCATCCTGCTCCGCGGCGAGAAGAGGCTGTACCTACTCCAGTCGCGGTAACGCCAGGTCGCGCGCACCACGGGCCACAAGAAAAACAAGTCCCCAGGTGGGAAGTTTTCGAGGTGGCAGGTCTTCGAGGTGGCACGGGCATCTTGCCCGTGAGCACACATGGGCATCCTGCCCATGGCCTCTTCAGAGATCGGAGTTGCGCGACAACATCGCACGGATCGCGGCTGCTGATCCAGTTTCAGTCGCGGTGGGAATCTCGGGCTAGAAGCCCGAGGCACCTCGAATCCTGGGCTGGAAGCCCATGGCACTTCAGGGACCAGACATAGAAAAACCGCGATGCGCACTCAATCCTCAGGGGGGAGCGATGCGATCGCGGTTCGTTAGCCGAGTAAATCTTGGATGCGGCGGGCGACTTCCTGCACAACTTCCGGTTTCTTGTAGTCGCCCCGTTCGATGGCGGCCTTGGCGGCGGCCACGCGTTCGGCGCGAATGTCGCCTTGCTGCCGGGCCACCTGAAGCAACTGGGCGAGTTTCGCCGCAGCCTGCGCTTCGGAACTGATCAACACATCGTCTTGAGACTGGGCGCTCTTGACGGTTTCGTCGCGTTTCTTGTCCCGGACGCTAGCCGACCGATCGGGTGCGGGTTCAGGTATCCCGCCTATTCCCTTGATGCCAGCCATAAGTCCATCTCCTCAAAATCAATTCGTCCGGCTTCCTTTGAAGCCTTTTCTTCCGTTTCATTTATCGGCATTGGGCGGACCATACTTTAGCGCCCGGCTGAAAAATTCGCAACCAATCGGGTCTCTATGCGCAAGTTTTGACCGAATTATTTCGTAAATTGCTGAAACGTAACTGCTTGCAAAGATACATCGTCAGCGCGATTCATCAGGTCCCTTGGAACGAATCCTCGTAGAATTCGCAGATTAGCGGCTCCGTGATCTCCCCAATCTGGTTCCGGAACCGGTACGGATCGCTTGCCACCTCCCGCGCGAAGGCCGTCAACCGCTCTCGATCGACCCCATGGTTCGCTGCGGCGGGAGATATCTCGAGTTCGGCAAATAGGCCGTGAAGACACGCGGTAATTTCCTGGGCGAGGTCCCCTTTCGGGTTTCCGCCGAGTGCCTCGACGATGCTGGCTACCCGGTCCGGCGCGTGCTGTGCGTTGTGACGGAACAGGGGAGCCAGGAGCAGGCCGTTTGCCAAGCCGTGAGCCACGCCACACTCGAGGGTGTAGTAATAGCCCATGCCATGGACCAGCGTCGTGCCGGCCTGAGCGATGACGCAGCCCGACAGCATGGACGCGTACAACATCGCCGCGCGCGCTTCCATGTCCTCGCCGTCTCGCGCGGCCCGGGGAAGATACGTGCAAACGCGGCGGCAGGCGTCCAGGGCGAGGGCGTCCCCGACCGGCGTCGATTTCTTGGACACGATTCCCTCCATCGCTTGACTGAGCACGTCGAGTCCGGAATGAATCGTTACACCGCGGGGCAGGCGTTTCGTGAGGTCGGGATCCAGGATGGCGACCTTGGGAAAAATGGATTTGGACGTAATCGTCCGTTTCGTGCCGGACGCCTCGTCCACCAGCACGGAATAGGGTGTGACCTCGCTGCCCGTCCCGGCCGTCGTGGGCACGGCGATGATGGGCAGTGCGCCGCTGGGCAATCCGCCGGATCCGAAATGGTCCGCGCAGGCGCCGTTGTTCACCGCCAGCCCGGCCACCGCTTTCGCAACGTCCATGGGGCTGCCGCCGCCGATGGCGATAATGTGATCGCAACCCAGTTGCCGGCACATATCCGCGGCCCGTTCGCAGGTCGACGTGCTGGGGTTTTCCTCGACGGCATCAAACACGGACGCATGCTCCAACAGCGAAAGGGCGTGGTCCAACGCGCCAATGCGCCGGGCGGAATTCTTACCGGTGACCAGGAGCGGGCGTTTGCCCAGGGAATGGGAATATTCGGCGAGCGTGTCGAACCGGCCCGAACCGAAGACGATGCGAGTCGGCACATGGTAGTCGAAGGCAGTCAGGCTTGATTCACTCAATGCGTTCCTCGAGCGAGGTGATGACGTTCTTCCGCTGTACGCGCACCCGGCTCAGGCTCTTCTCCGCGCGGACCGCGGCGTCCGACCCCGGTGCGAGCTTGACGGCGTTCGTCCAGTACTTGATGGCTTCGCTGAGCTTGTCCTGCTTGTACATCGCGGACCCCATGTAACAATGGGCGAGGGCGTATTCGGCGTCTTCGAGCAGCGCCTTGCGAAAGGCGTCCTCCGCAGCTTCATAGCGTTTCTGGTTGTAGGCCTTCCGGCCCTTCTCCACGTACCGCGCGGCGCGATGGTGATCGCCCTGCTTCCGCGAACCCTTGACCGCGCGCAAGAGCTTGTCCGAATCGTCGGCGATGCCCGCAGCCGCGTCGCTCAAGGATTCCTGCCGGAACACCACGCGCTTCACGTGCTTGCCAATGTTCTTCGCGTAAGTCCGGGCGGTCTTTGAAAGATGCTCTTTCACGGATTCATGTCACCCCTTCGCTGGCATTCTAACACGCCCTGAGGCTCGCGGCCAAGTGGGAGGTAATGCGGAACATAGTTGCACCGGGATCAAACGCGCCACTAGAATGCGGACGCCGCCTGTTCACGAGTTTGCAGGGCCGAGGTCCGGCGGCACGAAGACCTGTCGAATCGGGGATGCCGTTATCATCGAGTTACTTACAGATGCCGCGTCGCGGGAATCCAGTGCGCTGTTCCTGCTCTCCGTCGTCGTGCTCGCGGGCTTGTTCGGCGGATGGCTGGCCAGGAAGCTGCACGTGCCCGCGATCACGGGAAATATCGTCGTCGGCGCCGCGATTGGCCTGACCGTATTTCGTGAAATGGACGTGCCCCGGAACCTGCAAACCCTTTCCACCTTCGCCACGTCCCTCATCGCCGTGGCCGTGGGCCATCAGCTCTCGTACCGGCGCATCCGTTCCGCCTTGAAGCGTATCCTCGGCATTGCGTTGCTCGAATCGTCCGCCGCTTTCACGTGCGTGGCCGCGCTCACGCTTGCCTTCGGCGCGGATTGGGTCACTGCCATTCTGCTTGCGAGCCTGGCCATTTCGACGGCCCCAGCCACGTCCCTCGCGGTCATTCGCGAAATGCGTGCCAAGGGACCCTTCGTGAAGACACTCCTGGGCGTCGTGGCGATTGACGCGGGACTCTGCATTACGGTCTTCGCCTTCGTTCAGACCCTCGTGGCCAATTACTTCACGGGATCGGGGCCGACCGCGGGCGTGCAGGCGGCGGTCCTTACGACGGCGATTCAACTCGTCGGCTCGCTGTGTGTGGGCGTGGTCGTGGGGTTGGTGGTGGACAAGCTGGTTCATATGCCGCACACCCATGATTTCAGCATCCTCATCATCGCGATCCTGGTGTGTACCGAGGCGGCGGCGATCTTGAATCTCAGCCCCCTTATTGCGTGCCTCGTTTTCGGAATCTGCCTCGGCAACCTGTCCAAGGAAACCGACCGGCTCGTCCGCGAACTCGAACCCATCGAGCCCATTTTGTACACCTGCTTCTTCACCCTCGCGGGTATGTCGGTCCATCTCGATGCCCTCGTGTCCGCGGGCATCTTCTGCCTCGTGTACGTGGTCGCGCGCGCCGCGGGCAAGGTGGCAGGGGCCTTTGCTGGCGCGCGCATCACCCGATGCTCGCCGCGCATTGCGACGAGTGTACCGTTCGCCCTGGTGCCGCAGGCGGGAGTCGTGATTGGGTTGTTGGTCCTGCTGGAAGGCGATCCGCGCATCCCGTCGGAGATCACCTTGCGCGTCGGCACGTTATTGGTAGCCGCGGTCACCATCAACGAAATCATCGGCCCGCTCTTCACGCGGATGGCGGTAAATCGTTCCAAAGAGGCCGGCCTCGACCGCCCGCGGCTCATGGAGTTCCTCCAGGAGGAGTTCATCCTCACCAACCTGGAAGCCGGGGACAAGTGGGACGCGCTTCAACAGCTTACCGGTTTCTTCATGAAGGCGCACCGGCTCGACAAGTCGCAGGCCGCGGAGTTGTACGACACCATCGTCGAACGGGAGAAACAGCACAGCACCGCCATCGGCCACGGCGCGGCGATTCCCCATGGTCGCCTCGATATCACCGACCAGGTGCAGGGGGTCCTCGGGATTTCGCGCAAGGGCGTGCCCTTTGACGCGCCGGACGGGGAGCCCGCGAAACTCATCATGGTAATCGCCACCCCCACGGAACACGAGAAGCATCACCTCGAGGTGATGGCGGGGCTGGCCGGCATGGTCTCCGACCCCATCGTGCGGGAACGGCTCATCGCGGCCGTCGACCCGAACGACGCCTGGGAAATTATTGAGGAAATGGGCGCCCGTACGTACAATTACTTCCTGGAGGATGTGGAGGAGGAAGTCACGCAGACATGATCATCGATTGTCATGTCCATATACTCAACGCTGAAGACGCCCATCTTGCGGCTATTCTGAAGGCGGCTGACCGCAGCGGGATCGACAAGCTGTGCGTCTGCTCCTTGTCCCGCAAGTGGGTCGAGTTCCCGACGGTGCTCCAGTTGGAGGAAGCGGCCGCGGACGTGCGCACCGCCTGCGAAAAGCATCCGGACCGGTTCATTGGCTTCACCTATGTCAGCGCCGACCATATCGACACGTCCCTGAAGCTCATCGACCGCGAGATTATCGACGGACCGAGCCGCGTCGTGAAACTCTGGATTTCCCAGTTCGCCGACGACACCCGCCTCGCGCCCATCGTTGAACGCGCCATCGAATTGGATGTGCCCGTCATGGCCCACGCCTGGCTGAAAGCCACCGGCAACCTGGCCAAGGAATCCACCTCGCGTCACGTCGCCAACCTGGGCGCGCGCTATCCGGAGCTGAAACTCTGGATGGCCCATTGCGGCGGACGCTGGGAAGAGGCGGCCCGCGTTGTGTCGAACGTGCCCAACCTCGCGATCGACATTTCCGGCGGCGAACCGGAAGACGGCATCGTGCAGTGTCTCCGGAAACATTTGGGGCCGGAACGCATCTTCTTCGGGTCGGACGCACCGGGCCGGAGCATTGCCGTGCAGATGAGCAAGGTATTGAACGCGGGGCTGCCGGAGGCCGAACAGAAGATGATTCTCGGCGAAAACGTGAGGCGTTGGCTCCGTGTTTGATGTAAACGCCAAGATCGGGCATTGGCCCTACCGTCCCGTGGGGGGACTCGACGACCTCCTGCGTAACATGGACCAGTTCGGCATCGAACGCGCTGCCGTGTCGTCCCTCCATTCGGTTCATTACTACAATCCGCAAGACGGCAACGACGAACTGCGCAGCATCGCGCAGAACCATGGCGATCGGCTGATTCCCCTGGCCGTGCTTCGGCCGAACCTGGCGGGATGGCTGGACGACCTGAAGCGATGCCTCGACGACTTCGGCATGGCGGGGCTGGTCCTCTATCCGAACTATCACCGCTTCACCCTCGACGATGCGGAGAATCCCGATTTGCTTGCGCTCGTCGAATGCTGCGCCGCGCGCAAGGTTCCGGTGCTCGTGCAAGTCGGGCTGGAAGATCCTCGTCGTCAATTCCGGCGCTTGATCGTGGAGGACATCCCCGCCGAAAGCGTCGGCGTATTCGCCGGCCGTCATCCGTCGTTGAAGGTCGTCGCGCTCGGGATCAAGTATGGCCAGGTCGAGCGCATTCATTCGCCATGGCCGAAAAACCTGTGGTTCGACATATCCAACTACGAACGTCTCGGCGATCTCGAACACGCCGTCGAGACCTACGGCGTCGAACACATTCTCTTCGGCACGAACGCGCCGCTCTACCATCCCCGAGCCAACGTCGACAAACTCCAATGCGCCGATCTCACCGCCGGGCAGCGCGAAGCCATCGCCCGCGGCAACGCCGCCGCGCTGTTTTCTACCTGATCCATTTGCCGCTGCACGGCGTCTTGCGGTACCATCCGCCGAATATCAAGGGAGACCGATCATGCAGGCAGTTATCATGGCGGCGGGCAAATCGACGCGCACCTATCCGCTCACGCTCACGCGCCCGAAGCCGCTGTTGAAGATAGCGAACAAGACCATTCTCGAACACCAGTTGCAGTCCTTGCGCGGCCTCGTCGACGAGGTCATCGTCGTCGTCCATTACCGGAAAGAGATGATCGTCGAGGCCTTCGGCGACCGCTTCGAAGACATCGCATTGCGCTACGTCGATCAGGAAGACCCGCTGGGCACGGGCCACGCCGTGCTGCAATGCGCGGACCACATCCGCGGTGCCTTCATCGCCATGAACGGTGACGACCTCTACGATCCCCGCGACCTGAAACGCCTCGCCGCGTGTGAGCAGGGCGCGTTGGCGAAGTTCGTCGACGATCCGAGCCTGTACGGCATCTACGAAGTCGACGCGAAGGGCAACGCAAAACGCATCGTTGAAAAGCCCACCGACATCTTCTCCCATCTCGCGAACGTGGGCGCGTATAAGTTCGACGCGAACGTGCTCGACGTGTTGCGCAGCACGGCGAAGTCCGAGCGTGGCGAGATCGAAATCACGAGCGCCGTGCAAACGATCGCCGGACAAGGCGCCTTTCGCGTCATCGAAATGGAAGGCTACTGGCTGCCCATCGGGTATCCGTGGCACCTGCTCGACGCGAACGAGTACATGCTCGAACACCACCTGGAATCCAGGATCGAAGGCGAGGTCAGCCCCGCCGCGCACCTCAACGGCCGCGTCTACGTGGCGCCCGGCGCCGTCGTGCGGTCCGGCGTGGTCATCGACGGGCCCGTCTACATCGGCCCCGGCGCGACCGTCGGACCCAACGCCTGGATTCGCCCCGGCACCACCATCGGCGACCACTGCAAAGTGGGCCACGCCGTCGAGATCAAGAACTCCATTCTCTTCGACGGCGCCGCCGTGCCCCACCTCAGCTATGTGGGCGACAGCGTCGTCGGCGCAAAGACCAACCTCGGCGCGGGCACCATCACTGCCAATTTCCGCCACGACGCGGGGACCATCCCCTCCACCGTCAAAGGCGAACGCATCGACACCGGCCGGATCAAGTTCGGAGCCATCTTCGGCGACCACGTCCACACCGGCATCAACACCGCCATCTATCCCGGCCGCAAATTCTGGCCCGACACCTTCTCCTACCCCGGCGAAGTGATCCGCAAAGACGTCACCGAAATCAAACGCACGCCGCAGAAGTAAACGCGGGAGCGCCGGGTGGGAGCGCCAGGCACCAGCCTGGCGAAATAGGGAGGAAGCGCGGTGATTATCAATGCCGTATACGCTCTCGCGGTCAAAATGAAACCCGTCATTCCGAACAGAGTGAAGAATCTCACGTTCCGAGGACCCTTGGGAGATCGAGATTCTTCACGTCATTGCTAAGGACATAGTCCGTTAGTCGTTCCGTGTCAATAGCCGTGGTTTGTCGCCATCGGGATCGATATCGGGATCGGGATCGAAAACGCTTTTGCGCTTTCCTCTTCGATACCGATCCCGATCCCGATTTCGACAATAGAGGGCGACGCTGCCGCGCATGAATGTTCACTCTCGTTTCGCCACGCTTGTGGCGCGGTCCTTCGTTAAGAATGACGTCACGCGTAGGTTTCGGGAAGGAGGCGCACGGTGTATTCGTCTCGCTATGACCCGCGGCAATGAACCCCCCAGCACGCGGCGACGCCAAGTCGCCATAATGGCCTGAAAGGCCTACATACTCACAGCCCCGGCTTGGCCGAAGCGACGCGAGGCCTAGCCGGGGTCACGTTCATCTCCCATTGCTCTTTCCCTGTAAGGGATGCGCAATCGAGATGGCCCTGTTCAACCCTTTCAGGGTAGCGATTTCGGAGGGCGCTTGGTCCCAGGGTAGCTCCGCTTCGCTCCGCAACCCTGGGCTGCTGGTATCTTGGCCCTTCAGGCCAAAAGATAGAGCGGAGTTAGCAAGTGCCGGTAGTTCGTCGGCGCGGTTGTGGTTGGAGATATGGCAATCGTTGTGTATGCTGGCGCCGACGATTCTGGTATGGGCTGCAAACAAAATTAGCCACGATCGTTTAAAAGCAATACGACGCATCACACGAACCCCATAGGGAGATCACATGCCATCGAATCCGCAGTTCGATGTGGAGTACTGGTGCAAGCAGTTTCCCGCGTCGGGGATTGGTGAGGGCCGGCATCCCACGATCGACAAGTACTACCGCGGCCGGATTGCGAGCCCGCGTTCGATGGCGTTGAACGCGCACATCCGCAAAGAGCTGTGGCCGGAGTTGGACCCGGTAATGGGGGTGCCAACCGATCTGTTCGTGTGGGCTTTGGGCGAAGGCGAGAATCCGGCGGGCACCCGGATCGGCGGGATGCCCTACCTGCCCCGCGCCATCGACTGGCCCACTTCGGACGACGGCGCGCCCAAGGAATTTATCGCGCAGTTCAATCTCGCGGATTCGACGGATATCCTGCCCAAGTTACCGGGCGATTTGCTGCTCATATTCTGCGATACGGTCGGGTACGAGTCCCGGCCCCGAGTACGCCGAAAGGAGTCATGGAAGAATCCACTCCAGAAGATACGTTCGGTGATGCGGAAAAACGAGCCACCGAAACCTGGGCCGACCCAGTATTACCTGGAGGATCACTACGCGTTCGTGTGGGTTGATACAGCACAATACGGTCCGAAGGACATCCGTGCGCGAGAGGAAGCCCCGGACCTGCCTTTTTACCTTCGGCCCCTGCACGGACAGATTGTGCGGAGTTCGGATCATCAGGATCTATACGAGGCCTATTGCGAGGAAAAGGAGGCGTTTGCGAAAAAGGCCAAGCAGGAACACCAACGGACGCGCGATCCCAATGAGAAAACCGAATTGCCCGGATTTCTAAAGCCGATCCTCGATCAGCTTGACCATGAGAAGAATGTCACCTTTGTGGACTCCGATGCGTGGAAAGCAAAGGCTGCCAGTCCCGCCGCACCCTGGGATGTTCACTACAGTCCCCCCGCCGTTCTGGACGGTACCAAGCTGGGCGGTGTGCCCGTGTGGGAACAGGGCCATTCCTTCACGGACTGGGGCAAGCAATGGGGCCAACCCGGCGGACCGCACTTCATCGGCCAACTGCAAACCGATTTCGCTGACATGGAGAAGCCATATCCCTACGTGGGCCGAGCGGAACCGTACGCCTCCGCCTGGGACGAACGCTACTATCAACTCATCATCGCCGACGCCGGTGCCCTGTATCTGTTCTGGGACGGCGAAAAGATCCTGTTTGAGATCCAAGGCGGGTAAGTGGCTCCAACGCGACGTTTACGAATCTGGTATACTTGTTGGAAGCAATCGTGAGGGCTTTTCAAATGGGTGAAACATTTGAGGCAACATACGACGGCAAGGTTCTACACCCGGAATCGCCGCTGGTATTGAAGCCGAACACGCGGGTCCGTATTACGGTTGAGTCCGTGGAACGCTCCGGCAGCGACGAGAATAGAGGATCCTTCCTGCGTACTGCGCGCTCCCTTAACCTTGAGGGACCCCGCGATTGGGCGGAGAACCTGGACGCATACCTCTACGGGGATACTCACGACTCCAAATGAGCGGCGAAGTTTTTCTTGATACCTCTTTTGTGGCCGCTCACTTTTGTCGAGCCGGACTTCAGACCCATCTGACCCCAACATGAAAATTACACACCGCCTTAGTGAAGTGAGCAACCAGTTTTGCTCTCGCTAGCCCTCCCCGTTGCGGGTTCGAGCTATATGCGCTAGTATCAAAAGGTGTTGTGTCTGCGCGCCGTATTCTGAGAATTGACTATTGATTGATGGTGGAGGACCTCAACCATGTTTATTACCGTTTTCTCGGTCAGGCCATCAGCGAAGATATCCTTCCCGTTCGGCTATCTTCGAACCAGTCGGACTTTGGGATGCGCATCGTGTCCGTCAGGCACGCTGCGAAGCATCCTGTGTGGTGTAGTTCTCATCGCACTGTGGCTATACGTGTTCGCTGGCTGTACCACCACCCCCAATAATCTTGCTGCAGCGGATCTTTTGAACGAGCCCAAAGTGCAGGTCAACACCGACCCAGCTTATGTTACAGCGGGATATCGTACTTTCGCTATGGTCCCGATCTCTACGTTTTCTGACGACTTCGAGCTAAGAAATGAAATCGTAGAGAGACAGTTGCTCTCGTTGGTTGGATCACTCTGTCAGCTTAGAGGCTACCGATGGGCAGACACGGGTCAGGAGCCCGATCTGCTTGTCACACTCGACGCTTCGAATCCTTATCGAGAACGATACGTACCGCCAAGTACTATTAGCATTCCGTACCACATTCCCGGTGAGACGTTGACGACAAGAACGTACGATTCCTACAGATCGAGCTGGTCAGGAACCGTGGATGCCTACGCGCGGTCAAGCACGGGCAATTATGCGTGGGGATACGGTACGTATAGCGGAAGCGGTTACTTTGGCGGTTCGAGCGTCACAACTACCCAGACCCCGGGCACCTGGGCTACATATAGTTTCACAACGCCCGGCTATTACACGGGCGAGTACTATCCTGCCGCGACAATAACAGTATTTGACGCACAAACGAAACAAGCTATGTGGTCAGCATCCGGGATCGGCTGTTCGAACAACTCCGATGTTCGCGTTGCAACACAGCAACTATTCTGGCGCATGTTAGGGGACCTTCCAACATGTAGTTATTCGTCCGAACACTACCCGATGCTCCCTAATGTTCAAGAACTTGGAGTGCGAATTCTGCTGTACACCAGCGACGGGAACACCATAGTACCTTTCGTCGCTCAAGTACAAGAAGGCTCGGCGGCTGAGAAAGCTGGAATCGCAAACTCGGACCTTATCGTTGAGGTAAATGGCCAGTCGACGCTTAACCTTCCTGTCGAGGCCTTCTTAGCTCTCTTTCCAAATAACCCTGGACAAACATTTTCGTTCACGGTCTATAGGGACGGGCAAACGCGAAGTATTCAACTCGAATCCGTAGGGCAACCCGTTATCGCGGCCTTGAGCCACGAACAGGAATTTCGAAAGTACCTTGCGCTAGCGGACGAGGGAGACCACCATGCCCAGCTAGTCGCCGGGATTTGCGAGATTTTCGGTATTGGCACGGCCGTCGATATTGATGGTGGAGGAGCCCGCATTCGAAAGGCAGCCCAAGACGGGAGTACGGAAGCCAAATTGACCTTGGCGTGTGCCCTGCCGACGCTTCTAGGGTCGGACTATCCTGAACGAAGGGCTTGGTTGGAAGATGTGGCGAAAAATGGTGACGCGCGTGCAGAGGCGCTTCTGGCTTTGTATTTGCTTGCATCTGACTTAAAAACTACATCGGAATTCGCACGAAGAGCTGCGAATAAAGGAGATCTGATAGGCAACGTCACGTTGGGACATGTTTACTTTTATCACGGAGATGATTCTGAGGAGGATTTGCGTGCTGCCCGCGGACACTATGTTCAGGCTCTGAAAAGCGCCATCGAAATCTTGGGGCAAAGGGTAGGTCCAAATTTTGAGTCCGCAGTCGAGCCGAGCTTTTCGCAGATCCCCGAATACCTCCGCGATGAGAGCTACTTTAGATTGCAGGAGCATCTGATTGCTGTGGCGTATAGCAGATTGAGCGAGACGGATACCCGCTTGGGGCATCCTCAAATGGAAGGACGGGAAACTCTAGATCTCTTTGAACGAGGTGCAGAACTGGATTTTCCGCCGGCCCTTCTTTACTTGAGTCGTATCTATGAAACTGGCAAGTTGGTGAGTAGGGATCCGCAAAGGGCATTTGACTTATGCAACAGGGCAGTTGATTTAAACAGCGATAGGTGGGGCGGATGGGCTCTAAACGATTTGGGGCATTTGTTTGAGAAGGGAATTGGCGTGCAATCCAACCTTGATTTGGCCGTTAATTACTACAGAAGATCTGCAAATCTGGGTTGGGACCGTGGCGCTTACAATCTTGGGCGCTGTTATGCGGATGGGGTCGGAATAGAGCGGAACGAGGAAGAGGCAATCCGGTACTTTCGCCAAGCGGCCACTCAAGGCGAACCCGACGCGATTCGAGAGTTGGAACAGCGTGGCCTTGTCGACAAGAAAACCTAACTTGACCGCACCTAAGTATTACGGATTCGCGGACTGCTGTTGTTCGTGCCGCCATGTTCTTAGAACAATTTGAAAGCACTGACGCGCTGCCAAATTGACCCGGTCCCGGAATTGCGCTATCCTCGCGAAGGATCTTGCCTGGAGGGTGTTTGGGCGGATCCGGACAATGCACTCGATCGCCAGCACGGCCCGAAACGCATGGGGAATTCTCCCGCGCATGCGCTTCCGGCGGGGCGGCGACCCAACCGGTGCGTACCCACATGTAGAAAGGGATGAGGATGAGTAAGAATACGACGATTTCCCGACGGATGTTCCTCGCCAGTTCGACGGCGGCGGTGATTGCGGGCTGCGCGTCGACGGGCAAAGCCCCCGGCAAAATCAGCACGCGTTCGCCGAACGAAATGTTGAACGTGGCCGGCATCGGCGTCGGCGGCAAGGGCGCGAGCGACGTGGACGGCGCCAGCAAACACGCCAACATCGTGGCGCTCTGCGACGTGGACTTTAATAACGGCCGTCAGTCCTTCGAGCGCATGCCGGACCTGCCCCGGTTCCAGGATTTCCGCGTGATGCTGGACAAGATGGGCAAGGACATCGACCTCTGCACCGTCTCCACGCCGGACCACATGCACGCCATCATCGCCATGCATTGCATGAACATGGGCAAGGGCGTCTATGTGCAGAAGCCGCTCACCAAGGATATTTACGAAGCGCGTATGCTGACCGAAGCCGCGCGCAAGTGCAAAGTCGCGACCCAGATGGGTAACCAGGGCCACTGCCACGACGGCGTGCGCCAGTTCTGCGAGATGGTCTGGTCGGGCGCCATCGGCCCCATCCGCGAAGCGCACTGCTGGACGAACCGCCCCATCTGGCCGCAGGGTATTCCGGATCCATTGCCGGCAGAAGAGGTCCCTTCGACCCTTGACTGGGATCTGTGGTTGGGCGGCGCGCCGGAGCGTCCGTACAACAGCGGCTACTGCCCCTTCAAATGGCGCGGCTGGTGGGATTTCGGCTGCGGCGCCCTGGGCGACATGGCCTGCCACATCATGGACCCGCCGAACTGGGCCTTGAAACTGAATTCCCCGCTCAGCGTCGAGGTCGTTTCGCAGGAAGGCAACAACAATCAGACCGCGCCGATTAAGTCGGTGCTCAAGTACGAGTTCGGTCCGCGCGAAGACATGCCGGCGCTGACCCTGTACTGGCACGACGGCGGCAACCTGCCTGAGATGCCCGCCGATCTCCCCGCCGACACGCTGTTGGGCGAAGGCGACAACGGCACCTTGCTCATCGGCGAGTCCGGCTACATGACCTGCAACACCTACGGCGGTAAACCGCGACTGCTGCCCGATACGCGCATGGCCGACTACACCATGCCCGAGCCGACCATCCCGCGCATCCAGGACGAGGACCCGTACCTGGACTGGATTCAGTCCGCCAAGACCGGCGAGCCGTCCGCGTCGAACTTCGACTACGCGGGACCCTTCACGGAGATCGTACTGCTCGGCAACCTGGCCATTCGTTCCGGCCAGAAGATCGAGTGGGACTCCGCGAACATGAAGGTCACCAACGTTCCGGAAGCCAACCAGTACGTGCGCACGAACTACCGGCAGGGTTGGAGTCTGTAAGACCTCGTAAGTTGTACCCGGCGCGCGGAGCCACTCCGGCTCCGCGCGCTTGTTTTTGTGCGCCCGGCAGGGCGCGTTCACTTGAGGGTGCAAGTCCCTTACAGGCC
>BTVY01000006.1:0-199335 GCA_045863335.1 Candidatus Hydrogenedentota bacterium | reverse complement strand
ATTCTAAGGCGCTCGGGAGAACCATCCTTAAGGAACTCGACCAATTGGCCCCGTATCTTCGGAAGAAGGGGTGCTCTGGCCGGTGAAGGGCTTGCCCCGTAAGCTGGTTGGAGTTGCAACAAAGAGGCTCAGGCGACTGTTTACTAAAAACATAGGTCTCTGCTAAGTCGTAAGACAACGTATAGGGACTGACGCCTGCCCAATGCCGGAAGGTTAACGGGAGGAGTCAGCATAACTCGTTATGCGAAGCTCTGAACCGAAGCCCTGGTTAATGGCGGCCGTAACTATAACGGTCCTAAGGTAGCGAAATTCCTTGTCGGGTAAGTTCCGACCTGCACGAATGGCGTAACGATCTGAGCATTGTCTCGAGGATGGTCCCGGTGAAGTTGTATTACCTGTGAAGATGCAGGTTACCCGCGACAGGACGGAAAGACCCCGTGCACCTTTACTACAGCTTGATATTGACTTTTGTTTTATCCTGTATAGGATAGGTGGGAGACGTTGAAACTAGGGCGTCAGCCTTGGTGGAGTCACCCTTGGAATACCACCCTGGTTAAAGTGAAAGTCTAACCCTGATCCCGTGAAGCCGGGCAGGGGACAGTGTCTGGTGGGTAGTTTGACTGGGGCGGTCGCCTCACAAAGAGTAACTGAGGCGCCCCAAGGTTCCCTCAGCATGTTTGGAAATCATGCGCAGAGTGTAAAGGCAGAAGGGAGCTTGACTGCGAGACTTACAAGTCGAGCAGGTACGAAAGTAGGGCTTAGTGATCCAGCGGTTCCGTATGGAAGGGCCGTTGCTCAACGGATAAAAGGTACGCCGGGGATAACAGGCTAATAACTCCCAAGAGTTCACATCGACGGAGTTGTTTGGCACCTCGATGTCGGCTCGTCACATCCTGGGGCTGAAGCAGGTCCCAAGGGTTCGTCTGTTCGCCGATTAAAGTGGCACGCGAGCTGGGTTTAGAACGTCGTGAGACAGTTCGGTCCCTATCCGTCGCGGGCGCAGGAGATTTGAGGGAAGTTGCCCCTAGTACGAGAGGACCGGGGTGAACGAACCTATGGTGTTCCGGTTGTCACGCCAGTGGCACAGCCGGGTAGCTATGTTCGGACGGGATAAGCGCTGAAAGCATCTAAGCACGAAGCCCCTCCCAAGATAAGATCTCCCTGGACTTTGTCCCTAAAGGGCCCTGGAAGACTACCAGGTTGATAGGCTGGAGGTGTAAGCGTAGCGATACGTTGAGCTGACCAGTACTAATTGCCCGTGAGGCTTGGCCTTTAAACTTGCTTATTCCCATGCGTTTTGCAAAAGGGCGCATGGGGATAGCGGACTCATAAGCCAAAGGCACTCTGTCGCGTAGCGCATTTCTGCGCTCCCTTGCATTCGCTGTCACCAGTTTCGGTGATACGCCTAGGCGTTTCACCACGACTTTGCCGGTGACTTTAGCGGTGGGGCCACACCCGTTCCCATTCCGAACACGGTAGTTAAGCCCACCAGCGCCCATGGTACTGCCCGGGCAACTGGGTGGGAGAGTAGGACGTTGCCGGCTTTAATCTTGAGCGGCCCGTTGACGCAAACACGTCAGCGGGCCGCTTTCTGTATCTATCGACGCCGTGACATAACCCGCTTCCGGTTTGTATAGTACGTGCAATCGGCGAATCGGTTGCACAGCACCCAAGGCAAGGAGCGACTGTAACCGGGCAGGCCGAAGTCGAGTCTGATCGCTGAGGCCAAGTTCTGATATGCGGGGACGAACCCCAATGTACCCAATTCTTTCGCTACGTTTGCAAGGTAAACTGATGAAGGAGGTGGTCAAGTTGAAGCACATTCGTACCCTGGGTAAGACGAAACTCCCGGTCATCGCCGCTTCCGGCGGTCTGAAGGGGTTGAAGGAAGACAAGAAGCCGCCCGTGAACGTGACCATGACGTTGTAGTCCCGGTCAATGTAGCGAACTTTCGCTGACCATGGAGAATTCACCGTATCTTCGGGAGGAGGCCGGAACCATTCCGCCTCCTTCCGTTGATATGGCCGCACTGGCAACCCGCCTTCGGCCAGTACCCCGGTGGTCGCCCGTTGTTTTGTGGTGGTCCATAGCCGCCGTGATGATTGCCGCTTGCGCGGTTCCCCATCCTGCCGCTGTTTTGATCGTGTGGCTGTTTGTCGGATGCTTTGTCTGGGACCGGGAGAGGCGCGGCAGGGTTTTCCGGCGCAATCTGGAGCGGTCCCATTGTCTGGCACGGTCGGTGACGGTGGCGCCGCGGGAAGCGTGGCCGAAGATCACCGCACTCGTACCCGCGCGCAACGAACAAGCTTGCTTAAAAGAGGCCGCCCGTTCCCTTGCCTCCCTGCCGTATCCGAACCTGCACGTATGGTTTATCGACGATCACTCCACAGACGAAACGCCTCGCATTCTGGACGCCGTCCAGCAAGAATTCTCCCACGTGCGTGTGCTGCACAATCCGCCAGTCGCCGAAGGCTGGTTTGGTAAATCCAACGCCCTTTGGCAGGCGTTCCTGGAGATTGACCGAAACCGTTGCGGCGTAGATGAGGACAAACAGTGGCTGCTGTTCGCTGATGCGGATGTGCTTTTCGAACCGGGCATACTCGAGCAGGCCATCGCCGTGGCCGAACGGGATCGCCTCGATTTCCTGACCTGCATGCCGCGACTCATCACGAAGACTTGGGCCGAACAACTACTCCTCCCCACGGGTTGGCGTGGAATCGCCCAAGGCGCCGACCCGGATCGTCTCAACGATCCCAAGACCTTTCCCGTCGGAATCGGTGCGTTCATGCTGGTCCGGTACTCCAGCCATAAAACCTTCGGCGGCCATCAAGCCTTGGGCCAGTGGCATCCCGAGGACACGCTGATGGCGGCCGCGATAAAGGAGATCGGCGGCAGGGTTGGGTTCGCGTGGAGCCCCGATCTTTTGCGGGTCCGGTTCTATCACGGCTATGGCGAAGTCAAGAAGCACACCTTGCGCAAGACGCGGATCTTCTTCGGCGATTACATCCAACTGCCCCTCACGATGATGGCCCTGCGGCTCAGCACGACACTCGCGGCAATTCCCCTGATGGCCGCCGGGCTCTTTCCCCAGGTGATGGCAGGGCAATTTGACGTGCTGCTCACCCTGCTCGCTCTCGCCGGCGTGGTGCTTTACGTTGAAGAGGTGCGAGAGTACAAAAGTGTCGAGAAGATCGCCGAGTTCCACGCCTGCGTGCCATGGCTCCACCCCGTCTCAGGCGTACTCCGCGTCTGGTTCGCCCTCTCGCTCCTGGGTCAGATCCTCGCCCGGAAGCCCATGGACTGGCGCGGCCGAAGAGAATTCGGGGGGAGCGACGCTGCCGCCACTCCCCCTGTCAAATCCTGAGCACACTGAACTGTCCGTGAGTTTACTCTTCAGGGGAATTATCTTGGCCGCCCGCTTCGGCAGGCTGCCCCCCATCGGGCGAAGACCCTGGCGCGACTCTACCCTCGGGCAAGCCGCCCGGACTTCTACCACGCGAAGGTTCTGGGGCACCTGGGAAGGCTATGACACCGCCCCCGCCGCCAAAGCCGCCTGGGGCTGCGCCGAGACTGCTGCCCATGCCGAAGCCACCGCCAAAATCCGCTTGGCCACCCCCAAACATGCCCACCGCGAACCCTCGGCCGGACGCTTCCTGGAAGGGGACCAGGAGGGGCACGTTGGCGGGAATGGTGGGTGCGTTGATCGTCATCGCGCGCTCGGTGGTCGTGGCGAAAACGCCATAATCGCGAATGACGAAACACAAGTCGCCGTAGGCGTCGGTGAGAGCGAGTAGTCCGTCTTCCAGGGGCACGTTCGTCAGTTTGATGGTAACCATTTCATCCGCCGCGCGCAGACCGACGTCCAACACGATGTTGACGCCCGCGTACTCACTCACCATTTCGGCGACTTCGCGCAGCGTCGCGTCTTTGAACTCGATGGCAACCGGAGCCTGCAGCGTAATGGCCACATCGCGTTTATCGTCAGACGACAATTCGGGCCGTGGCGCGGGGAAACGGGGCTGCTCAAAAAGCCGCCCCTGAAAGAGTGGGGAATCTGCTCTTCCCCCACGGCCATCCATGATCTGCGATGCGGCGTCGAGCTTCGCCATGTCCGCTTCGGCGCGGGCGAGGCGCTCTTGGGCCTCCATGAGATCCTGCTGGGTGCCGATGCCCGCCTCCGTCCGTCGCTGCTCTTCCTTCGCATTCTTGCGGGCCAGTTCGACGATTCGTTTCAGTTGCCCCTTCTCGATTTCCCGTTGGGCCGCCGCGATGCGTGCCTGGCGCAGCCGGGCTTCCGCCTCGCGAACCTGCGCCTCCGCGATCGCAACCTCCGGATCGATCTCCTGCCCCGGCTCCGGAACCTGCATGGACGACTGAACGCGAAATACAGGATTCTCGTCCGGTGATTCCGCCGGTTCCGGGACGAGGGGTTTTTCCGCGATTTCCTTGGGCACGGGTTTCGGCGCGTGCTCCACGGTGGCGGGTTCGGGCTTGGTGTTGGCGGGTGTATCGTCTTGCGCAAAGGCGCCGGACCATGCCAGCACCGTGACGAGCGCGACGGGCACCGCATTACGTAGTCGCATCATCGTTCAGTTCCTCCTGCAGGCGGG
The DNA here is from genome assembly GCA_045863335.1 of Candidatus Hydrogenedentota bacterium. Classification (GTDB taxonomy): domain Bacteria; phylum Hydrogenedentota; class Hydrogenedentia; order Hydrogenedentales; family SLHB01; genus JAHDWY01. The sequence continues at coordinate 194,725 of BTVY01000006.1, read as the reverse complement.
CCTGCTTCATGGATTTCAGTAGCCAAGAGTCATCCAGATTCATCGCAACACCGGCGCCGGGCTGTTGCAGGGCAAGTAAGCGGCGGTAACAGTTCATGGCCTGTTCGATGTCGCCGAATCCTTCGAGATACCGATCCCCCGCAGCTTTCAGAATCTGCTCCTGCTCTTCCGCCGGCGACTGGGCAACGAGCAGGGACAAGCCTTCGGGATCGCGGAGGAGATCGTCCGTTACGACCGGTTCCACCGGCGCGGCGGTATCCGTCGCGGCTGGCGGCACTGTGGTCATCGATTCCGTTTGCGCCGGCACCGCGGCCGGTTCTGGCTGCAGGGCGATCCACGCGGTGACCATACCGCCCGCGTAGGAGGCGGCGACAAGGGCGCCCGCCGTTACCACGCGCCTGCGAAGCCAACGCGCGCGCAAGGCCGATGCCGTCTGCGCGAATACCGCTTCGCGAAACCGCGGATCGATCGGCGGGCGATCCCATGCGTCCGCCGGCAGTTCCTCGCCGTTCAGGAGCGGTTCATTGTCGTGGTTCGATTCAGGTGTCATGGCTCACCAATCCTTCTTTGCCGGTTTGTTCGTCGCCGGTCCCCCGCCACACCTCGCGGAAGGCCGTCCGCGCCCGTGTCAACAGCGACTCGATCGCCTTCGCGCTGCGTCCCCACCGTTGCGCGATCTCGGCGACCGTGTATTGGTCCGCGTACTTGGCCCGCAAAACTGTTTCATACGGTTCCGGGAGCGACGCGAGCACCGCATTCACCTTGTCGGTTTCGTCGGCTCTGGTTGCAATGGGCGCCAGCGGCGGCGCTTCTTCTGTCAAGCGGTAGCGGCGCGCCCACTTTCGCTGCTGACCCAAAATGATCTGCTGCGCGATCCCCCGGAGCCAGTCGCCGAAACCGCCGCGGCCCGGATCAAACGTGCGAATGCGGCGTATGGCGACCATCCAGCATTCCTGCACGACCTCCTCGGTGCGGTGCGCGTCGCGGCCCACCCGGGAATAGACATAGCGGTACACCGCGTCAAAGTGGCGCTCGTACAAGGCGCGCCACGCCGTTTCATCTCCGGCAAGCACAGCGGCCTGCAGGCGGCGCTCGTGCCGGTCTTCCCTTTCGGACTCCATCGATTGCCGATTCCCGCGTTGTGTTCTGTCCATTGTATTGCCGCGAGGTTGCGGAAATCCTTCGGCGAGAGTGGGGGCGCGGCAAGCTTGGAAGTAGCGAACCCGGAATGAGAAATCTGCTACGATCGACTTCGCACTATTAAAAATGGCGATGATTTGTTGGGGGCGAGCGCTAGTATGAGCCGATTGCGCCGAGTTCTGAAGTGGAGCATCGCGCTGCTAATCGTGTTGCTTGCGATACCCGTGGCCGGGGTCGCCATCATCTGGGGCTCGTATGAGTACGTGGTCCACAAGAAGCCCGGGTCGCTCCCAACTGGGGTTGATCCGATTGGGGCAGGCTGGGAAGTCGATCCCTTCATCGGCACGGGCGGCGTGTCGTGGATGTGCGCGCACAACACACCCGCGGCCACGGTTCCGTTCGGAATGGTGCGGCTGGGACCCGATACCGCATCCCTGTTTACGAACACGCAGGGGTTCAACCGGTCCGGGTACTTTTACGGCGACAACAAGATCATCGGGTTCAGCCACACGCGGCTCATCGGCGCGGACGCACTGGAGGGCGGCGTCTTCCGAATCTTTCCGACAACCCTGCTGTTGGTGCCGGGGGAGCCGGGAAAGAACCGGTTTGCGCGTTTCACGCACGCGGAGGAAAAAGCCTTCCCGGGCTACTATGCTGTGCGCCTGCCTAAAGACGATATCCTCGCGGAGCTGACCGCGACGACGCGCGTGGGCGTGCACCGCTACACCTTTCCCGCCTATGCGACACCTCATCTGCAGCTCGACGTGACGAGCGCCTTGGGCGACCGGCGTTGCGAGAATGGTCAGGTGTGGATTCTGCCCGAGCAGCGCCAGGTGGAAGGGAGCGCACGACTATTCGGATCGTTTTCCGGACGTTACGACGGATTGGACGTGTATTTCGTAGCGGAGTTTGACCAGGCGTTCGACGCGTTCGGCATCTGGAGCGGTACCGAGTTCCGGCAAGATGCCAAGGCTGCGCAGGGAAACCGGCTCGTTGTGGACCTGGGATTCGCGAATACGAGCGAGCGTCAACCGATTGAAGTTCGTCTGGCGCTGTCGTACGTGAGTATCGCCAACGCGCGCGAGAACCTGGAAGCGGAGACCGGCAATCGGTCCTTTGAGACGATATGCCAAAACGCACAAGAGTTGTGGCAGGAAAAGCTGGCGCGGATCCAAATCCGCGGCGGTAGCGAATGGTACCGGCGGAGTTTCTACACGGCCTTATACCGTGCCTTTCAGATGCCGACCACCTTCAACGACGTGAACGGGGAGTACACGGGATTCGACCGCGCGGTCCACGACGTTTCCGACGGCGCGACGTACTACACCGACTTCTCGTTGTGGGACTCCTTCCGGACCGTCCACCCGCTATACAACCTCATTGCCCGCGACGAGCAGCAGGACATGATGGTGTCCCTGGTGGAGATGGCGAAAGCGGGCGGCGGTTTGCCGCGGTGGCCCTCGGGTTGCGGCTACACGAACTGCATGTTCGGCACGCCGGCCGACATCGCCGTGACGGAGGCATACCTGAAAGGAATCCGCGGATTCGACATTGAGACGGCATACGAGAAGATGCGGCAGACGGCGCTGGCCGGGAAACCGGCGGAATCGCGTTTCGGCGGGCGGGATGGACTGGCTGATTACCTGAAGTATGGCTACTGTCCCTCGGACAGTATGTCCAAAGCCGTGTCGGCTACGCTGGAGTACGCGTGGTGCGACCATGCGCTGTCCCTGCTCGCACGGGCCTTGGGGCATGATGACGACGCGGCGGCCTTCGCGCGGAATGCGCAGTCCTATCGCAACCTTTGGGACGCGAGGCGGTTGTTCTTCGTGCCCCGCGATTCCAGCGGCGCGTTCATGGAGAACTTCGATCCGCTGGTGTTGAGTTATACCGACTGGGATCGCGAGTACACGGACGATTTCGTCGAAGGCAGCGCCATGATGTGGCGTTGGGGCGTGCCCTTTGATCCGGAGGGTTTGGTGTCGCTGTTTCCAAGCAAAGAGCAGTTTGTTCAGGAGTTGGAGAACTACTTCGAACGGACCAACGACACCGTGGGCGAGTGGCATCCCGGCTCCTATTACTGGCACGGCAACGAGCCCTTCTTCCACGCGGCCTACCTCTTCAACGCGGCGGGCCGGCCCGACTTGACGCAGAAATGGGTCCGCCGCATTCTCGATACGAAATACAGTAACAGCTACGTCGGGCTGGACGGCAACGACGACGGGGGCACCTTGTCGGCCTGGTTTGTGTTCAGCGCCCTCGGCTTTTACCCCATCGCGGGAACGACCCGCTACGAGATCGGCACGCCACTTTTCCCGGAAGCGGTTCTGGCTTTAGGCGGCGGGAGGAGTTTGACTGTAATCGCGGAGAACCACGCGCCGGAAAACCTGTACGTCCACGCCGTTTCCCTGAACGGGCGCAAGCTTTCCGGCTGGTCTTTCACCCACGACGACATCGCGGAAGGCGGAGAACTGCGATTCACGATGGCTGCCGCTCCGGGTGGTTGATGCAAGATCCGGTCAAAGTCCGGGCATGGGTCTCACCTGGCTCGGGCCTTCAGCCCTTTTTCTTTCTCAGGCATCCGTTTCCTGGGGGCGTTGCCCCGGGCTGGTATGGAACGCGCCGTCGGCGCTCCGAAGGCGCGTTGCGCATCCGTTTTTCGGTTTACCCCGTTGGCCGCGATGCGCTATAACTAAGCAACTACAAAACGGCGCGCAGTTTCCCCCGGCTGGTCAGCGCGTGGAAAGGAAGCACGCCGTGTATCGTCCTGAAATCAAGGTGCTGGATTGCACCATCCGCGATGGCGGATTGATGAATAACTGGGGGTTTGACAAGGCGCTTGTCAAAGACGTTTTCGACGGGCTGGTGGCGGCCGGGGTCGATTACGTCGAGTTGGGATACCGGGCCGACAAGAAGTTGTTTCCGTCGGCCGAGTCTGGGATTTGGCGGTACTGCGACGAAGAAGACATCCGCGACGTCGCCTACAAGACCGAGAAGACCAAGATTTCCATTATGTGCGACGTGGGGCGCACGGACTACGACGCGTTTCTCCCGGCCTCCGATTCCGTCATCTCCATGGTGCGCGTCGCCACGTATGCGAAAGACGTGGACAAGGCGATTCACCTGGGCCAACACGTGCAAGACCTGGGATACGAGTCGACCTGCAACGTGATGGCCGTTTCCCACGTGCTCGAACCGGACCTCGACGAAGCCCTGGAGCAGTTGGCGGGGTCGAAGTTCCAGGCGGTTTACCTCGTAGACAGTTTCGGCTACTTCTATTCCGAACAGATTCAGTACCTGGCGGACAAGTATCTCGCAGCCTTGAAGCCCGCTGGTATTGAAGTGGGCATTCACGCCCATAACAACCTGCAACTCGGGTTCGCGAACACCATCGAAGCCATCGTCAAAGGGATCAACTATCTCGACGGCACGATCTACGGCATGGGCCGCGCCGCGGGGAATTGCCCGACGGAGTTGCTGGTGGACTTCCTCAAGAATCCCAAGTTCGACGCCCGGCCCGTGTTCGACCTCATTCAGAAGTATTTCGCCGACATGAAGACCGAATTGCGCTGGGGGTACGAGATCCCCTACGCGATCACCGGCTTGCTGAACAAGCACCCGCGCGCGGCGCTGGCCTTCATGAAAGGCGCCCACGGGGACTCTTTCCGCGAGTTCTACGACAAGCTCCAGGAAGCGGAAGAGTAGTCTTTGCTGCAGTGACTTACGGCCCCGGCAGACCTTTCTAGTTTGCCGGGGCCTGTTTAGTATCAACCATTTTGGCCGGATCGGCATCCCATGATGTACGAGGTTGTTCGGGTCGCTACGCTGCGCAATGACAAGGAATACGATTGTCAGGAGTCGGAAGCTGGTTTAATGGCTGGCAGCAACGGGGTACGTGTGGGAGGATCGATGATGGGAGATTCGGGGGTGGCAGGTTCGGCGCGGCGAAGCGATCTGGTCCTCATCGGCGGTTTTGCCTTGTTCGCGCTGGTGCTGCACCTCGTGTACAACCGGTGGTACGGGTATCATCACGACGAATTCTACTTCCTGGCCTGCGGCTATCACCTCGCGTTCGGGTATGTGGATCACCCGCCGTTGACGCCGTGGATTGCGCGACTGTCCGACGAGCTGTTTGGGCAGTCGCTGACCGGATTGCGGTTTTTCCCGGCGGTGGCCAGCGCGGTCGCGGTGTTCCTCACGGGACTGCTGGCGCGGCGGCTGGGCGGAGGACGGTTCGCGCAGTCGCTGGCCTGCATAGCGTACATCATCGCGCCGGTCTATCTGCGGTCTCAGAATATCCTCGCGATTCCGTCTTTCGAACCGGTGTTCTGGGCCGCGTGCTCCTACCTGGTCGTGCGAATCATTCAGGACGATAATCCCAAGCTTTGGTTGTGGGTAGGCGCCATCGCCGGTATCGGACTCATGAACAAGCACACCATGGCGTTTTTTGGCCTGGGGCTGGCCGTGGGCCTTCTCTTGACACCGCATCGAAAGTGCTTACTGAGTCCCTGGCTCTATGCCGGTGGCGTGGTGGCGACGCTAATTTTCTTGCCGAACCTCGTCTGGCAGATGCAGAACGACTGGCCGACAGTTCAATTCATCCGGCGCTTGAACGCGGAAGTCATGAGCGGCATCTCCCTGCCCCAGTTCGTCCTCGGTCAGTTGCTGTATCTGCACCCGTTCAACGCGGCGGTCTGGATCGCGGGGTTGGTCTGGTTGTTTCGCGGGGAGGCGGGAAAGCCGTACCGGATTCTCGGGTGGATCTGGGTAACGGTGTTCCTGTTGTTGCTGGTTGCCAAGAGCAAAATCTACTACCTCGCCCCGGCGTATCCCGCCGTCCTGGCCGCGGGCGGCGTCGCCCTGGGCGCGTACGCGGAACGCAAAGCGCAACCGTGGTTCCGTCCGGCTGCTATCGGGGCGCTGGCAGTGGGTGGCATGCTGTTCGCGCCGGTGGCGCTCCCGATTCTCCCTATCGAAACGACGGACCGGTACATCCGCGCAATCAGTTTCGGCGCGCTCGATAACGTATACGAGATTACAGGGGACCTGCACGGTCAGTTTGGATGGCAGACACGAATCGAGCGCGTGGCGGAGATTTATGAGAGTCTCCCGGAGAACGAGCGAGACAACGCCGTTATCTTTGCGCCGAACTACGGTTTGGCGGGCATGGTCGATTACCTCGGCAAGGAATACGGCCTTCCCAACGCCATCAGCGGCCACATGACGTATTACCTGTGGGGACCCGGAGAAGGGCCTTTCGATACCGTAATCGCGCTGGACATGCGGCGCGAAGATTTGGAACAAGTATTTGAACACGTCGACATGAAGCCTCCGGTAATGCTGGAACACACGAATCCCGGGAATCGCGAGTTCTACGTGGCGGTGTGCCGGAAACCCAAGCTGCCTATCGACGAAATCTGGCCTGAGCTTCGCGCGTGGTAGTGTGGCTCTGAAGACCGCTATTGGGCCTGCGTCAGCGATTGGGGATTCGCTGCGACGTGCCATGAGCGACTCGATACCAAGACCTACGAAGATGAGCACGGCGTGACGTAGCGTACACGTTTAGGGCTGCTGGCGGACCACTACTTCGCCGTCCGCAGGCACCACGTATCCAAAATTTTCCGAAAGTCGAGGTGATTCCCAAGGAGGGCTGTCAAGCCAGCATTCCTCACTTCATGCTGAGCGATCACGCCGCCGCTTGGCGCCAATTCCCCGAACCCTTCCATTCCGCCGTACGACCTACGGTTCGGAGCACCGAGCGAGTTGAGAAGGTGAGGACCATCCCCTTGTCGCCGCTTCGACGTGAAGGCGTTTCCCAAAGTCCACTTACCGCAAGGACACGAGATAAACCGGGTATCCCCGCGGCTGTGATGAAGGCCAAGGTCCCGCGCTTGGATTCACAGATCCTCACGAATGCGCTATAATCCCGTCGTAACCTGCGATGGCGGAGCGGTCACTGCCGATCTCGTGATATCACGGCGCCGTGTTGAGGGCAGCGTGCGATGTCGTCTTTTTTCCGTCGCTGATGGACGCCTCAGAAACTGCGCAGCAAAGGGACAGGGGTATGGGCTACAACTTCTCGGTACAGCCGGGAGGCCGGTTGCTGGTTGTAGTAATCGAGGGCAACCTGTCCATTGACGAAGAGGAGCAATTGGTTCGAGACTCAGCGTCCTATGTCGCCCAGCATCCCACAGCCGACGTGCTGGTGGATCGCCGCCGCTCGAAAACCAATCTCGCCCCGCAGAATGTCCGCCCCCATCTGGAGTTGATTCGGACGCATGTACCGGTGGAGGGGAAGCCCAAACTCGCACTGATCGTATCGACCGACTACGATTTCGGCATGGGCCGCATGTTCGAGTTCACCGGTGACCAGCACATCCCCCATCGCATGCGCATCTTCCGGAGTTTGGAAGAAGGGTGCCGGTGGCTGGGCGTCGATCCGGATGCGATCCGGTGGCCAGGGGGCGCTGCCCAGGCCTGAGCGATTGCGCGTGTCTCGTTGAAAGATTAAGCGCCCGGCACACGTGCCGGGCGTCTTTCGTAACCGGGGTAAGCGGCAGGAACGCTATTCGACCCAATTAACCGCGGGGGGGGTCGCGTAGTCCGCGTAGCGATCAGCCACCTTGCTTTCGGTGACGTCCCCACTGTGCACATAGGTGCGATACTTGAACGATATGCTCTCGCCGTTCTTCAAGGTGTAGTCGCCATTCAAGTCGCCCTTGCCTTTTGTGAAGTAGGACAGGCCGAAGACGTTCGCGCCCATGAGGCCATAGTTGCGCACGTGCCACCGCGACGGGAAACGCAGGTTGTCCTTGTGATCGAATACGGTCACGCCGAAAACTCCCGAATCTCCGATCGCGCCCGAATAGTCGCACCACGCCGCCGGTTGGCCCCAGGCCTCGTCTTCGCCCACCTGGCCCTCGGAATTGGTGATCGTGCCACCATGGTCGACATTCATATGGTCGTTTACGCGCACCGCCATGATCCCGCCTTCTTTCGTGTCGTTGAACAACACATCGCCATATGACGCGGTGAAGGTTACGGTGACGTCGAAGATGCGCGCGTCTTCGGGACCGGGGTAGAAGCGGTACTCGCGCTCCTCATCGACGATTGACTCGTGCGCATTGTTTTGCCAGACGTTCTTGGCATGCACCCAACCGTAGGCGTCGCCCGAACCGTAGGTCACATCGCCGCTGACCTGGTATCCGGAATTGTCGCCCTCGCCCCAGCAGTCGGCGCCATTGACCTCTCCATATGCCGACCACATGGACTTGTGGTGCGGGTGATCCTCGGAGATCTGCACTTCGCCCATGGGATAATCGCGCGTCACGTGTACGCCGCCCTCGCCCAATACGGGCCAGAGGAACGGTTTCTTGTAGTTGTTCGAGTAGTGGTAGGCCGTGAACGGCACGTCTTCAATCAGAATGTCGACAGCCTCTTCCCCTTCCCGTTTGGTCACCTGCACCTTGGGCGGCTTGTCGTCCTTCCGCACTTCCACTTCGAACATGTGTTTCGCTCCCGGCATGGCGCCCTCCGGCACAAAGACCAACTCGCCGTTCCGCAGGGACGCGGGGTAGATGCGTCCAGTCGTCAACTGCTTGACCTGGACAAACTCTCCTTCTCCGAGCGTTCCGTCGAACGGCAACGTGAGGGGGACGCTCCGGCTCTGTTGCTCGCCCGCCTCGAGCGCGATCTTCTTGCCGTCCAAAGTGCCTTGGCCCGCCGCTCCCCCGGCGGCCAGAACCGCCGCGATCAATCCTGCTGTTACGCGCATGCTCGCTGTCCTTTCTTCCCGGTGCCGGACCGAGCCGCTGCGAGGACCCGTACGACACGTCCGTTATCTCGTCCGGCGCAATTACCGGGCGGATTCCATCTTAATCCGATCGTACCAATCGATCTCGACGACCGCAATGCCTTCTATAATCACAGGAATATCCGAAGGCCTCAACTGCCTAGACAGCTCAAGTCCGCGCCGAAGGGTTTCAGAGGCTACGCTGAATCCTGCCCGCTCGCGCTCCTCGTACAGATCCGGGCGGGAATCGGCGACTTTACGGGCGTTCTCGATGATATCAACCGCCGCAGACAGGAGTTTGATGTTGGACATGGCCTCCAACAGTTTCAAAACTCCCTCGCGCAGGCGGACAACCTCCGATTCGGAAACACTGGAAAACACGCGGACGGCGACCTCGCGATCCGCAATGGCCTCCACCGTGAGTCCTTCCTGCTCCGCAAAGTCGAGCATTCGCTTCTCGAGCTTTCGGGCCTCCAGACAGGCTTCTAACGCGTGATGCCCCGTGGCCATGGCGGCAGGAAAACTCACACCGAGCTTCCACATCGTCTTGAAGGCCGACTTCATCAGGGGCGCCATCCGCCGCGGGGAGCGCGAGATCTCCCGCACCCGGTCAAAGGCGTCATCCAATTTGTCCCGCTCTCCAGAACTTGGATAGACGTACTCGAGCAGGAAATTGCGAAGGTCGTCAATGGTCTTGTCCGCAATCGGGTCGAGCACGCCGAAACGCCGGACATTGTCCAGGCGGTACCGGTAACCCAGTTCTTCCCGGTATGCGTCGACCACTGCGTGTTTGAGTTCGGGATTCGACATGGAAACGATGATTTCCGGCAGTTGAAAACAAGGAGCGGGTAGAACACGCCGTCACGATACCACACGGTCGCCGCCTCCGCCAAAGGTTCGAGAACAGTGGGGACAAGCCTTCAAGAGTCCTTGCTTGTCCGGTACGCCTTCACCAATTCCGGATAGTCGGCCAACGCCTTGCGCCCGGCCTTCGTCAGGCGGTACACACCGCGATCGATCCGTTCAAACCAGCCGTAGACATTGCTGTAAAGAATGGATGTGGTCTTCGGACCCGTCCCCTCCTTCCGGAGATCGCGTGGCGACATGGGACCGCGCGCATCGAGCAGACACGCAATGTGCACCGCCGATTCCCGGTATGCCGTGACCAGCTTGCGCCCGGCGCTGCCTCCGGTATTGAGATCGTGCGAGCGGCCCGCTATCTCCAGCAAGACCGCCCGCCGCGCGCGCTTCTGCTTCTTGCGGTCAAATGCCACGGGATGAAATACCACGTTCACGCGCGGCGCGCGCGACTGCACCGTAACCAGGATGAGTCCCAGTTCCAACCGTCGCAGGACATGCTGGATGCCTTTCCATTGTTTGGTCCAGATGCCGCCCGGCGGCGCCGGTACGGCGACATAGACAGAATCCGTAATGCGTTGACGGCGGGTCGCCTGAACGAGCAGGGTAAGATTGACGGACCGCTTCAGCTCGATCACGACCAGGTCATCACCTTTCGTGGCCGTCACATCGCAGCCGTTCACTTCGGCGCGGACGGTATAGCCGTTCGCTTCCAGGTACGCCTTCAGCGGCGGATAGAGATCCGTTTCACGAGCCGTGCTGGTCTTCGTCTTTGCCAAGTGCTCACCTTCCGAAAAGACGCTTCCAGAATCCGCGCTTATCCTGCGACGGAGGAACGCCGCCCGCGTGCCGGGCGTACATCTTCCCGTGAACCTCGCGCGCCACGTCGACCATCTCAGGATACGGGGTGTCCGTGATGGAAACGAAACCGATGCCGTAATTCTCGCCGTCAAGACTCCGTCCTGTGGTAGGTTGGTCCATGTACTGAAACCAGTGGCATCCAACCAGATTGGGTTGATCGAGCACGGAGTTCACGTATTGCGCATAGGAAGCCGCCCGGTCCTCCTGGTCCTTCGACATCACGAGACCGGGATGAAACATGCCCCGGTCGAGCGCGCCGAAGTGAAACTCACCAATAATGACCGGTGCGTCAATTTGCGCCATGGTCGAGTCGGGACCGACCCCGCGCCGGTAGAAATTGAAACTGACCACGTCGGCCACCTCCGCGCAGGCCTGGGCCGCCGGTAACGGAACTAGAGCAAACCGGCACCCCATATAGAGATGGTTCGGCGCTTCCTGCTTCACGGCATCACGTACCAGCGTGAAGTATCGCGTAGCGAAAGCGTGGATATAGGCGTCGAGATCCGACTGAGATGTTGGATTCGGAACTGACGGCGCACGCAAAGCGTCCCAGCTTGACGCCGTCGTTTCCCAAGCGGCGTTTAGCGCATCCAAATTCGCGTACTTCTCTTGCAGCATGGCGATGAGCGTCGCGCGGCAAGGCTGGTCTGGCGGACTGGCCAAGGTGCCGTCGCCGATTGCCTCCCACGCCAGCTCGTTGTCGACAAAGATGCCGATGCATCGCGGATCGTTTGCGATGCGTTTTGCGTTCGGCGGGACCGATGTCTTGACGGCTTCCTCAAAGGACGGATCGAAGACGTCCGGCATCTTGCTCCAGTACCCGCCGCCCCCTTCGATTCGCCGGAACGCGCCGCCCACCCCGGCCGTTGCCACGTAGGGAAGGCTACTCTCGGCGAGAATCTGCCCATCGCACCAGTTGCCAAGGGTGTTAAAGCCCCATGACGTGAGCCGTTGCTCCGCGACTTCCTTCCAGCGGCTATCCCAGCCTTCCCCATACTTGCGAATCAGATTCGCCCGGTAGTGATTGAACACCACACCCTTGCCACCAACGCGCTCCGCCATGCTGTGCGCGCCGGAGGTCTCCGAGTAGCACGAGGCGAGTTGAGGATCGTCGCTTGGTGGAAGTTCCGAAAACCAGTCTTCCCGTCCCGTGACAAAGGTGTAATCGCCCCGATGCACGCAGTTCATTCCCATGCTGAGGAAAAGGTGGCCGCTCGGCGTCACCAACCACCATCGGCCGTCTAATTTCTCGGTGCGGAAGTACCCCGACGCTTCGAGTTGCGGTCCATCCGCCCACCCGCCGTATTCGTCGCGTCCTGGCAATACGGGTTGTGCCGCTAACTCCAGCGTTTCCTGCTCGGCGTTCTGCGCCAGTGCCGATTCGTCCGCGACCTTGCCGGGCCAGGTGTCATGCATGAATTGCCCGAAACGATCAATGAACGGAAAGGGAATCGCCTCGCGGAATCGCGGCGCTTCACCAAACGTTCGCACTACGCGCACCTGCACGGCGACTGCGGCGCCCGGGCCTTCGGGATAAACGCGGATCGCCGCCAACTGCGTCGCGTCCACGTTGTGATCCCGGCTACCCCGGCCGGCCAGCGGCACGCCCCGCATGCCCCAGAAGGGACTGCCCTTGCTGCCGCCAAACTCGACCTCCGCGATGACCGTCTCTCCAGTTGAAACGCTCACGCGCTCCGACACGCCTGCACTTGTTCCGTAGGGACCGGGGTTCTCTAAACGAACGTTCACGATGACATCGTCGGGGGATGCACTTCCCAATTCGACCGCGACACCCGCGGAACCGGCACAGTCCCACACCCCCTCCGGCGCTTGAATGGCGACCCACGAATCGCCCTCAGGCGCAAACTGAATCTGGAGCGCCGGTTCGCCGCCAGCATCGACAATCGATACCTCTGCGTTCTGCGCGGCAACATTCGCAGGCACCGCGTCAGGCTCGAAGCGCTGAAGCTCGCGCGCGTCCTGCGCGTAGCCAACGCTGGTTGCCACAAACAGCAGCGCTACCGGTAAACTGCAACGTCTAGTCATCGACTCGCAATTCATATTGAATTCCCCCAGGGCATTCCTCGTGTTGAGGAATCGTTGTTCAGCCACCCCCATCGCTTCGGTACCGCCGCTCGTACATCTCTCCGAACACCGTCTTTGCCGATTCCACCATTTCCGGGTACGGCGCATCGACGACACTGACGAACCCGATGTTGTAATTCTCGCCGTCGTACCAGCGGCCCGTCGTGGGCTCGTCTACGTACTGGAACCAGTGGCAGCCGACGAAGGCGGGATGATCGACGACGCTCCGTACGTACCGCGCAAAGCTCTTCGCACGATCGGCCTGGTCAGCGGTGCCCACCAGGCCGGGATGGAACATGCCGCGATCCAATGCGCCGAAATGAAACTCGCCGATGAGAACGGGTTTCCCCAAGGCGTGGTCACCGGTCCGAAAATCGGGACGAATCTGAGGATAGTACAAATTGAAACTCACGACATCGGCCACGTCCGCGCAGGCCTTCACTACGGCCTCCGGCGCCGTGGAAAAGCGGCACCCCAGATAAAGCAGGTGCGGCGCTTCTGCCTTGATCGCGTCGTTGATGAGCGCGAAATAGCGATGGGCAAACGCGAACACAAACGCTTCCAGGTCGGCGTCGCACGCGGCATTGGGCCGGTCCGGCACGCGCAGGGCGTCCCAATCCGCGGCGTTGGTTTCCCACGCCGCATTCAGCGCGTCGATCAACCCGTACCGCTCCTTGAGCATATCGATCTGCGCGATCCGGCAGGGCTGGTCTGCCGGACTGGCGAGTGTGCCAATGCGAATGGCCTCCCACGACATTTCATTGTCCACGAACAATCCGATGCACCGCGGATTGCCTGCATGACTCTTCGCGGCAGGTGTCACGCTCGCCTTTGCGGCCGCGTCGAAATCGGGGTCGTAGACGTCGGGCATCTTGGCCCAGTATCCGCCGCCGCCTTCGATCCGCCGAAACGTGCCATGCACGCCTGCGGTCGCAACGTAAGGCAATTCGCAATGCGCGATGAAATCCCCCTGGGACCAGTTTCCAATCGTGTTGAATCCCCACGCGTTCAACCTTCGGCAGGTCGTTTCCCGCCAGCGTTCCGGCCACGCCTCGCCGTATTTGCGCGCGAGGTTCGCCGCGTAGAATCCGAAGGTTCGGCCTTCTCCTCCAATCGTCTCGGCCATGCTGTGCGCGCCGGAAACGTTGCCGTAGAACCTTCCAAACACCGGATCGTCCGCCGCAGGCAACCAGTGGAACCATGTCTCCCGCTGCTCCACGAAGGTCTGGCTCCACGTCCCGACGCAATCCATTCCCATGGACAGAAACAGATGCCCTTCCGGCGTGACGAACCACCATTTCCCGTCGATCTGCTCGGTCCTGAACCAGCCCGTAGCCTCACGCTTCGGTCCCTCCGCCCAGCCGCCGTAGGCGTCCCGGCCGGGCAGGACTGGGCGTTCGTGCAGAGTCCCTTCCTCCGCCGTAATCCAATCAGCCCATTGCGACGCGTCGTCCAGCTTGCCGGGCCACGTCTCATGTTCGTATTGGCCGAAGCGGTCGATGAAGGGAAGCGGGACTTGGTCGGCGGTTGAAGCGCTATCGCCAAAGAGCCGGACGTTGTCAATGATGAGCACGGCCTCTTCGTTGGGTCGCGGCAGAAAAACCTGAAAGGCGGAGATCGCAGCGGCGTCGATGCTTTTCCCAGTCCCTACCGGCCCCGCAACCGGAATCCCGCGCATCCCCCAGAAGGGCCCGATGCTCGCGGGTCCAAAAACGGTCCGCAACTCGGTCCATTCGCCGGGCAACGCCGTCGCCTGCCCCGTCACACTCTTATCGCCGCCATCAGTCCCAGGGTTGTCGACGCGCATGGCCACGTTGACGGCCTCTTGCCCAGGATTGAAAACATCGACCGCAAGCCCGCGCGCCCGGCTCCAATCCCACGTGCCTTCCGGCGCGCTGAAATACACGTTCGGCCAATCGACAACCTGGAAGTGGACCTGCAAAGCCTGTCCCTTATCGCTATCAATTAGCGTAGCGTCGGTGTTGTTCATCTTCAGGTTGAGCGGCAGCCCGGGACCGTCGAAGGACTCAATGGTTAATTCGGCGGGCGCAGCGGCCGCAACGATGGCCAGCGCGAAGATGGTTTGAACGAGCACGGCGACCCCCTGTTACTGCAAATACGCTGATTAGCAGTGTACCACTTGCCGGTTCACCATGCATGCGCGAAGCAACTTGCGCGCGCGTTGCGTGACGTGAGAGGCTTTCCGCCATGTTGCACACGAACACACGCATCGTCGCCTGCGGCGGGGTGCCGCTCGACGCGCCCCATTGCCGGCCAGTTCATAAGTACATCCGCGAACTGACGGGAAAACGAAAACCCCGCGCCTTGCTGATCCCGACCGCAACCTACGACAACCCGGAGATCTACGAAAAGTTCCGGCAGACCTACGGCAAGGCGCTGGGCTGCGACGCGCATGTCCTCTACGTGCTGGCCACAACGCCTTCCAAACGCGAGTTACGCGACGCGATCGAAGGCGCGGATCTGATTTGGGTCAGCGGTGGCAATACCTTGAAGATGATGCGGCGCTGGCGGCGCCTCGGCGTGGACCGCCTGCTGAAGACCGCGCATCGCAGCGGCACAGTGCTCGCAGGGTCGAGCGCGGGCGCACTGTGCTGGTTCGATTACGGACACAGCGATTCCATGTCGTTCTACCACCCCGAAGCATGGAATTACATCCGCGTGCGCGGATTGGGACTGATCCCCGCGACCGGTTGCCCCCACGTCCTCGCCGAAGATCGCATGGCCCATTTTCAGGCCATGATGTGGGATCGGAAAGGCGTGGGCATCGCTATCGACAACGATTGCGCCGTTGCGTTCGTTGGCGATAAATACCGCGTACTTACGGCCCGTCGCGATGCGAAAGCCTATCGCCTCTACCACGCCGACGGCTCACTCGTCACACGGGCGATTCCGGCAAGCAAAGAGTTTCAGCCCGTAAACCAAATCCTCCGGAGCGCAACGTAGGTCGGGAATCACTCCCGACCTACGTTGCGCGCAATTCCCAGAGTGCATCGGCAAGCATGTTCAGTATCCGTCAGGTATGCCTCGCCAGTCACGTCACGTGAGGATTTCGCCGGTTTCGTTATCCACGACCACGGCCGTATCGAAGAACTCCACCGTGGGTGTCACGTGGTAGGCCTCCTCGATCATGCGCACGACCACCTCGTTCAGGAATCGTTCGGCGCTGGCCCGGTCATGCCACAAATAAATGCCGCCCCCCTCGCTGCCGTTTCCGCTGACGATGAATTGTTTGCGGATGAGGCCCTCCACGCCGCGAAACTTCGGCGCGACCTCGAGAAAAGACCGCTTCACATCTTCGATGTTGACGTTTTCCGGTAGCTTAAACCGCGTAATCGCCGTAACCATACTTCCTCCTGAACGTACTGCAAACTACGTACCCGGTGCGTCCCCATCTTCCCACGACCGCGCGGCGCGGTCAAGAGTAGGATGGGAATGATTCCCGTCCAGGGGATTCTCGTGCGATTCGCGCAAGAGATAGGCCCCGGCTTCGGCGCGATGGATTCCCGTAGGGAGAAGATTTGGCGGCCTGAGGTTCAGTGCCAAGCCAAGGCAACACGGGAAGAACGAGGCGATCGAGAAGTCCCTGGTCGGGAATGATTCCCGACCTACACCATGAAGGCGACCATAGTCAGAATGTGGAGGCCCTTGTCCGGCGAACCTTCCACGTCGATCTGCTCTTTGAGCTGTGCCTTGTCGGGGCGGTTGGTGAACACCTTCCATGCCACTTCGTGTGGAATGCTTACGGTCGTCGAGGGCGGATAATCCGCTTCCGCGAAAAGTTCCCAGCCGCTGTCGTCGTCGGCCAGGAACCAGGTGCCGGAGGTTTCGCCGGTAACGTGGATGGCAATGGTTTCCTTGCGGCGCGCGGGGACCATGCGGTAGCCGTGGGGCAGCCCGCGCATGAAGGTGTCGAGGACGGGATAATACAACTCCGGTTCAAGCTGGAGCGGAGCGCCGACGGCCTCGCGGATCTGTTGCTGGTGATGCCAATGCTCCGTGTAGTCGCGCGCGATGTCGAACCAGTTTTCCGACATCGTTTCCCCGGCCCACGCCACCGGGAAAAACGCCTTGTCCCTGGGGTCCAGCGTTTCGAAGAAGGCGTGCAACTCGCGGTTCGCCTGTTCCAGATCCTCGATCAAAATCCGGGGACTCAAGCGCCGCGCCACGCGCACCCAGTCGTTGTTGATGGCGTTGAGGTATTGCACCAAATCGTCGTGGTCCGAGAACCCCTTCGGCGCATCCGGCGGCACGTAGCCGTCGCGATGCATGGAGAGACGCCGCAAGGCGCCATCCAGCAGATGGGCTGCCACGTCTTTCACGGTCCAGTAGGAAGACGCCGTGCGCTTGTCCCAGTCCGCCGCGTCCAACGCTTTCAGCACCTCGATGAGGGCCGCGTCGATCTTTGGAAACAGCGGAATGGTCGTGATGGGTTCGGGGTATTTCATGCCACTCAGTATACCCTGTTGAGACCGCCCACGGCGAGGCTAACTCAACTTCTTCCGATAGAACACTGCGCGGCTCGCCTCCTCAAATCTCAGCGCGCGATGGGCCTGCTGGCTGACCGTATTCTCGATTTCCGTGTCGCTTCGGATCTCCGTGTAGCCTTGTGCGCGCGCCCACGCTTCAGCGGCCTCGATCAACCTGCGGCCCCAACCGCAACGGCGCAGATCGGGATCGACATACCAGCCTTCCACGTGAGCAAAGGGGCCCGGTTCGTTGTCTTCCGTGATCGGCCGTTCCGCCACCTCGACAAACCCGCCAAGGCCGCCCCCGTCACGCTCGATGACGAAGGCGGTAAAATGCTTTCGCTTCAAGCACTCCGCCATCTCGACCGCGTGGTCCGTGTCGGGGCAGTCCGGCCACAGGGCCTTCCGCATGCGCAACCATTCGTCGCGATCATCGTGGGTGGCGGGACGAATGGTACTCATGCCTATACCAGCACCCATTCCCAGACGTTGCCGTCGTCGGGATCGGGCACGGTTCCGGTCTTCGCAAAACCCAGCTTCCGCAGGATCGCGGTGGACGCGCCCTCCTGCGGGAGCGTCCGCGCCGTCACGATCGGGGACGGGTTCACGCTTAGCGCGAGTTGAATAAGCGCCCGTGCCATGGCCGTTGCAACACCCCGGCCTTCGAATTCGGGAAAGGTAAAATACGCGATCTCTACGCGGCCCGCTTTCGGCGCGCCTTTGAAACCGCAGGCCCCCACCCACGCGCCATCGCGACGCGCGAGGTAGCCAATCCAGGGTTTCTCGAAACCGATAGCTTCGTAGTAGGCCGGATAGGACGACACCGTGTCTGCCGCGACGCCGTCGAGCAACGCATCGGATTGCGCCACAGAACCATTCCGTTCGATGTCGTACAACGTAACGTCCATTGCCAAGTCATCCTGCAATTAAAGCTCTGGAATTTCTCAGCCCAACCCGAACACGCTAACGTCATATTAGTCCTATCGGTCCGATACGTCCTATCACCCCGCGTCCGCGGGATTCACCCGCGCGGTCGCCGAGGGTCGCGCTACCGCGTGATACTGCACCGCGCGATCGAAGATCCGCTCTAGCGCGTCCGCAAAGTTCGCGGGACTATGCCGTTCCCGTACGGCGCCGCGCGCGGCGTCACCGAGACGCCTCCGTTCATCAGGATTGCGCATCAGGCGTAACACCGCCACCGCGAAACCCGCTTCGTCGTTGTCGTCTACGATCAGCCCCGTACGCTCATGCTCCAACGGATGCGAAGCGCTCCGGCACGCGACGATGGCCTTGCCTGCCGCCATGGCGTTGAGCAGTTTGATCGGATACCCGGACCACGAAACCCGCGGACAGACCACGACCGCGTCGCGCGCGAGTAATGCGCGAAGGCATTCAAAATCGGTAGCGGGCAATACCTCCGCGCCGTCGAACGGTGCGCGGTCCCGCGTCGCGAGAATCAGGCGCGTCTCGGGATCCGATTCACGCACCCGTGCCAGCACATGCTCCAGAAACGCCACGTTTTGATAGGCGTCCAGGTTGCCGGTGTACACCATGGGCGGCAGGGCATCGCCCGGCGGTTCAGGATCGAACCACTCGGTCATGGCCGGCGGCGCCACCACGGATACCTTGCCTGGGGCACTGCCGTTGGCGATGAGGTATTCGGCGAGTCCGGCGTGAGGCACGACAATCTGCGATGCGCGCCGGGGAAAAGTCCGGTCCAGCCACGCGCCGAGGTGCCGCCCCGCCCAACCGAACCCCGCGTAATGCGGCAGTTCGTCGGCCATGGCGTTGTGCGCCTGATACACGACCGGCCGCACGCGTGCGGCCAATGCCACGAGCAGCCCTTCGTAGTTGTGCGCCTGGACCACGTCGATCCGGTGTTCGCGCACCACGCGCCGCAAGGCGCCCACGAGCGCGAGGTCATACAGCGGCTTCGTCCACGACGGCCCCGCCTTCGTCCGCCGCGCCCCTGGCAGCCGCCAGGAACGATGCACGCGCAAGTCTTCCACCTCGGTGCCGTCGCCGTATCCGTAGACGACGAGGTGCACTTCGTGCCCGTCATCTCGGAGGGCCTGGGCCGTATCTTTCAAAAAGACCTGCGACCCCTGGGGGACGGGAAAAGGACAGGCGCTGACGATTGCGACTCGCATCACTCGAAGTATCCCAAGTCGCGCAACCGCTGTTCAACAACGGCCGCCTCCTCGGGCGTGTAGGCATGCGAGGCGCTCCGCTCGTCCCATGCCGCGCCTTCGATGGGCGGGTCGAGCAGGCTGGTGCCGTCCATGGGCGGCGCGGGCACGCCCAGTTCGGCGAGGATCGTCGGAGCGATGTCCTCCAGCCGCGCCGCACCACAGACCGTCCGCTTCGAGAGGAACAACACTCCCGTGGGCCGGTGGTTGCCGGTCATGCCGCGCTCCTTTCCGCCAAGGTATTCGTCGGGGCCGATCCGGCGAAAGGCCACGCCTTTGGCGTGGCTGCGGAGGCAGGAATGAGAGTAGCCTTCTTCCAAGGCCAGTTCGACGATGATATCGGGCGCGCGTTCGACGTAGGGGCCCTCGTAGAGTTCATCGCGCCGCCAGGCCTTGCGAATCGGCTCCCAGGCTTCGAGCCGTGCGCACAGCTCGTCACAGAACGTGCCATAGTCCTCCTGCGGCACCTGCCCGTCCGCCTCGCGGCCCCGCAGGTTTACTCGTACCGATGGGAAATAGTTCAGCTCCTCCGAAAACGCCGTCGTGTGCGCCCATTCGATTCCGGCGAATCGGGAGCGGCCCTCCGCCCGTGTCGCCAGCGGTTTTAACAATCGAAAAAGACGGCCGCGTAATCCTTGCGGGACATACCGCAGCGCGATCTGTTTCATCAAACTTTCGCGCGCGGATGCAAACTGGAGATAACCATTCTCTGCAAGCCAATTGTTGAGATGGACTACTCCCGTGCCTGCGCCGCCGAATCCGTGGTCGGAGCAGATGCCCACTGTCACGTCGTCGCCCGCCGCATCGATGAGCTTCCCGACCGTTTCATCGAGCCGCTCGTAGACTTGCCGGATGGCCGTCTCGTATCCCGGCCGGTGCCGCGGCGAATCGGGATCGTGGAACATCCAGAAGTGGTGGGATACCGTATCGGACTCGCCGAACACGACCATGAAGAAATCCCAAGGTTCGCGCTGCAACAAATCCGCGGCGATAGATTCCTTCACCGCGATCTTGTCGAGGAGACGGCGCAACGCCATGTCGTGCCATCCCGCACCGATGTCGCCTTCCTGAAAATCCGCGAAGCGCCATTCCTTCACGGATTCGTACACATCGGGGGGATACACGAAAGAGCGATCGACCGAAGTCGCCACCGGCGAATCAAACCCCGAAACCATGAATCCGTTCACCGGTTCCGGCGGATAAGTTCCCGGCACACCCAGGATGCCCACGCGTTTGCCCGCTTTGGAGAGGATGTTCCACAAGGCCGGGGCGCGGCGATCGCTGCTGTTCACGAAACGAAGCCCGTAGCGTCCCCGTGTCATCTCCGTGAAATCGAAGATCCCGTGCCGCCCCGGATTGACTCCCGTGACGCAGGTCGTCCAGGCCGGATACGTCACCGGCGGGTCGACGCTCGCACAGTGGACGTAACTCCCGGTTTCCCGCAACCGCGCCAGATGCGGAAGCCGCCCCTCGTCCATCCACCGATCCGCCAGCGAAGGCTCTAGTCCGTCCAATCCAATGAGGAGAAACCGGCCCATGTCATTCCTCCTTGACCGGTCTTTTTTCACGCATCTTTCTACGAATCAGGTGCACGCGATACACGACGGCGAATCCCACGACGGAAGCCGCGACGATCCAGGGCAGCCAGTGGCCCAAGGACTCGGAGAAACTCCGCATCCAGTCGATAAGCCAGATCCACGCGGCCACGGACAAAAAGTTCCCGATGATAATGGAGGTGAACATGACCGATGTGCGCATGCCCACGAGGTAACCGACGACGCCCGCGACAAGCGCTCCGGTGCTCCACGCGGGAAAGAATACGAATAGCGTCAGCCCCAATGCGCCAAACCGCTCGATGCGGTGTTTGTGCTTCTCGGCACTGGCGCGGATGTTCGCGATGCTGGGCCCCACAAACCGCCATTCGATGGCACGGCGGTACCCCGCAACCAGGAGCGGGTACACCAGAAGCAAGAGGATAATGTCACCAAGTCCGCACTGAAAGAAAAGGTAGACGGTACTGTAGCCTTCCTGTAAACCGACGGTGATGTTGTATGCGCGCCCCAGGAAAAGGTTGCCGATAATCAGATGCCACGCCCCGGCGTACGGATCGGGATTAATGATGGCGACTGCAACCAGGGTGGCCACGTAGACAAGGAGAATACCGACTCCGGAACGTTCGATGAGCCGGAGTGTGGAATCGTATGCAGGGGGCTGTTGAAGTTCGGACATGCTTCGTACGCCGGATCAAAAGTTTGTCATCATGATACACTGAAAACCGGTGAGTGTATGATGGGGCCAGATGGAAGTCAACGGCGCGCCGTATCGCCTAACTCGTCGGGGAGCCAATTCATGCCTGCCTTGCTGTTCTCGTTGCTAGCCTTTTCGGCCGTGGGCCATTTTCCCCAGGGAGCCGCATTGTCGGTTCAGGATACGCATATTCTGATCGACGGTCAGCCTGCGTTTCTGCTCGGGTGCAGCTACTACGGAGCGCTCGGCGTAGATAACGTCGAACCGATCATTCGCGATCTTGACGACCTGCGCGCCCACGGGTTCAATTGGATCCGGGTTTGGGTAACCTGGAACTATTTTGAAAACAATGTATCCGCCGTTGCGCCCGACGGTTCCCCGCGCGATCCGTACATGGCGTGTCTCAAGCGTCTGTGCCGCCTCACGGGGCAGCGAGGCATGGTCGTCGATGTCACCGTCACGCGAGGCGACCCTCCCGATTTTCCCAGCAACCAGACCGAGCACCTGGCCGTCATGCAGACGCTGGCAAAGGAACTGCTTCCTTTCCGCAACGTCTATTTCGACATCGGGAACGAACGGAACGTCGGAGACGCGCGTCACGTGCCCATGGCGGAGGTGGCGGAGTTGATCCGCGCCGTGAAGGCCATCGATCCAGACCGGCTGTGCACCGCGTCTGACGGCGGCGACATTTCGCGGGAGGACGTCATCCGGCTCATCAACGAAGGCGGCGTGGACTTTATCTGCCCGCACCGGCCCCGGGGGAAGGACTCGCCCCATGAGACGGCGGAGAAGACCCGGGAATACCTGGAGAACATGAGACAAGCCGCCCGCGTCGTGCCGGTCCATTACCAGGAACCCTTCCGCCGGGGCTATGGCTACTACCCACCGACGGCCGAGGATTTTCTCACGGATTTGCAGGAGGCGCGGGACGGCGGCGCGGCGGGATGGTGTTTCCACAACGGCAGCGTTCGCCACGACGATAAGGTGCCCGATGAGCGGCCGCGGCGTTCCTTCGACATGCGCCCGGAAGAAGGCCGCCTTTTCGATCAGTTGGACGACGTGGAGCGGGAGTTTTTCATGCGGTTGAGAGTACCAGCCGGACCTGAGTAGATCTGCCGCATTGGTTCACGCGGGCGGCTTGGCGCGCAGCGTCACCTCCTCGTCATCGACTGCATTCAGGTCGAATTCAAAGGGTTCGACTAGACGCCCCGACGCATCGCGGTATACCGCAACACGCGGTCGATCCAGCGCCTGTTGCGTCACGTCGGTGACGATGGCCTGGCACCCGTTGAACACGCCGCCTTCGATGATTACGTCTACGCCGATGGGGTATACCGGCACCACGCGCAGAAACGCGTTCACGACCTCGCGATTCAGACGCGTGCCCGCCCAGCCTCGAATCCGGTTCAGTGCGCGGTCGGGCGTGAGCGGCACCTTGTCGTGAACACCGTTGAGCAGATTGTCGTAGGTGTTGGCGACTGCGGCGATCTCGCCGATCAGCGCAGGAACCGGCGGCGGCAGGTTCCGGTTGCGCTCGATGGTGTTGCTACCGACGAGCCCCCGCGGCAGCCCGGTGCCGTCCTGATGTTCGTGATGTTGGTAGGCCACGTGCGGCGCCAGGATGTCCGGGTCGTCGCTGTTGCGCAGCAATTCGTATCCCAACACGGTATGCAGTTTGATGGAGTTCCGCTCGCCGGTCGCCTTGTCGAGAAAGATCTTTCCGATGTCGTGCAACAGACATCCGGTTGCCAGTTGCTTCATCCGCACGCTGTTCATGCCGATGTACTGGCCAATCATGATGGCCACAATGCACACGTCGATGGAGTGGGCGTACAATCGGGTGTCGTCGGACTTCAGCGACGTTAATCCGGCCAGCGTGCTCCGGGTAAGCACTTCGTCGAGAATGGAATCCACACAGGCCAGGAGCGATTTCATCGGGCCGTCCTCGCCCATGAGATCCTTCACCACGTCCGACGCGCAGAAACGTTTGATGTCGTCGTAGGTAAACGTTTTGACGGTGGGGAGTTCTTGCTCGATGGACTCGAAGACCTCCCGCATCGTGTTCAGGGCCCGAGCACGGACGATGGGGCTCAGCTCGTCTTCCGGCGCCACGTTGAGGTCGCAGCCCTCGTCATTGATGTAGAGGTGGGTGTATCCTTTTTCCTTGAGCGTGTCGATGTACTTTTCCGAAAGGACTACTCCTGCGTGAAGCAGGGTTTGACCCCGGTCGTCGAGCAAGGACTTGCCGACGACGGATCCGGGTTCCAGGGAATCTACTTTGACAACTCGCATGCGGGGTCTCTCACACTTGGGCCGATGCTAACAGAATCGAGACGCAATACGCAAAGATTCCCACATTTTCACTGCATTAACTAGTTTCGCGGAATCGCGTTATGCCATGATTTACAGCGGGTTACAGCACAATTCAACAATTTGTTTGTAATCAAATTGTTTTATGTGATACCATTTGATTGTTGATAGTTCGGCGTGCGGTCTCGGGGCATTCCCCCAAAACGGTTGAGAGGACGGTCCGATGGCTCAGGATGACGAACTGAAAAGACTGCGGCGCGACCTGGACTCGCTGCTGGAGCAGGCCGACGTCCTGAAGCGCCGGCTCGAGGGGTTAGAGCGCGAAACCCGCCTGGACAATCTGGCGCAAAGTCAGCAACCCGAACTTCAGGATATCCCACTCAAGGTGGCGGAGCCGCCGCCCCTGCCGCCGATGCAGTCCTTCGTAAAACAGGAAACGGTTGCGCCACGACCGCCCGTTCCTCCCATACCCAAGCCGGAACCAAAGCCGGACACCCTCAAACGCGTCGCGGCGAAGATCCCCTCCGCCGAAAGAACGCAATCCGCCATTCAACGGCGCATTGCGGAAGAAGGCTGGGAAGCTTTCCTGATCTCGTACATCTTCCCGCGCATCGGCATCGTCCTGCTGACGGTCGCCATCGTATTCACGCTGGTGCTCGCGGCGAGGTACTCGACACCCATCACCCGCGTCGGCGCCGGATACCTCGTTTGCGCGGGATTGCTTGGCTTGGGCCGATGGCTGGAATCCAGGTACCGGGCCTACGCCCGCGTGCTCTACAGCGGCGGATTCGCCCTCAGTTACTTCGTCACCTTCGCGGCCCACTACATCGAGCCCGCGCGCGTCATCACGAGCACGCCTGTGGCTTTGACATTGCTCGCCGTCGTAGTCGGCATCTGGGCCTTCATCGCCCAGATGCGCCGATCCCGGCTCATGGCGACCCTGGTAACCCTCTTGGGCCATCTCACCATCGCCCTGGCCATCTGGGCATCCGGTGACATCGCACGGTACTCCGTCGTAGGGGTATTGTTCCTCAGCGCCGGCAGCGCCTTCTTCCTTCTGCAAAACCGCTGGTACTACGTCGCGGTGCTCGGCCTCGCCGGCAGTTACCTGAACCATGCATTCTGGGCGCTCACCGTTCAGGGCGGGAACACGCTGCAAGACTTCTGTCTGACCATGGCCGTCCTGTCCGGCTATTTCCTTATCTTCGCGCTTGCGGAACTCTTCGCCCCCGAGGATCTGCGGCGCACGAAGATCCCGCTCTGGTTCCGCAACGCGTACGTCACCGCCAACTCGGCATGTTTTCTGATTCTCGGCACCCTCACCGTCGATCACTTCGACGCGAGCCAGGGACACCAGGATTGGTTCCGCCTGATCTTCGCGGTCGTGCTATTCGCCATTGGAATCGGGTACCTGCGGTTGCGCGCCCGCGATCCGCTGTTCAACGTTTACATGACCAAGGCCGTCGCCATGGCGACCCTGGGCATCGCCACGATTTACGAAGGCAACACCTTGACCGCGTTCCTCGCGGTGGAGATGGTTGCGCTCCTCTACTCGGCCCGGCGCTCCGGGCTTGTGGTTTCGCGCCTGCTGGCCTTCGCCGTCGCGGCCCTGACCTTCATTCAGGGCACGATGGCGATCGTCGACGCCGGCGCCATGAGCTACGCGGACGAAGGCTACCTTCGCCACCTGATTCCCGCGGCGCTGGCGGCCATCGGCTTCTTCGCCGCTTCGCAGTTGTACCAGCGCACGGACTGGTCGTCCCGCAGTCCTGAATGGCCCTCGTTGAATCCCGACACCCACCTGTTGCTCTGGCAACTCGATCTCCTGCGCAGCGCACCGGCTACCCGCAAGCATGCACAGAAGCCGGTCGATGGCCTGCTCTTTCCGTATACCTACGCCCTCGCAGGCGTTGCCATGGCCTTACTGGTGTCGCTATTTCTGGCCGAAAATGGTCATCGCTTCGCGACGATGGGCGTAATCGCCCTACTTCTGACGATTCTGGCAGCAGTCCTCCGCGCGAAACCCTTCGGGCTTACAGCGATCGTGGGGGTGGCCGCGGCGCTCGCCATGGGCTCCGCGGAAATCACCATGAGCAAGCCCGAGCATGAACTCGCCCTTGCGCTTGGCGTATTGGCGCTCGGTGTCGCAGCGGTACGTGCGGATCGACGGCTGGTCGCCGAGCAAGCGGGGCTCGAGTTTCATCAGCTCGTACCATCGCCCTACTTTCTTTACGGCGCGACAGCCTGGACGCTGGGACTCTTGCTGAGTTACGCGGTCGATGACTATCTGCCGAGTGCAGCTGCACTCACCGGCGCCGCCATCGTCGCTGCCGGACTTGTCCTCCTTCTCCATCCGCGCGCATTGGCGGCCGTCGCCGTCGGCCTGCAACTCTGGGCGATGCTGTCCTGGGGCGTCGCGTCCCATGAAACGGATCCGGCGCTCTGGCACGGCCTCGCATGGGGACTCACCGCGGTCGCTATCGTGGGTGACCGGTATTTCGTGTGGCTGCGCAATCAGATCAGAACCGCTGCTTTCGGCAATGTGCTCGCCGTCGCCGCATGGGCCTTGATGGCCCGCTATGTATGGATCTATTCGGCAGACGAATGGCGCCCCTTCTTCGAGTGCCTGGTTTCCTTCGCCTTCCTCGGCTATGCGTTGGGCGTGCGTTCCGTTGCCGCGGCAGCGTCCGCAATTGCGGGCGCTGCATTCGCGTCGATGACCATCATCATGCTGGCTTACGACTCCCGGCTCGCACTCGAGCCGCTCATCGCCGGATTCCTGGCCTCGGCCGCCTTCTGGGTGGCCTGCGAACGGCTCGCACAACTGGCTAAAGAACCGCGAATACAGGACGCCGCACAAGTCGTCACCGGCCTGTGTTCCGCCGCGGCCGCCTTGTTGCTGGTGCTCATGCTGCACCGGATACCGCAACTGGCCACTTACTATCTCACCATCAGTTGGACCGTCCTGGCCTTTACCCTGTTCGGCCTGTCGCTGCTGCTGAAGCAGAAGCACTATCGCCACGCGGGTCTGGCAATCTTCTTCCTGGCCATCGGCCGCGCGGCCATCTACGATACCCAGAACCTCGGCGGGTTCCAGCGTGTCGCCGCCTTCGCCGTCCTCGGCGTCGTCCTGCTTATCGTGGGATTCGGCTACTGGAAGGTCATCGCAATGACGCAACCCAAGCGCGTATCGCCGGACAAAGCTGCGGCGGATGGTGGTCACGACGAACAACCAGTGCAGCGAGACTGAGAGTGGTCCCTGCCGAATCGGGGCTCTTCAAATGGCCAACTGGCCATTCCTGACCGGTCATTGGTAGTATCGGTGAGGAAACGCTCCCTTTAAACGCCGGTCTTCCTGGTCAGGTAGAAGACGCGGCGTAGTGGGCGAATGACTTTTCGACTGTCCCTGGTTGTCTTCGGAGATGCTGTCTTTATGAAATCGGTCGTACTCTGTCTTTTCGTCGTCCTAACGCCGATAGCCGCTATCGCCAATCCCTTCGCCTACCTCGATGAGAGCGACCCATATTACGTGGGCCGTGACTTTCCCAAGTTGACCACGCCCCAATGGATCGGCGAACGGGATGTTAACGCGGTGGTGATTCTCTCCATCGACGACATGCGCGATTCGGCAAAGTACGAGGAATACCTCCGCCCAATCCTGGATCGCCTGAAGGACGTCGACGGCCGCGCCGCGTTGAGCATCATGTCGTGCGTGGTTCAAACGGATGATCCGCAGTTGCAGTCCTGGCTCGACGAAGGCGTGCATCTCGGTGTCCACACCGTGGCACACCCCTGTCCCATTCTCCAGAAAGGAAACTTCGACACCGCGAAGGACACCTACGATTCCTGTGTCGAACTGCTGAACAATGTCCCCGGCAATGACGCGGTCGCCTTTCGTACGCCCTGCTGCGATTCACAGAACACGCCGAGTCCCCGCTTCTTTGCCGAGATCTTCAACGCGACCACGGCCGGCGGCCAATACCTCGATATCGATTCATCCGTGTTCAACATCACCACCCCGAACGATCCCGCGCTGCCCCGCTCGCTCGTATTCGAAGCGGACGGGCGCGAGCGGTTCCGCAAGTACCTGCCCTTCCCCGCATTCACGAACACGATTGAGGATTACCCGTACCCCTACATCATCGGCGGACGCTGCTGGGAGATCCCCTGCACGGTGCCGAGCGATTGGGAAGCACAGAACCTCAACGAACCGAACAACGACGTATCCGTGGCCGATATGAAGGCCGCCATCGACGCGACCGTGATCAAGCAGGGCATCTACACGCTGGTCTTTCATCCCCACGGCTGGATTCGCAACGACCAGGTGGTCGATCTCATCGATCATGCTGTGGATGGCTACGGGGCACGCGTGAAGTTTCTGAACTTCCGCGAAGTGCTGGAACGCATCGAAACCAATGCGTTCGGCGGACATTCGCTCCGCAACGCGCAGGGCGGCGACAACGGTGTTCGCCTCCTTGATGTAAATCGCGACGGGTTTCAAGACGTCGTCATCAGCAATGCTTCCGCAAGAATCACCCGCATCTGGAATCAGGAGTCCGGCACGTGGACCGAAACGCCGTTTCCGACCGCTCTCGTTAACGAGGACGAACACGGCAACACGTTTGACGCTGGCGTCCGCTTCGGCAGTATCGATGATCAAACCGTCGCCCTTGTTCGCAATGAAGTACTCGCTGGCGCGTGGCGATTCGCAGACGGCGCATGGCAAGAAGCGCCCGCCTTGCTCGCCGGGTTTGATGCGCGCACCGCGGAGTCCGGCATCGATCGCGGCGCTCGCCTTCGCGACTTCAACCACGACGGCCAATGCGAACTGCTTGTGCTGAACGACGAACGCCAAAGCCTGTTCCGTTGGGACACAGAAAGTTCGTCCTGGCAATCGCAACCGGCATCCTTGCCCGAGCGCGCGCGGCTCGTCGATGCGGACGGACGCGATCGCGGACTCCGCTTCGTCGATATCGACGAAGACAACGACGACGACCTCGTCGTGTCCAATGAAGACGGATACGGCATCTACCTGTTCGACACCGTAGACAATGGGTGGACCACTACTGCGCTCGATGCCGCGCGCGGCGACGGCTCGGAGCACGAATCACCCTTGCCGCCAATCACGGTCAACGGCGAGAACCACGGCGTTTGGTTTCACTCGCGCCAACTCTGGGTGCAGAACGAAGGCACCGATCATCTCCCCGATCTCGTGGACCGGCGCTCCTACAACGATCTCCTCGCCGGCGTAACGCTCCAACCCAAATCACCGGAGGCTTCCCTGACTGCCCTGCACGTACGACCCGGGTACCGCGCGGAACTCGTCGCCGCGGAACCCCTCGTCGTCGATCCCGTCGCCATTGCCTGGGGCGCGGACGGAAAACTCTGGGTCGTCGAGATGCGCGACTATCCCATGG
This sequence comes from Candidatus Hydrogenedentota bacterium, assembly GCA_045863335.1. Lineage (GTDB taxonomy): Bacteria > Hydrogenedentota > Hydrogenedentia > Hydrogenedentales > SLHB01 > JAHDWY01. The sequence goes on along the minus strand of BTVY01000006.1, from coordinate 165,339 downwards.
GCATGGACGGTGAGGGTCAAGCAGGCAGCCGCGTGAAGGTTCTCGAAGACGAGAACGGCGATGGCATCTACGACACGGCGACCGTCTTTCTCGACGAACTTGGTTTTGCCACCGGCGTCATGCCCTGGCGCGACGGCGCGTTGATTACCGCCGCGCCACTGATCTTCTTTGCCAAGGATACGGACGGCGACGGCAGGGCCGATATGCGCGAATCATTGTTCTCCGGCTACGGCGAAGCAAACCAGCAGCATCGCGTGAACGGCCTGCGCTGGGGACTCGACAACTGGGTCTACGGCGCCAACGGCGACGGCGGCGGCGACATCCGCTCCGAGAAGACCGGCGATGTCGTGAGCATTCGCGGTCGCGACTTCCGCATCCGGCCCGACGAGGGCCTCCTCGATCCCCAATCCGGCCAGACTCAATTTGGTCGCGTCCGCGACGACTGGGGAAACTGGTTCGGATGCGCGAACTCGCTTCCCATGTGGCACTTTGCGCTCGACGACGGGTACATGCGCCGCAATCCCCACTTCGCTCCGCCCAACCCGCGCGAATACTTCGTGCCGCAACTCCAGGTATATCCGGAAAGCCGCACGCTCCAACGCTTCAACGATTTCGATCACGTCAACCGCACGACGTCCACCTGCGGCGTGGGAGTCTATCGCGACACGCTGTTGGGACCCGCGCTCGCGGGCAACATGCTTGTGTGCGAGCCCGTCCACAACCTCGTGCACCGTGCCGTCGTCGAACCCTCGGGCCACACCTTCGCCGGACACCGCGCGCCGGGCGAGGAAGAGGCGGAGTTCGTGGCCTCCAGCGACAACTGGTTTCGTCCGGTCATGGCACGCACCGGTCCCGACGGCGCGCTCTGGATCGTCGACATGTACCGGCAAGTCATCGAACATCCCGAATACATCCCCACGGAAATTCAGGAGCAGATCGACACCCGCGCAGGCGAAGACCGCGGCCGCATCTATCGCATCGTCCCGGTAGACCAACGCGCGCGCGCCATTCCAAATCTCACCGCCTTGAATACAAACGAACTCGTCGCGATGCTGGAGAGTCCCAACGGTACCGTGCGCGACATGGTGCACCAGCGGCTTGTGGAGCAGCAGGACATCGCCGCAATTCGGCCATTGAAAACAATGCTCGCCGAAAACAAATCCGCCACCGCGCGGTTGCAGGCGCTCTGCGTTCTGGATGGGCTGAAGGCGCTGGACGCAAAGTTGATCGCAGACGCCCTTAGCGATTCGCATCCCGGTGTACGGCGTCATGCACTACGCCTGAGCGAGCCTTATCTCGCCAAATCGAAGCCCGTCGCAGACGCCGCACTCGCGCTTCAGCATGACCCTGACGCCTTCGTGCGCATGCAGCTCATCTACACGATCGGCAACTGGGACGAACCGCGCGCCGCCCAAACCCTCGCCGCCATGGCAGTATCAGAAGCAACCGATGAGTACGCCACCGCCGCTATCATGAGCTCGGTAAACGCGCGGAATCTCGACGCCATGATCGATCCCCTGCTGCAATTGGCGCGCGGCGAAGCTACGTCCGCCGACGCGCGCGCCCAGATCGTGCCCATGATGACCGCCATGGCCGCCGCGGCAGAGGATACAACCGCACTCGTCACACTCGCCCGCCGCATTACCGAGTCAACGCCGGACGGCTATGCCCCTTGGCAATTGAGCCTTCTTGCGGATTATTTGTCCGCCCTGCGAGACCAGGGACTCTCGCAAGATGCCATCGCGGCCGCGGGCGGACCCACGTCCGCCGATCTCGAGCCGCTCTTTGCGGAGGCGCGACATCTCGCCGGTGACGACAGCGCCGGCACGCCCCTGCGTGTCGCGGCAATTCGATTGGCCGGCGGCCTTCCCGAGCGCGGCGATGCCGACTACGCCATGCTGGGCGCTTGTATCAATTCCACGGCGCCGGGCGACGTCGTCACGGCAGCATTGGACGCGCTCGCGGGACGGCCGGACGAGCGGGTGCCGGAAACGCTTCTCGCGACATGGGAAGGTGACTCGCCGGAGATCCACGGCCGCATTCTCGACATTCTCCTGAGCCGCGGGGAATGGCTGGATGCCCTCGTCACGGCCTTGGAAGACGGCACGGTTTCTCTCCGCCAAGTGGATGCATCGCGACGGCAGAAACTGCTGAACCACACGCGCGCCGATATCCGCGAACGCGCCTTAGCCCTCTTTGCCGACGTGGTCAATCCCGATCGCCAGGCCATCGTCGAGCAATTCTGGCCCGCCATCGAAACGCGCGGCGAGTTTTTGAAAGGCCGCGGCATCTTCCGTGAACGTTGCGCGTCCTGCCACCGTCTCGGCGAAATCGGCCACGCCGTCGGACCGGACCTTACCGCCATCTCCGATCGATCGCCGGAGAACATTTTGATTTCCGTGCTGGACCCCAACCGCTCCGTCGAAACGCGCTATCTCGATTACACGGTGGAGACCACGGATTTCCTGAGCTACAGCGGCGTGCTCGCAGCCGAGTCCGGCAATAGCGTCACCCTCCTCAGTCCCAACGGCGAACGCAATACAATTCTGCGCACGGAAATTGAGAACCTGAGGGCATCGGATCAATCCCCCATGCCAAACGGCCTGGAAGACGGTCTCGACGTGAAGGCCATCGCCGACCTTATCGCTTTCGTCCTGGACTTCCGGCCCGAGGCGAAGGAGTTCCCCGGCAACAATCCGCGCACCGTGGAACCGGAGAAGGACGGCAGCGTCACGCTTCTCGCGAGCGACGCGGAGATCTATGGCAGCACGCTCGTCTTCGAGTCGGCCCACAACAACCTCGGCTACTGGGGCAGCGAAGACGATCGCGCGGTGTGGACCGTCGACATCCCCAGCGAAAGTGAGTATTCGATCTCGATCGACTACGCATGCGATTCCGCAAACGGCGGCAACCCCTTCATCATCGCCTGCGGCGAACACGTCGCATCGGCCACCGCCGACAGCACCGGCACCTGGGACGCGTACCGCAGCAAGGACATCGGCACCATCCACCTCGCCGCCGGAACGCAGCAAATCACCGTCCGTCCCGTAGGCGATCCCCGCAACTACCTCATGGACCTCCGCGCAATCACGTTCACTCCGGTGAAATGAAGAAAGACGCAGGTGAGGGGATTTCGTTTCGCGGTACAAATCACCAGAATTGAACTCGACGTCAAACTACCTTGTCCGGAGAACATCCCCCTTTAAAGGGGGAATTACCGCAACACGTTGCATTGCATTGCGCAACAGCAACCGATGACGCTGTGTGTGGAGAGATAACAGAGACCGCTCCGAAATCATGTATACGCGATTCCCCCTTTGAAGGGGGATTAAGGGGGATGTTCTGCCGCACAGTGGAGGCGCCCACTCCGTCATGCTGATTCATAACTCAGCAAATCGAAAACCTACACCACCCGACGTCCATTCACGAACGACGCCCGCACCTTTGCCTTGCGCCGTCCCTTGGCACCGGCGAGTTCAAACACCACAAAGTCCGCCTTCCGGCCACGCCGGGGCAGGTCGAATTTGTGCTTCAATCCCAGCGCTTTCGCCGGCACGCGCGACGCTGACGCAAAAGCTTCTTCCAACGTCAGGTCCGTGTGCTCCGCGACGTTGACGATCCCCTGCAACAACACCAGCGTACTCCCGGCAAGCAGTTCCGTCCCGCTCAGACAGATGCGGCCCGAAGGTTTCAACTCCACGGGCATGCCGCCGAGGTCGTAGTGCCCCGGTTTGAGTCCCGCGATGTGCACCACGTCGGACGTGAGGATCGTCCGTTCCGGCCCTTTCGCGCGCATGAACACTTTCAAAACGTTTTCCGGCAAATGCTCCAGGTCCGCAATGAATGAACACGTCAACCGGTCGTCCGCCAACTGCGGCCAGATCGGATTGAAGTGGCGGTTGATCTGAGCGGCGATCCCATTGCCCACGTGCGTGCACAGCGTCGCGCCCGCATCGACGGCGCGCGCAATCTCATCCGCGCTGCCGTTGTGATGCCCCAGCGAGACGACAACGCCGCGCTTGGTAACCGCGTTGATGTACTCAATCGCACCAGGTAGTTCCGGCGCGACGGTCGTGTAACTGATCTTGCCTTCGGCAGCGTTCATGAGCCGGTCGAACTCGCGAATGCTCGGTTTACGCACGTGCCGTTTCGCGTGCGCCCCGCGCGGCCCGTCCACCGGCGAGATGTACGGCCCTTCGAGATGGATGCCAGGCACCGCGCGCGCGACTTCCTTGTCCTGCAACGCTTCCACGAAGATGCGGCAGCCGTGTTCCATGTCCCGTTGCGCGCCGGTTATCAAGGTCGGGATCCAATGCGACACGCCCCACTTGGCGAGCATCGCCCCAATCTTCGAAAAGTCCTCGGGCACCACCTTGTCGCCTTGCAGGTTGACGCCGCCGAATCCGTTCACCTGAATGTCGAAGAGCGTCGGTCCGATAAATGCCTTCGGTCCACCGATGTCCGCCGCGCCGCGTCCGGCGGGTCTGACCGCCTCGACCTTGCCGTTGCGCACCACCACGTCGGACAGCTTGCTCCCACCGAGCAGTTTGCCGCGCACCACGATCGCTCTGTCTTTTGTCGCGTGCTTCATGGATTCGAGGTTTCCTCTTGGCTGTCTTTCCGTTGCTGGACTTGTTCCGCGATTTCCAGCGTGCGCTCGGATTCCGTGTAAAACAGCGCCGTCGCATCGCGACCCTCCCGCAGATTGGCGCGAATGACCTCACCCGCGTACCCGCGCGCGCCCGCCCACGGCAACACCCACGCTATCAGCACTACCACCGTGCCAATCGCCGCGGTCCATACCACCAGATTGCGAAGCGCCCGCTGCATCATGGCGCCGCCAACAGCGGCGGTTCGGGAAAGAGCACGCCGCTCAACACGAGCCACGCGACCAACAGCGTCAGGATGAGATTGAAGGTCTGCCCGACTAAGTACAGCACGATGGGCTTGCCGCCGGACATCTGCCTCGCCAAGTCGCGCAGATTCGATTCCAATCCAATGGATACAAAGGCCAGGCCGAAAAACCAGCCGCGGAACGACTTGGTCTGCGACAACACCCCATCAAGAAACGCGGAACCGTCTCCGCTGGAATTGATGATGCTCGCGATGATCGATGCCGCCATAAACCCGAGAATGAACTTGGGTAACCGGTACCACACTTCCATCAGCGACGGCCGCGCGCCGCTGGCATCGCGTTCCACGGACGTCACCCAGAACACCGCAATGCCGAAGGCGACGATCCCGATGAGCACATTCTGAATCATCTTCACAATCGCCGCGACGGCTTCGCCCTCCTTGCCGAGCGCCACGCCCGCGGCCACCACCGCGCCCGTCGCGTCGATCGTCCCGCCCATCCAGGCGCCGCCCAAGGTGGGGCTCATGCCAATGGCCGTAATCAACGCCGGCATGGCAATCATCATCAGCACCGTAAAGATGAGCGACATACCGACCGCGACGGTGAGGTCTTCTTTCTTCGCGCGCGAGGCCGCCGCTGCGGCAATGGCCGCCGAGACGCCGCACACGGAAGTCGCCGTCGCAATCGTAATCACGAGCGGCTTGTTCAACATCTTCAGGAACCGGGTGCCAAACAACCACATGAAGATGATGACGATGGGCGTCACGCCCCACGCGATCGCGAGGCCATACCCGCTGAACGCGAGGATCTTGTCGACGAGAATCTCCGCGCCCAGCAGGACGAGCCCGGTCTTGATGTAAAACTCTGTCTGCACACCGGACTTCAGCCAACCGGGAGTCCCGACTGTGTTGCTGATCAACATACCCAGCGCCAGAGCCCAGAACGCATACGGAATATCATAGGCACTGACGGACTTCTCCTTTTCGAGAATGTAGGAAACAGCCGCGAGGACAAACACAACCAGGAATGCGGGGTAGAATCGCCCCCATTCCCGGCCCTTCATCACAGCTACGGCCACGGAGAACAGCGCCGCCAATCCGATGGCAAGCACCACCAGACCCAGCGCCAACCCGCCCGTGTGCGCCTCGAGGAAACCGCCCCACTGCCAGCCCGGTAGTTTGGGTATGGTCGGCAGTACTCCCATCGCGGCAATCGCCAGCAATGCAAACCCGAGCCAGACGGCCCACCAATCTTCCAATTTGTACAGGTCCGCCCAGGCTGTGCGCTGGGCCTGTACCGGTTTCTCCTCCGCCACGTTCCGCTCCTTCGTTCTACAACGACGTCATGAAATGAATGTACGTGTCAATGCCCCGGAAAAAATTCGGCAGGTACTGGCGCTCGTTTGGCCCGTGAATCCCGTCGTCCGGAAGCGCGAAACCCAGCATGACCGAGTCGACACCCAGTTTTTCCTGGAACATCCCCACGATGGGCACGCTGCCGCCTTCCCGTTTGAACACGGGTTCCTTGTTGAACACGGTGCGTAAGGCGCCCATGGCCGCCTGAATGTACGCAGACTTGCGATCCATGATCGCGCCCTTGCCATGCACGAGTTCGCGCACTTCCCACTCGATGCCGTTCGGCGCCTTCGCTTCGAGATACGCGCACAACTGATCGCGGATCTCCGCCGGTTCCTGGTCCGCCACCAGCCGCATGGAGATCTTCGCCATGGCCTTCGCGGGTAGCACGGTTTTGGAACCTTCGCCCGTGAAGCCGCTGAGGAAGCCGTTCACCTCGAGCGTGGGCCGCGCGCCGATGCGCTCCAGCGTGGTGTAGCCCTCCTCGCCCCACAGCGCGGGCGATCCGGTCATGCCCATCCACTCTTCGTCGGAATACGGCAGCTTCGCAAGCGAATCGCGCTCGTCGGCTTCGAGGGGCCGCACCTTGTCATAGAATCCGGGCAACGTCACCCGGCCTTGCGCATCGTGCATGCCCGCGATTAGTTCACACAACGCCTGCGCCGGGTTGAGAATGGACCCGCCAAAAAGTCCGGAGTGGAGGTCCTTCGACGGCCCGCGCACCTCCACCTCGAAATACGCCAACCCGCGCAGCGAGTACACGATCCCGGGCATATCGGCCTGATGAATGCCGGAATCGCAATTCAACACGAAGTCGCACGCTAGCATGTCCATGTGTTCGTCGATGAACGGCCCCAGGTGCGGCGACCCGATCTCTTCCTCGCCTTCGAGCAGGTACTTGAAGGTGCACGGCAAGTCGCCCTGTTTCGCCAGCGCCTCCAGCGCCTTGATCTGCGCGAAGATCTGACCCTTCATGTCCGATGCGCCCCGGGCGTGGATATAGTCGCCGCGAATGTCGGGTTCGAAAGGCGGCGCGATCCACTCGTCCAGTGGGTCCACCGGTTGCACGTCGTAATGGCCATATACCAGCACCACCGGTTTCCCCGGCACCGGCGCGGATTCCGCGTACACGACGGGATGCCCCTCGGTAGGCATGATGGACACCTTCGGCAGACCGATATTCGTCAGTTGCTCCGCCAGCCACTCCGCCGTATGCAGCACATCGTTCTTGTGCTCCGGCAAAGTCGAAATGCTGGGCAGTCGCAGGAGCGACTTGTATTCTTCCAGAAACTTGTCCTGGTTGGACTGGGCATATTTGAGGGCGGCATCGCGCGCGGACATGGTAATTCCTCCAAAACCCAATAGAATGGAAGCGCCTACTATACCACCCGGATCGGGGAAAGAACCAAATGAGGCAGTGACTAGGGAGTAACTCCCGCGATCAAGAATGGGCGTGGTTGAAAACAAATTCGAAATCCGAAACAAATTCTAAGCACCGAAATTCGAAACGGCCGGGCCGAAATTCGTTTCGTAACCGGTCGGCTATTACTCGATACGACGGTTTCGCAGACCAAAGCACGTCCCTGTAAAAGCGAACTTCTTTTGGCTTTTCGGATTTTGGTCATTCGGATTTGTTTCGAATTTCGAATTTCTACTTGGCCGGCATTGCCCCAAGCACGTCATCCACCACATAGGCCGTCAACAGGTCCAGCCCATCGAAGACCCGCTCCGGTTCCAGGGCTTCCAGCTCTTCTCGCGTCGCGTACCCCGTCGTCACGCAGAGACACCGCACCCCCGCTTCACGTGCCGCCAGTACGTCGAAGTGCATGTCCCCCACGAACAGCAACTGCTGCGGCGTAACATGCAGCATCTCGCAGGCCTTCAAGACGACTTCGGGATCCGGTTTCGGTTTAGACACGTCGTCCGGTCCTAGACGCACCGAGAAAAAGTCCAGCACGCCCAGGTGCTCCAGGATCATCTCGGAATACTTTCGCCGCTTTGATGTGGCAAACGCGATTTCCAGCCCGGCATCGTGCAGCGCCTGAAGGCACTCCCGCGTGCCCGGCATGAGCGTCGTCTTGGGGCAGCAGATCTTCTCGTAATACGCCCGGTACACCTTCGTGCACTCCACGGGATCCTGCGTACTCAGCAGCGAAAACTGTTCTTCCAGGACGTACCCGATGCTGTTCACGATCGCGTCCCGCGTCGGCCGCGGTTCCTTGAACGCGTCGAAGGTGTGATAGAACGATTCGACAATCGCTTCCGTCGAATCGATCAACGTTCCATCCAAATCAAAACAAACCGCTGTAATCAAGACCCCTACCCCTGCTGTTCCCGAATTCTTACCCGCCGGCCGTCCACCGACACCCGGCCTTCCGCGATCAACTGTATCGCCTGCGGGTATACTTCGCGCTCCTTCGCCTGCACGCGCTCGGCCAGCGAGTCCGGCGTGTCGTCTTCCAACACCGGCACAGCCGCCTGCAAGATAATCGGACCCTCGTCGTAGTTCGCGTTCGCGAAGTGCACGGTCACGCCTGTCAGCTTCGCGCCATAGGCGATGACCGCCTCGTGCACGTGATGCCCGTACATCCCTTTTCCGCAAAACGCGGGGATCAACGCGGGATGGACGTTGACGATCCGGTTCGTGAAATCCTCGGGCACGTCCAGCAAACTCATGAACCCGGCCATCACGACGAGGTCCACGTCGAACTTCCGAACCTCGTGCCACACTGCCGCGCTGAACGTGGCCGTGTCGGGAAACTGCTTGCGCGGCACCAGCGCCGAGGGAATGCGATGATCCTCCGCCCGCACCAGCCCGTACGCATCGGCCCGCGAACTGACCACGCATTGAATCTGCGCATTCAATTCGCCGGCTGCGATCCGCTCGATCAGGTTCAACAACGTCGTTCCGCTGCCCGACAGCAGAACGGCGATTTTCAAAGGCGAACCTGCCATAACCCCAATTGCCCCCTCTACCTGCCCTCAGGCGGCGGCATGACCACCCACAGAACGATGTACACGATAATCCCCGGAAAAGCCGCGCTGAAAAAGGAAACCAGCACATACACCAGCCGGACGATCGTCGGATCGATATTCAGGCTTTCCGCGATTCCGCCGCACACCCCTGCGATCATTGCATTGCTGGAACGGCGCAAGCCTTGCTGCGCGCTCATGACGCCTCCTTTCGCGTTCGGGGGATCGGACTGGGCGGCTTAGCCCTCCCAGGTACCGGTATACACTTCCGTCGCCGGGCCTTCCTGATACACATTCCCGTCGTCGGCCCATTCAATCGTCAATGTCCCAAATACGAGGTGGACGTTCACGCGCCGGTCGACCCGGTCCGTGATCATCGCGGCCAACGCCGATCCGCAGGAACCGCTTCCGCTGGCCATCGTGATGCCGCTGCCCCGTTCCCAGATCCGCATCACCATGTTCTGCCGATCCTGAACGGTCACGAATTCCACATTGGTCCGCTGCGGAAACTTGGGATGGCGTTCCACCTTCGGACCAATCTCGGCCAACGGAACCGCAGTCGCATCGTCCACAAAAAACACCGCGTGCGGATTTCCGATGTTCGCGCAGGTCACTTTCATCGTGACGCCGTCCACATCAAGATCTTCCTCGATAACCCGGCCCGCCGGGCCTTCCATGGGGATTTCCGCCCTCTCGAATCGAGGTTGCCCCATGTTTGATCGGACTGATCCGACCGATCGGTCCGATTCGTCCGACAACGTCAACTTCACCCGGTTAGGTCCCGCAAGCGTATCGATCACGAAATCCGTCTTGTCCGTCATACCCCGCTCGAAGACGTACTTTGCAAAACAGCGAATCCCGTTCCCGCAAGTCTCCGCCTCGCTGCCGTCGGCGTTGAATATCCGCATGGCGAAATCCGCGCCGTTTTGGCCGGGATTCACCAGGATGATCCCGTCGGACCCCGCGCCGAGATGGCGATGGCTCATCTGCCGCGACAGTTCCGCCGGGTCGGTAATAGCAAACCGCGCCCCGTCGATAAACAGGTAGTCATTGCCGAGACCGTGCATTTTGGTGAATTCGATTGACATGGGTGCCTTCTAATCAGCTAGCGCGGCCGCGCGCCATGGCTTCTTCCACAAACAACGTAAGCAACTCGGGGAACGAGATGCCCGCCGCCGCAGCGGCCTGGGGATAGAGCGACGTTTCGGTCATCCCGGGAATGGTATTGACCTCGATCCACACCGGATCGTCGCCGTCCAGTATCATATCACTGCGGCTCAAGCCCTTACAACCCACGACGGTATGCACACGCTCCGCCATTGCCTGTACTTTCCGGGTCGCTTCCTTCGAGATTCGCGCGGGCGTAATCTCGTTGCATTCGCCCGGCGTGTACTTGGCCTTGTAGTCAAAAAACTCCGACGAAACCGGGCAGATTTCCGTCACCGGCAAGGCCCGCGGCGGTTTCCCTGGTTCCACGTCCAGCACCGCACAAGTCACTTCGACACCTTTGACGAACTTCTCAACCATGACCAGGTCGCCGTAGGCAAATACCTCGAGCAAGGATGTCCGAAAGGCGCCCGCATCTTTGGGAATCGCCATACCCAGGCTGGACCCCTGGCATGGGCTCTTGATCAGGCAAGGAAAACCAATTTCGGAACTCACCCGCGTCATAACGTGCTCGAACGCATGGTCCCATTCGGAACGTTGCAGGATGATTTGATCTGCCACACGCACGCCTGCCTGGCGCACCACCGCCTTGGAATGAATCTTGTCCATCGCCAACGCGCTGGCTGCGCACCCCGACGCGGTGTATGGAATACCGAACACGTCGAGTAGTCCCTGGACCCGTCCGTCCTCCCCAAAGGGGCCGTGAAGCGCGATAAACACGCAGTCGACGCCAAGCTCTTCCAACCGAGCCAATCCCGCGCCCACGGATAAAGCCCGCTCGCTGGGAAACTTCCACTGCCCGTCCCGCGTGATGATTACCGGCGTCGTGTCGAAACGCGATCGATCGAGGTTCCCCGCCACCATGGCGCCGCTCTTCAACGACACCTCGTGCTCGGAACTCACGCCCCCCATCAACACCGCCACATGCATCTTGTTCATATCTTCCCTTGCCCTTCCAAATCGTGATAAACAGCCCAAGCATATCACACGGGGTCCCGCGCCGCTCCACCTCGAATGAATCATCATCGGTTGCGGGCAGTTTCCATTCCTTGAAAATTCCCCCTTGTGTCTTTGCCGATCATGCGCTAGACTGCAAGTTGCACTTGCTGGGGTAGAGTGCTTTCGCAATCACATTCTCATTAAGCCGTAGGTTCTATTTTTTGCCCGGCGCCTTTGCGGAGGGGCGCCGGTTTCAGAAGTGGCGGAGCAACGTTGGACGACCATTCTCAGGAGATGCTGACCACGCCCGGATTGCAACGGGTGCGCGAAGGTGTCTTTGACGCGCAGCTTTCGTTTGAAACGCCGTACGTCGAAGCGCCATCCCTCATCGACGCCATCGTCAAACGCGATGGCCGCACGGTTCCCTTTGAGAAAACCAAGATCGCCGACGCCATCTTTAATGCCGCCCGCACCATCGGCGGCGAAGATCGGGACCGCGCGGAAAGCCTCGCCACAGGCGTGACCATCTACCTGAGCAAACGCGTCGATGGCAGGACCCCAAACGTCGATCAAGTTCACGACGCGGTCGAGAAAGTGCTCATCGAATTGGGCCACACCAAGACGGCGCTGGCTTACGTGCGCTACCGCGACAAGCGCGCGCGCATCCGCAAACTCCGCGGTGGCGACGTGAGGGCCATCCTTCACGAACTCGACGAGGCGCGTCAGGCGGCCGACGACGCGGAAAGCAGCGGGGTCCGCCCGCTCTTTGTGCGCACCAGCGATGAACGCTTTGACGGCTGGGATCGCGAACGGATCGTTTCGGCTCTCACGCGGGAAACCGGTATGGCCGAGGGCCTCGCCCGGGTTATCGCTCTGGAAGTGGAAGAACAAATCGCCCGGGCCTCGGTCCAAACCTTGACCGCATCGCTGGTTCGCGAACTGGTCGACGCCAAACTCGTCGAACATGGCCTCGAAGAGTATCGCCGCAAACACATGCGGCTGGGTGTCCCACTTTTCGACGCGGAACGCATCATCTGCGCACCCAACCAGGGCGAGGTGGAAGGGTTTTTCGACCCCACCCGCACGGATATTGCCTTGGCTGAACGGGTTAAGAAGGAATTTGCCCTGTCTCAGGTCTATTCACAGGAAACGGCTGACGCCCATCTCCGCGGCGACCTTCACATCCACGACCTTGGCCGAGTGGACCGGCTCCACAGCGCACACCATTCCCTGGAGTACATCAAGCGTTTCGGATTGCCCTTTGCCGCGACCGACCGCTATGTGCCGCTTCCCTTGAGTGCGGAAACGCTCATTGCCCAGGTTTCCCAGTTCAATACGACTCTTCACCACCATTTCACGCGCAACACGACGTGGGACGCGTTCAATCTGCTTCTCGCGCCATTTCTCGCGACAGCCGATGCGCGCCAACTCCGGCAACTTGCGCACATGCTCGTGTTCGGTTTATCTCAGAGTGGCGCCAAGAGTCTTTGCCACGCTGACCCGCCTACTGAAATCTCGCTGGTTTGGACAGTCCCTCCGGCGCTGGCCGGCGTGGAGGCGGTTGGTCCCGGCGGGTTGCCGGCGGGGCGCCCCTACAGTGACTACCTGCCGGACGCGCGGCGTTTTGCCTGGGAACTTCTGGAAGTATTCAAGGAAACCCGCTCCCAGCAATGCCGCGACCGCGATTGGGCGCCGCTGATCCACGTGTCCGACGATTTCTTTGCGTCGCCCGGTCACGACGAGTTTCTCGCGTACGCTCTGGCGGACCCCTTGCTTCGGACACGGCTGCGCTTTGTCTTTGACCGAAGAAGTACCGAACCCGAAGAAACGGCAGGCTGGGCTTGTCGTCACGTTACGGCGCAGGAAATCAGCATCAATCTACCGAGGGCGGCATACCGGGCTGCAAGCGAAAGTGAACTGGTTGCGGAGATAGAGAAAACGGTTGTTTTGGCGGTCCAAGCCCACGATGAGACGCGCCGCTTTCTGGAACGCCTCCTGGCGTTCCGCGACGTGGGCGCCCTCAGCATGTTGACCTTCGCCCACGACAGCCAGCCCTACCTCAATCTGGAATCCGCCGCCTACCGCATCGGCGTCGTCGGGCTGAACGAGTGCGTCCACAGCCTCCTGTCTCGCAGATTGCACACCAGCCAGAACGCCATCGAAACGGGCCTGCGTATCCTGAATCATGTGCGATCCTTCACGGCGTCCCTCGCCGCCGCGGAACACCTAAACGTCCAAATCGCGGCAAGCGCGATGCCAGAAGTGGCTCGCCGGTTCGCTACCCTCGATCTCCACCAATTCCCCGCGAAGACCCGCGCCGTGGTTAAAGCGGACGCCCTCACCCACGATATCGGATACACACCTGGCACAAGCCCAGCGGACGACCCCGCCCTCACTCCTATGGATCGAGCGCGTCTCGAAGGCATCTTCCACGCCCTGCTGGACTCCGGCGCGGAGACCCGCATCGTCCTCGGCGACACCGACGTCGGACCCGACGCCATGGCCCAGTTCGTTGAAAAGGTCTTCTACCGCACCCGTGTCCGTCGTCTCGCATTCTCGCCGCTTCACGACGTTTTCGCGTAACGGTATCGCGCAATTCCCGCAGTAGAACGCGGTTTGGCGGCACCCTCTTTCGGAACATGATCTGGCGAATCCAGGGGGTGTACCCCGGATCCTCTACGTTGTTCGGGCCAGGCGGAGTGCTTCCGATAGTGCTGATAGACAATGGCTTACGTGGAGACACGACTGGTTCGATGACAGAAGGGTCTGGGGTGTGCCCTACATTCCCATTACCCGCGTTGCTGCCCACCCGGATGCAAGTTGCTCATTGTCTGTGCCGCGCGACGCGGTGAGGAATGGAGCATAGGCTGAGTACTCTCTATTCATTTGGACCCCGGCATTGCAGTGGCGCATCGTCGCTCGGGGTTGGAAGGGGACCGAAGTATGGGGTAGCGCGAAGCGCTGTGGGAAGCTGCCCCGTTACCGCGCCAATCGAGAACGCGAGCGGCCCCGCGCGCCGGCCCGGGGTTGTTCATCTGCAATCTGCGGAGCCGGATCGGTTCCACCAATGACGGCGTCAAGGAACAGTTTCCCGAATGGGCTCGCCGTCACATCCCCCGCCGCCATATCGTAGCCGGCACAAAGCCGGTCCGTGTTTGCCAGCGCAATAAACGTCGTCGCATTGTCGAGAACTTTGATGTACAGCGCCGACACTGACGGAGCCGAATCCCCAAACTGCCAGACCACCTTCTTCCCATGATAATCTTGCACGAACCACCCGAGCCCTTGCGGCAAGGATTCCCCGGACGGCGTTTTTGCCGAAGTCCACATCATGTTGCGCCCGGCGTCCGACAGTAACTCGCCTTCATCCAACGCGCGGTCGAATTTCACCAGGTCTACAACCGACGAGATTACGCCCCGGCTCGCATTCACGCCATACAACGGCGTATATGCGGCACCCAAGACCTCCCGCCGCGATTCTTCCAGCGCCGGATCGAGTTCCACCGGTTCGATGGGTTTGTCGCGTAAGCCTTCGAGTAGCCGTTTCAACCCCAAGACGCGATATGCGGCGACGAGCGGACTGTCAGTGCCCGCGTCGTACGGTTTCGCAAGTTCGGCCAACACCGTGTCGTATCCCGGAGCAAGCTGGCCCGGCACTGTGCGCCCCATGTTTGCCGGGCCGGTGATGTACTCTACGAGCGCGCTCGGATATGGGAGGCCCGACCCCTCCTCGACCACCCACGTCAGGTCCACGAAGATGGATGGAGCGTACCGGTACCCATGCCCCGGCGTTCCCTGGGCGGAATTGGAGAGGACATGCCGTATCAACACGTCGCCGGAATAGCGGGATTCCTGCGCGACAGCGCCCGGATACCAAGAGTGCAGCCGGTAGTCCACAAGCCGATCATCAAGGCCGACCACGCCCTCCTCCACGAGTTTCATGAGCAGGACCGCCGCCAGGGCCTCGGAACATCCACCCAAGCGATACGGCGTGTCCGGCGTTGCCGCGACGCCTTCCTCCAGGTCGGCAAACCCGTACCCCTTCGACCAAACCGGTTTGCCGCGACGCACGATCGCCGCTGACATGCCGACCATAGCCCGATCCTGCACCAAGCCCCCTAACCGTTCGTCAAGTTCCGCGAGCAGTGTTTCATCCAGTGGTTCGTCGGTGAGGGATAGCGATGGCTTGGCCTCTTCGGGTACATGTTGGCAACCCGCGCACAGCAAGACGATAGTCGCGAAGGCAGTCGCCAGAATCGGCGTGATACGTCGTTGCATGAAAGCGCTCTCTTGTACGAATCGCGGGGAAATACCGTCAGAATACCTGACCGATCATTGCCGTGTAGTATAGCCAAAACCAGAGTTTCATGGCGAGAATTGGCAACGCGGTGGGCCTGCGCCGCCGGGGTCGTATTCCCGGCAGGCCCCCGGACTCGCGCCCGCTCCCATTGCGATTTCGCTGTCTTGTGTCGACATAGGGGTGAACTTGATAATCAACTCGGGAGACCCCTTATGACGACAGATGCGGCATTGCTTGAACAGTGGCAGCGGCGCAGGGATGCCGAAGCATTTGCGGAATTGGTGCACCGCCATTCCGGCATGGTCATCTCGAGCTGCAAACGAATCGTCCGCGACCCCGCGCTGGCGGAAGACGTGGCCCAGGAGTGCTTCATTGCGCTCATGCAAAGCCGGGACGCGGTGCGGTCCTCTTTAGGGGCGTGGCTGCACACCATCGCCGTTCGCAGAAGCATCGACCGGCTGAAAGGCGAGAAGCGGCGGCGGCAGCGGGAAAGCGACTACGCGGCGGCACACGACGCACATGAATCGCAAGACGTCTCCGTCGGCGAGATTATCGCCCACGTAGACGAGGCGATCGCGTCCCTGCCGGAGAACTACCGGGTGGCCGTGGTGGGCCGACTTCTCGAAAACCGCACGCACACCGAGATGGCCGCGGAACTGGGCGTGTCGGAATCGGCGATCCGGTATCGAGTGGAACAAGGCGTCGAACGGGTCCGGCAAACGTTGCAGCGTAAAGGCGTTGCGGCCACTGTTGCAGGGTTCGCCGCCGTATTGAGCACGACCGCCGAAGCAGCGCCCGCGCACCTCGTCGCAAGGCTGAGCAAACTGGCCATGTCCGGTTCAATCTCATCGACCGGCGCGGGAGTGTTGTCTGCCGCAATCGCAGGAAAGGTAGCGATCGGAGTCGCGGGAGTGATTCTGGCGTTGGCGGCGAGTTGGTATGTTTTCACCGCACCAAACTCGGCTCCGGAACCTGCGAGTCCGTCGCGACCTGCGGATGCTTCACGTGTCGCCGCGAAAGGCGAAGAAACGGTCACTGAGGTGGTGCCTGAATCCGCACCGAATCAAGACGTGCAGCGACTCGCAGCCGCGCCCGCCCAGCAGACGGAACCTTTCTCCATTCGCGGGCGCGTTTACGACGCTAAGACGGGCGACGGCATCGCAGGCGTCCGCGCCAATGTCTATCCCGCGGGCGGAGGGGGGCATGTCGCACGCAGCAATCCGACGGATGAAAACGGGCGGTATTCCATTCCACCCATTCAAGATGGAATGTACTCCGTTAGTCTGGAAGACATTGAACGTTATCCTGATCCCCGAGGCAGTCAGCGCGTCTCCGTGAAGTTGACGAACCACGAGCCCGTGAGCGATGTCGATTTCGCGCTTACGCCCGGAATTCCGGTGTCGGGACTGGTGGTCGACGCGAATGGCCAGCCGGTCAATGGTGCGGAGGTCGTGGCGGCGATCCCCACGACACCCAATCCAATCCGCGGCGCGTCCGATGGGGAGGGCGCATTTACGATCTACCTGCCCGAGATCTCGGATCAGCTTCAAGTACAGGCGCAAACTGAAAACGCCGAGAGTCAGGCCGAAGGCGCGTTTCCTCTTCCGGAAGAGGGACTGGAAGGCGTGGTATTGATGCTCGACCGGCCGAAGTCGGCATCGATTCGAGGGACGGTCCTCGACGCATCCGGCGCTCCCATGTCCGGCGCACAGCTACATCTCTTGCGCACGGGATCGGATGTGCTTCGCTATGGTCCGTCTGGGGAAGCTGATGGAGACGGGCGATTCTTCATCGAAGGTCTTGTCAGCACGGAATTCGGCATTATCGTCACGCCGAAAGGAGTCAACGGGTTCAGTTCGGCCGAAGAGTACGCGCGAATCCGCCCAGAACCCGGCGAAACGATCGAAGGCTTCGAAATCGTATACGGCGAGAAAGGCGGCATGGCCGTCGCGGGGCGAGTGGTGGACAGCGCAGGAGAACCCGTCGAGCGCGCGCGGGTCATGTGTTTCGCGGACGGCGGCATGGAGAGTACGTACACGGATGGGGACGGCATGTTCATGGTGACGGGTCTCGAAGACAAGGTCTATGGAATTACCGTTGAGCACGAGGACTACTCCCGCGGTAGCGGGCGGTTCGCCGCGAGAACCATGGACGCGGAGATTATCTTGAAGGGTCGCGGAAACCTGGCGGGGCGGGTAATCCGCGCGGAGACCGGCGAGCCCCTGTCGGCGTACACCTTGGCGTTTGTCATGGGCGAGGTCCATGAGTTCAACGAAACCCTGTATGGCAGCGGCAGTCCCATTGAAAGCGCCGATGGCGCGTTCTCTATCGGTCAAATGCAGGTTGGCACCTATACCGTGGCTGCATGGGCGCCGGGTTACGCGCCGGTACTCCAGCACGTGGAGGTGGAGGAGAACGAGTCGAGCAACGCGGAGTTCATGCTTGCAACCGTGCCATCCTTCGAGGGTATCGTGGTCAATGAAACCGGCGAACCGGTCGCAAACGCCGCAGTGTACTTTGTGACTGGCGTATCGCTGGATCGCATAGACCGCGCGGCGGCTGTGCGCTCCGATACGCGGGGCCACTTCACCATTGGGGGCCTGCCCCGGGACGCAAAACGCGTCTGCGCCTACCATCCGGGATATGGCGCCGGCGTAACCGAGGTGCCTGGAGAAGGCCGTATCGTCTTGCCGGAATCCGCAGCGGTAACCGGTGCGATTCAGTCCGGCAATCTGGACGTCGGCAGGCTCTTCATTAACGCCTATTACTCCGATGCGCCGCATCTTCCCGGAGCTTCTCTCGCGCCCGATCGCGATGGTGCATTTCGACTCGCCGACTTGTCGGAAGGCATGCTGAGCATCAACGTGACGGCCAGCGGCGCCAATTCGCGGTCCGTAACGAAGACGCTCCACATCGAACCGGGGAAGGAAGCTCACGTCGACATCGTGTTCAAGCGCGGTACCGCCACTGTTGAAGGTACCCTCATCACCGATGGCGAACCTGTCGACTATGCCTTTCTATCGCTCGAGCGGCGGACCGGCGACACCGTCGAGTGCGTTCGCGCGACAGCTGGTCTCGACGGAGGCTTTCGCTTTGAGGACGTCTGGGCCGGGCGCCTGGTGCTGAAGATCAGTCGCTTCGATCCGGACAACCTCTACGAGCCGATCGTGAATGAAGTTGATCTGGCTGTAATCGACGGGCAGGTGTCGCGGCAGGATATCAAGTTGCCGCCGATCCGGTAGCGTTAAGGGTGGAATGAAGAATCGATAATAAGACCATGCAGAGCCTTTTCATAACGCCAAGTCCGTTCCCCATGCGAAAGTACATTGTTTGCATGGCATTGATCAGCCTGATTCCTTCCATCCTCATTTCGGCAATGGTTGCCGCTCTCGGACTGGGAAATCAGAACAGCCCGCCGGGTTTTGAGGCAAGTGGCGCGACCGCAACCCAGGCTTGGATGTTCTTTCTGTTGGTCGTTCTCGTCGGCCCGTTTCTGGAAACGCTGCTATTGTCCTTCGGCATCTGGTTGATTTCCTGGTTCACCCACGTCCGCGCAATGATTGCAGTCGTGTCGGCCCTGCTTTGGGCGTGTCTCCATTCTCTCATGTTGCCCACGTGGGGTCTGGTGGTGTTCTGGCCCTTTGTCGTATTCTCGTGCGCGTACCTTACGTGGCGTCAGAAGTCCTGGATAAAGGCGATCTGGGTGGCGTTTTGTATTCACGCGCTCCAGAATCTGCTGCCAGGTATAGCTCTGGCGATGCACGTGTCCCGATAGCGATGAGGAACGGCCGAACGTTCTTGGAAGGCATAGCGTTTTCACAAACGGACTCGGCAAAGAAATCGGCGCGCTTCTGGGCTGCAATTGGAGTAGCCGTCATGAGCGACCGGTTGGGTGTGATCTGCTCGAAACCGATCAGGATCCTTCGGCATCGGGAGTCGCACTTGCCTTCCACTCGCGAATCATCTCGCCTACTCGCTGAAGCGTCGTCACATCGATCTCGCGCAGGCGGCCCGAGTAGTCGGGGCCGACATCGAGGGAGAACAGGTTGCCATATTTCGCCGCTCCCAGATAGTCATTGAAGATCGTGTCGGCCGGAAGACAAAGCGAGTCATGTTTCGGCAGCGAATAGAACCACTGCGCGCCGCCTTCGTGTTCGGGCAGTATCGGGTACGTGAATTCGGCGACGAGATAGCCTGTGTAGTTCGATTCACCGTCCTTGTTGTATTTCGACGCGTTCACATCGCCGATGGGACCCGGCTGTCCACGTTCGCGCAACGCGAGGCGACCGGCGGCTTGGCCGTGATTGAAGCCGACGAAGCAGTTGGGCTGGAACTTACGCACCCATTCCGCCGTGGCTTCGTGATCGAGTCCGCCGTCATCCTGGGCGTGGTCCATCCAGAAGAATTCAATCGGGCCGTATTGCGTGCACAACTCCTCGAGTCGTGCCTTCTTCAACTCCGGATTCTTCATATCCGGCCAGGTCCAGTCGCCTTCGGAGAAGTAGAGCGCGAGCTTGAGACCGTATTTGTCGCAGGACTGCCGCAGCTTCGCGAGAACATCGATCCCGAGAGGGCTGTTGGTGACCTTCAACTCCGTGGTTTTTGTGTCCCACAGGCAGAAACCATCGTGGTGTTTTGTGAGAAAGAGGATGTAGTTCATTTCGGCGGCTTTTGCCGTCTCGCACCACTGGTCCGTGTCGCAGCCGGTAGCCTTGAAGAAGCCGACGTCTTCGACACCGCGCGTCCATTCCTCGCCCGAGAACGTGCTGAACGACCAGCAGATAAACATGCCGAAACGCAGGTCCGAAAGTTCTTTTGCACGAATCTCGTCGTGGGTTGCCTGCGCGTGGACGGCAGCGGGTGTAGTTACCATGACGAACAGGAGCGCGACTGTATAGAATCGTAGACGGCCCATCTTCTGTCCCCCTTCAAAATGGCATGCTCTTATCGTGGAGCACGATGCCGTTACTCGAATGTAAACGCGAACAGGTCCGCGTCCTCCATTTCGAATTCCACACTCAGCGGTTTATCCGTCGGCAGCGCGTCATTCCCCCAGCGTACCACGTGGCGAAGTTGGTCTCCCGTCAGCGGTTCGCACTCGTCCAATCCGAATCCCGGTACGATATCCCCCGTGGTTCCGTCGCGCAACGCGACACGGACCGCCCCGCGTATGTTCGCATTGACGGTCAGGGTCTGGTTCCTTTCCGAGAGGCGGAACGGTACGGTGCGCAGGGTTCCCGTCGTCGCGCCTGAGGCACGTCGCGCGACGTAGCGATCCAGCGGCATTCGGACCAAGCCGATCTGCCGCTCCTCGAAGCGGTTCATCTTGTGTCCCTGCTTGTAGCCGCCGTAGTAGAGATAAACCTGGTCGCCGACGATGAGTTGTTCATCGATCCAGGCGTGGGCGTGGTCCCACGCGGCGGGGTCGTCGTCGGGCTCGAAGAATTTCTCACGGTCCCGCACCCAGGTGCGGCCGTCGCGGCTCCAGGCCAGGGAAGTATGGGCGCGGCCAAAGCTGCCTTCCGCAGTACCGGTGGCGCGCAGGTCGTCGCGCAAGATTTTGACCATGCCGATGCGCAGGGGACCGCGGTTGAGATATCCCTCCATGGCATAGAACTGAGTCTCGCCTTCATCCAATTCGTCGCTGGCGGTCACGATGTACCACGGATCTTCCCAGTGAATCAGATCGTCGCTCACACTCATCATCGTCGTGCGCCGTTTGCCGGACCAGTTCGCGCCTTCCGTATAGGTCGAGACGGTGGCCATGTAGCGGTTCCGCAGAGGATCCCAGTCGATGCCGTTTATGTCGTGGTTATGGTCCAGCACGACCGCGTCGACCAAAGGCGTCCACACAATTCCATCGCTCGATTGAAGGATGCGCAGACCGCTTTCGAGATAGTAACTGTACACGTAGCGCGACGCGGGATCGGGGAAGTCCGCGCCGCGGTCAATAACCTCGGACCCGAACTGAATCTCGGGCGTCTGGCACACCGTGTGGGGCCGTTCGAAGTGGATGCCGTCCTCGGATTCCATGGTGCAGAGTTGCGAACGTCCGGTGGCTCGGTCTTCCAGGAAAGCGCCGTACCAGATTCGATAGCGGCCGGTATCGGGATTGCACACTACGGTCAGATAGGGTTGAAAGTTATGGTCGTCCGCCGCGTTGACGATGGGATTTGGAATCGACGCTTCGCGCCGGGGCTGAATGACCACACGTTCCACCCCATCGCTCTTGGCAATCAAGTAGTCGTCGATCAGGACATGAGGCCCGGGCGATGCGGCAACCGGCCACGCCTCTTCCGGGGCCGTACCCGGTATGCCATCGGCTGGTTGGTAGATAATGGAGCGGTCAGAGCCGGGTGTCCCCACAGTTTCCTGCGTCCATCCGCAGAGCGGTGCGAGCGCAAGCGCTGCGATGATTGGCGTCCACTTCACGGTCCCGGCCTCCTACATGCACCACAAACTTTGTTTTGGGCATCGGCGCGCATTCCCGGTGTTGTTGCCGGGCGATAGCTAGAATATCCGATAGACCTCGGCCACGACGACTACGGCCCATACCAGGATCCCAATCCCGGCGGCGGCCGCGGCAATGTCCTTGATGATGCCGATCTTCTCGTTCTCTTTGGCTTCGACGAAATCGCAGAGGGCTTCGACGGCGGTATTGAACATCTCGCCCATCAGCATGAGTCCGGTTGCGGCAAACACCAGAAGGAAGTCCACGCGTTGGTGGTAATACAGGCACACGGCGAGAACGGCGGCGGAGAGAACGACCTTGTAGGTGACGCTGAAATCGTAGAGAACGGCGTACCGGAGGCCCGTCAGGCACACCCGGAGCTTACGCAGGGGGTGAAAGCCGGGCGATCCGGTACCGAGAAACTTGTTGCGCATTGCGAATGGCTACCGGGATTGAAGTTGATGTGCTCGTGCCTGCGTCGATACCGTGAGTATGCACGATCAGCCCGCAATTCAAAAGCGGGTGTATCCGCCTCGGATTCGGTGGCCCAGCATTCAGGAACGGTCAGTCGCCGCCAACACAGCGCGCCATCAATGCCGGTATATCGAAGAGGGAGATGCCGGCACGGCTGAGGTGGGCGATTGCGGGATCGGGGTCCTTGAACCGGAACACGAGAACCGCCTTGCCGCCGGCGCCGAATGTGAAGGCGTACATGTACTCGATGCTCAACCCGCCTTCTTCGATGACGGACAGCATGTCGGCGAGGCCGCCGGGCCGGTCGTCCACTTCGAGCGCAACGACTTCGGCGACATTTACAACAAGCCCGTCGTTCTCCAACACGTCTTTGGCCCGGCGCCAGTCGTCCACGATGAAGTGGACGATACCGTAGTCACGCGTGTCAGCCACGGACAAGGTCAGAATGTTGATACCCGCGTCGGCCAGCGCCCGGCATGGGGCTTTGAGGCTTCCGGGTTTGTTTTCAATGAAGATGGAAATCTGATGGATCTTCATGAGGATTGTTGCTCCTGTTGCGGGCGTTGACGCTGATCCAGGACGCGCTTCGCCTTACCCTCGCTGCGCGCGATGGTGCTGGGTTGGACGAGCCGCACCGGCGCCCGCAGCCCGGTCGTATGCTCGATGGCGTTCGCCAGGCGGTCCTGAAGCGATTCGAGCGCGCCGATGGTATCGCTGAAGACTTCCGGCGTGACTTCCACCTGCACCTCCATCTGGTCCAGTGCGCCGTCATTGGTGAGCACGATCTGGTAATGGGGCAGGGTGCCTTCCACGGCGAGCAAGGCCGTTTCGATCTGCGAGGGGAACACGTTTACGCCCCGGATGATGAGCATGTCATCGCTGCGCCGGCTGATGCGCCGGATGCGACGAATCGTGCGGCCGCAGGGGCACGGTTCGGGATGAATGGCCGTGATGTCGCGGGTCCGATAGCGGATCATCGGCATCGCCCGCTTGCTGAGGGTGGTCAACACGAGTTCGCCTTCTTCGCCGTCCGGCAGGGGTTCGAGTGTTTCGGGATCGAGTATCTCGGGGTAGAAGAAATCTTCAAAGATGTGCAAGCCGTCTTGGCAATAGCATTCCGCACCGACGCCAGGGCCGATGATTTCGGATAGTCCGTAGATATCGTATGCCTTGATCCCGGACTCCGCCTCGATGCGTTGGCGCATGCCTTCCGTCCAAGGCTCGGCGCCGAACACGCCGACCTTCAACGGCAGGGTGTGCATGTCGATCCCCAACTCGCCGGCGCGCTCGATGAGACGGAGGAAGTAGCTCGGCGTGCAGCAGATGGCGGTAACGTTGAAGTCGCGCAGCACGGTCAACTGACGATCCGTATTGCCCCCGGAAGTCGGAATCACGGTGGCGCCAAGCGCTTCCGCGCCGTAATGGGCGCCAAGGCCACCCGTGAAGAGCCCGTAGCCGTAGGAGTTTTGAATGACATCGCCGTGATGCAGACCGTATGCCGCGAATGCGCGGACCATGACGTTCGACCAGACCTCCACGTCCTCGCGCGTGTACCCGACCACGATGGGTTTTCCCGTGGTACCACTCGACGCGTGAAGCCGCACGATCTCCTCCATGGGACTGGCAAAGAGACCGAAGGGATAGGTGTCGCGCAGATCGTTTTTGACGTAGAGCGGCAGTCGTGCAATGTCGCCGAGTTCCGTAAGGTCGTTCGGGTTCAGCCCGCGCTCCTGCATCCTGCTTCGAAAGAGATCGACGTGCTCGTAGGCGCGGGCTACCGTCGCGCGCAGCCGGTCCAATTGAAGCGCTCGCAGTTGTTCCGCGGCAAGAAAATCCGGCCCGCTCAGCGGGTGAAATCGCTGCGCCGCTTCCATCGTCAAGGTCTTCATCGTCATGGGCCCCCCAACCCGGTCTCTATCCGCTCAATACCATATCATGCGAAACGGCGTCCCAGTCGAAAAACTTCGAGGTTCTGCGCCTGGGTATGCCGAGGGACGTGCGCGGCGATCGCCCCCTCCCAATGATCCGGCTCGAAATCGAGGTGAACGCTCAGCATGCCGAGAATCGCCACATTGAAGTTGCGGGACGTCAGCGGCAGGTCGCGGTCGTCCAGCTCGTTCATGGGACCGTGGATGACGGCGAGCGGGTGGGGCGTGATGAGGATTCCCTTGGGGCGCAAGGCGTAGCGGTTATGCTCGACCTGGCTCTCGTCCAATGCGACCAGGAAATCCGCTTCGCCCTCGGGCACCATGGGGCTGAACACTTGCTGCCCGTACCGGATATCGCTGGTGACCGAACCGCCGCGCTGGCTCATGCCGTGAATCTCGCTCTTCTTTACGTCGTGGCCGGCGCGAAACGCGCAGGCGGCAAGGATGTCGGACGCCTTGATGACGCCCATTCCCCCCAACCCTGCGATGACCACGTTGGTGACTGAGTTCATACGCGATCCCTATTTCATTAACCGGCAAGGTTGCCGCATCACGATTACGGAAAGCTCGTCTTTCGCCATGGCGGCCGCGAGCGCCTGCTCCAACGCGCGCCCGTATTCGACCACCTCCACGTGGTCCACCCCCATCGCCCGCACCACGTCCTCCGGCAGGATCTGCTTTGCGGACCCGTGATTCAGCGCGTGGCCCGTTCCCGGGTGCTCCTGCAAGCCCGTCATGGCCGTGGTGCCATTATCGAGGATAAGTACCACGTGTCCGGTCCGTGGGGGATTGTAGACCATCTCTGCGATGCCCGTGAGTCCGGAGTGAAAGAAGGTGCTATCGCCGATGACGCTGACGACGCGCCGCGCTTCTTCGTCGCGCAGGGCATGGCGCAGTCCCAATCCGATCCCGATGCTGGCGCCCATGCAAAGTTGGGTGTCCATGGCTTCGTAGGGCGACAAGGCGCCTAAGGTGTAACACCCGATATCGCCGGAAACGATGCAATTCAGCCGATCCAGCACGTTGAAGGACATGCGGTGCGGACATCCCGCGCAGAGTTCTGGCGGTTTACCCCCGGCGTGGACGGGCTCCGGACCGTCATCCGCGCGAATGATGCGCCGCACACGTTCTACCGTGAGTTCTCCAAACCGGTATTGCTCCGGCTTATCCTCGACGGTAATTCCTGCCGTTCTCAGATTCTCGACGAGATAGGGGTCGCCTTCCTCTACCACGACGCAGCGTTCCACCGATTCGACAAAGGCTCGGATGGTGTTTAGCGGGAGTGGGTAGGTCGTGCCTAACTTGAGTACTTTCGTCGTGGGGATCGCTTCCCGAACATGCATGAACGCGATTCCGGAAGTGATAACCCCCAGGGCTGAATCGCCGTCGATGACACGGTTCAGAGGCGACGATTCGTTTAACTCCTGAATGTCGCGCAACCGTTGCCGCAACCGCTTGTGGGCGGGCCGGGCATGGGCCGGAATCATAACCCGGCGCCGGATGTCACGCCGGAAATCGGTGTCCGGTCCCGGAAAACGCTCGGCGCGGAACCGCACGAGAGATTTAGAGTGGCAGATGCGCGTCGTGACGCGCAGCAGCACCGGAAGCTGCGACTGCGCGGATAGGCGCAATGCCTCCCAGGTGAAGTCATAGGCTTCCTGCGCGTCGCTTGGTTCCAGCATGGGTACGCCGGCAGCTGCCGCATACCGGCGATTGTCTTGTTCATTCTGGCTCGATGACATGCCCGGGTCGTCGGCGGATATGATGACGAGGGCCCCATCCACTCCCGTAAAGGCCACGGAAAAGAAGGGATCCGCGGCGACGTTGAGTCCCACGTGTTTCATGGTGACCAGGGCGCGTCCTTGCGCAAACGCGACACCGATGCCCACTTCGAGGGCGACTTTCTCATTCGGCGCCCACTGCGCCTTCCCGCCGATGGCGCTCAAGCATTCCAGGATTTCTGACGATGGCGTGCCGGGATAGCCGGTCCCAAGCGTCAGGCCCGCGTGAAGCGCGGCATAGGCTACCGCTTCGTTCCCGCTGAGCAGGATACGGTTTTCCACACTGCCTCCCCCAAGGCGGCTGGTCCAGGGACAGTCACCAGCGTGGTGTGAGATTTGACACCTAGGCATGTGCTGCTGGGATCTGAAGGCGCTGGTGACTGTCCCTCGACCAACCGTCCGCTGGTCGAATCTACTCCCCCAAAGAACGTGATTTAGCGATACAGGCGATCCAATTCGCCGTACAATTCCAACAGACGCTCCCGCGGGATTTGCGGCAGGATCTGCTGTCCCCCCACGAAGACGGCGTATGCGATCTCGGCCAGTTGGCGAGCGCGCTCCGCGTCCCCGGTGATCTCCAGTGCAATCTGATTCAGGTATTCCACTCGCGCCTGGTCAACCCGTTCTACGTAGCTCTTGACCAGTGGCGAACTCATGGCCCAAGCGCGCAGGTTCAACTCCAGCGGCGAGTCGTAAAGCGCCAGGGTCAATTGTGTGAGATGACGCTGCTTCTCTTTGCTCGACGCTTGAAGGTCCGCCTGCTCGATGAGGCGGTGCGTCATCTGCTCTTCCCAATACTCCAGGAGGGCCGTAACGTACCCGCCGCGATCCTTGAAGTGGTGGTAGAACGATCCTTTGGTCAGGCCGACGCGTTGGGTCAGTTCATCGATCGTCATGTTCGCGGTCCCGGATTCTTCGAGGAGGAAGAGGCCGGCCTGCAACCATGGGACGCGTTTATCAACAGTCATCGTTTCCATACCATACGGTATGGTATGCTATTTTTCGTCAAAAGTCAAGATCCAAGTAGCCAATCGGCGAAGTTCTACTTGACAAAATGATACATAGTTTGTCTAAATAGTACTCGTGGCTGATATCCATGGAAACCTGTTGCGCGGTCATTTGGAGGGCATGGTCCTTTCTGTCCTGGAAAGGGGGGAAGGGCATGGCTACGACATCCTCAAGCGGCTTCAAGACCTCGGAAACGGCGCCCTCGAACTTCGCGAGGGGTCGCTGTACCCCGCCCTCTATCGCATGGAGGAGGCTGGCTTCGTTCAAGCGCGCTGGGAGAGTGACGACTCGCCGCGAAGGGGTCCCCGGCGCCGAATCTATGCTTTGACCGAAAAGGGCCGCCGCGAACTATTGCGAAGACGGGAAACCTGGCGCGCCTTCGCGGGTGTGGTGGGCCGAATTATGGAGGAACCGGCATGAAGGAACTCCGAGTGCATGTAGAGCGCATCGTTCGTCCGATACGCGCGGGCGTTTTGCGCAAGAACCGGATGCGTGACGAATTGCTTGGACACCTGAAAACCGCCTTCGAAGAGGAGCGGTTTCGTACGCGATCGGACGCAGAAGCGGAGCAGCGCGCCGTGGCGCGATTGGGCGATCCGGATGCGCTGCGCGAGGAACTTCAACGCGCGGTGCCGTGGTACGAACGCCTGGGACACGTGCGGCTACCGATTCGTCTTCAAGTGGAGGACTACGGCCTCGCGCGGGTATACGGCTGGCGCGGGTCCGCGCGTTTTGCCACCGAGATCGTGCTCATACTCATCGTCGGCGCGCCCTTTTTGTTCGGGCTGGCGCGCTTCGCGCTGTTCTTGGCGGGGGAGAACCGGCCTATCCGAACGGACTGGGGTGATGGACTTCTCACGATCGCGGCCATTCTGCTCATGATGTGGGCATCGCTCTTTGTCACGCTATGGCTGTCCGACATATTTGGGATTCGCAAGCTTCTCGCCCCTTGGAGCAATACGCCCGCCGTGGTCAAGGCCTGCTTTACTAACCTGCTTTGGATTGGGGCCATCGGGCTGTTTCTCCTGGCGTCCACAACGTTTGCGGATTTCATTCAATCTCAGCCGGGACCGGACAGTACGGCCACGATACTTCTGGCCGCACTAAAGGGGATCCCTCAAGGCCCCTGGCTCGGCGCGTTTCTGCTACTGGCGCTGATGGTGACCATGACGATTGCCATGCGATTCGAGCGCCGGCAGTATCTCGAGTGGGGTTGCCTCGATGTCGAGAGCGAGAAACCGCTCCGCCAGGGAGACTAGTGAGAGGTGACGTGAAGACAGACTCAGGGCTCAAGTGCCCATGGATTCCGGTAGGGTGTGGAATCGAGTAGCGCCTGCGCTTCATCGTCATCCGTGATGCGCTCGGCGGCCGGATCCCACGCGAGCGGACGGGCGACAGCGTGAGAAACATAGGCGAGATAACCGGGCGTCACGGACCGGTGCGCGGTCTCCGCGGGGGCGATGCACGGCTCGCGCGATTTGATGCAGTCCAGGAAGTTTCGGGCATGCCCGGGCGACACATACGCTTTGACGGGACCCGCATCAAAGTCGTTCTCCAGCCAACGCGGGTCGGAGGCCTCGATCTTTCCTCGCGTCACGAATACCCAGCCGTCCTCGCCGATCCATTTCGCCCCATCGGGATACTCGCTGGAAATGATTGAAGAAATCCCGCCTTCATACTCGCAATGAATCGCGTACTTGTGCGGCGTGTTGTAGATCTCCGTGTCCGGATAGACCCATTCCGCGGCTTCGACCCGCGTCGGCCCGCTTGCATCCAATCCGAGTCCCCAGTGCGCAATGTCGTTGTGGTGGCCGATGAAATCCATGAGCACGCCGCCACCGTACGCGGTATGCCCGCGCCACCAACGGTGATGGCGCGCGCGCATGTAGGGGAGCACTTCGCCGGGCCCGCACCAGAAATCGTAGTCAACATGTTCCGGCGGGTCTTCAATCGTCGTGTCGCCCATGGGTTTCGCGTAGCCCGGCGGCAGGCCGACTTCCACGCGCTGCACCTTGCCGATGTGACCGTTCCGCACCAGTTCCACGGCCAGCCGAAACCGCGGATCGGAACGCTGTTGCGAACCGGCCTGAAACACCGCATTGCGCCTTGCCACCTCGCGGTAGACGATTTGGCCCTCGTGAAAGAAGTGGGTCAGCGGTTTCTCGCAATACACGTCCTTTCCACGGCGCAACGCTTCCAGCGTACACAGCGCATGCCAATGGTCCGGCGTCGCCACGATGATGGCGTCGATGTCGTCACGCGCGCACAGGTCACGGTAATCTGCGTAGGTGTCGATCTGTGGGGAATCGGCGTAAGGACGTTTGGCCGCATAATAGCGTTCGATGGACGCCTTCGCCGGTTCGAGTCCGAAGGCTGTCCCGTCGCCCCAGGGTTTATCGCGGTAGTGGAGCGAGTCCACATCACAGACGGCGACGATCTGCGCGTCGGTTTCCTTGATGAAATCCCCGATGAGCGCAAACCCGCGCGAACCGGCGGCGACGATGCCCACCGTAATCCGTTCGCTGGGCGCCGGTTGATTCTGTCCCCACGCCGACGCAGGTACAACGAATGGCGCAGCGGCCGCGGTGGCTGCCGACGTCAGAAAATTTCGGCGCGTCCAAGCCATGTTGTGGGGCTCCCGGTTTCGATCCCGCGTAGCTTCGGAATCGGCGGTACCACCCATACGCCGTCTCGCTAATACCCCGTCGGGTCCGGCGATTCGGTTTGCCAAGTGCGCACTACGTCGTGCCCGCACGCGCCAACCCTAACGAACGGCCACGTCTTGAATTATGTGGTAGCGTTCATCAGAGGCCTGAATCCGGCTTGCTCGAAGTGGGTATCGCTGGTTAATGCTTCATTTATCCCGTACTCGTTCATTACAACGAAGGATATGCAATCGGTTAGTGACCATGATTTGTCGTTGCGGCTCAGATAGAGGTGTAACCCTGCTTCAAACGTACGCGAATCTGCCTCAATTATTTTGGTCTGCCTGTCGGAACGAATGGCTTCAATCAGTACGCGGAATAGCTCTCGGTCGGGCGGCCGATGAAGGAAGTTACCCACCTCGGTCAAAACAAACTCGGTCGTAAGAACGTCGCCCGAATAATTCTCCGAAGCTTTCACCGCAACAGTGTGCCATTGGTCGCGAGCCGTCATAAGTGCGACGTAGTAGGAAGTGTCCGCGAAAACGAGGTTCATTTCTTGGGCGTTGTATAGAGATAATGATCGTGCTGTGCCGATGCGTCCGGAGGGAGCGTTTCTGCTTTACCGATCACTGGGGCAAGGCGCTCGGCCAAGGTGCGCGATACTGATTCGGCACGCCCTGGCGCATTGGCGAGGACCTCAACACGCACCAGGGTTCCCTCCTCCAATTCGACGGGCTCTTCGAGAACCACTACACCATTATGAATGCGGCCTTTGTAAGTCACTGCGCATGTCTCCCGTTCGATTCTACAATCAGTATAACACGCGCTCGAAATACATGCAGAGTCACGACTCCTTGAACTCCGACAAGAGCGCCTGGATGGTCGCTTTCGCGTCGCCGAAGACCATGCGGGTGTTTTCGTTGAAGAAGAGGGGATTCTGGATGCCGGCAAAGCCGCTGGCCATGGAGCGTTTCAGGACAAAGACGCTACGCGCCTTATCCACATTGATGATGGGCATGCCGTAGATGGGGCTCGTTTCGTCTTCGCGTGCCGCAGGATTGACTACGTCGTTCGCGCCAATGACGATGGCCACGTCGACCGTGTCCATGGTGGGATTGATGTCTTCCATCTCGACGAGTTGCTCGTACGGCACGTTGGCTTCGGCGAGGAGCACGTTCATGTGCCCCGGCATGCGGCCGGCGACGGGATGGATGGCGTAGCTGACTTCGGCGCCGTTGTGCTGGAGGGCTTCGCCGAGTTCGCGCACCACGTGCTGCGCCTGCGCCACGGCCATGCCGTAGCCCGGAACGAAGACGACGGATTGTGCGGCTTCCAGCACGAAGTAGGCGTCTTCCGGGGACAGCGATTTCGCTTCACCCTGGGTGCCGGCGCCGCCTCCCGCGGTGGTTGCCGAGCCAAATCCGCTGAACAAGACGTTGCTCAGCGAGCGGTTCATGGCCTTGCACATGATGATGGTGAGGATGATGCCGCTGGCGCCAACCAGCGAGCCGGACACGATCAGCACGGTGTTGAGGATGATGAATCCCGCGGCGCACGCGGCCAGACCGGAGTAGCTGTTCAACAGCGAGATGACGACGGGCATATCCGCGCCGCCGATGGGGATGGTGGCCATGACGCCCAGGATGAACGCGAGCACAACCGCTGCGATAAAGGCGGGGTACATGGCGACGGGGTCGATGACGTAGGCCACGCCGCAGCCGACCGCCGCGAGCACAAGCAGCCCGTTGACGATTTGTTGGCCCGCGAAAAGAACCGGCTTGCCGCTGATCCGTTCGGAAAGCTTGAGGTATGCGACCATGCTGCCGGTAAACGTGACGCCGCCGATGAGTACGGCCAGATACGTCGCGCCAGCAGTGAAGGCGACGGATGCATCTTCGGAATAACCCATGCTGAGCGCGCGCTGATATTCGGCCCAACCGACCAGCAGACTCGCGATGCCGCCAAATCCGTTGAACAAGGCCACAAACTCGGGCATGGATGTCATGGGCACGCGCATGGCGGCAATGGCGCCGATCGTTGTGCCGATGAGTACGCCGAGAAGGATCCACTGATAACCGATAATGTGCTTGTCGAGCAGCGTCACCACGACGGCGATCAGCATGCCAAGTGCGGATACCATGTTGCCGCGCCGCGCAGAAGCGGGCGAACTCAGCATCTTCAAGCCGTAAATGAAGAGGACCGATGCGACGATGTAGCAGAGGGAGATGAGGGTGCTCATGCCTTGCCTCCCTTGTCCTTGCTCTTGAACATGGCCAGCATGCGATCCGTGACGAGGTAGCCGCCAACCACGTTGATGGTCGCGAAGGCTACGGCCGCCGTGCCGAGCGTGAGGCTAAGCCATCCACTGTCGGTTTCGCCCGCGGCAATGAGGGCGCCCACGACGGTGATGCCGGAGATCGCGTTTGATCCCGACATGAGCGGCGTGTGCAGCGTCGCCGGGACCTTCGAGATCAGCTCGAAGCCCAGAAAGATGGCCAGCACGAAGGTAAAAAGCAACAATATCATCATCAGTCGAATCCTCGGCCCGCTACTTGCCGGCTAGTACGTTTTTCAGCATCTCGCTGACGATGGCGCCGTCGTGCGTAACAAGACAGCCTTTGATAATCTCATCGTCCAGCTTCAACGCGAACTGCTTCGCTTCTTTGTCCCAGAACTCCTCGATCAGATTGCCGAGGTTGGACGAATACATCTGGCTCGCGTGGACGGGGACGCGTCCCTCCAGATTGGACAACCCCACAATGCGTACCCCGTTCACCTCGACTTCTTTGTCGACTTCCACGCCTTCGACGTTGCCGCCCGTGTCCGCGGCGAGATCGATGATCACGCTGCCGGGCTTCATCTGCGCCACCATTTCCTTCGTCACGATAACCGGGGCCTTCCGCCCGAACAGCTTGGCGGTGGTGATCACCACGTCCGCCTGCACGCACACCTTGGCCATGGCTTCCCGCTGCTTGGCCTGCTGCTCCGGCGTGAGTTCCTTGGCGTACCCGTCCTTCGTCTGCCCGGTTTCGCCGAGATCGACTTTCACGAACTTGGCGCCCAACGAGGCAACCTGTTCTTCGACGACGGGTCGCGTATCGAACGCGTCGACGCGCGCGCCGAGACGTTTCGCGGTGGCGATAGCCTGAAGCCCCGCGACGCCCGCGCCGATGATGAACACGCGGGAAGGCTTGATGGTGCCGGCCGGCGTCATCATCATGGGGAAAATCTGGTTGAGCCGTTCCGCCGCCAGGATGACGGCGACGTATCCCGCGAGACTGGCCTGGGAACTCAAGGCGTCCATCTTCTGGGCCCGCGTCGTGCGCGGAATCATTTCCATACTGATGGCACTGACGCCCGCCGCCACGAGGGCGTCGATCAATTCGCGTTCATTAAAAGGATCAAGGAAGCTCACGTGAATGCAGCCGCGCTTCAGCTTCGCAATTTCTTCAAGCGGCGGCTTGCGCAGGCGCAGGACCACGTCCGCCGCGCTAAGCATGGAGTCCCGATCCGCGCTGACCTTGGC
This sequence comes from Candidatus Hydrogenedentota bacterium, assembly GCA_045863335.1. Taxonomy (GTDB): domain Bacteria; phylum Hydrogenedentota; class Hydrogenedentia; order Hydrogenedentales; family SLHB01; genus JAHDWY01. The sequence goes on along the minus strand of BTVY01000006.1, from coordinate 131,937 downwards.
GCCCGCGGCCTCGTACGCGGCATCCGTATGACCCGACGGCGCGCCCATGCCGGCTTCGACCGTGATCTCGGCGCCTTTGTCGACGAGACGTTTGACATTATCCGGGATCAGCGGAACGCGAAGTTCACCGGGATGGATCTCGCGAGGAACGAATATGTGCATGGATTTCCCCTGCCTGGACGCTCACATTTTGTGTGAGGACGAAACAAAAACGGAAACGCATTATAGGGGCTTTTGCGCGAGTTCTCAAACGGAGTTACCGGGCGGTCGTGCCGATGCGCGCGAACACGAGCGCCGGCTCCGCGGTCGAGTTGAGCGCCGCCGCTACCCAGCCGCCATCTCCGGAAAGGGCGCAGTCGCGGGCCGTCCCGCCGTCCAGATGCGTCAGTTGCGTGCGCGGATACGGCGCCTCGACGCCGAAAACCCAAAGCTGGTTGAAGCCCTTTCGATCGGAAGCGACCCCGACGAGCGCGCCGCCGGACGGCAACCAGGACACGTCCCACCCCTCACCAAGCTCCATGGCGATTTGCCTGTCGACGGTCCGGACCAAACGGACGGCGGACTTACCAGCAGATGATGCAATGGCGTAGGCGAGGGTCTGGCCGTCGGGACTGAACGCCCTATTGGAAAGGGACAGATCGCCGCGCGCAATGGGTTCGGGGTCTGCTGGGGTCGGGGTCGTGGGAATCAACCACAATGACCGGTCGACGGGTCCATGATGCCGCGTAAAGGCAATCCATTCGCCGCCCGGCGCGTATTGAAGGTCTTCGATCGGCGCTCCTGGTGACGCAAGCTTGCGAGCGGCGGCAATGCTTCCGTCGGGCGACCGCGTCCATTCCGTGAGGTCTGAATTTCCTTGAGTATCCTCCGCCGCAACCGCGAAGCGCATCCCGTCCGGATGAACCGCAATGGCGACGGCGTTTTCGCTCACCGCTGCACGCAATGCGTCACGAAGGTCTTCGGACCCGCCCCATTGAACTGCAGACGGGGCAAGATATGGCGTACCCAAGAGGGTCGCGACTTGCAGGCCGGGGTCCAGTTCGCAGACTATGCGCCGGCCTTCCTGGTGGCTGCCAACGGCCCCCTGAAGTTCGACCTTAAACGTGGCCCGATCGCCTCGGGACAGAGAATCGATGGAGAACGCTGCCAGACTCAACGGCGCACGAAGGACGCCCGGCGCCTCGTCCTTGAAACGCGCAACCCTGGGATCGGCGAACCAGAGATCCGGATCGGTCATTTGAGGATCCCACGTCGACACCGTTGTGGCATCCGTGCCGGCAAACCAGTGCGCACCGCCAATGAGGCAGAGCAGCACCGCCAGAATTGCCGCGCCACGCAGGGTCCAGGAGCCGGCCGAGGCGCGCGTGCTCTCTGTGAACGGCGTCACGCTTGCGAATCGCCGCCGCGGCTTTTCCGCGGGCGTGGCGGTATCCGGGCGTTTCTCTACGGCACTGCGGAAGTCTGCTATCGCCGCGGAAACAGTATTGGTCTTGAGGTCGAGCGGCATACCGCGTCTCACGCGACCGATGGCGTCGCGCACCGCGTTGCCATCGGGCGGGCGATGGTGCGGTTGCTTTTCGATCATCCACGCCACGAGGCGTTCCACGTCTTCCGCGAGTTCATTGCGATAGCGGCGCAACCGCGCGGGCGGGTCCGAGACGATCTTCCGAATCAGCTCGATGTTCGACCCAGCTTCGTATGGGAGGCGGCCGGTCAACATTTGGAAGAGGAGGACTCCCAACGAATACAGGTCGCTGGAGACTGTCAACTCACCGTTCTTGCAGCGTTCCGGCGACATGTAGTGGGGTGTGCCGAGCCGGGAGCCGTCCACCGTCAGATTGTCGTCCATGGTCAGGATCTTGGCAATGCCGAAATCCGTCACGTACGCCTTGCCATCGTCGGCGATCAGGATGTTGGGCGGCTTGATATCCCGGTGAATCACGTGGGATTCGTGCGCGCAAGCCAGCGCGGAAGCCACCTGCGCCGCGATATCGAGGGCCTGGTTGCAGGGCAATGCCGATTCCCGTTGCATGAGCGTGCTCAGAGGAATCGCGTCGATAAACTCCATCGCGATATACGGCGTGCCGTCGGAATTGCCGACCGCGTAGATCTGCACGATATTCGGATGATCCAGGCAGGCCGCGGCCTTGGCTTCCCGGCTGAACCGCGACACGATCTGCGGCTGGGAACGCAGGTCGTCGCGCAATACCTTGACCGCGACGATTCGGTCCAGCGACAGGTCCAGCGCGCGGTAGACGATACCCATACCCCCGCGGCCGACCTCCTCGAAAATCTCGTAGTTGCCCAGAACGTGCCGTGCGGGCGCCGGGCCTCCGCAGTCATACATGGTGCAGTTCCTCGTCGATCATGGGATCACCGTTTCAGCCCGGCCAGCAGCGCTCGCCATGCGGGTGCGAATTCCGGGCAGAGGGATGAACACAACGGACTGCTCAGAACGGCGATTCGCGATCACAGCGATCCAGCGTCCATCCCGTGATACGGCGGCGCTGCCAAGAATCCCGTCATCGAAAGCGGTGAGGGGCTCCGCGTCGAATGCGTCGCCCGCGCGACGCATCAGGTAGGCCTGTGCCGGATCGCCCATGGTCACGACAAAACCCTCGCCGGATGGCAGCCATGCCTCGACTCCTACGCGGCCATGACCGGGCCTGGCGACAACCGATCCGCTGAGTGTATGGACGACACGGAGTTCGGCTTCACCGCCTTCAGGACCGTGGACCGCGACAACCGCCAACTCGCCATCCGGGCTCAGCGCAACATCCGTATCCAGATGCCCCACGGAAAGCAGGATTCCGGGAGACGCTGGTTCACGCGGAATAATCCACAGCTCCCGGCTCTGGTCTTTGTTTTCGCGCATGTAGACGATACGGTCACCTTCGGGCGTGTATCGAATGCTTCCCGGCACGATCGCATGGCTCAATGTCGTAAGGCGCGTTTCGACCGGCTCTGACGCGGATTTCTGCGGAACCTCGATCTCTGCAAGGTAGGTTCCGCCTTTGGCGTCTTCGAGGGGGACACAAAGACGCCGGCCGTCTGGGTGGAGGGCCACGGACGGCGAGCTGTAAGACCTGTCCATGAAATTCGCGCCGCAGGCAATCGCGCCCCGGTAGATGGGAACGTTCAACGGCGCTGCCGCATCGATAGCCTGGACGAGCAACTCCGTTTGCGCATTGCCCGGCGCGTCTGTCGTGCGAAACATCAAAAGCGAATGAGAAAGAGGTCCATTTGTTGAAGTGTGGATTTCGTACGCCATGGACACGGGGTGCCATTGCGCCGGCGGTCCTGCGAGCGGCGCATGGGGCGCGTATACGCTGAACCCTTCTTCTGCGCCGGGTGCCAAAGACAACAGCCCCGTCGCGCCATGCAAGAGCGATCCCGGGCGGCCTTCCGCTTCCACCAGCAGGGATTCTCCCGCCCAACGCAGCCGCGTGAATTGGAATCCATCCAGGGTCGCGGAGGCCCGCAAGCCGCCATCCGGTTCATCATTGAACCGTAACGCCGTCAAGGGTGGCGCAGGTGCATGGCCGTGCCCTCCGTGGCCCATCACACCCAATGCCAAGCCGGTCACGAGGACCGCCGCCGCTGAAACGACTGCCGTCCACCGCAGGGATGCGCGCCGGTACCAACGGCTCTTCGATGAATCGTGGCCGTTGCCGGTCTTGGCATGTTGGGGGACAGGGGTCATGAGCCGCAGGTTGGATTCAACGGCTTGCTCGCGAACGAAAGCAGACAGGGCCTCGGGCACGACCGAGCGCCCCCCTTCTTCCGCGCGGATACGTTCGATGGTTTTGGCGACCTGCGCCGCGCTTTTCGGTCTTGCACCCGGTTCCTTCTGCAACAGATGCGCCACCAACCGCGCCACGTCGTCCGGGATTTCAGGGTTGAGTTTGTTCAAGCGTGGTGCGTCGTCGGAGAGAATTTGCTTCACCAGCGCCTGCGCCGTTTCCCCGCGGAAGGGCGCATGCCCCGCCATAAGCTGAAACAGCACTACGCCTAGAGAATACAAGTCCGTTGCAGAGCTTACGCCGGCGCCTTCGCACTGCTCTGGCGACATATACGCGGGCGTACCGATAATGCCGTTAATGCCGTTCGCGGGACCGCCCTGCGTCTCCAAGGTCGCCACGCGGGCGATGCCGAAGTCCGCAAGACGAACCCGGCCCTGGCGGTCTAACAGGATATTTGCCGGCTTGACGTCGCGGTGAATGACGCCCGCCGCGTGCGCACAGTCCAAAGCTTGGGCTAGCTGTGCGCCGACATGGAGCGCCGCCTGCCAGGAGACCGTGCCCTTGCGGCGGAGAAACCGGTCGAGCGATTCGCCCGCCACGTACTCCATGGCGATATACGGCGTTCCGGATTCGACGCCTGCGGAATAGATCCGTACGATTCCCGGGTGGCGCAGGGGCGCGGCGGCCTGGGCTTCGCGGTAGAAGCTCCGGACCATGGCCGGGTTGCGGGCAAGACTACCCAATAGAACCTTCAAGGCGACGGGACGGTTAAGGGCGGTGTCCTTGGCGAGGTAGACGGTTCCCATGGCGCCGCGGCCAATGAGGGCCTGGACCTGGTACCCGCCAAGAGCGGTGCCAAGCAGCGAAGCGTGGCCGCTGCCTACCAGATGTGGTGCATTCGCCATGGCTTGATCCGCATGATGTTGTGTTTTTTCGGCATCATGGGCAATTTAGCAATAAATGCTAATTTTGTCAAGTATTTACTTGAGCTAATGGGAAATCCGGGGCCGGGTTGGGAGTCATGTTGCGTAACGTATTTGGCTATATGGGTTTAAATTGGAAAGGTGTTGAGGTCGTCACGAAGAGCTGGAGTCCGGCTTGTGCTTGAGCTTTTTCAGCAGCCGCTCTTCGACGTCCTTCGGTACAAAGTCTTTCAGGCTGCCCCCGAACAGGGCGATCTCCCGGACGATGCGGGAACTGAGGAGGAGGTAACTTTCGCTGGGCATGAGGCAGACGGTGTCGATGGTGGGATTCAATTTCTGGTTGGCGATGGCCATGGTAATTTCGTATTCGAAATCCGAGACGACGCGAAGCCCCCGCACCAACGCGATGGCGTTGCGCTGACGCGCAAACTCGGCGGTCAGGCCCCGGAACGAGGTGACCTCGACGTTGCAGTATGTCTTCACGATATCAGTCAACATCTCGATGCGTTCTTCGACCGTGAAGAGCCCCGCTTTCTCCGAATTGCGCGCGACCGCCACGATGAGCGTATCGAATATTTTTGCGGCGCGTTGAATGAGATCGATGTGTCCGAAAGTGGGGGGATCGAAACTGCCGGGGTATACGGCAATACGGTCGGCCATGATGAACGAGACTCCCTCTACCGCAAGTTGCTTCGCGGAAAGCTGATTGGATTGACACCCGTTGGCGTAGCCTACTCCCAATCGCACGGCGTACGCAAAGGTGACCGCCCAGTGATTGGACCGATCCGACCGATCGGTCCGATCGGTCCGGTCTTTTACAAATCCGACAAATCGCCCACCAAAGCTTTCGCCAATGCCGCCTGATATACCTGGGCCGGGGCCACGCCCTTTTCCCGCGCAACGGTGCGGCAGTCCTCGAACTCGGGTGCAGCGACCGTACGCTGTCCCTGGAAATGGCCGATCTTCACGCGCACGTCTCCCCACTCGGTGGACGCGCGTTTCCATTCGCGGCTCAGCGTAATGCGCTCTTCACGGCGCATGCGCACGCCGAGGGTCGTTGAACTGCGAAACAGGATAGCCGTCATAGCTTGCACCTGCGCGTCGTCGCAGAGAACGGTGACCACATGCGCCGGCCGCCCCTTTTTTGCGAGCACCGGCGTAAGGAAAGCGTCGCGCGCCCCGGCGTCGAGCAAGTCATGAACCAGTTCCGGGAGCAACTCTGGATTCATGTCGTCGATGTTCGTTTCCAGCACCGTGATGGATTCCGTTCCGGATCGCTCCGCAATGCGTTCGCCCATGACGACGCGCAGTACGTTGGCTCGATCTTCGAGATCGCGGGTACCGCTGCCGTATCCCAACTTCTCCACGCGCATGACCGGCATGGCGCCAAAGGACGCCGCAATCTGACCAAGCAACGCGGCGCCCGTTGGGGTTACCAGCTCGTACTGAACTTCGCCGCCGTACGAGGGGATGGCCTTCAACAGCAGTGCCGTAGCGGGCGCGGGGACGGGCATGATTCCATGGGCGCATTTAACCGTACCGGCGCCGACATGGAGCGGCGACGCGGCGATGTGAGTGTAGCCGAGTTCGTGCAGGCAGAAGTGCGCGCCCACCACGTCCACAATCGAATCGATCGCGCCGACCTCGTGGAAATGGACCTTTTCGATGGTGGTCCCGTGCACGGACGCTTCGGCTTCGGCGATGCGGTGGAACGTTTCCGCACTGGCCTGCTTGACCTGGTCGGGCAGGTTGCCCTTGTCGATGATCTCCAGCACGTGGCGAAGGTGGCGGTGGGGCTGCTTCTCACTGGGATCCAGCTCCACGATGAACTGCGTCGCCATGACGCCCTTCTTCTTCACCTTCTCGGCCCGGATGGAATACCCGGAGACTTCGAGCGAATCGAGCGCCGATTTCAGCTTGTCGAAATCCACACCGAGATCAAGCAGCGCGCCGACGATCATGTCGCCCGCCGCGCCGCTGAAACAGTCGAAATACAAGGTCTTCATCGATGGTCCTTTCGTGGAAGCGCCGAACCCCGAACCGGGGTCTCGGCGTAGAATAGCAGACTTCGGAGCTGCGCGGAACTTACTCGGGCGGCCTTTCGCTGCCGCCATCCGCGAGCCGCGCGATGTTCCACAGCTTGGCGTACTTGGTGAACACGGAAAAGGCCGCCAACCCGCAGAGAACGGCGCCGTGATACCCGTCCCGGAAGCCCCGGCGCAGGATAAACATTTTGATAAATCGGCTTACCGGCCGGAGCGTCAGGTCTATCAGGCCCGCGCGTTTGCCCTTGTCATAGAGGTCCTGGGCCGACCACGTGGTGAAACGCTGGAAGGTGCGGAAATACTCCTCGAAGTCGCGCTTGTCGTCGTGGTACATGACCTCGTCAATCTGGCCCATCGATCCGTCAATATCGATGGTGGCATGAACGCGCTGCACGCGGTACCGGCCTTTCTTCGTGCGGAACAGGCGCACGTTGTAATCGCGATCCCAGCCGCAATGCCGGATCAATTTGCCGAAGAAATACGACATGCGCTTGATGCGATAGCCGTCAGCACTTGAAGTGTCGGCGATAACGCCTTTGATGCGATCCGTCAATTCCGGAGATAGCCACTCGTCGGCATCGAGGACGAGGGTCCACTCGGTCTCGATCTGCGGAATGGCCCAGTTGCATTGATCCGCTTTGTTCACGTATTCGTGCGTCACCACGTGGGCCGTATATTTGCGCGCGACATCATCCGAACCGTCGCACGTGTTCGGGTCGACCACGCAGAAGACGTCATCCGCCCACTGGACGCTCTTCAGGCAGCGTTCCAGCCGGTCTCCTGCATTCGGGATCAATATTAAAACGGTCAACGCACTCATCCGAATCCGGGTTTCTCCTCTCTGCGTCGCACAGCATGGTCCATGAACGGGCGCTCAATCAAACGGGAGTGGCTGGAACCTTTCAGCCATCTGATAGGATTACTGATAGCATCCGATGAAGTGAGCGCAGTTTAACGCAAGGGGTTGTGTCATGAAACCGCTTTGTCTCACCGTAACGATGTTGATACTTCTCGCAGGTCTTGGCGGGTGCGCCTCGAAGAGCGCGTCCTACCTCAGTGCGGAAAACGCCCCTCCCAATGCGCCGCCGCCGCCCCCGCCGATGGCACCCCCCGCCGTAGCGGGAATGCCCCTTTACGCCACGCCGGAGCCCAACACGGAGGCGTACAAGGAAATTGAGGAGAATACCTTCAAGACGGCCCAGCACACGCCCTTGTCCACCTTTTCCATCGACGTGGACACGGCCTCGTACGCCAATGTGCGCCGCTTCCTGAACGACGGGACGCTGCCTCCGGCGGACGCGGTACGCGTAGAGGAGTTAATCAACTACTTCCCCTACGACTACCCGCAGCCCGAAGGCGATGCGCCGTTTAGCGTGACGAACGAAGTCGGACCCTGTCCGTGGGAGGCGAACCACCGGCTCGCGCGCATCGGCATCAAAGGCGAGGAGATCGCGGCCGCCGAACGTCCCGCGGCAAACCTCGTCTTTCTCATCGACGTGTCGGGATCGATGCAGCCGGAGAACAAGCTGCCGTTGGTCAAGCGCGGGCTGCGGTTGCTCGTACCCCAGTTGCAGGCTGAGGACCGGCTGGGCATCGTGACCTACGCCGGCAGCGCAGGCGTGGCACTCGATTCCATTCGTTGCACGGAAGGCAACAAAGCCAAGGCGTTGCAGGTGATCGAAAACCTCGGTGCGGGCGGATCGACGCATGGCAGCGAAGGGCTGGTGACGGCCTACCGCATGGTGAGCGATGAATACCGAAAGAATGCCATCAATCGAGTAATTCTCTGTACTGACGGAGACTTCAATGTCGGCGTCACGGATTCGGACGAACTGGTCCGCATCATTCGCGAACAGGCGAAGAAGGACGTGTTCCTTACGGTGCTTGGTTTCGGCATGGGCAATCTGAAAGACGACCGGCTCGAACAGCTTGCGGACGAAGGCGACGGTAACTACGGCTATATCGACTCGCTCACCGAAGCGCGTAAGGCCCTGCTTGAACAGATGACCGGCACGCTGGTCACGATCGCGAAGGACGTGAAAATCCAGGTCGAATTCAATCCCGCGCGGGTGGCGGGATATCGTCTCATCGGATACGAGAACCGGCTGCTCGCCGATGAGGAGTTCAACGACGATACCAAGGACGCCGGCGAAATTGGCGCAGGCCACACGGTCACGGCGTTGTATGAGTTGGTGCCTGCGGGGCAGGAGGTGCCCGGCGCCAATGTGGACGACTTGCGATATCAGACGACGACACCCACGGAAGCGGCATTTGAAGGCGAGTTGTTTCTCGTGAAGGTGCGTTACAAAGCGCCCAAGTCTGAGGAAAGCACGCTGCTGTCCTTTCCCGTTCGGGATTCGATGGACACGCTGGAGGGCATGACGACTGACTTCCAGTTTGCGGCGTCCGTTGCGGAATTCGGAATGTTGTTACGCGAATCGGAGTTCATCAACGACGTGAAGTACGATGACGTCATCGCGTTGGCCAATGCCAGCCGCGGGGTCGATGAATACGGCTATCGGGCGGAATTCGTCAACCTTGTGCGAAACGCGGCTGCGCTTGCGGGAACGAAGAAAAGGGATTAAGCCAGCCCCAGCATGGGCAGCAGTTCGGTTAACTTCCGGATGTACCGCTCTTCTTCAATGGGACTGTCCGCGCGGGTGGCGTCGTGGTCGATAAGTACGGCTTCGAGCCCGGCGTTTCGAGCGCCGATGAAATCGTTTTCCAGCGTATCGCCAACGAACAGAATTCGCTCGGGGCTGCAAGCGGCCTGCGCGATGGCTGCGTCGAAAATCGCCGGTTCTGGTTTGTGCGCGCCTACTTCTTCGGAAACGATTGCAAAATCCACATGACTGTGCAGCTTGTGATGATCGATCTTCATCCGCTGAATGCAACTGTACCCGTTCGTCACAATACCGAGGCGCAATCCGGCCTCCCGCATCCGGCTCATGACCGCAATGGCGTCGTCCATTACATGTGTCGACTCGAGCATGCACGTGTCCGCGCGTTCGATCAGGCGCGGGCCGAGTTCGGGGTCGGCGTCGAGCGCGCGCAGTGTATTGATGAATGTGTACCGGCGCGCGTCTTCGCCCTCCAGAACGCCATCGATCATCATGAACCACATGTCCGTCGCCTTGTCCCAGAGCGTCGTCCAATACTCGTCGAACGTCACGGGCTTCAACTCGGCCGCATACCGTTCGTACGATTCGCGCGCAATATCCTTGAAGGAACGCGTGTGATAAATGAGCGTTTCATCCATGTCGAAGAGCACGGCATCAATCGCACCAAATCTCATGGCGACGCGTCCTCCCCGGCCCCGGATTTCATCTCCGTCTCCGCTATCCTGGTTGCATAAACAATGGGATAATCCGTGCGCACCCATGCGGCGAAGGGTATCTCGCTGCCCTCGTACAAGTCCAGCACGTTGCCGATGGGCGCGTCGCCGAAATAGAGTCCAAACTGATCGCGCGCGGTCTCGACATCCGCGCCTTTATACAGTTTGTACGAAGCCGAGGCCACGCCGGCACGATGGATACCCGCCTGGCAGTGCACGAGGATGGGCTTCTCGGCAGTCTCGAACCATGTGATCAGTTGTTGCAGCGACTGTGGTTCCGGAATGCGGCGCATGGTCCAGGGCAAATCGTAGCGCGTTACACCCAGTTCCTCGCAGATAGTCACTTCGTCGCGATACCACGATTCGCTTTCATTGACGCCGCGCAGACTGATTACCGTTTTGATATCGTGTTTTTGGATGGTATTGGCGAGCCTTTCGGGAGACATCTGCGCGGACCGCCACAACTCGCCGCGTTCAACGACGCGCAGGTTGTCGTTGAAGAGCGCGCAGCCGGATATCATCAACATCAGCAGCGCGAGTGCGCCGTACCTGTTGCGCGACATGGCGTTAGCTGTCTTGCGTGCTATACTGTGCGCCATGAAAAACTACATCCTTTCCACTTGCGTATTGTTTCTGCTGTTCGCCTTGGTTTGTCCTGCGCGCGCCGAGCAAACCGAACTGGGCGAGATTCCTTTGCGCCAGGCCGTGCTCGATCTCAGCACCGACCTTCGCCTCATGTGTGTCGCCGCTCATCCCGATGATGAAGACGGCGCCACGTTGGCCATGTACCGGAAGAAATATGGGTATCATACCGTCGCGGTCATCGCAACACGGGGCGAAGGCGGCCAGAATGAAATCGGACCTGAACTGTACAACGAATTGGGGGTCATTCGCACGCGCGAGATGATGCGCGCCGCGGCGATCACCGGCGCCGAACTCCATTTCCTCAACCTGCCGGAGTTTGGATTTTCCAAGTCCCCGGAGGAGACCTTCGCCGTCTGGGGACACGACGAGACGGTGCGAAGACTGGTGCGGGTCATTCGCGAAACCCGTCCCGACGTCATCATTTCGAACCATGGCCGGAACAAGGATCACGGTCATCATCAAGCCATCGGCATCGCGCTGCAGGAGGCTTTTGATGCCGCCGCCGATCCGGCGCAGTTCGCGGAACTGGCGGAGGAAGGTCTCGCGCCCTGGCAATCGCAGCGTCTGTATCTGCGTTCCTGGGAACCGACGCCGGATTCCGTGACCATCGATTTCAACGAACTCGACTCGGCGCGGGGCAAGACCTACGCGGAGATTGCCGCGGCCGCGCTGGACGAGCACGACTCGCAAGGCATGCAGTTCTTTATCGACCGTTATCTCAGCGGCACGGTCCAGGCGCATTATGTTCTGACAAAGGAGAACCTCCATGCCGGCGTTGGGGGCGAAGCGTTGGACGTGTCGCGCGGTGTCCTCTTCGCCGGGCTCGCCGAACGCAATGCCCTGGACAGCCAGCGGGAGCGGCGGAACCGCGTATCGGTGCTTCAGGATGAGCTTCAACTGGAAGCACATCCCGCGGATACGCGCGCGGTTCCGGGACAGAAGGTTTCAATCGCGGTCAGTTTCACCGACTTTGGCACGCCCGAAGCGCAAAGTGTGCGGTTTCGCATCGAACCGAGGCCCGGGTTCGACGGTGCGGCGCCCAACGAATCGGTGATGCGCATGGACGGACAGAAGACGGTGAGTACTACGCTCACGGTGCCAATGCCTGAAGACACGACCGTCAACGTCCCGTTGGCCGATCACCTGTTCGACCCCCACTTCATGGAGCCCCAATTCGATGTTATTGCCGAAGCAACGGCGGGGACCGATGTCCTCGAACTGCGCGTTCCCGTCGCGCTGGAAGTTGCGCGACCTGTCGATATCGCTTTCGCCGGCGGGCCCTACCTCGTGCGCCGCGGCGTGGACAAGGAATGCACCTTTAACGTGCTCCTCACCAACAACACGCCCGGTCCGCATTCGGGATCGGTCGTGTTCTCCATGTCGCCGGGGTTCATCGTCGATCGACAACGGGCCGAGTTTTCCTTTGCCGCGGAGGGGGATCAGAAGATCATTCCTCTGAACGCAGTAGTTGGCGAGAATCTCGAACCGCGGGACTACATTCTCAACGTGATGGTGGAAGGCGAGCGTGAACCCCATTTTGGCGTTGCGCGGATCGTGGACGTTCAGATTCCCGACGGGCTCAACGTGGGCGTGGTTCAAAGTTACGACGTCACTTTCATGAATACGCTCGAACGGTTGGGCATCCCACATAAGGCCCTTTCAATCGAAGATTTTTCGCCGAATCGCCTGGACGCGTTCACCTCGATCATCGTCGACATCCGGGCCTACCTCGTGCGGCCCGACCTCGTCGCGAACAATCAGGCGTTGCTTGACTATGCGAATCGGGGCGGCAGCCTGTTGGTCATGTACCAGAAGACGCAGGAGTGGAAACCGGAATACGCGCCATATCCCATCCAGGTGTCGCGCAATCGCGTCACTGTGGAAGACGCGCCGGTCACGCTGCTTGCGCCCGAGCATCCATTGTTCACGACACCCAATACGATCGTGGAAGCGGATTGGAGCGGCTGGATTCAGGAACGCGGCTTGTACTTTCCAGACCAGTGGGCCGAAACCTACACGCCGCTTGTCGCGTGCGTTGACCCCGGCGAAGACATTCCGCCGGGCAGTTTGCTGTATGCACCGGTGGGGGAAGGCGACTATCTGTACTGCGCGTTGGGATTGTACCGTCAGATTCGCGAACTGCATCCCGGCGCGCTGCGGTTGTTCGCCAACATGCTTGCGCTCGGTACGCCCGAGCCGACTGCTGAATAGATCATGCCAAAAGAAGGAACGCTATACAATCCGCCCTCGTTTCCGACGTGGCACAATGTTGCGTGGCGGGCCGCGTTCATCATCGCGCTGCTGTTGATTGCCACGACCGCGATGTGGGCGGAAGGCGGCCTACTCGATCATCGGACCAACAAGCCCCCCGGCTTCTTCGATACCCTCTATTTCATCATCGTTTCAATTACGACCGTCGGCTATGGCGACATTACTCCCGTGAAAACGGCAACCCGCGTGACCGATGCCCTGCTGCTGACGCCCGTTCGATTAATTGTCATCTTTACCTTGTTCGGGACCGCCTACCAGTTCGTGTTCCGGCGATTCCAGGAGGAATTTCGATTGAAACAGATCGTGGACAAACTTGACCGCCATACGATCCTCTGCGGGTTCGGGGGCACCAACTCCGCCGTGGCCGCCGAACTGCTGCTGCAGGGTACGCCCAAGGATCACATCATCGTGATCGAAACGCGCGAGACCGCGCTGCAAGCCGCAACAGCCATGGGCATCGCGGCCATACGGGGCGATGCCACGAAGGAAGGGGTTCTGAAGACCGTGGCCATCGAGCGCGCCGCGCATGTCATCATCAGCGCGGGCCGCGACGACACCTCGGTGCTTATTGCCTTGACCGCGCAGGATCTCAATCCCGACTGCCACATCATCGCCATGTGCCACGAAGCGGAAAACGTCAAACTCCTTCAACGCAGCGGCGCGCGCACCATCGTGTCCTCCGCCACCGCGGGCGGTAACTTGATGGCCGCCGCCACCCGCCGCCCCCATCTCGCCGAAGTCATGAAAGACCTGCTCTCCGTCGGCGGCGCTCTCCGCATGGACGAACGCAGCGTCCGGCCGGACGACGTCGGCAAACACCCCCATGATCTGCCGGGCATCTCCGTCCTCCGCGTCTACCGCGGTAAAGAGCGTTTCGATTGCACCAACTTCCCCAAGCTGAAGTCCGGCGATGTAATCGTCTTCGCTGCCGGAGGCAATGGGGAACTTTGAATTACGAATTAGGAATTATGAATTAAGATTCGCAACTTATGGGATCGGCCGCGTATGAAGACGGACAACATGGTCCAGCACAAGAGCTACGCATTCGCTGTGCGGATCGTGCGGATGTGCCAGTTCCTGCGTGACACAAAGAAAGAGCACGTATTGTCAAAGCAGGTCTTGCGGAGCGGTACGAGTATTGGCGCCAATGTCGAGGAGGCCGTCGGCGCACAGTCTCGCGCCGATTTTCGAGCGAAGATGGGAATCGCCTACAGGGAGGCAAGAGAAACCTCATACTGGCTCCGGCTCTTGAAGGATACCGACTATCTATCCGAAACCGAATTTGAGTCGATCCACTCGGAAGCTGAAGAACTATGTCGACTCATCGGAACCATAAGAAAAAACACCAAGCCCAAGCATGACGGTTAATGACACTCATGCACAGAACGCGAGGATGTGGTTTTGTGTCGAGTGCCTCACGTTATCCCGCGTATCTTTGCTTTGGCGTCCCAATTCTTAATTCATAATTCGTAAATCTTAATTCCTACGCGGCTTCCATCACCCGAATCGTCACCCCTGCGACCAGATCCTTCACCGCTTCGCCGTAGGTCTTCATGTGCGGTGCTTGGAGATGCGCGCGCAACGCGTCGAGGCTGGCCCATTTCTCCATCACCGTCATGACATTGTCGCGGCGCGGGGCTTGCGCAGCCAGATCCGTCACCGTGTCGATGACGGGCTCGTAGAAGATGCAGCCGTCTTCGGCGAGGACGTTGGGCACGTTTTTCTTGAAGATGGCGATGAACTCGTCCCGTTTGCCCGGCTTGACTTCGATCTCCGCGACGACGAAGACGGGATTGGAATCGCTCCCGGCGTTTCCGCTACTCCCTTTTTCGGCGGCGTAGACCACACCGGCGCCGGAACAGAGAAGGGTCGAAACAAAGGTTCTGCGCGATAGCGTCATGGCATGCACTCCTGTAGTCAAGACCATCGCGGGTCTTGTGTGTTGAAAGATTTCCCCCGCAATGATTCTACGGCACGGCGGATGGTCAGGCAACTTGCGAGATTGTGGTGTCCAGAATTGTGGTGCATGCTTCCGGCCTGCGAAGTGCCCCTGACTGGAATTCGATTCAAACCCTCGCGGGTTGTTTGAAATCAGGGGGTCCGCAGGGCATGCTGTGGACTTCCAACCCGGTCAGGCAAAGCACAACGGTCGTGCGGAGGTATTATGCAGATTTCCAGCGTGTTCGCGAAGGACTTGTTCAAGGGCAAGACTGTCTTCATCACGGGCGGCGGCAGCGGCATTAATCTTGGCATCGGGAAGAATTTCGCCGCCCTCGGCGCGAACCTCGGCATCTGCGGCCGCACTCAGGAACGGCTCGATGGCGCGGCGGAAGAACTGCGTGCGCTGGGCGCGACGGTCTGTGCCGTTGCGGCGGACGTGCGGAATGCGGACGCGCTTCAGGCCGCCTACCAGCGCTCCGAAGAAGAACTTGGCCCCATGGACGTGCTCATCTGCGGCGCGGCGGGGAATTTTCCGTGTCCCGTCGAGGCCATGAGCCCGAACGGCTTCAAGGCCGTCATCGACATCGATCTGCTGGGGACGTTCAATTCCTGCCGGTTTGCCGTCGACCAGCTCAAGAAGACGAAAGGCAGCGTGATCTTCATCTCGGCGGGTCAAGCGTTCTTGCCCTATTTCGCCCAGTGTCACGTGGGCGCCGCCAAGGCAGGTATCGACAATTTCATGCAGAACCTTGCCCTGGAATGGGGCCCCTACGGGATCCGCTGCAACAGCATCGCGCCCGGACCCATCGAAGGCACGGAAGGATTCCAGCGGCTTCTGCCGGACGGGATGCGCGAGAAGTTTCGGGAAGTGGTGCCCCTGAAGCGGTTCGGCACCGTGGACGACATCGGCCAATTGGCCGTGTTTCTGGCGTCGCCGTTGGCGAGCTATATCACCGGCGCTCTGATTGTCTCCGACGGTGGACAGAACCTGCCCGGCTCCGGGATCTTCACACACATGCTCATGGAGGCCATGGGCGGGTAGGACCAAGACAGCGACCAACACAGACCGACACGGATGCCAGCGGTGGCAAACGCACCAGCCCCATCCGACCGATCCGACTGATCGGGCGGATTGGGCCCAACCGGTGCTGGCGGCAGCTCGTACCTCCAGCCTCCAGTCTCCAGCCTCGCACCTGTCTTTTGCGTCCCATTCGCCGGAATGGTATCCTTTAGGAGCGTTTGCCCGCCTGGTTCCAGTCTGCTTCCCCGTGCAAGCACTGACGTTGGGCGGTTTGTACGATTGAACCGATGCCGGCCTCGGGGCCGGAAACCGTCGCGCGGGAGCCGCCAGTGTCGCAAGAGCGATCGGAAGTCGTGGTGATTCGGGCCGTGGATTTCAGCGAAACGAGCCGGATCGTGACCTTTCTGAGTCCCGAGCGGGGCAAATTGGCGTGCATGGCAGCAGGCGTACGGCGGCCGAAGAGCCAATTGGCGGGCCTGCTGGATACGTTCAACCGGCTCGAGATTGTCTACTACTGGAAAGACGGCCGCAGCGTCCAGAAGCTCGGCGAAGCATCGCTGCTGGATGGGTTCAGTGCGCTGAAGGCGGACTTGGCCAAGGGCGCGTACGCGGCGTTTCCGCTGGAGTTCGCGTACAAGACAGCACAGGAGAACGAGCCGTCCCGGGCGTTGTACGACACGCTACTTCGGGGCCTCGACGGCATGTGCGCTTGGACCGGTCCGGTTCGCGTGCATGCGGCGTGGCAGATATTGCAGTTGCTGCGCGTGGCCGGGTTTGAACCTGAACTGAACGGCGACATTGAAGGCAAACGCAGTGCCGGATTCTCGTACGATGCGGGAATCGTGTCGCCCGGCGAGCGTGCCGATCGATCGCTTCGCATGGACAACTTGGAGCGCCTAAAGCGATTGGCGGCGGCGCGCGACCGGTGTCCCGAGGTCGACGATTCGCCCGAGGTTTTCGACATAATCAGCCGGTACGCGGCCCGACAGGTGGAGAGTGAATTTCGCAGCTTGCGCGTCATCGCGCAGTTGTTTCCCTAAACGCAACGTGCAGGATTGAGCATCGAACCTGATATGGCAACGCCACTTGAGAAGATCCGGAATTTTTGCATCATCGCCCACGTGGACCACGGCAAGTCCACTCTCGCGGACCGTTTCCTTCAGCTCACCAATTCGGTTGATGCGCGCAAATTGAAGGAACAGACGCTCGATACGATGGATATCGAGCGGGAGCGGGGAATCACAATTAAGTCGGTGGCGGTGCGCATGAACTACACGGCCCAGAACGGCGAAAACTTCGTGTTGAACCTCATCGACACGCCGGGCCACGTGGACTTTTCCTACGAAGTGTCGCGGAGTCTTGCCGCCTGTGAAGGCGCGTTGCTTCTGGTCGATGCCGCACAGGGCGTGGAAGCGCAGACGCTGGCCAACGCGTACAAGGCTATCGAGCAGAACCTCGAAATCATTCCGGTCATCAACAAGATTGACTTGCCGAGCGCCGACGTGGAATCCGTGCGGCGGCAGATCGAGGACGTCGTCGGACTCGACGCCAGCGACGCCATCCTCGCCAGCGGAAAGGAAGGCACCGGCGCGATTGAAGCGTTGGAAGCGGTCATCAAGAAAGTTCCGGCCCCCACGGGCGACCGCGATGCGCCGTTGCGCGCGCTCATCTTCGACGCGAAGTACGACGCCTACCGCGGCGTGATCGTGTACATCCGCGTCAAGGAAGGCCGCATCACCAAAGGCATGAAGGTGATGATGATGGCCAACGACATGAAGTACGAAGTGGCCGAACTGGGTACGTTCCGTCCGGAGATTACACCTTCGGATATTCTTGAAGCGGGCGAGACCGGCTATCTCATCTGCAACATCAAGACCCTGGAAAGCACGAAGATCGGCGACACCATCACCGATGCTTCGCGGCCGGCCGCCAAACGGCTGCCGGGATACAAGGAACCACAATCGACCGTATTCTGCGGGCTCTATCCTGCAGTGGCGAACGACTTTCAGGAGTTGCGAGACGCCTTGGAGCGGCTGCAACTGAACGACGCGTCATTCACGTTTCAGGCAGACACGTCGGACGCGCTCGGCTTCGGATTTCGTCTGGGCTTCCTGGGGTTGCTCCACATGGAGATCATCCAGGAGCGGCTCGAGCGCGAGTTCAATCTCACGCTTGTAACAACCGTGCCGAACGTGGCCTACGAAATTACCAAACGCGACGGCACGAAGATCACGATCGAAAACGCGTCGAAGATGCCGGCGCCCGGCGATATCGAGGTCATCGAGGAACCGTACATCGAAGCGGAGATCATCGTGCCGACCGAGTACCTTAGCGGCGTGATCGACCTTTGCAAGAAAAAGCGCGGCATCCACGTCCGGGTCGACTACCTCGACGCGAAACGCTGCCTCGCGATCTACCAGATGCCGCTCGCGGAAATCGTGCTGGACTTCTACGACAAGCTGAAGAGCATTTCCCGCGGGTATGGTTCGCTCGAATACCATATCATCGGCTACCGGCCCGGCAACCTCGTGAAACTGGACATTCTGCTGAACGGCGAACCGGTGGACGCATTGTCATCGATCGTGCACCGCGATCGGGCCGAATGGGTGGGACGCCAGCTCGCGGCGAAACTGCGTTCCCTGATCCCCAGACAACAATTCGAAGTCGCGATACAGGCCGCCATCGGCAGCCGGATTCTCGTGCGCGAAACGGTCAAGACTTTGCGCAAGAACGTTACCGCCAAATGTTATGGCGGCGACATTACGCGCAAACGCAAACTCCTCGAGAAGCAGAAGGAGGGCAAACGCCGCATGAAACAAGTTGGCAGTGTGGAAGTACCGCAAGAGGCGTTCATGGCCCTGTTGCGCGTCGGCGACGATGCGGACCGCTAGGATGAAGAAACCTCGAGTAGCACCCGCTGAAAGCGGCATCTGGCAAGTCGTAGCCCAATCCATTCAATCCATCACCGGGCCCTGGACCTGGGAGAATCTGGTCAGTTGGGTCAAGCTGATCGCCATCGTGCTGACGGTATGGTGGATCGGCATTCAGCCGTTCCGGATTCCCAGTGGATCCATGGAGCCGACCTTGCATGGCGATCCCGGGTTCTTTATCGGGGACCGCGTGTTCGTGAACAAATGGATCTACGGTCCGCGCATCCCCTTTACGAATACACGCATCTTCCGCCTGGACGAACCGAAGCGTTGGGACATCGTCGTGTTCCGTTCGGTCGAGCCCGAGGAACCGCGCAAGATCCTGATCAAACGCGTGGTCGGTCTGCCGGGCGAGCGCATTCACATCTTCAACGGCAAGATCTACGCCGATGGCGAACCCCTCGAACTTCCGGAGGACATGCCGGACGTGCATTACGTGGGCGAAGAGCCGCCTTTCGAAGACGTGCAACGAGCTATCATCGCGGAGAACCCGCAGAATCCCGGCGAAGCCCTGCAGATGGCGCGCGCCTACTACAGCAAGCTCGCCCAGATGGAACGTGCGGGCCTGCTGAATTACGGCGTTCGCGAAGAAGATCAGTATGCGGTCGTGCCGGAAGACCACTACCTCATGATGGGCGACAACAGCGCGAACAGCCAGGATGGCCGGTATTTCGGCTGGGTGCCGCACGACCATTTGCTGGGCCGGGCGTTCTGCGTGTGGTGGCCCATCGGCCATCGAAAGGACCTCAGCGGATTTACGGACACCGCAACGGGCCTCGCCCTGCTGTTCGGCATTCCCGGCCTACTCATTGGGTATGAAGTGTGCCGCGCCTTTTTCTTCCTGCCCTGGCGGCTGCGGGGCGGTGCGCTGGGCAAACGCGCGGCCAAAGGAGAACGCGTGCTCATCAATCGCGCCGCCTTCGGTGTGCGGCTTCCGCTTCTCGGCATCCCGGTGTACCCGGGGCGCGCGCCTGAGCCTGGCGAAAGTGTTGCGTTCACTGTTTCCGTTCACGCGCCCGGCGGCGCCTCCGCCACGGACCTTGCGTTTGGTGTGGTTGCCGGTTCCCCTGGCGACACGATCGCCGTCGAAGACGGCGTGGTTTATGTAAACGGCACGTCCACCGGCCGCTCGGCGCAGCGCGAGGGCGCGCCAGAGGATTCCGATTCCAAGGAACGCGCCAAGTGGCTCGGCAAGAGGAAATCCACTGTGCCCGAAGACCAATTCCTCGTTCTCGCGGAAGATGGTTCGACCGGTCCCGACAGCCGAATCGTCGGCTTTGTTCCGAAGGATTCCCTCGTGGGCGTCGTTTCGGCCGTATGGTGGCCGCCCCATCGAATTCGATCCGTCGCAAAAGGCGAAGCGCAAGGTTGAGACTACTGATGACGGGGTCAACTCCCGGTAAGGCGTCGTTCGAGTTTTCGCAGTGCTTGGCTTGGCGGGTAAGAAAACTTGCCCTCCGATCGAGATCGGACTATGCGTGAGCGTCGTCCATATGGTCCATAGTATCCATATCGTCCATAGAAACCGCGATATCCATGACCGGACTCTACATACACATCCCCTACTGCCGGACCATTTGTCCGTATTGCGACTTCGTGAAGCGGCCGACGAAGGGCAATGTGCCGGAGTCGTTTATCAATGCCCTGTGCGACGAGATGGCGCGCTACGAAGGCGACACCGATGTGGAGAGCGTATTCTTTGGCGGCGGTACGCCGTCGCTCGTAGCGCCTGCGTCGTTGGAGCGCATCTTCGATACGATGCGCCGGAAGTTCTCCCTCACCGGCGAAGCGGAGATTACGCTCGAAGCCAATCCCGATGATGTGACGCAGGACCTCATCGTCGCGTGGCGTGATCTGGGCGTGAACCGCATCAGCATGGGCGTGCAGAGTTTTGACGAGGAAGCCCTGCGCTACCTCGGACGCCGCCACGACGCGGACGGCGCGCGCCGCGCGTGTGCGCTGGTCGCGGACCACTTTGAATCGTGGAACCTGGACCTCATGTTCGGCGCTCACCCAGTCAGCGCGTACCCTGCAACCCTCGCAGAATGCCGTGCCATCGCGCCGCCCCACGTGTCGTCCTACGGCCTCACCTACGAGGCGGGCACGCCTTTCGGCAAACGCGCCGACGAGGCCATCGACGACGACACCTACCTCGACCTCTACACGCAGACGGTGGAAGGACTAAAACCCCTCGCGCGGTACGAGGTGTCCAACTTCGCGCGGCCCGGGTTCGAGTGCCGGCACAACCTGCGCTATTGGCACAACGAGACCTATGCCGGATTCGGTCCCGGCGCGTACTCGTTCCTGAACGGCGTCCGCGCGCGCAATCACGTGAAGCTGGAGGCCTACCTCGCCGACCCCGGCAGCAAGTGCGAAGCGCTGGAACTCAGCGCCCGCGAAATCCGTTTGGAGACCGTCATTCAGTACCTCCGGCTTGCCGAAGGCTTGCCAAAACAGGCGTACACGGAACGCTTCGGCCGAGACGTCTACGACGATTTTGGCGCAGCCTTGGCCCAACTTGCCGCACGCGAACTCGTCAAAGATACCGGGTCGGTATTGCAACCTACCGAACGCGGCTTCGAGCTCAACAACGAGATCGGCCTGGCCCTCGTGGATTGCGCCCCCGTAGGTCGGGAATGATTCCCGACCTGTTCCGTTCTCTACCAACTCTCCTTCCGGCGAAGTCCTCGAGCTTGCAGAATGCACTGGGACGCTCACAACGAAGTGAATATCGCGGGTTAGAAAACCCGCCCTCCTTGTTTATAATACGTGCGGGTTTGCAGAGTAGGAATTTCAGGGGGAAAAACGAACGTGGATACCGCTATCAGAATCACTTCGCCGCGAGACGGGGATGTGTTGAACCGGAACGATGGGACGGAATCAGGAGCGACGCTCGCCATTCAGGTGCAGGGCGTATGCGACGCAGGGTCCGTAACCGTGAACGGGATTCCCGCGCGCGTGTCGGGCGGGACATTCACGTGCGCGATCGAATTGACGGAGCGGCGCAACACGATTGTTGCGCAATCCGGAGATGCGACATGCGCGATCGACGTGTGGTGGAACCGCGGGAGCCGTCCGCGCTACCGCTTCTCGGTGGATGACAACATCGAGTTTCTCAAGGATCTTGGAACGGAGCCGGGCAAGTATCCGTCCTTGTTCGATCACTGGTATCTTGCCTTTTGGCGGGAACTGCACGAAACCTACGGCACGAAGACGCACCTCAACATCTACTACCAGACGGACGGGTTCGATCTCACGCAGATGCCCGCGATTTGGAAGGCCGAGTGGCAGGCCAGCGCGGATTGGCTCCACCTGAGTTTTCATGCGTTGCAAGACAAGCCGGACCGGCCGTACCGCCATGCGAAGTACGCGCAGATCGCTCATGATTACGATCTCGTGTGCGGACATATCCGGCGCTTCGCGGGCAACGAAGTGTTGAGCACAACGACCACCACGCACTGGGCGGAATGTCCCGCGGACGCGATCGTTGCGGTGCGCGACCGGGGCATCGAGCAATTGGTGGGGCTGTTCGAAATCGTGAACAACGAGTGCACAACGGGGTACTACCACGACCTCGCCCAGTGCGCCTACTGCGACAGCCGCGGAGCCTGGTACGACCGCGACACGGGGCTATTCTTCATTCGCTGCACGTCGGTCGTCAATCTGCTGGAGGTCGAAGATGTCGTACCCTTCCTGAACGCGCGCACCAGCACGCCGCACACCTCGGAGATGGTCGAGCTGCTGATCCACGAGCAGTACTTCCGGAAGGAGCTTTCCTACTACCAACCCACGGTGATGGACAAGGTCCGCACGGCGGTTCAATGGGTCCACGAGCGGGGCTACGAACCCGTCTTCTGGAGCGACGGGTTTCTCGGCACACCGGATTAAAGGACGATTGGGCAAAACGGCGTCTGAAGTGCGACGACCGACGAACTCAATGGCTACGTCTACGGAATGCATGCCAGTGTTACAATAGCCCCGTAAGGGGCGACAGATTGTAGCCCAGGATGTAGCGAAGCGAAATCCTGGGTAAAGACGGTCACCCCTTTTTCATAGCCCCCGAACGGGGGCGGCAGAATGTCTACCCGCGATTTTGGGTTTGTAGGTGCAAAACATGGCTGATTCAGTCCCTGTAAATGAAAAGTCGATGCCGGGCTTGCTGATAGCCGGTTGAGTTGCAGCATGCATCGTTGGTCTGCTGCAACTCGTCGCGATTGGATTTCCTCGTATCTCACCAACCATCGATGGAGAGCGACTGACCCATCCGCTCTCGCAGTTGGTGATGGGTCTGGGGCTTCTTCTGCTTACCTGGGGCATTTTCTCCCGAAAGCGCTGGGCGCGTTTTGTGCTCATCATACTTCCGGTTTTTCAGTACACAGTTTTTTACGTTGATACTCACAGAACGATTAGTGAAATCTCCGCATCGCATATTGTCTTGACCGTCGTCTGGGCAGCGTTCTTCGCGTTCTATTGCTACCGTGACCGGGGTCGAGGGCATTTCCGTCAGGAATCGGAGCGCACATAAGGCGCGCGGCTAACAATTGCGCCACATTCTTAGTATCCCGGTGAATACAAGGCGAACGTTCTGCTTCAGCGTTGCGCGAAGTACGCTTCCGCGCGCGCGTAGTGCGGGTCGTCTTGGTCGCGCATCCAGGACAAGAGACGGCGGCGCAGGGGGACCATCTGCGGCGCGTATTCTTCGTCCTCCGCGAGGTTGTGGAGTTCGTGGGGGTCGACCGCAAGGTCGTAGAGTTCCTGCAAGGGGCGGTGCTGATAGAGCGTGAAGCGATCTTCGGCCCAGCCGTTGGTCGTTGCGAGGGCTTTCCACGAGTCCCATAATTCGCCGAAGCGTTCCCCGCCTTCGGTGATATTGTTCGTGAAGATGCCGTCCGGGTTCAGGTTGAGGATGTATTTCAGATTCCCCACGCGCACCGAACGAATCGGATAGAAGCCGCCGTTGTTGATGCCGTCCGTCGTGTGCGTCCCGTAGATGGTATCGCGATGCTCGGTGACCTTGCCTTGCAGAAGCTTGGCGAAACTCATTCCGTCGAGGTCGCCCGGCGGGGTGCCGCCTGCGAGATCGATGAAGGTGGGCAGCACGTCGACAAATTCGATCATGGCGTCTGTCGTCGTGCCCGCGGGGACGTGCCCTGGCCAGCGGATCGCGAAGGGCACGCGCAAGCCCGACTCGTAACAGGTCCATTTCCCAAAGGGCAAGGGCGCGCCGTGATCGCTGGTGTAGATGAAGAGCGACGTGTCGAGTCGACCCCGTGATTCGAGCGCATCCAGCGCAACGCCGACTTCCGCATCGAGGAGATCGATATCCGTGCAATAGTCCGCGACGCGCTGCCGCGTCGCCGGGGTGTCGAGCAGCGCGGGGTGCAGTAGGACTTCCTCGGGACTGTACCCGCCGGTTTCGTGGGGTGTGTGTGGCTGCTTGGACGCGATGATGAGACAGAACGGCGTATCGCCGACGTCGTCAAGAAACGCGCCGACGGCATCCTGCTCGATGTACTCGAAGGGGAACGCGGTCTCGGGTTTGATGTGGCGTTTTCCGGCGAGGGCGACGCGATACCCCAAGGCGCCGAGATAGACCGGTAAGGTGTCGATGCCGTCGCGGATGCTGCTGTGATTCTGGTGCGCGCCGTTGCGATGGGGGAAGAGTCCCGTGTACAGCATGGAGCGGCTGGGGGCGCACATGGCCGTGGCGGTGTACATGCTGTCGAAGCGGAGGCCTTCTCGGGCGATGCGATCAATGTTGGGCGTGCGGATGGTTTCGTTGCCGTAACAGCCGTTGTAGAACAGGTCGTGGTCGTCGGCGATGAAGATGACGAAGTTCGGACGCGGGGCGGGTGTGCGCGGCAGGGCGGCGCAACCCCCGCTCAGTGCAACCGCGGCGGCGCTGGTCTGCAGGAATTCGCCGCGGGTTATCGTATGCGAGTTTCGTTCGTCGGACGACGTCATGGCGATCCCCTTTCCGGATTTGGGCGCTCTAGCCGGCGACCGTTTCGGTTTCGGACTCAGTGTGCGCGATGAAGCCGACCGGAATCCAGCGGCGCACGGAGTTGACGAGATGAATGGCGCTACATCGCGCGAGGTCATCGACTGTAATGACACCTTCCGCAATCTCGCCGCGGGCCAACAACTCCGCGCGGAAAGTCCCCGCGAGAAGACCACAGGAGACCGGCGGCGTTATCATGCGCCCGTCCAGTTCGACGACGACGTTTGCCGTCGTGCTCTCCGTGATCTCGCCGTGTTCGTTCCAGAGCAGTACCTCATCGCAATCCGGCCGCGACGCGCGGGCCGTTTCGTAGGTCGTGCGATGAGTGGTCTTGTGGAAGAGGAAGATGTCGTTCGAATTCACCGGCGTTCGCGCGAGACCGACGCGGATGGATTCGGCGACCGGGGCCGGGGCGGACTCGATGCGATAACATCCGTCGCGGTCGACGAGCAGACGGACCTTGAGCGGCACATCGATGAAATCGCGCGCCGCTACATCCAGTGCCGCACGCAGCGCGGCGATGTCGCAGGCAAAACCAAAATACCGGGCGCTGGCCGCGAGGCGGTCGAGGTGCCGATCCAGAAGAAAATACCCGCCCTCGTAGCGGATGGATTCCAGCAAGGAAAACTCCGGCCGATTCGCGGTCAACACGGCCGCTTTCGCGAGGCACTCCTCGTACTCGCCGTCCGGCGCGGAATCCCATGTGATACCGCTGCCGACGGGATACTCCACCGCGCCGGTTTCGGTGTCCACCGTTGCGGTGCGAATGGCCACGTTGAACGCAGCGCGGCCCGACGGCTCCCAGTACCCGATGGCGCCACAATACACGCCGCGGGGACCGTCCTCGAATTCGCGGATGATCTCCATAGTGCGAACTTTAGGCGCGCCGGTCACGGAACCTGAGGGAAATAGCGCGGCGAAGATCTCCGGCACGGACGCCCGTGATTCGCATGCGATGGTGGACGTCATCTGCCAGAGGGTCGGATATCGCTCCACGTCGAAAAGCCGCTCCACGCGTACGGAACCGGTTTCGCTGATGCGACCAAGATCGTTGCGCAAGAGATCGACGATCATGACGTTCTCCGAGCGGTTTTTGTCAGACGCGGCAAGAGCGCGCGCGTGGACCTCGTCTTCTTCCGGAAACCGCCCGCGCGATGCCGTGCCTTTCATGGGCCGCACGCGCAGGGTATTCCCTTCGCGCTCGAAAAAGAGTTCCGGCGATACCGATACGATCTGATGGCGCCCGAGATCGAGGAACGCCGCATGTTGGGTCGGCTGAGCATTGCACAACGCGCGAAACCAGGCATGGGCGGACCCCTGAAACGTCGCGCGCAGGGGGAATGTGAAGTTCACCTGATACGTGTCGCCCGCCGCGATCAATGCGCGCAAGCGCTGCACGCGTTCCACGTAGGCGTCCCGTGATAACGATGCCTCCCACGAACCGACTGCGAATGAATCTTCGTCGCAGGCAGGGGCATCCACCGGTTCGCTGTAAATAGCAAACCAGGCTAACGGTAACGCCGAAGCTGCGTGACAACGCAGGGCCTTGTCAAAGGCCGGCGCGGCCTCATACGCAAGAAAGCCCGCGGCGTAGCGTCCGTTCGCCACGTGTTCCGCCACCGCCTCCAGACACGGCGCGACCTCCTCGAGCCGTTCCGCGGCACACACCGCGACCGGATCGCGAAACCACCGCGAGCCGGAGCGGGATACAAAATGGATATCGCCAAAGGCAGTCATGGGAAGAAGAATTCCGTGTTGGCACAACAACGCAGACCAGCCCAAAGCCTAGCACCGGGACGCGCGGTGGTCAAAGAACTTTCGATTCTCTGGGCGTAACGGAAGCTTTAAAAGACCTGCACATGAATTCGGTGCCCAAGTGCAGGCAGTATATAGACATGCAGGACGGCGTTGCAGAACAGATACAACTGACCCTCGAGCAAATCGAACGCGACGAGAATGTTCGTGTCATTTACGCGTGCGAGTCAGGGAGCCGCGCCTGGGGATTCGCGTCGGCGGATAGTGATTACGACGTTCGGTTCCTCTATGTCCGTCCACCGCAGTGGTACCTGTCGATTCAACGCGGACGAGACGTAATCGAAAGGCCTATTAATGAAGGGCTGGATGTATCCGGATGGGATCTACCCAAGGCCTTGCAGCTTTTCCGGAAATCGAATCCCCCTTTGCTGGAATGGATCCAGTCGCCCATTGTCTACTGCGAGAACGGAAAGACGATCTCGCGAATTCGGCAGCTCTTGGACGATTACTACTCCCCAATATCGTGCATGCACCATTATCTCCACATGGCCCGCGGGAATCTTCGCGAGCACCTGCAGGGCGAGGAAGTCTGGGTCAAAAAATACTTCTACGTGCTGCGCCCGGTACTTGCGTGCACCTGGATCGAACGCGGCTACGGCGTCGTGCCGATGGAGTTCGCGGCGCTTGTCGATCGGGTTGTCGACAACTCTTCCGTCCGCACCGCAATTGACGATCTCCTGAAACGAAAGCGATTGGGAAACGAGCTGGATCGCGGCCCTCGCATTGACGTCATTTCCGATTTTCTGCAAACCGAAATTGAGCGGCTATCCGCGTCCAAACCCGACCGCGCCAGATCTCGCGATACCCGCGCGTTAGACCAGGTTTTCCTGGACGCGCTCGTGGAGTCATTCGGTCCATCATTCGTTTGAGGAGGCCTGCGCTACATGGCGCGTTGTTTCGCCAGCCACTCCATCGCCTCATTCGTCACGCGCTCGGCATCGATGCGGGTCATGCAGCGGTGGTCGGTGGTGCAGACGGGCTTCTGGCAGGGGCCGCAGTCGACGTCGACCCGGAGGACTTCGCCGCGTTCGTAGGGGCCTTCGCTGTATACGGGCGCGGTCGGGCCCATGATGCAGATCGTAGGGACCTTGAACGCAACGGCCACGTGGCGCGAGCCGGAGTCGTTGCCAATCAGGAGGTCCAGCAGCGAGACGGCGGCTTTGAGCGCCGGGATGGTGGGCGGTTGCGGAGGACGGAGCAGCGGGTACCTCGCGTGGGCGAGGACGGCGTCGCGTGTCGTTTCCTCGCCGGGGCCGGTGAGCAGCAGGCAACGCGCGCCGCAACGTTCGTGAAGCGCGTCGGCCACGGCGGCGTAGCGTTCGGCCGGCCAAAGCTTGCTTGGACCGAAGGCGGCGCCCGGCGCGAATCCCACGAGCGGACCCTCGCCGGCAAGATGATCTTTAAAGGTTTCCACCAACAGCGGGTCCGCCGCCAACTCCAATCCTGTACCGTCGTCCTCGCATCCCAGGGGAAGCACCAGGTCCAGATACTCCGTCGCCATGTAAACCGGTGCAATCTTTCCGTTCTCTTGATGAGGCGGCACGCGTTCGGTGAGGAAGGCGGAGCGTCCGCCTCGCGCGTAGCCGATGCGCGTCTTCGCGCCGGACAGCCACGCCGTCGCGGCCGAACGGAACGAGTGCGGAAAGGCGATGGCGATATCGGGACGACGACGGCGAACGAGCGAACCGGCCTGGAACAATCCGAAGAGACCGTCCCGTCCGCCGATGGAAACCGTATCGGCAATCCAGGGGATGCCATCGAGCAACGCGCAGGCTGCCGGGCGTCCCGCGACGATCAACGACGCGTCCGGATGCCGTTTATGCAGCGCGCGCAGTGCCGGCGTGCACATGGCCACGTCGCCAATCCAGTTGGGTACGAGTGCGAGGATGGTCTTCACGTCAATAGCGTTTTCTACCCGGAAGATACGAGCGCCGGAACGACGGTCTACAGTTTTTCGCGGTTCTCGGCGATGCGCCGGCCCAGTTCCGACACGAATTCGTCGTCGCCGAGGGTTGATCGGAACACCTGCTCCCGTTCGGCCATGTGGCGGCGGGTGATATCGCCGAAGTCGACAATGGCCCGCACCATGACGGCAAAGAAGAAGATGAAGAGGAGCGACAGGAGGAATGCAAACTGGCGCGGGTTCTCTTTCACGTGGACAATCTGAAGCCCGAGCAGGAGCACGACGATGATCGCGATCAGCAAATAGAAGCTGAAGGGCCGCGAACGGTTCGCGTCCTTCCAGGCTTTGCGGACATGCATGCCCAGGGTCTTGACGCCCTTTATGTCGTGGTGGTCGGGCATGGAAACTCCTCGTTAACAGAATCCGAAATTCGAATCTCGAAATTCGAAACAAATTCTAAGGACCAAAATTCAAAACTCAGAATGGCCCGACTCGAATCTCGTCGAATGGGATGGGTCAAATCCACTTCGATTGTTTTTTAGAACGTTCGAATTCTGGATTTGTTTCGGATTTCGAGATTCGAATTTCGTGCTTGCTTGTATCAAGGGGCCTAATTCAGTCCGCAGCCGCCCGGCATGCGGCAGCAGTTTCCTGCTCCGCAGCTTGCGGGCATCTCGGCCTGGCGAGCGCCCCCGGATAACGCTGCGAAGGCGCTGGCTTGTTTCGTCAGTTTTCTGGACCCGCAGGACGGGCATTCCGGGGCGGTCTCACCCCGGACCAGGATTTCGTTTTCGGCGTGGCATTCCTGACACGCAAATACAAAGAGAGGCATTCTGCAACACTCCAAACCGCAGTATCTTGCGGCAAATCTAACGTCCTGCCAAATGGTACCAGAGATCGGCTTGGCGGGCAAGGCGCGGCTACCGGATGAACATTACCGTCAGCAGCGCGTGGGACTCCTCCCGGGCGCGGACGGCGTGTGGCTCGTTCGGCGCCAGATGCATGAGTTGGCCCGGCCCCAGTTCCTCGGATTTGCCCATGGCGTCCACCACGATGCGGCCATCCAGGCAATGGATGACGGAAGGCCCCGCGACTTGGTGGGTGTCCATTTCCCGTTGCGGCGACAGCGTCAATCGAATCAGTTCCAGATTGTCCGTTTTCACAATGGCCTTCGTGCCTCCAGAGGCCGTATCCTCATCCCACGTGGCGAGGTCCACAACCTCACCCTCCGCAGCGTGGTGCAATGCCATAACTCACCTCCCGTTACAATTTTCCCTGCGTTCCATTGAATCCAGAATATCACGCGCCGTAGAGGTAACAGGTTGTGGCGTGCCAAACTTCCACTGCCCGTAAAATCGCCGAAAGGTAAGCATTCCGCAGATAAACGGGCGTACAACGAGGAACGAAGCTCCCAGTTCAGCGCACTACAGACCACTATATATAGGCTGGGTGGCGAATCCGGGGTAATGACCTACAAGGGCGAAGCGTCAGTCAAAATATCCAACTTGTAGTGTCAATAGCGCTTCGGAGCACATTTTACGGCTCATTCTCGCGAGAAAAATTCTTTGAGAAAACCGACGAGGGGTATTGACAGCCCCTATATGTTGTGGTAAACTCGCCTCAGTGTCTGGAACTAATGTGTGGATCCGGTCAGACTTCATCGCACCGTGAAGTCATTCCGCAGCCCAGACCATATAGGGTCCACACGACGTACTGAGCGGACTGAGGCCAACGACCGCAGCCCAATGGTTTCAGAGTAGTAGCTCAAGACCGTGACCCTCTTGCGCCAAGATACACGGAACACGGTTTCAGGCACTCCCCGCACTGAGCGGCGGGTTCCCAAGGCCCGCCGCTCCCTCCATTTCCGGCGGTATAGAGCCGATCCGCTCAAGAGCCGCGCGCCTACCTCAAAATCTGGACAGGCGAAGCATTGTGGTGCAGGCTTCCAGCCTGCAACTCTTACCGGCCGAAGATATCGGGGCCGGGGGGGAACGAGTCGTAGGGGCCGGCGGAGAAGCTGAGGATGTCGGCGAAGTTGGGGAGGGCAGGATCGCTGCGTTCGATGCGCCATTCGCCTTCGCGATTGGCGAAGGTGAGCCAGATTTCCCCGGTTTCGGTTCGGGGGAACCAGGCGGTCTGGCCGGCGAAGCGGCCGGTGGGATCGCTGATGGCGGATCCGGAGAAGCGGCAGTAGAGGAGCGCGCGCACCTCGCCTTTAGCCTCGAACTCAGTGAAATCCCATTGGCGAAGTTGCCGGGTCATTTTGCAGGCGCCGTAACGTTCGAAGAACCATTGGTAAGCCCGTTTGACGTATTGGAACTGCCACCATTGGGGATCGCGGTATTCGGTGCCGTAGAGGTCCATCACGCCGTCCAGGTTTTCCGCCGCGAAGGCCTCGTTCCATTGCTCGATGCGGGCCACGATGGCCTCGGCGGTGGCGCGCTGTTCGTCGGGCACGCCATCGTAGGAGGGCCACCAGTCCTGCGTCTTGGGCAGAATTTCGAGGGGGCCTTCCAGGGGGCGGCTCTGCGACTGGGCGACGAGGTCGGTCAGCACAATTTCCTCGTCGATACGGCTTTCGACGAAGCTGAACGCGAGGTAGTCGCCGAAGTTGACCGTACCTTCGTAGGGCTCTTTCTCATTGGTCAACGCCGTTACCGCATAGGCAACGGACTGCGCGGGGTCAGCGATGGGATCGGTCCAGCTTCGTTCGTCGATGTTTTTCGCGACCTCAGCAAACTCTCCCGTCGGATACATGCGTTTGAAAACCGTGTAGGACACGTCGCCTTCGCGAAAAGGCCATTCGAGCGTGACGGTCGATTCATTACGCTTTGCGAGAACACCGCGTACGGGCGCGGGCAACGATGGGATAAGAAACGTCTGTTCCTCGTAGCGGCTTTCACGCGTATGCATGACGAAGACGCCCCGGCCCACACGCACGATGAAGGCGGAACCTGAACCATCCGGGCCGAGATGCTGATCCAGCAGTTCCGTCCAACTCTGCGCGGAAGGCATGCTGGCCGGTTTGACGACGCGGTCCAAGGCGCCCATCACTTCGGGCGGCGCGTAGGGCGACATAATCGGCACCCAGTAGTGGCGGCCCGAGTTTGGGATCAGCTCCTCGATTTGTCCCGGCCGTTCCATGCCGTAGGCGCCTTTGATCATCAAGCCTTCGTCGCGAACGCCATCCAGGTCGCGCAGGTTGAGCTGGAATTCTTGAGGGGTGCGCGACACGCCCATCTGGTATGCGACCCGTGCTTTTTTCGCGACGAATTCTTTGTCGGCGATGAGGCCGCCCTGGATGACCTGTGATAGGATCGGTTTGATGGCTTCGGCCCAATACCGAACGCGTTCGCCGGCCCAAAGATCGCGGGCCTCGGGAAATGCGTACACGCAGGCGCCGCCCATCGTGCCGTTCAGCACCATGGCCCGATACAATAAGGGAGGCATCCCCTGACCGTCCGAGGCGGCGCCGAAAACGCCCGGCTCAAGCAATCCGGCATTCGCATACCAAGCCGAGTCCGGGGCAACGCCCCACTGCGCCACCGCGCCTTCCAGCCACAGTCCCATGAGCGCGCCTTGCTGCGCGATAGTCGCGCCCGCGCCGTGCCCGGCGAGCGGCACGACATAGGCGCTGCAATTGCGGAAGGTGTTCAGCAGGGGGCGGCACTGCGCGTTCGCCAACACGTGCAGCCAGCCGGTGCCGTCCAGCCGGATGGCGATAAAGCGGCCGTAGCGCGCGGCGAGATCGGTCGCACTGCTGAGCCAGCGGACATTGGCGGGCAGACCGACGTCGTCACCGCCGCCGAATGTGGAGTAATCGTCAAAGGCGAGATTGGAAACCTGAATTCCTTTGATCGCAGTAAACTGGGCAATCAATTCTTCGGCCTGCGCCAGGGGGTAGATATTGCGAGGATTTTCATCGGCGACCTGGATCGCGACCGGTATCTCGGAGGATTGAAGGGACTTGAGGAGATTCGTGTACCGAAGGTGGCGGGTTTCCGCATCCGGACCGGAAACGTTCACTGCCATAACCGAATACGGCCGCAGGTCATTGGGCAACGTGGCCCACGCGCTTGCGATCTGCTGGGCATAGGCCTCCGTGTCGCCAGAGGCGCTATCCGGCGCCTGGAAAAGAAACAGGGGATGGTAGGGACCGATCTCGACCGTCAGCGGTGGATAAGTTTGTGCATGGGCGATGCTTACCCCCCACGCGAGGGCGACACAGATCCCGAGCGCCCACGATGCCCAAGCCTTGAAAACCGTCATATGCCGAATTGTATGCAACCTGATAACCACTTCACAAACCGGGCGTCTCTGGGCGCTGCACAAATGCGAGGCCCACTGGGTAAATGCCCTAAAGTATCCAAAAAGATGCACTTGGGACGGCAATATGAGTACGCGGAAAGTCACGAATCTCATGGAAGGAAACAGATCTTCGCGGATTTGAGCACGGATTTTGTTGTCAAACCTTGAATCATTTGGACTCGCCACTTACAATGCGGTCTTCCTA
Organism: Candidatus Hydrogenedentota bacterium; assembly: GCA_045863335.1. Lineage (GTDB taxonomy): Bacteria > Hydrogenedentota > Hydrogenedentia > Hydrogenedentales > SLHB01 > JAHDWY01. Next base: position 98,852 of record BTVY01000006.1, on the reverse strand, counting down.
CTCGTTTCTCTCGAAATCCAACCTACGGAGACATTTGATACGCATGGCAGATGTACGCGGATTCCGCGGTTTTCGATACAACAGAGACCAGGTGGGCGACTACTCGAACGTCGTAACACCGCCTTTCGACGTCATCACGCCGGAGGAGCGGACGGAGCTTTACGGGCGCAGTCCGCATAACTACGCGCGTCTGATCCTGCCCGACGAGCGGGAGGGCATGTCTAAATACGAGGCGTCGGCGTCCGACCTGGAAACCTGGATCGCCGCGGGCGTAATGCAGCAGGACGAGGAGGACTCCTTCTACCTCCTCGAGCAGCGCTTCACGAGCCTCGATGGGACGGAATGCGTACGGCGCGGGTTCTTTGCGGTCACGAAGATCCCCGAGCCAGGCGACGAGACCGTGCTCGGCCACGAGCGGACTTTTGAGTGGAAGGTGACGGATCGGTTGGCCCTGACGGGCGCGACGAAGGCCAATCTGGGCGCCGTATTCGTCTTGTACGACGATCCTCAGCACGCGTTAGGTCAGTTCCTGGCGCAGATAGACTCGCGGCCCGAGGATTTGGCTGCGCAGACGATTGACGGCGTCCAACAGCGCGTGTGGCGTGTTCCCGCCGACCCGGCCGTTACGGCGTTTTTCACGGACAAGAAGCTCTACATCGCGGACGGCCATCACCGGTATCGCACCGCCCACACGTATCGAGACCAGATGCGGCTGCAGGAGAAACCGGAGGGCCTGCGTCCCTACGACTATGTGCTTATGGGCTTTGTGTCACTCGACGACCCCGGGCTTTTTGTCTATCCCGCGCACCGGGTTTTGGATGAGCCTGAAGGGTTTGACGAGGCCGCTTTTCTGAAAGGGCTGGAGCCCTGGTTCGCTGTCGAGAAGGTGAGCGACCATCTTCCACGCCAAGTCCAGACCGAGCCGGATTGCGCCATTGGTGTTGTGTTGCGGAGCGGTTCCCAGTATCTGCTGCGACTACGCGACATTGACCGGGTGGATTTGTTGGGCGACGCGCACGGCTCCGCCTGGCGCGACTTGGATGTGGCGGTGTTGCACGGAGGCATTTTAGAACGGGTGCTGGACCTGCACACCGATTCGGAATTCGTCTACGAAAAGGACGTGAACGCGGCGGTGAGCGCGGTGCTGAATGGAAAGAAAGGCATGGCGTTTATCTTGCGGAACATGCACCCGAGCCAGGTGTGCGCATGCGCCGACGCCCGCGAATCGATGCCGCAGAAGGCGACCTATTTCTTCCCCAAGTTGCCATCGGGTGCAGTGTTGCACCGTCTCGTGTAGCGTCTGCCTAATCCCGCGGGCGGACTTCGTCGAGGAGTTCCGCCATGACGGCGCTTTTGTCGTGTTCGTCCTCGATCTCGTAGGCATTGATCAGGTTTCGGAGCACGCGGCGGATGATATCCTGCGCCGTGGGGATTTCAGTAAGCAGATGGGTGAGATTGGGCGCCAGTCGACGCCGGACCTTGTCCACCTCACGATCGGTCAAGATGCGGCCGTCGCTGTAGCAGTCGAAGTAGGTATCATTTCCGGCTACGGTCGCGCGGGCGAGGTAGTGTCCGGGCACGGCGCAGCCTTCGATGCGAAGCCCCACGCGATCGCCCACCAGCATGAAGGCGCACACGAGGCTGATGGGCAGCCCCTTTCCTTCCTGAAGCACGTACACCATATTGCTGTTTCGCGGGTCGTAGTAGTCGTCAGTGGCGCCGCGGAGCCGCTTGGAAGTGAAGAGAAACCGGTTCAGCGAAATGGCGTCGCGCGTGCGCCCGCTGGCCTTGAATTCCTTGGCCAGATTGTCGAGCAACTCCGTAACATGCACTGGCGGCGACCAGCCGAATTGAAATTGCGCGAGCAGATCGAAGGCTCGTTCCAATTGTTCGCGTCGTGTGGGTAGCGACGGCCAGACGCGCCAGGCGTCCCGGCGGGACCTTTCCACCAATTGTCCGGATACGAGGCGGGTGATCAGATGGCGTTGCGCGGGCGTGAGCTGGTCGTCAAGTTCCCGCAGCACTGCGTCCAAATCCGGGCCGAACGCGAGCAACTCGCGCAATACTTGCTCGCGCACGACCTCCGAATCGTCGTCCAGCAACTGGATGAGATGGGGTATTTCTTCGCGCTGTGCCATGAACGGTCTCGGTACGCCTCCTTCGGTGCTATTATCGCATATCCGAGGCGTGACCGCACCCACGAGTGCTTTACCGATGGGTGGCAATCCGGTAAGGTAGCGTCGCCACGGGAGGAACCCCGGATATTCTGGAGCTTTCTGCGGAAAGGTCGTATTCCCATGCGAACAATGTTTGCGATCCTGCTCGTTATTGTCACATTCGGCAGTGCACTGTCCGCAGAATCGCCCTTGGAAGAAGACGGCATCCAGAACAGCGGGACCGTCGCGGAGGGGCCGGTCGCCGTGCCCCCGCCCACAGAGGAGGCCGTTCGATACTACCGAACCGGAGTTGCGTGGTGGGGGTTCAACAAAGTTTGGGAACTTGTGTTGCCCGCAATCATTCTGTTTACAGGCCTATCCGCGGTGATTCGCGCCCGGGCGCAACGACTCGGCCGGAAGTGGTTTTTCACGATCGGGCTATATTGGGTGTTCTTCATCGTGGTGTTGTATGTAGTGAACTGGCCGCTTTCGTTCTACCTGGGCTATGTGCGGCAGCACGCCTACGGAATGTCGAACCAAACCTTCCAGAAATGGCTCCTGGATTCCCTGATTAGCCGGGGCGTTCTTGCCGCCTTCGGGTTTCTCTTTCTCTGGATTCCTTACCTGCTGCTGTCAAAATCGCCGCGCCGGTGGTGGTTGTACACCGGGCTTTTGATGGTTCCGTTCCTTACGCTGATGATGTTTGTCATGCCGGTCTGGATCGATCCCTTGTACAACGATTTCGGGCCCATGAAAGACAAGGCTCTTGAGCGACGGATTCTCGCGCTGGCAGAGTCGGCCGGGATCGAGGGCAGCCGCGTGTACGAGGTGGAAAAGAGCGTCGATACGAAAGCCATCAACGCATACGTGACCGGTTTCCACGATACGAAGCGTATTGTGCTGTGGGACACGATCATTGCTAAGCTCGCCACCGACGAGTTGCTGTTTGTTATGGCACACGAGATGGGGCATTACGTCCTGGGACACGTGGTGCAAGGGATTTTCTTCTTCTCGGCGTTGATACTCGTGGGTCTTTACTTTGCCCACCGGATCGCGTGGAGCCTCCTCCGGCGCTTCTCGGCCCGGTTTGGGTTTGACCAAATCTCCGATGTTGCCTCGGTACCATTGATGTTGATCGCGCTCAACGTGGCCATGCTGGTATTGGAACCCGTGGGGCTGGCCTACTCCCGTCACATCGAACGGGAATCTGATCGGTTTGCACTCGAACTCACGCGGGACAACCAGGCGGCGGCCGAAGCCTTTGTGAAGCTCAGCACGGAGAATCTTGGCTATCCTGATCCGGGGTGGCTGATGACGGTCCTGCGAGCCAGCCACCCGCCGATTGCTGATCGCGTGGCGTTCTGCAACGAATATCGGCCTTGGGCCGAGGGCGAGCCGCTACGCTACGGCGACCGGTTTCCCGCTGACTTGGAAACGGCGCGTTGACGGATCAATTAGGGGTATGAAAGAATACGGCCGAGACTCGATATCGGTTCAGATTGCTGAATAACGTTCTGTAAACTGCTGCGTTTGCATCCGTTACACCTTTAGGCGGAGGGGTTTCATGATTCGTTCCATTGCTTCATTGGCCATTCTTCTGGGATTCGTGGCGCAAGGTGTCCGCGCTCAGGAAGACTCGCTGCCGTACACGCACCAAGAGAGTATCGTTTATTCGGAGATTCACGGAACCGGTCTCATTTGCGACATTTTTGTTCCTAAGGATTCGCCCAATGGCTTGGGACTCATCGACTTGGTCAGCGGCGCGTGGCATTCCGATCGAGGAAAGCTCCACGACCACATGCTGGCCCAGGTGTACACGACATTCTGCAGCCGAGGCTACACGGTGTTCGCCATGCGGCCCGGTTCAGTTTCGAAGTATGCCGGCGACGAATTGCTGGAGAATGTCAAGACCGCGATACGCTACGTAAAGTCGGTATCGAACGACTACAATGTCGACCCTGAGCGGCTTGGCATGATGGGTGCGTCTGCGGGCGGGCATTTGACGTTACTGGCTTCGGTGACTGCTGAGGATGGGGACACCGAGGCGAAAGATTCATTGAAGAGGCACGACACACGGGTCAAAGCGATTGCGGTGTTTTTTCCGCCCACGGATTTTCTGGACTGGGGAGGCGCTAAACCGAACTTCGAGGGGGCCATCGGGCAACTCCTATTCGCCGGCGGTGTCGAAGGCCGGAGCGACGAGGAAATCGAAGGGCAGGCGCGGGCTCTCTCGCCCTTGCACCGTATCGGAGAGGGCGAACTGCCTCCTTACTTATTAATCCACGGGGATGCCGATCCGATGGTGCCCTTGCAACAGTCCGAGGTTTTCGTGGAAGCCGTGAAGGCGCAGGGGGGAGATGCGGAATTGATTGTCAAACCGGACGGGGCGCATCCGTGGCCGACGATTCACGAAGAAGTCGCCGTCATGGCAGATTGGTTTGACGAGCGATTGTAGGGAGGGGCGTCCGTCGCACATCGGATGAGAGGTAATGGCTGAGGATGCCGGGGATGAGTCAACACGATAGCCGTAACGGCATGAACGATTTCAAGCCAAGTCTGACGTGTGGGTTGCTTTTCACGTTGATCGTGATGCTGGCGGGCTGCGGCCAAGGCATGGCGACCAACGAACCTTTGGCTATCGATCTGGACGGCGAGGTCCGGATGCTGGCGCCGCAGGAAGCCGAAGCGTTGCCCCAAACACCCGAGAGTGGACTGGTTGTGGTGGTGCAGGAGTCGTCCGCAGGCCGCAAACCCATTGCGGGGGCGCGGGTCGAGTTAATCGGCAACCGTCGAAATGAAGAATCCACCACGAATGAGGATGGTATTTCTCAGTTTGACGCATCCCTATCCGGTGACGTGGCGATTTCTGTGAATCACGAACGGTATCCGCCGAACCGGGGCGTGGTGCCGCTGGCCGGGAGGGGGCAGTCTATCGTTGTGCTGCTGGACGGGCAGAGCCAAGTGGGTGGAAGGGTTATCGCCGCAGAGACTGGTTCGCCGATTTCCAAATTCGAGCTGCGCTTCCTGGGGGATTCCTCCTGGTTTGCTTCCAAGTGGCGTGGCTCGTTTGTGGAACTGGAAAGCGAAGATGGGACCTTCGAAGTCGAAGGTATTCGCGATGCCTGGGGGGTGATCGTTCAAGCGGAGGGGTTTGCCTCGCAGAAATTGGTATTTCAGAATGGACTGCGGGCGAACAACGCATTTCTGGAGTGTGCGCTTCAACGCGCGTACATCGTTGCCGGCCGGATTACGGATGCGGGAGGCGCGCCGATTGGGGGGGTACAAATCGTCCCCGAGGATCGAAATGTCCGGGTTGATGCGCTCCCCGTGGAAACGGACGGGGACGGGAGTTTCCGTATCGATGATTTGGCCGGACCGCCGGGTTCCGTGCTCGCTTACCATTCGGACTATGCGCCGGTTCGAATCGCCGTGCCGGAAGGCAATGCCGGTGAGGAAGTGCCTGTCAGCGCGGTCATGGAACGCGGGGTAGAGGTAACTGGGACTGTCACATTGGATGGGGAAGCAATCGCCGGAGCCCACGTCGCCTTGTCGAACGATCTGTACGAGTTTAACGTGTCTATGGATACGGATCTAGACGGGTCGTTTCGCATTGCGCACGTTCCGTTTGGGCCCTATCAACTGACGGCACAACTTCGCCCTGGCGAGGTCCAGGCGATTCCCCATGACGCGCCACAGCGCACCGCAATCCGGGAGCGGATTGCCTCGAGGGAGGCTGATGAAGCCACCGAGGATTTCCGGTTCACGCTCACGCCGGCCCTCATTGAGGGGTTCGTACGCTTCGGGGATGTTGCAGCAATGGCGATTGTCGCGATGGCGTACGTGGATGGCGACCAGTATGTGCTTCGGACGGAAACCGACGATGGTGGCTGGTATCAACTAAACGGAATGCCGGCGGGACGATACCTTGTCAGCGTGGAGGCGGCAGTACCTGAAACGATTCGGGAGTTTCGCGATTCCGACGGGAATCTCTCGGTGCGCTACGATTCGGTGCGACGCTATTTCTCCGTAACGGTGCCGGAAGACGAGTACTTGCAGCAGGACTTCGATTTAGCTCGGGGCGGTACGATCCGCGGTACCGTGAAGGGGATCGAAGCACTTGAACACGACATGGATGTGTGGATCCATTTCCAGTGGCCCGATCCCGCGGCAGATCCAGTTCATCGTCCCGACCGGATTGACGTGGCGGACGACGGGACGTTTGTCGTGAGCGGGCTTACGCCGGGAACGTATCAAGTGGAAGCCGTGCTGGACCCGCATGGCACGGATCAACGTCAGTCGCGAATTGTGGACCGACGACGTAACCGGATACGGTCAAACCAATTCACCGGGATGCGCGAACGAAATCTTCCCGACGGTGCAACGACGGACGATGGGATATCCCTCGTCGAAGTCCTTGTCGAAGGGGACGAAGAAATCGAGGTCGAACTCGAGGCCCCATCACTACCATTCCATGCTGAGTAATCGGGGCAACTTCTCCCTCTAAACTACTCCATACGTAGACCGGCGCAATTTCGCGTTACCGCCGCGTTCAGACGTGGGTGCATACCCCGCCAGCGGCTTGATCTGGGCGTGATACGCGTCCAGGAACCAGGACGCCTGCGGGTAGTAGGCTTCCTCCAATTCGGCTGGCGGTACGATCCAATTCTCCGCGCCGACGACGCACACGGGCGCGTCGAGGTGATCGAATGCCATCTGCGTGATCTCGCCCGCAATCGTGTGGAGGTAGCTGCCGCGTTCGCACGCGTCGCTTCCCAGGATGAGTTTGCCGGTCTTCTTCACAGAATTGACTAGAACCTCGTAATCGAAGGGGACGAGAGTCTGGCCGTCGATGAGTTCGACGGAGATGCCGAACTCCTCTTCAAACCGCTTGGCGGCTTCGGCTGCCCGGTACAACGTCGCGCCGAAGGTCAGAATGGTCAGGTCGTTGCCTTCCTTGAGCACTTCGGGCACTCCGATCGGCACACGATAGTATTCGGAGGGCACGCCTTGCGGATGGAACTGTTCCGTGATGTCGTAGATACGCTGGCTCTCGAAGAAGACGACGGGATCGCTGCCGCTCAAGGCGGACGCCATGAGGCCCTTTGCGCTGTATGGCGTCGCCGGGAAAACGACTTTCAATCCCGGCACGTGGGCGCAGAGGGCGGTCCAGTCCTGCGAGTGTTGTGCGCCATACTTGCTGCCCACGGAGACGCGCACCACGACGGGCATCTTGCAGAACCCGCCGGACATAGCCTGCCATTTGGGAAGCTGGTTAAAGATCTCGTCGCCGCTGCGGCCCATGAAGTCGCAGTACATGAGTTCCACGAGGGGCCGGCCGCCTTCGAGGGCGTAGCCGACGGCGGTGCCGATGATGGCGCCTTCCGAGATGGGAGAATTGAAAAGACGATGATAGGGCAATGCTTCCGTGAGGCCGCGGTACACGGCGAAGGCGCCACCCCAATCGCGGTTTTCTTCGCCGTAGGCCACGACGCGCGAATCGTTGTAGAAGTGGTGCGCGATCGCTTCGAACAATCCGTCGCGGAAGCTGACCGCCTTGCCTTCCTTGAGAATCTCGCCTTTGGGACCGATGCCGCTGCGGGATTTCTTCGCAATCTGCTGGACCCGGGGATTCTCTTCGAGCGGCATGGATACGTCGTCCTTCCGGTCCAGACCGGGAAGGGTTTCCATCATTTCATTGGAGAACGTCAACACATCGAGGCCGATGCCGGGTCCGAGGGTCATGCGCGGCGAGGTTTTGATATCGGCGGCGAGGCGTAGCGCTTTGACAACCTTTCGCGTAGCGTACTCGCCTACGGCTTTGAGATCGTCTTCCGAAGCGACGCCCGCATCGATGAGCTTCTGGCCAAACTCCAGAAGCGGATCTACCTGACGCCACATTTCGATCTCTTCGCGCTCGCGGTACGAGGACTGGTCACTTGGCGAGTGCCCTGACTGGCGGTAACACACGACTTCCAGCAGCGCGGGCCCGCGTCCCTCGCGGATGGCGGCAATCTTGCGCTTGTACGCATCCGCCAGGCTGAGCGGGTTGTTGCCGTCCACGCACTCGGCCAGCATGTTCTCGCGGTTGATGGCCGCGCCCGCGCGCGCGAGGCGTTCAAAGCCCATGGTCTCGCCGATGGGCTGGCCGCCCATGCCGTAGAAGTTATTCATGAAGTTGAAGATGATGGGAAGGCCGCCTTTGAATTCCGGTTCCCAGAGGTTTGTGTACTGGCCCATGGCGGCGAAGCCCATGGCTTCCCAAACTGGGCCGCAGCCGATGGAGGCGTCGCCAATGTTGGCGACCGTAATGCCGGGCTTGCGCATGATTTTTTTGTAGAGGGCCGAGCCGGTGGCGATGTCCGCGCTGCCGCCCACGATGGCGTTGTTGGGGTACACGCCGAAGGGGATGAAGAAGGCATGCATGGAACCACCCATGCCCTTGTTAAAGCCCGTCTCACGTCCGAAGATCTCGGCGAGGAGGCCGTACAGCAAAAAGTCGATGCCGAGCTCTTCTTCGTCGTCGCCTTTGAGCAGGGTCTTCCCATTGCCGCTGGGCACGTTCAGCGCCGCCGGTTTCTCGCCGTCGCCTTCGACGATGCCGAGGATGACGCCGTCAAAGTACTCGCGCATGATCTTTTCGAGGCTGGCGCCTTTGGCCTCGTGTACCGCGGCGAGCCCTTTGGCGATGATCTCGCCGTGACTCCGGTGGCTACCGAAAATATGGTCATCGATGGAAAGGTGATAGCACTCGCCCACCGCCGAGGCTTCCTGACCGATAGAGAGATGAGCCGGACCAGCGTGCTTGTACTCGAGTCCCTGATAGGAGCCCAGCTTTTTGATTTCGTCAAGCATGGTCTCGAACTCGCGGATGAGTGCCATGTCGCGGTAGGCGCGCATGCAGCGCGCGGGCGTCACGTCGGGATTGCCTTCCAGTTCCTCCGCGAGCGACTTGTTGTAGACATTTACCGGAATGGACCCCAGTTCCAGCACGGAACTCTTCCGTACTTCCGCCGGGACCACCATGAGTTTCTTAGCCATGAAACGAAAACCTTTCCCGCGTGGGTGAATGGCGACGTCTGCGAAGTTAGTCGTATGCGCCAAATAGGTGAGAGTATAGTGAAAACGGGTCCGTGCTGTCCATTTGACCCTTGGCGGCGGACTCAGAAACCAGTTTTTGGTTTCGCTTGATAAGCCAAACGAGTTATGCGCAAGACATGGCTATCACGTGTTCTTTCCTGATCTTAAGGAAGAATTCTGCGCCCGGCGTACCCGCTGTACGATGCGGCGCGCGTACAGGATGGAACTCATGCCGAAGGCGAACAGCAGGCCGACAACGATTCCCGGGAGGTACGAAATTGTCGCGGGCTGGAAGTCGGTGGGATCGGCGGGGTCGTAGGCCATGGTGACGTCAAAGACGCGATCTCCGGTGGGTTGAACGCCGAAGCCGCCGTCGTAGGTCCGGCTTAGGATGCGGTCCCCCATGTCGAGGCGCAGCCGGTAGGAAGTCTCGTCAACGCGCTCGGCCGATCCCTCCGCGCGTTCGCCGCGGAAATCGAGCGAGAGCCGCTGGATCACGTTCCACCGCTGTGCGAAGTAGACGGAGCATCCTACCAGCGCGATACCCGCGAGCATGAGCCCGAGAAGTTTCCATTGCGGGAACGCTTGCATGGGGTTTGGATCAGCCAAGGGTCGCCAACTTTTCCCGGAGGTGTTCCACCTCGCGTTTGAGCACCGACTGCCGCTCTTCGTCGTTGGCGCATTTGCCGAGCGATTCGTTCTCGATGCAGATGTTTCCGGAATAGCCAGCGTCGGCCAGAATCTGCAACACGCGTCCGTGGTCGATGTCACCGTCGTAGAGGGGGCAGACGTAAGCGCCATACTCCCAGCCCGCTTCGCGGATGGTCTCCCGCTTGTCCTTGGGGTAGCGAATGTTCTTGAGATGAGTGTGCTTGGTGTACGGCGCCAGGAGTTGGAGAATGCCGTAGACTTCCGAAAGGGGGTACCCGCGCCAGTAAAAGTTGCCGGTGTCCATCGTGGAGCCGAGACGGTCCGAGCCTACGATCCGAAACACGTTCAAGAGAAAGGCGAGGTTGTTTCCCTGGAAGCCGTGGTTCTCGATGCCCATGGCGACCTTCATGCCGGCGGTGCGCTCCAGTGCGCCGCCGAGACCTTTGGCAAAGAGATCGACGCGCGTGGTGAAATCGAGTTCGCGCTCGCGCTTCATGGCGGAATCGATGCGGATGGACGCCATGCCCATTTGCTCCGCGATCTCCAAGGCGCGCGCAACCCAGCGCGTGTTGGACTCCAGGTCGCCCATGCTGAAATCGCGCGCAGTAAGGAATGCGCAGGCCGTAACACCGAGGGCTTCGAGATGCTTCTTGTACAACGCGACGCCTTCGTCGGTCTCCAGGTCCGCGCGTAGTGTCGAATCCGTCGAATCCAAACAGTAAACCATGAAGTCCTGATCCAGCTCGACTTCGATGGCATTGACGCCTATCCGTTTCGCGCCTTCGGCCACATTAGTGAAGCCGGCCTGGACCAGCATATCGTCGCGTATGGAGATGTACATCGTGGTTCAGTTCCCACTGTAGTTTCGCGTTAACCGGACGGATCGGACTGATCCGTCCGATCTGTCCGATGTGTCCCATCTGCGGGTGAGCATATACATTACCCAGCCCGTTCGATGATCGTCGCGGTCGCCATGCCGTGGCCGATGCACATGGTCTGCAATCCGTAGCGGCCGCCGGTACGCTCGAGTTCGTGGAGCAGCTTGGTCATGAGGATGGACCCGGTCGCGCCGAGGGGATGTCCGAGCGCGATGGCGCCGCCATTGGGGTTTACCTTGGCCATGTCCGGCTTCAACTCGCGCGCCCACGCGAGCACGACGCTCGCAAAGGCCTCGTTGATCTCAATCGCATCCATGTCGCCGATGGTGAGTCCGGCCCGTGCGAGAACCTTTTGCGTCGCGGGAATCGGACCCGTCAACGTCAGTTCGGGATCGCTGCCAACGACAACCCGAGCCACCACCCGCGCACGCTTCTTCAAGCCCATGGCGTCCGCCTTTTCGCCCGACGCGATCAGGATCGCGCCCGAGCCGTCGGAGATTTGGCTTGCGTTCGCCGCGGTGATGACGCCGTCTTCTTTGAACACCGTTTTCAACGACATCATCTTCTCGATACTCGGGTTGGGACGCACCCCCTCGTCCGTATCGACCACGCGTGTCGTGCCGTTCGTGCGCACTTCGATGGGCACGATCTGCGATTTGAAGTAGCCTTTCTCAATCGCGTTCGCGGCGCGGTTGTGGCTTTCCGCCGAGAACTCGTCGAGTTCGCGCCGGGAGAGATTCCATTTCGCCGCGATCTTCTCCGCGCAGATGCCCATCGATTCGAGCGGATAGGGAAAGCTCGACAAAAACTCCTTTTCCAACACGCCCCAATCGCTGCCCATGGGCACGACGCCCATCATCTCAATGCCGGCACCGATGACGAGATCCATGTCGCCGGCCGCGACGGCCTGGCTTGCGAAATGAACGGCCTGTTGGCTCGAACCACACATGCGGTTGATCTGCACGCCCGGTACTTCCACTGGAAAGCCCGCCTTGAGCAAGGCCAGCCGCGGGATGTTGGCCCCCTGTTTGTCCATGGGCGAGACGCAGCCCGCAATGATGTCTTCCACATCACGTTTCTCAATGCCAGCGCGCTTCACACACTCGCTGAGCGTCGTGGCCAGCAGATCGACGGGATGGACACCATGGAGCGCGCCGTCTTCCCGGCCACGGCCGACGGGGGTGCGAACGGCTTCGACGATATAGGCTTCGCGCATTTGAAAAATCCCTCCTCAGGACACCAAGACCTTACCGAAACACCCATGCTATCATGCGGCGGCGGATCGAGTCACGGGAAGGAGATGCATGTCACTGGAACGCAATGCGCGCATGTACCCCTGGTTTCGGGCGGTGTTCAGCGCACACTTCTGGTTGCCGGTGTTTTTTCTCTACTTTTCCTCGCGGTTTTCGCTGGCGGACGTGTTGCGGCTGGAGGCTATATACTACATCGCCGTCGTTATACTCGAAGTGCCGTCTGGCTACGTATCAGACAGCATGGGGCGACGTCCCACCTTGCTCATCGCGACCATCGCCATTGCGGCCGCGCACGGGTTGTTCTTTTTCGGGGATCAATTCATCGTCTTTGCGCTCGCCCAAGTCTGTCTCGCGATAGGACTGGCTTTCAATTCCGGAACGGATACCTCCTTCCTGTACGACACGCTGGTCGGACTCGATTGCGAGGAGGAATTTGCGGACTGGGAAGCACGCGCCGTGAACCGGGCCTTCCTGGGCGGCGCGTTCGCGGCGGTGTGTGGTGGCGCGATTGCGATGGTCGAACTCCGGTATGCCTATGCACTCGCCTTTCTCGCTGCGTTGACAGGTATCGGCATCGTGCTGAGCTTCGTGGAGCCGACCGTGCTGGAGAAGCGGGCTTCGCTGGGCGAAGGCATTACGCGGCAATTGCGCGCCTGCGCGTCGTATCTGCGTGAACCGGCGCTGCTGTGGCTATTCGCTTTTTACGTTCTCATGACCGTGCTGAACCACATGCCGTACATCTTCTACCAGCCCTATCTTGATCTCCTGCTGCGCAAGTGGGAAGTCACGATTTCGAGTACACCCCTCGTTTCCGGAGTCGTCACGGCCCTATCGATGATGGCCGCCTCATGGGCGGCGTCAGGCAGCGTGAAACTCCGGGACCGGTGGGGTCTCGCGGCTGCATTGTTATCGAGTACTGCGCTGCAACTGGTCATCATGGCGGCGATGGCGCTCGTGATCCATCCAGCCATCGTGCTGCTCATTCTCTTGCGGAGCTGTCCGCGCGCATTGATGACCGCCCCTCTCAATGCCGCGATTGCGCCCCGCGTGCCGCAGGCGCAGCGGGCGACTTACTTGTCCATGCAAAGCCTGGCGGGGCGGCTTTCCTTCGCGGCAGTACTGCTTGTAATGTCGGTGGGCACCGGGGGCGCGGCGGAGGCGGATCCGGAGCGACTACGGCTGTTCATGGGATCGTGCACAATCGCGGGCATCGCGGGGATGGTGGTGCTCGGCGTTTCCGCGCGGTCACTGCGGAACGCACACGGTGCGAAGGCCGGTTAGCGATTGGCCGGGTCGTGGGAGATCGTTTCGTGAAGGGTGTGGGATCACAAGTATGGGCCTTGCGCACGATGGGCCGGTTAACAGCCGCCGATCGGTTCGCGTTGATGGGCCAAGGATTGCGCGTGCAGGCGCGTCGTTTGTTGCGGCGTTTTCGAGCGGCAGACATTCCTATCGACATCGATCTCGAAGCGGTGACGGCGCCCGATACGCAGGCCGCGAGGCAAGCTGCACTGCTGTGCCAGGAAGTCTCGCCGCCGTATTTGCTGAATCACTGTTATCGAACGTATCTCTGGGGACATGTTTTTGCGAAGGTACGGTCCATATCGTTCGACAACGAACTCCTATTTGTGGCCGCATTGTTGCACGACCTCGGTTTGACGAAGGCGTACGCGGGGTGTGCCGAGCACGCGGAGTGTTTCTCCCTGGACAGCGTGCAGGGCGCCGGGGCGCTCGCGCGGCAGGTGGCATGGTCGCGGGAACGTCAGGATACGTTGGCCGAAGCCATCGTGATGCACCTGAACATCGTCGTACCTCTTCGGTGCGGCGCGGAAGCGCACCTGCTGCACGCCGGCGCGGCGATGGACGTGGTGGGGATGGATGCGGAGACGATTGGCGAAGCGACGCGCGGGGCGGTCGTGCAGCAATACCCGCGGGAAGATTTCAAGAAGGCTTTTGGCGAACGCCTGCGTGCGGAGATGGAGGAACGGCCCGGAGGGAGGATCTGTTACCTGCACCGGCGTCTGGGATTCGGGAGGCTAATCCGGCAAGCGCCGTTTTCGGAATGACGGGACAGGAACGGTGCGGGATGAGGCTGGACCGAGCTTTTCGGTTAAAGCGCGTCGCGAGGCTGAATGCGATCAAGAGTCCACGGGCGTGCCGCCCGTGTGGGTCATGGGCTGGAAGCCCATGACACCTCAAGTCTCGGGCTGGAAGCCCGAGGCACCTCGAATCACGAGTGGGAAGTTCGTGGCACCTCCAAGGTGTGATTCGCCATTACTGTAAACGCCGATCCACCGAACGGGCCGGCACAAGGAAAAGAAGCCCCGGCGCAGTTCATGCCGCGCCGGGGCTTCTCGGTTATGTTGCTTATACCTGCTCGTACTCGAAGGGGTTCGGGGTCTCGAAGTCGAAGGCGTACAAGGCTGGGTCTATCTCGACGACTTCGCCCGTCGCGACCGCTTCGTGTCCGGCGATGTCGCAGATGGAGGCCATGAGACCGACCATCTCATTCGTGCGCGGCTTGCCGCCTTCCTTGATGTGTTTGGCGAAGGCCTCGAACTGGCGTACGTCCGGCGTCTTGTCGAAGATGCTGCCATCCAGTTCGTTCTCGAACGGAATGGGCTCCTGGTCGACGATCTGCGTGTACTTCTGCGATTCGCCGCGGGCGCGGATGCCCTCGATGATGGTCTTGTCCTCGGTCGGTTGCCCCGTCGCGGGATCCAGCCAGATGAGTTGCGGCTCGCCATAGAAAACGCAGCCTTCCTGATCCGCCGAGGAACGTTCGCGCAGTTTGAACGCCCCTTTGTGCCCCATGACCAGCATGCTGCCGCCCTTGTGGGCGCTCTGCAGCGACCCCGACCACGTGACGCGGCAGGTGTAAGGACGATTCTGTTCGCGCATGCGCTCGCGCTGCTCATCGTTGCGGGCGTCGATCTGGCCGAACCCATGGCAGGTGGACTGCCGCATTTCGTATTCATACGTGACGGCGAGATTGTCGAAGGTCGTTCGGCCGTCGCGCCAGTAATCGATGCCGCCGGTGCCCCAGACGCGCTTTGGCATCGTGCCCAGCAGGAAGTTCGTGACTTCCATGTGATGCGTGGCCAGCTCGCTCATGAGGCCCGCGGAAAACTCTTCGTAGATCCGCCAATTGACGTGCTTCTCGTAATCCTGGATGAACTGCTTTTCGGCGTCGCTGAGCTGATAAACGTCTCCGTTCTTGAGACGCGGCAGGGGACGGCGCCAGTCGCCGTTTCGATGCCACTGGGCTTCGATGAAGCCCACGCGGCCCAGACGGCCGTTCTCGATCATGTCGGTGGCGGCGTGGTTGTACTCGAGGTTGTAACGGCGCTGGTGGCCGTTTTGGACGAAGAGGCCGGTCTCGTGGCACTTCTGCACGATGTTGCGCGCGAACTCATACGTGTGGGCCATGGTCTTTTCGCAGAAAACATACTTGCCTGCGTCGAGACAGTCCATAACGATGGGGTAGTGGGTCTTGAACGGCGTGGCGATGATGACCGCGTCGATGTTGTCCTTTTCCTTGTCCAGCATCTCGCGGTAGTCGAGGTAGAGGTGTTTCTTCAACTCCTCGCTGCCGCCGGCCGTGTGCCACCCCTTGGCGAGGTTCGGCTTCAGGCAGTCGGCGATGGCGACCACGTCGATCTCCTGCGCGCCCGCCAGGCCGTCTTCGAGATGAATGCAGTTCTGGCTTCCGGTGCCGATCATGGCGACCCGTACGCGTTCATTCTGCGCGTAGGAAAGAGGGGACCATCCCGCCGCGATGGCAATGCCCGCCGTAGCGCCCGTTGCTTTCATGAAATTCCGCCGCGAAAGATCCTTGTCCATTCCTGGTTCCTTTCCGTTGCCGCAGTTACATCGCCTGGACGCGACGCGCGGGTACTCCTCGTCATCAAATTGGCAGATCACACGCGCTCGGACCGGCGGGGCATGCCGCCGCACGGTCGCAATCATCGTCCAGAAATCGCTGTCGAATCAAAAACTAGGCACCAAGCGCCCGGCTTGATGCAATATGCGACACACGCGTCAACGCGCACGCTCTTTTTAATTGTACTCCTTTTCCGTGTTGCGCGTCCACAAACAAAACTCGAAAAACTCTAATTCGGGCGACTCCACAAGGGCAACAACGCCACGATCTTGCAATATTCCGCCCGATCCGGGCCTATGTTACCGGGTAATCGCTGCCGGATCGGCTGCGCGCGCAAGAGGCCCGCCACGCCTGTAGCTGTTCGAGGTTGCCGGCGACCAGTCCCGCTTCCGACGTTGCGAGATTCGCCGTTTCGTTCGGGTCGATTAAGAGATCGTACAGCTCCAGCGACGACGGCTGGTCGGTCTCAATCCGCGCGACGAGTTTGTAGCGATCGTCGACCCAGGTCGCGGTGTCGCCATGCTCAAAGCCGATGGGATGAGCGCGATCGCGATTCGCGCCATCAATCGTGTCGAGCAGACTGACGCCGTCCAGCGGACGCGCGTTGGGATGCGCGATATTCAGCGCGTCGAGTATTGTCGGAAGGTAATCCGACGTCGAGCAGGGCATTCCGATCGTGCGCGGTTGCGCCACGCGCGACGGCCATTCAAGCAGTCCCGGAACGCGCACACCGCCTTCGTAGAGATTGCCCTTGTGGCCGCGCAGGCCCTTGGTCGTGCCGGCGGCGAAGGGGGCATTCGCGGCGGGCCCGTTGTCGCTGCAAAACCAGAGCATGGTGTCATTCTCGACGTTGAGGGATCGTAACGCGTCCCGCAAACGCCCGAGTTGCGCATCCGCAGCGGTGATGGTGCCCCAGAAATGCTGTTGCGCTTCCGGGTGGGCCGCATAACGTGAACGGTATTCCGGCGCGGCGATGACGGGATTGTGGGGCGAATGAAACCAGATGACCGTGAAGAACGGCTGGTCATTCGCAGCGGCGTTGCGAATGAAGGGAAGCGCGCGATCCATGATGATGGCGGAGTCGTCGCCTTCCAGCGGGTCCGTATAGGGTTCGCCGTTGAGGAAATAGCCCGCGGGATCAAGCGTTGCGACTTTGCGCACGGTCGAGAAGGACTCCTGGAATCCGTTGTCTGCGGGCGACGACCGCATGGGACCGCTGAAATCGCCGAGATGCCATTTCCCGAAATGACCCGTGGCGTATCCTTCCGCGGCGAGAATCTCCGCGAGCGTGATTTCCTGCGGCGGCAAGGGATAGCGCGATGGGTCTTCGCCGTCGCCGCTGTTCGCCCCGAAGATGCCGTAGCGGTAGGGATGCCGTCCGGTAAGACAGCTTCCCCGCGTGGGAGAACATACCGGCGCGCCGCTGTAGAAGCGCTCGAAGCGCAGGCCCGTTTCCGCCATGGCGTCCAGCGCCGGCGTCTCGACCACGGGATGGCCGTTGTAGCCGGTGTCGCCCCAACCCTGATCGTCCGTCATGGCAAGAATGATGTTGGGCCGTTTCGCAGCGCGCGGTGCAGGGGTCGACCCACCAAAGCAACCCGCCGCGGCCAACGCTGCGCTGCTGGTGGCCATTTGAAGAAAGGACCTCCGGTTCATCGTGCGCATGGGTCGTCCTCCAGTTGCCGCTCATCATAGCACGGGTTTCGAAGTCCCGCTTCCCCTGTCACCGCGCAGACTACTGATTCCTCCGACGCCATGCATTTCTACAGAGGTCGCGCGCTCGGGTGTGGGATTGGTATCCTTCAGATACGGGCATGAAAAAATTGAGGAGCAACGGCATCATGACGTCTTCAGCCTTTCTCATTGCGATTCTGTTGGCCGCGAACGGTGCGGCGATGGACGCACGCAATATCATTCACGGAAACGAAATCCCCAGTCAGGGTTACTGCGACCAGCCCTATACCGTGATGAACGATCTCGGCGAATGGGTTTGCACGTTGACGACCGGGCCGGGGGAGGAAGGCAACGAGAAGCAACATGTCGTTGCGACGATCAGCGCGGACAAGGGCAAGACCTGGGGACCGCTAATCGACATCGAGCCGGAGGGGCCGCCAGAGGCGTCGTGGGTGATGCCGTTGAAGGTGGGCGGGCGGATTTATGCGTTTTACGATTACAACGCGGAGAACCAGCGCGAAGTAATACTGTCCGATGGGAGCAAGAGAAAACGCGTCGATACCCTGGGCCACTATGTCTTCAAATATTCCGATGACGGCGGGTACTCCTGGTCGGAGCAACGCTACCGCATTCCGATCCGCACTTTCGATATCGATCGCGAGAACGTGTATGGCGGCGACGTACAGTTCTTCTGGGGCGTGGGCAAACCCATCATTCACGACGGCGCTGCGTACATCGGCGTGTCCAAGGTGGGGAACTTCGGTGAGGGGTTTATCGAACGATCCGAAGGGATCTTCCTGCGGAGCGACAACATCCTCACGGAATGGGACCCCGAGAGGATCCGGTGGGAAACGCTGCCGGAAGGCGATGTGGGGCTGCGCGCGCCGCAGGGGCCCATTGCGGAGGAGCACAACCTCACACCCTTGAGCGATGGCTCGCTCTATTGCACGTACCGCACCATCGACGGACACCCGTGCCATGCCTACAGCCGGGACGGCGGGTGGACGTGGACCGGGCCGGAGTACATGACCTACACGCCGGGCGGCAGGCAAATGAAACATCCGCGGGCCGCGAATTTTGTGCGGCGGTTCAGCAACGGCAAGTACCTTTACTGGTTCCACAACCACGGCGGGCAATCCTATGAAGGGCGGAATCCGGTGTGGATGTGCGGCGGGGTGGAGAAGGACGGGTACATCCACTGGTCCCAACCGGAGATCGTGTTGTACGACGACACGCCCTCGGTGCGGATGAGCTACCCGGACTTCATCGAACTGGACGGCGAGTTCTTTGCGACGGAGACGCAGAAAAGCGTGGCGCGCGTGCACAAGCTTGATCGGGCTCTGCTCGAAGGCATGTGGAACCAGCACCGCAACAAGACGATTGCGGAAGACGGTCTTGTGTTGCACGCCACGGGGGAGGATGCGAAACCAGGCAGCGAGATTGCCATGGCTCAGTTGCCGAAACTGGAACCGGGCGGAGGATTCACGGTTGGGCTTTGGTTGAATGTCGAAAATGCACCCACAGATCAGACGCTTTTCTCCACGACGAATGACACGGGTGCGGGTATTGCCGTCGCACTCGCGGCGGACGGTAGCGTTCAGTTCACGGCATCGGATGGCACGACGACCCAAACCTACACGAGCGATCCCGGCGTATTGAGTGATTCCGGCTTGCATCATGTCGCAATCACCGCCGACGGGGGTCCGCGCATCGTAACTTTTGTGGTGGATGGCACGTTGTGCGATGGCGGCGAGGCGAAGCCGCAGGGCTGGTATCGCGTCGATCCCGCGTTGGTGGACTGCAACGGCTCGACGTCGATTCGGTTCGGCGAACTCTCGGGTGTGGCAATCGAATCCTTGCGCATCTACGACCGCTACCTGCGGACATCGGAAGCCGTCGGCAATTGGCGCGCAGGCGTGAGCGGTTCGGAGCCGGAGGGTGAGGCCTACGACGTGGTCGTATACGGCGGCACCGCGGGCGGCGCCATCACGGCTATTGCCGCCGCGAACGAAGGCTTGAGTGTTATGCTCGTTGAGCCCGGCACACATATCGGGGGGATGGTGTCCGGAGGACTGGGCCGGACGGACTTTGGTAATCAAGCCGTCATCGGCGGCATGTCACGGCACTTCTTTGAACGGCTCGGCGAGCACTATGGCGAAGACATCTCCTGGTTCTTCGAACCGCACATTGCCGAGGCCGAGTTCCGGGAGTGGCTCGGAGAGGCAGGCGTTGAGGTCGTGTTCGGGAAGCGCATCGATTCCGTGGACAAGCGCGGCACCGACGTAAGCGCCATGGTGATGAACGACGGTACCGTGTACCGGGCCAAAGTGTTTGCCGACTGTTCCTACGAAGGCGACCTGATGCATCGCGCGGGCGTGTTGTTCACCTGGGGCCGCGAGAGTCAGGAGGTGTACGGCGAATCCCTCGCGGGCCGCATCGAGCGGAGTCCGAAGCACCAGTTCCCGGGGCCGGTCAATCCGTACGACGAGAACGGCGACTTGCTGCCGTACATCTATCGCGGTCCGGCGGGCGCGCCAGGTCAGGGCGACCGCAAAGTCCAGGCTTACAACTTCCGGTTGTGTCTGACGGATCGCGAAAGCAATCGATTGCCCTATCCGAAACCGGAGGGGTACGACCCGGCCAAGTACGAATTGCTGAAGCGGTACCTCGCGGCAAACCCGGAACTGCCCATGGGGAAAGTGATGAATCCGAGTCCGATGCCGGAAGCCAAGACGGATGTGAACAATAACGGCGCATTCTCCACGGATTACATCGGCGGGAGTTGGGACTATCCGGAAGGGACCTACGAGCGGCGGGCGGAGATCTGGGACGAGACGCTCCGCTACATCCAGGGGTTCCTGTACTTCCTCGCAAACGATCCCAGCGTGCCCGAGGCGCTGCAACAGGAAGTGAATCAGTGGGGTCCCTCCGCGGACGAGTTCCAGGATACGGATCACTGGCCGCACCAGATGTACATCCGCGAAGCGCGGCGTATGGTGGGCGAATACGTGATGCACCAGAACGATCTTCAGACCGACCGGGAGAAGGGCGACTCCATCGGCATGGGGTCTTACAACTCCGACTCGCATCACGTGCAACGCATCGTTGCCGGGCCGGGCGATTTTGACGGCGACGAACCTTCGGCCATCAACGAAGGCGACATGCAGGTGCCCGTGCAACCCTACGAGATCTCGTATCGCGCGCTCGTGCCCAAGCGCGACCAGGCGACGAACCTGCTCGTGCCGGTGTGCTGCTCCGCCTCGCACGTGGCGTACTCGTCGATCCGCATGGAGCCGCAGTACATGATCATGGGCCATGCCAGCGGCGTGGCGGCGGCGTTGGCGATTCGCGACGGCGTGCCCGTGCAGGATGTGCCTATCGACGAGTTGCAGGCCAAACTGATGGAGCAAGAGCAGATCCTGGGCCCCGAGGATGTCGAAGCGCCGTACGTAAAGGTCTCAGAATTGGATGGCATTGTGATCGACAATCCCGATGTCGAAATCATTGGGCAGTGGCGGCGGAGCACGTCGGCGGGTCCCTATGTCGGGTACGACTACATCCACGAGGTGGTCGAGGTCGATCAGCCGGATGCGAAGTTGCGCTATGTACCGAAGCTGCCGAAGCCGGGGAAGTACGAAGTGCGGTTCTCTTACTCGCCGAATCCCAACCGGGCGACCAACGTGCCGGTTACCATATACACGGCGGATGGGCCGGTGACAATAGCCGTCAATGAACGCAAGAACCAGGGTGACCTGTCGCCGTTTATATCCCTTGGCGTTTTCGCGTTCAGCGGTTCCGGAGATGGCGTGGTCGAAGTCGGCGTGAACGATACGGACGGATACGTCGTGGGCGACGCCGTGCAGTGGCTGTCTATCGAGTAGACTGAGGAGATGCGCAATCGGAGACTACGAAGGCGTCGGGCCCGATCCGGGATATCAGTCCAGCAGCACGAGGGTATCGGCGAGTTCGTTCACGTCGCCCGTTTCCCTGGGAAGGACAAGTTCGAGCTGTTCACCGGCTTTCTCAATACTGCGGGCGAGGGCCGATGCGACGTCGACTTTCTTGATGTCCTCCACCAATTCGCGGCACAACGCGTCAACGGCGTGCTGCCCCAGTTTCTCCGTAACGGCCGCGTCCGCGAGAATGACGGCGGTGCGTTCGTAGAGAGAGACGAAGAAGAGCAGCCCCGTTGCCCCGGCCGTGTGATGCACGCGATCGTCGAAGAAGACCTGGCGCGCACGGGCGTTGACTTCGTCACGCATTTGGGCGGCCGGCGTGAAAAGCATACGCAACCATTCGACGCGGGACGCGGCGAATGAGCCGAGCACAAAACCCAAGATCATCGCGAAGATTAGGGCCGGGAGATGAAAGGGTAACGCGAATCCTTCCCAAGAGCCTGTGCGGTCGGGAGCGTAACCCGGTAGTACGGCCCACGCCATCGCCATGAGCACGATTCCCAGAAACAGTCCCACGATGTCTTCGGGGCGGTCGTAGCGGCCCGACGCGGCCGCCACGACGGGGACGATTTCGGCGGAGGTTTTGGATTCCGCTGCGGCTACTGCTTTTTCGACGGCCTTTCGTTGTTCATCCGTAAAGTACGTTGTCGCGTTCGGCATGGGCCGTTGCTCCCCGTTCAGTTTGCTACCACGATCCGGTGGCGCCGCCGCCACCCGAGAATCCTCCTCCAAAGGAACCACCGGAGAAACCGCCCGAACTCCGGCTACCGGCGAGGGCCTGGTAAAGGATGAATCCCAACAGCGCGAAGACCGCGCCCCAGAAGATCCACGCCCAGCCGCTCGCGCCACGCCGGATCAAGGAGACGACGGTAAAGATGGCGAGCCCGATGGCGCCCGCGACCACGGCGTAATGCCACCAGGGGCGCGGACGCGTCGGCAGGGCGATGCCCCGGGCCATGTGGTCGAGACTTTCCACGCCCGCAACGATGCCCTGTGAGTAGTTCCCCTGCTTGAAATGGAAGATGATCTGTTCATCCATGATTTTCTGGCAGACCGGGTCGAACTCGCGGCCCCAGTCCGCGCCGAGTTCGATGCGCGCTTTGCGGTCCTGCGCGGACACGAGCAGTAGAATGCCGCGGTTCCACGACTGGCCTCCGACTTCCTTGTAACCGATGCCCCACTGATCGAAGAGCAGGGTGGCGAAGGTTTCGATGCGAATGCCGGGCGGTCCGTACTGGGCCATGGACTCGATCGTGACCACGACGATGGGGATGGCCTGTTCCTGGAGCAAGGTGGCGCAAGTATTCCGGACCGTTTCCTTGTCCTGTTCGGAGATGAGTCCAGCCCGATCGAGGATGAAGTCAAACTCGCCCGGCGGGTCGAGGTTGATGGTGCGCTCCTGCGCGTGTGCGACGCTGATTGCAAGAGCGGCAATGCAGATTCCCAATCGCCCAATGTGAGATCGAATCATGTCGTCTCCTTGCAGTCGTGATTGCCTCCTCCACCCTACCGGAAAAGAGTTGAGAGTAAAAGTGCGTAGATGGAACGCCTCTACAGCAGGGGAACTTCTACCCGGAAGGCGCAAAGAGGATCATGGTGGACGAGGGCGCCGTTCACGTACACGCGGAAGCCTTTGAGGCCGTCGGGCGTTTGCTCCGTGCTGGTGACAGGCGCCCAGGCGATGGTGATGTCGCGATCGTGGTAGCGGATACCGTCGATGATGAACGGTCCCATGGACGGGTTGATGAGGGGGTGGAGTTCGAGGATGTTGTCCGTGCGTGGACGGAGTCCGGCAATGTCCGCGATCAGCAGATCGATGTAAGTGGAGTGATTGTAGTCGCGTTGCTCCGTGCGCCACTCGGCGTTGAGCCCATTGTAGTATTCGCCGGTCCAGGGGAACTGCTGGTCTTGCTTGTAATATTGGGCCTCGGTGTACGAACGAAACAGGCCGAACAGGTCCGCGGTACGCAACGGGCTTTTGGGGTGCTCGCGCAACGTGGCAGCCATGGCGGAAAGGACAATGCTGTTGGCGTGGGGCCAAGTCGGGCCATTCCACATGCAACCGCCGATGCGCCGTCCGTAGAATATTTCGTCCTGCGAATAGGCAGGGCATTGCTTTGAGGCAGACGCAACCGGCCAAGGCGTCCAGAATTGTTCGGGATCGAGGATGGATCGCCAGGCGCTGAGATACGGTGCGGCGTCTGCGCCGTCGAACATGGAGAAGTAGAAGGGATACACGCCGATCACTTCTTTGACCATGGCTTTCTCGTGTGTGTTGGGTTCGACGGAATAGAAGAACTGGTTTGCCGAGTCCCACAGCACCGATGCGGTCGCGTCCCGGATGGTATCGGCGATGCTGTGGTAATGCGCTGCCCCAGCCTCATCTCCCAGCGCAGCGAGCGCGTGCGCGAGGTTGCGGGCATTGCCGTAGACGTACGCCGTGAGATCGACGCGTTCGAGATGCTGGTCCTGCTTTTCCGCGTCGAATCCTTTGAAATAGAAAAAGGAAGGCTGCCACTCCATGCCGGTCCACCAGTGGCTGTCGACGGTGAGCAGGCCGTCGTTGTCCGCGTCGTAAACGGCAAGCCAGCCATCGACATTCTGCTTCAAGGCGTCCGCCCAGCGGGTCAGCGCGTCCGTGTCGGGCTGTACGCAATGGGCGTCCCACACGGTGGATGCGATCCAGTCCGTGTACTGGCCCGTACCGATTTCCGTGGGCCGGATGTAGTTGGGGAAAATGCCGTCGGGCTTGAGGTTGTTGCACCATGTATTGATGAAGCCGCGCACGTACTGTGGATCGCGGAGCCAGCGCAACTCCCGGACCTGATGTCCCGCCCCGTAAGAAATCACGTTGGGAAACCAGGTCGAGGTCCATCGGCCTTCCGCCATGGCCCAGTCCGAGAGCCGGCCTTCGCCCACACGGAACAGGTTTTTCTTGACGATGCTGGTGGCGCGGTGCCAGTACTGTTTCTGGATCTCTTCCCGTCCCGTGAAGGCGGGGACGTTTGCCGTGAGCCAGTACTCGTATTGTTCCCGGTGCGCCGCGAGCGCGTCCGGCGCGTCGACCGCGCGTTGCAGCGCCGCTTCCGCGTTGGTCGAACGGGTGCTCGACGCGACAAAGAGATCAAGGGATGTTTCCTCGCCAGCCGCTACTGTAAGCGTCCGTTCCAACTGCATGGGCGTGCGATGGACGCCTTCGATCACCGTGTCGCGGGGATGAATGTAGAGGGCGTCTATATTCACGTTGCTTCCAGCGGAGATGGCGAGAAGCTTTACCTGCAAGGGTCCCGCCGCGATATCGCCGAGCGGATACGTTGTCAACGCGAAGTCGGAGGGGTTCTCCCCCCATCCTCCCGTAGGCTGCAGGGCCAAACGCGGATGACGCCGTTGATCGGGCCGTTCGAGCAGGAAGTCCGCGATGTTGGGCTTGCCCCGCGCGTAGCGAATCGTGAGGCTCATGTCCTTCAGGTCTTCGGCGATATCAAAACCGTAGATCGCGAAGTGGCCGGCGTTGCCCCCGAAGTTGCTGCCGAGCACGCGTCCACCGCTGGCGCCGGCTTTCCGGTCCTCGCCGGTGCTGCCAACTTGTTGCGCGGGCGCTTCACCTTCGAGGGACAGGACGTTCTTCGCGACTGCCGGACCCGGCACCGCGGTGAAGCCGGGTAGATGTCCCACAGAATGGATCACGAGACCGTGGGCTTCCGTTACCCACTGAATCCGGTTGCCATCGAGCTTCGCGTTGGGAGACGGGATGGAAATGGTTACGGCGAGTTCTTCCGGTTCGGCGCCCGCGTTCGAGATAAGGAGCCGGCAGGCCATGAGGTCGTCGCCGGTGATCCATTTCGTGCCGGTTACGGACACGTTTCTGCCGCTGCCGGCCTGCTCGACGCGGGTGGGGTAGCTGACGCCTGCCGCCGGGATGACGAGTTGGGGGCCTGCTTTAAGGGAGACGTCGAATCCAATGCCATCGTTCGTAATCAGGTAATAGTGGATGGAGCCGGCGGGAAAACCCCAGCCGCCCGGATGCTGCGCCCAGAGGCAGGCACCGGACGGCGTCATGGGAACGTGCTGAACGTAGGGGCGGGCCAGCAATGTATCCACATCCGGACCCGCGAAGAGCCGGCCATCGGGGCCTACGGGAAGGGGGGGCGGTTGTGCAGCGGCTGTCGAAACAAAGACGAGCAAACAATATCCGGCCGTAAACAAGAATCCCCTCACGCAGCTAGTCCTTCCCAGCGAGCCATGCGTTGGTTAACGGATGTCGGCGTCCAGCCACTTCAGGAGGGCCATGACCCCCCGGGCCTTTTTTAACATGGTCGCCTTCAAGCCCAATTCACGGAGCTTCTCCTTGGCTTCGTGGCGCGACTTCGCAACGACGACTCCCCCCACAAATGACTTCTCTTCGTCGCCTTCGGCCCGAATGGCGTGGTACTCGAAGGTAGGCATCAACAGTCTCCCGTACTCTCGGAATGCGAGTGCCCGGCCGAACCGCGTCGGGCCGTTGGAACTACATGGCGCATCGTTCCTGACCAACTCCGTCGTATTCATTCTAACACGGGATGGGCGCTTTGCCAACGGAGAGCGGGTTTTCCAACCCGCTCCGCCCGGGCCTTCAGGTCGACCCGGGGGCCGGCGATTGGGGAAGGCTATCCTGGGCACAGAGAGATGAGCGCATTGGTGGACCAAGTTAAAAATCCCTCGGCTGGGCGGGTTGGAAGACCCGCCCTCCGGTTCGCTAGCGAACTCAGATCGCATTTTTGAAACGGGTACCGAGGCCGATCTACACTGCGCCCCCTTTTTCCTTTGTCACGTAGAAATCCAATAACAATACACAAGATCACTGCATTTACCGAGTTGCAGTGATTGGGGAGCGATTGAACGAAGATGCCCCGTTTCCTGCCGAAATCTGTTGTGTGCGTCCGCGAGGGGTACAACCGCGGACGTCTGGTATCCGATCTCCTTGCCGGGCTGACGGTGGGGATAATCGCGCTCCCCCTGGCCATGGCGTTTGGAATCGCATCCATTCCGGAATCGGTCGCGGCTGCTGACGGGGTCTCGCCGCCGGCGGTAGGCCTGTACACCGCCGTTGTAGCCGGGTTTCTGGTTTCGGTGTTCGGCGGAAGCCGGGTCCAGATCGCCGGGCCGACGGGGGCCTTTATCGTCATCGTTTACGACATCGCTGCGCGACACGGGTTTGCCGGACTGGCGACGGCCACCATGATGGCCGGGGTCATCATGATCATCATGGGCTTGGCGCGATTCGGCGCCATGATCAAGTTCATTCCGTACCCGGTAACGACGGGATTCACGTCGGGAATCGCGGTGATCATCTTCTCCTCGCAGATCAAGGATTTCTTCGGTCTTGCCATGGGGCCCGTTCCCGCGGAGTTTGTCGAGAAATGGCGAGTCTATGCCGAGCATGCCGCCACCTGGCAGGCGGCGCCGCTCGTGGTCGGCGCAGGTTCCTTGGCTATCATGATCGTGCTGCGCCGGTTTGCGCCACGCATACCCGGAGCAATCGTCGCGGTCGTCCTCGCTTCGGTTCTCGTGTGGTTTCTGGGACTCCCGGTAGACACCATCGGATCCCGGTTCGGGGAAATTCCGCGGACTTTGCCGGCGCCCCATCTACCTGCGTTCAGCTTTGAACTCGTGCGTGAACTCGTACCGGAAGCGACCACCATCGCGCTGCTCGCGGCCATTGAATCGCTCCTTTCTGCAGTGGTGGCGGACGGCATGATCGGCGGCCGCCACAAGGCGGACTGCGAACTCGTCGCCCAAGGCTCGGCGAACCTGGCATCCGTGGTCTTTGGAGGGATTCCAGCCACGGGCGCGATCGCCCGCACTGTCGCCAACATCAAGACCGGGGGGCGCACACCCCTGGCCGGCATCGTTCACGCGGCAATCCTGCTTGTCATCATGGCCGCGCTCGCACCCCTCGCTTCCACGATCCCATTGGCTACGCTCGCCGCGGTATTGATGATGGTCGCGTGGAACATGAGCGAGATCGATCATTTCCGGTCCATTCTGCGCGCTCCGGGGAGCGACATTGCGGTTTTGTTGACGACCTTCGGGCTCACGGTGTTTATGGACCTCACCGTGGCGGTTGGCGTCGGCGTCGTATTGGCGTCCATCCTTTTCATGAAACGTATGACGGAGGTGTCGAATATCGTCGACATCGCGCGGGAACTCGAAGATGGGAATGGCGGCTGGGATGAACCGGATGATCCCGATGCCGTGGCCAAGAAGGTGGTGCCGCACGGGGTGGAGGTCTACGAAATCACGGGGCCCTTCTTCTTCGGCGTGGCGGATCGATTGAAAGACGTGTTGCGTCAAGTCGAACCGCCGCCGCGGATCTTCATCTTGCGCATGCGGAAAGTGCCCGCCATCGATGCCACGGGAATGCACGCCCTGGATGAGTTTCACGACAAATGCGCCCGGCAGGGAACGGTACTGCTGTTGTCGGGCGTGAACCCCCATGTTCGGGAGGCCCTGGAGCGGAGCGGTCTGTTCGGTGACACGTTGGCAGGCAACGTGTTAGGGAATATCGATCTCGCTCTGGACCGCGCGCGGGAACTTCTTCCGTCGCATTGAGTCGAACTCGATTGGCCATAAGAGCCCCGTTTTTGCCATACTGTTCGTTCATCCCAAAAGCCAAAATCCCCCTTGAGGAGTAGTTTGCATGATCACATACACAACATCCCTGGAAGGGATTTCGCCGGACAAGCTGAAAGGGTTTTTCGTAGGGTGGCAGAATCCGCCCTGGCCCGAGACCCATATGAAACTGCTGGAAAACAGTAGCCACGTCGTTCTCGCCATTGATGACGAGAAAGACCGCGTAGCCGGGTTTGTCACCGCCATGTGCGATCACGTGCTGAGCGCATCGATTCCCTTTCTGGAAGTGTTGCCCGAATACCGCGGGCACGGTGTGGGGGAAGAGTTGGTGCGGCGGATTCTTGACGAGATTGGCGATCTGTATATGGTCGATTTCGTGTGTCATCCGAACATGCAACCCTTCTACACGCGACTGGGCATGCGACCGTCGACAGGGATGATGCGGCGTAACGTGCAGCACCAAAAGGGACCAGGTTCACAAGGCGAACGAGACGGAACGCAGCTTTAGCGGGACCGCAGCTACATTCATTTGTGCTATGGTCGTAAACGGGCTATGGAATCATTGGGGGAGTCCTCGCCATGTTGCACCTTCTTATTGCGTCCATCGTTTGCGCGGCCGCCGAATTTCAGACCTTCGACGCGCCCGGCTACGACGTGCCGGTCAGCGGGGTCTGGTTTGAGAACGGCGAAGCGCAGAGCGCGCTGCCCCTGGGGGCGCTGGGCACGGGGTATATCGACCTTCGTTCGGATGGACGCTTCGGCGAGTCCACCGTGGAAAACAACTACCTGCGGCCCGCCCCGGTGGGATCGCAGAGCGGATGGTA
The DNA here is from genome assembly GCA_045863335.1 of Candidatus Hydrogenedentota bacterium. GTDB lineage: Bacteria > Hydrogenedentota > Hydrogenedentia > Hydrogenedentales > SLHB01 > JAHDWY01. The sequence continues at coordinate 69,888 of BTVY01000006.1, read as the reverse complement.
TGTCCAGGCCGGCGAGAAGCGCGCCGAGTTCCTGGCGGAGTCCGCGCCAATCGACGGAGTACGATTCTGGGGGCACGTACCCGCGGCGGATGTGACGCTGGAAGATGTGCTCGACCCGGTCGAAGTCTCGCTTCGGGCCTACGCGCCGCTCGTTCCGCATGATTACAGTTTGTCTGAGTTACCTGTCGCCTTCTTCCGGTACCGCGTAAACAACACGGGCAGCGAGCCGATCCCGGTCGAGCTTGGCCTGCAATGGGACCTCAATCCCCCGCGGGCGAACAAGGCCGAAGGCAACGTGGAGGCCGCCCTTGCTTGGCGGCGCGAATCGCTGGCTCCCGGCGAGACCTGGCACGTGACGCCGGTGCTCGCGTTCGCGACGGAAGCAAATGATCTGCCCGATAGCGTCTCCGGAGAACCACAATCGCTCGAAGGCGAATCGGTGCCGCAGGGTCTGGCGTTCGCTTTCGATGACGTGACGAGTTTCTATCTGGATCCGTACGGCGGATTCGTCTGGGACGCGCACAAAGAGGAGTCCGCGGTATTTGCGGGAGCGCCAACCATCGGCCAACTGCTCTGGCAGATCGAGTACGACGAACAGAAGGCCGGGCGCGGTCCTAATGTGCCGTTCTCGATTGCGCCGCGCGATGGAGTGCTGATCACCGCCGACGATCGGATCGCGGTAACGGTGACCGTGCGGCGGGCGGGTCACAACACGATTGCGTTGGACTACGCGATCACGAATCGCACTGACGAAGCCATTCCGGATCTGCGGTTCGCATTTGCAGCCAACGTCGACATCGGCGGTCCCGGCAAGGAAGGAGACGATCGCGCAGCGTGGGTCGCGAACGGCAAGCGCGTGGTCGTCGAATCCGCTGGTGCGAGTGTCGCGGTCGCGCTGATGGGGGAACCGGACGAGTACATCGTGAGCACCTGGCCCAACGCGCATATCGCCATGGACCGGCGGCAACTGGTCGCGGTCGATGGATCGGGCGCGCCGCCAGAAATTGTCCGCTACGGTGCCGACGTCTTCACCGTCCGCGGCGGGAGTTACGCGCTCGGCGCGTCAGGTAACGGTTGGCAATTCGAAAACAAGTTCGGCGAGGTCTTGCGCGCGACCGCCGCACGCACGCTGCAACCCGGCGAGATCGCGGAAGTCACCTTCGCGCTGGCGTGGTATTTCCCCACCTGGGAATCGAGCGACGGCGAAGCGTTGCGTCACCGGTATGCGAAGCGTTTTGATAGCGCGTACGAGGTGCTGGAGTATGCGTTGCCGCAGCATGCGATGGTCGACCATCACGTTGTCCAGTGGCAGTCCCAAGTCTACGCGAGCGATGCGTCGCCAGCGCTCAACGATGCCGTCATCAACAGTCTCTACATCCTGCCGCGCAACTCGTGGTGGCTGGACGATGGCCGGTTTTTCCAGAGCGAATCGTTTACAGGATGTCCCATCACGGAGACGCTGGTCTGCCGTTTCAACGGGTCCTTTCCGCTGGCGCTGCTCTTCCCGGAATGCGAGAAGGCGACCATGCGCGAGTTCGCAAAGTGGCAGGGTGAGAACGGGCAGATCGCTTTCGGCTTCGGCACGCCCGCCGGCACGCAGACGCCCATGATGCACCTGCAGATCCCCATCGTATCGTCGGAGTACGTGTTGCTCGCGTGGCGCAATTACCAGTTATGGCAGAACGAAGCGTACCTCGATAATGCGTACTCGTCGGTGAAGGACGCGCTGCGCTTCTGCATGACCCTCGACACGGACGGCGACGGGCTCATCAACGAAGCCCCCGGGAGCGAAACGGGCTTCCCCGCGAACCAGTACTACGACATCTGGCCCTGGTGGGGCACCAGCGCGTACACCGCGAGCATTTGGCTCGGCGCGTTGAAAGCGGGGATCGCGATGGCCGAGCGGCAGGACGATGCGGCCTTCACGGCGGAGTTGCAGGATTGGTTTGACCGCGGCGTGGCGGCGTACAACGACAAGCTGTGGACCGGCGAGTACTACCGACTCTACAGCGGCACCGGTGACCGCCCCGCCAGCGACACCTCGTTGACCAACGCGCTCTGCGGACAATGGTTCGCTTATGCGAGCGGCCTGGGCGAGTTGGTGCCGCACGAACGGATCGATTCCGTCATCGATTCCGTGTTGCGGCTCAACGCGCAAGCGACACCCTACGGCGCGGTCAACGGCGTCAAGCCCGACGGCAGCGTCGACACGTCCTTCCACGATCACTCCGCCGTCATCACCATCGGCGAAGTCTGGAACTTCTGCGCCATGGCCGCCTTCGCCGGCCGCGCCGAAGACGCCATGGATCTCTTCGACCGCAGCTACGCCAACGTTGCGCTGAACCACAAGACGCCCTGGAACATCCCCTGGAGCCTCGACCGCGACACCGGCGCCATCAAGTGGGGGATCAACTACTACTCCAACTCCTGCGTATGGACCCTGTTCCAGGCGATGGAACCGGAGGTGTACGCGAGATTGGGTAAGTCCGAGTAGTGCCATTCGCCCGGTGTGGAATCCGGGCCTACAGAGACATTGCTGGGCCATTGCTGGATTTACTGCTCCGTGATACCCTTGCGATACGGCACCAGCCACGCCGACAGGTCGTGGCGTTGGCACGAAAGGCTCGGAATGCTACTTGGAGGATGAGAGCATGAAGGTGACGGCCCAATTCTGGTCCATCACTCTGATCGCGCTTGCCCTGGGTTGTTACTCGGGCGGCTCCGTCAGTGTCACCGGTCCCGAGTTCGGTTTCGGGTCCTTCATCGACAGCATCCCGAGTTTTCCGTATGACGCACCTGCTTCAAGGCAAGAGCGGATTGTCGAAGCATTTCCAAAGCTTGAGATCGGAATGGATAAGGAACGCGTCAGAGAACTCCTGGGCGATCCTGACGCGGAATTCCAGGAATATGCCGGCAAAGACGAGGACGCATTTCTGGGCTCCTCCTGGGGCTTTTACCTCCACCGCCATGACGCTGAACTTGTAGACGAGGAGCATGACAGGACCATCTTTGTCGAATTCGATACGTCCGGCAAAGTGGATCGGGCGAGGCTCGATGAGCCGCGATCTTTGTTGGAGCTAAACGATCCCGCATACCGCTACCCGAAAACCGGCGGTAACCCCATGGCAATCTACATTGTGATTTATTTAATCGCCGCGTTCTCGTGCGGGTTCGCCCTAATTGGCGCCATCACGCGGTATCGAAGTGACCGCCATTGGTCGATTCGGCTTCAAGTCATCGGAGCGTCTATCGTCGTTCTCGCTATTGCTTGGGAACTCCTGAAGCCGCTCCTGTTCACCTTGATGATTCCACCGCTTTTTGACTGGCGGATGCCGCATGTCCTGGCAGCGATCGGGTTGGCGTTGTTTTGTATCGGTTATCTGGTGGCCGCGCGCCGGGTCGCTGGAAGCACGACGGCGACCGCAAAACTCTGAAATGCGCGCGCTTTCAGTCGGCGTAGCAATGCGCGTCGACGATGACGGATTGATGTAGTTTCTGTCGCCCCCATTCGGGGGCTCGATGGTAGTGGGGTTCGTGATCCCAGGGTTCCGCTCGTGCCTCGCTCCACCCTGGGCTACAGCCCTCCGCCCCGTCCGGGGCTGCGCCAGAGACGTCCAGCGAAGTCGCACGAACTCATTCCCTTAGTTTTGGTTTTTCGGATTTCGAGCATTGGAATTTGTTTAGGATCTCGTGCTTCGGATTTCGGATTTGATTGCGGCTTTGCTGCGCTGGGCTACAATCGGGTCGCCCCGTCCGGGGCTGCCTTGGACATCTGCGCTCAAGTGACGGGTTATAGCCCTGAGCCGAGTTAAATCTTATTAGTCGTTCGGACTGGACTGCGCCTATGCTGCGATGAGCTACAGTCTTCCGCCCCGTCCGGGGTGAGTATCCAACTTCGCAGTGAGAAGTAAGGCACGGAGCTGGTGCTCCACTTGCATTGCGAAGCAAAATCAAAGTCTTTTGGAGGGGGTCCGGGGGAACCTTTTCTTCAGAAAAGGTTCCCCCGGCTTTTCATACTTTTCGATTAGATTAGCCCATAGCGGAGCGGACGTTGGCGCGCATTTTTTCGAGGCCGTTGGCGGCGACTTCGACGGGATCGGATTCCCAGTGGGCGCGGTTGAACAGTTCGAGGGAGAGCGGTCCTGTGTAGCCGATCTCGGCGAGTTGTTGGAGCGCGTCGTCCAGCGGGAGGATACCGTCGCCGGGGTAGATGCGGTCGGCGTCACCGCCCGTGTTCGGATCGGCTTCGGGGCCGACGTCGTTCCAATGGAAGTCGGCGATGAACTTCCCGTTGAGGTGGCGGATGCCGTTGAACCCGGAACCGCCGCGCCACAGGTGGAACGTGTCCGCGATGATGCAGGCATCCTTGTCGTTAGCGTCGATGGCCATGCCGGAGGCGAAGCCGAGCCGATTAACCCCTTTCGTGAATCCGACGAATTCGAGGGCGCCGATGACGCCATACTCGTCGCGGCTGATCTTGAGGAGGTCCGCATAACGGGCCGCGCCCCAATAGTGATCGTAATCTTCCCGGTCCGGGAACGGCAGCACTGCGACATGCTTCGACCCCACGTCGGCGCACATGCGCATGCGTTCCCGCGACGTGGGCAGCATGGCGTCAAACTCTTCCTGCGTGGCCGGGATGGAGTCCCACAACCCGATGACGTTCGGCACGTACATGCCCCGTTCGGTGATGTCCTGGCCGAGTTCCTTCAGGTTGCCACCCGCCTGTTCGTACTCTTCCAGTTCGCGGACCCACAACTCGATGCCGTCCCATCCGGTTTCGTGGGCGACGCGGATCTTGTCGACCAGCGGCGTGGGGCGGATGGTGCTGGCGTTCAGCACGAAGGGCCAGGGGCTTAGCCCATCCTGGTACAACGGGGATGGGGCGGGCGCGGCGACGGCGGCACTCGTACCCAGGGCAGCGATTCCGGCGGCGCCGGACTGAAGAAATTGTCTGCGATTCACGATAGAAATACTCCCAGGTTTTGGCGAACTTCAAGATCGGTTCTTTCACTGAACCGGTTGGCTTGCTCATGAACTACTAAAAACTGGCTCGGGCGATTGGAATCCAGATTGTCTTGTCTATCCCTTGTCGATTTCGATTCAGACATCGATACCGATCCCGATAGCGATTTCGATACCGATTTGGGGAGTTGTAGAGGTGATGCGATCATACTCGGCGGGCCCCGCTCACCCTTCGCTGCCGTAGAACCAGTCGATGGCCTTGGCGATATCGGGTTCCGCGGCGACGACCGGGTCGACGCGACGGCTGGTGGCGAGTTCGATATCTTCGATGGCGATCAAATCCAATGGATTCGACATGGCGAGGATCACCGTTTCATCCTCGATCCGCACCGGGATACAGTGGTGATGACGGCACAGGCGTCCGTTGACCAGGCGGACGGCGGATTCTTCCGGCACGTCGCTTTCGAGATGGATAAACGGAAGCTTCAACTGACACGCGAGAACCTGCGCGACCACCTCGCTTTCCGTATGTCCTAGATCGACGAGGATCGCGCCCAGCCTACGTTGCGGATGTTCCTGTTGTTCCTGTAGCGCGTGCTCCAATTGCTCCTGCGTCAACACGCCTGCATCCACGAGGATATCGCCCATGCGGCGGCGCCGTCCGTCGCTGTCGAAGCCGGACAGTTCCAGGTTCATGATCGTTGCGCGGTGCATGTCCGGCCGGGGTGGCGGTGGCGCCGGCGCAGGCGGCGGCGCGCTATAGGCCTCGGCAGGAGCGGCGGAGGCCGGCGAGACGCGTACCTCCGCGAGTTCCGCCCGGAGCGCGGCCAGGTCTTCGCGCAGCATGTCCAGTTCCACGGCTACTTCATTGCTCATGCCGGCGGGTGGTTCCACCTGCGCGGCTTCCGCGATACGTTGCTCGAGCCGATCCGACCGTTCCCGTTCCACGGCCAGCAGTCCTTCCAGTTCCTCGATGCGACGTTCCGTGTCGCCAGACCCGGCCAAGACGCCCTGGAGGCGCGAGAGGTCGTCGCGCAGTTCGACGAGTTCATCGCTTGTCGCGGACGCAAGGGCCGGTGATTCCGAGTCCTGCCGTTCCCGCAACGAAGCGACTTCTGCCTTGATCGCGTTGAGTTCGGAGGCGAAGGCGCCCACGCGATCATCTTCGACCGGGCCGGGCGGTTCGGCGTCTTGCAGTTCCATCACGGCGGACCGCAACAACTCCAGTTCTGCGCGGATATCCGCGAGGGTCTCGTCCGCATCGCCCGATGAGGAAGTCTCCATGCGCTCACGCACTTCCTGAAGCTGGTTTTTCAAGGCATCCAAATCCGCCGCCAATTCCTCATCACGGGCCGGCGGCGCAGCCGATGCGTCCGACAATGCAGCGAGTTTCTCGTCGATCTGGTTTCGCAAGGAAGACAACTCGTCGCGGAGAGCGGACTGCTGTTCCCGGATGGAGTCCGTCGCCTCGGCTGCGGCGCCGGCTCGTTCGTTGGCGGACTTGGCTGCGCTGAGGCATTCCCGCAAGGCGACTTCCAGGCGGGCGAATTCGGCGCGTGCGAAATCAAGCGAAGCGGTGAGCGCTTCCACGGATTCGGCGCCTTCCGGGGTGTCGCCCAAGCGGTCTTTGGCGCGGGCGAGTTTCTCGGCCATGCCCGCGGACGATGATTTGATTTCGGCGCTCCACTCCGCGATAGCCGATTCCAGCCGCTCGAAAATACTGTCGGTTGCGGAACCCATGATCATCCTCCGAGCCCAAGTGTTGGTACCGTAGTTTCCGCCAGCCCCGCGCCGGCCGCAGGTTCCGTAGGGTGGACCCGTTGCGACGCGTAGTGATTGTAAGTGCCCGTGAAACAAGCGTCAAGGCCTATTTTGCGGAGCGAATGCCGGCCCGCGCCACCGCCAGGACCCATCCCACCCGGAAATCCGAAACAAAGCCAAATGCTCCAGTTTCGAAGGAAGAACCGTATCGCATAAATCCACCCCGCATACTCCGCTTTTCGTGCTATACTGGCGGCCTTGGGATTGCGGATTGGCGAGTCCGCAACAAGTTAAGGTGCAGGCGAACTGCGATGGTCAGGGTTGCGAATCCATCGGGAGGAGAGCGCCGGGCTGCAAATCGTGCCGCCACCAATCGGACGGCGGTTGTGATCAGCGCGGATGCTGCAACTCCGTTATTCACCGGCACGGCCTTCGATATCAGCCGTGACGGCGTGGGGATTCGCACGTATTCGATGTTGCCGAAAGGCGCGGCGGTCGACATTGAGATTGCGCCGCGGGCGGATCGCGAGAGCGATTCGTTAATTCGCGTTTCCGGTCACGTGGTCCGCTGCGAACCCGCAGGGTCGCACGAGTTTGCCCTCGGAATTCAATACCGGGTCCATACGCCGTTCACGGCGAGGCCCGAAACCCACCGCATCCGTGCCGTGCGGAGGGCTGCGGTCCCGGAATTGCCGCAGCCGCATCCAGATCGGCGCGGTTCGAGACTCGCGCCCTGGCTCGCGGTTCTCGCGGCCATCCTGCTCTTTCTGCTGTGGTGGCCCATGGACGAATCCGGCGCGACAACGTCCCATCAATCGAACCAGCGTCTTGCGAAGGAAGACCGCTTGCCCGCGCCGGAAACGTTGCCTCCATCGGCCGGAGAGCGCGATCCTTCGGCTAAGCCGCCTGAAACCATCCCGATGTCGCTGGCTCGTGGTGGTCTCGCGTGGGATGATGAATTCGGTGGTGGCCGGCCGGGGCTCGCAGAATTGGATGAGTTGACCGGCATGGGCGGCCCCGGCGAGTTTGTGGACTTCGACGAGACCCCGGAGGGGGGCGATCCCGGCGGCGCGGCGCACGCCGACGCGCTACGGAAGGAATCTCCCGGCAGCGGAAGGGGGGACATCACCTTCGCGTCTACCGGGTCAACGGCACCCGGGATCGGAATCACTGCGAATGATTTCGCGGGAGATGGATCTCCTGAAGCGTTTCCGGGAGACGGTGGGCCGCCAGTACATTTGGAAGTCGATCGCGATACGTTCGAGATGACGGTATACGTTGGCGGGCGCTCGTTGTGGAAGTTCCCCGTTGGACTCGGCAAGAACGGCTCCACGCCCTCCGGCGAGTTCACAATTCACAATAAGATCGCGCGACCGGACTGGTACCACCGTGGCGAGTCGGTGCCCTACGGTCATCCCCGAAACCCGCTTGGCGAGAGTTGGATGGGTTTCGCATCCAATGGCACCCCGCTCAGCTACGGCATTCATCCCACCGAAGAAGCCGAGTCCATCGGCGCGGCGCATGGTGCGGGGTGCATTCGCATGCGGCCCGCGGACGCGGAGAAGCTGTTTCGATTCTGCCCCATCGGGGCGACGGTGCGAATCGCGTCGAGCCGATAGCATCGCCATCCGCCGCGTACCCAGTTTCCCAAGCCGGGGCATTAGCGTGTAGCATAGAACCATGAGAGAACACTTGCAGCGCCTGTTCGACGCCCTTGCCCGCGGGCAACGCTTCATCACCCACGACATCTGGTTCCTGGGCCGGGAAGGGGAAGAAGTCCCTTACGGTTTCGTGGTGAAGCAGATACGGGTGCTGATTGTGCTCGTGCAGAACATGATTCAGGACGCGCTGCTTCTGCGGGCCGCGGCGCTGGCGTATACGACCGTGCTTTCGCTCGTGCCCTTCGTGGCCGTTCTGTATTTTGTAATCAGCCAATTCAATTTGACCACGGAAATTACCTCGTTGATCGCGGGGTTCGCCGGCGGTGAACCCGCCGCTCAAGGCGGTGCGAATCGCAACGGCGGCGGAGCGGAAGATCCCAACGAACAGATCAAGGAATTGATTAACCTGGTAATCCCGGGGCTTTCAGATAGCATGAGCAGCGAGCGCGTCCCTTCCGGCGTCTCGGGGTCGGGTGATGAGCCGTCGCTCGTGCCCGAGCGCGGGTTGGCGCCGCCGGATTCCGCTGCACTGCCTGAACGGGAAGGGCCTCCGCCGCCTGCCGCAGGAGCGGAGCCCATCGATCCCGTCGATTTAATCCTCGACATGGCCAGCAAGAGCGCGAACCCTCGGGCGCTTGGCCTGATGGGGCTGGGATTCATCCTGACGGCGGTGTTCGGCCTCATGCGCAACATCGAATCCTCCTTCAATTCAATCTGGGGATTGCGAAGCACAAGGTCATGGTACCGCATGTTCAGCGATTACATGATGATCACGTTGTTGTTGCCTTTCGTAGTCATGGGCGTGATTGGCCTGACCGCAGCGCTCGGCAGTACGGTGGTAACAGATCGGCTCGGGTATATCGCCCTGGCCGTCCGCGGCATTCAATACCTGGTCATCTGGTTCGCGTTCTCGACGCTTTATGCGGTCGTTCCCAACACGAAAGTGAAATGGCGTTATGCCATCCTCGGCGGATTTGTGGCGGGAACGCTTTGGCTGCTGTTGTCGATGGGATATTTCGGACTGCAGTACGGACTCGCGCGCAACAGCGTCGTCTATTCGTCTTTTGCCCTGTTTCCATTTCTGCTCATCTGGATCTACTTCAGTTGGGTCATTCTGCTTTTCGGCGCGGAACTCACCTTTGCGTATCAGAACGAGAAGACCTTCGTCATGGAACGCCACGCCGCGGGCGCGAGCCAGGCCTACCGGGAAGCTGTTGCGCTCCGCGCCATGGTGGAAGTCGCCCATCGTTTCGACGCGGGCATGCCGGGGCTCTCGCCCTCCGAGGCGGCGGAAGAGTGGAAAGTGCCCACGCGCCTGTTGAATGAGACACTCGATCAGCTGGATGAAGCGGATCTGGTCCAGCGCTGCGCAACCGAACCCGTGCGGTTCGCACCATCGCGATCTATCGACAAGATCACGATTGGCCATGTGATCGCCGCCTTGCGCGAATCCGGACGCGAACCGTCGGCCCTGCGCGAAGAGGAAATCCTGCAGCCCCTGTTGCGGGAGGTGAGCGGTAGCGAATCCAAGCTCATGCGCGAGCCGTTGAGCGAGGTGATCCACCGGCTCCACCCGCCGCATCCTGCCCTCGCCGTCGACGAGGACCACGAAACGAGGGCGTTGCCCGACGGCACATCGTCAGATGGCGACTCGGAAAACGACCGGGGTTGAGTTTTTTGTATGAAGAACATCCCCCTTGATCCCCCTTCGAAGGGGAAATTCTGGCACACCGTTGGCGTGCGGAATGAGCTGTCCGATGTGTCGATTGGGAAACGTACCCGCAACTTCCTCGAGCGCAATGGATACGCGCATTCCCCCTTCGAAGGGCGATCCAGGGGGATGTTCTTTGGTTCTGCTCCGCGACGGTAGCACAATCATGCGTTCCCCATTTGATGTACGCCCAAACATACTGAAGGCTCAGGCGCGATAGATGATCGGGGCATGAATGGGGTCGTCGAGGTGCTGCGTGTAGTACTCGTCGAGCGCCACGTCCGTCTGATCCGTTCGCAGGTGCAGGGCGAAACTGCGGCGCGGATAGGACTCCAGGTTGGGACCGCTCGCGTGGAAGGTGAGGCAATGGTGAAAACTCACCTCGCCCGGTGACAATGGCAAGGGCTCTTCGACCCACTCTTCCCCTGGCGGCACTTTGATGGCGCGCTTCTGGTTCTCGTGATCGGGTTCGAAGAATTCTCCCCCCTCGCACAACCCCCAGCGTTGGGATCCGCGCACGAACCGGATAGGTCCCGAGTTCAGGGTGACGTCGCTCAAGGCCACCCAAGCGGTCAGCAGTCCCTCCGTGCCTTTCCAGTAGGGCCAATATAACTTGTCCTGATGCCAGCCGACGTGCCCGGCGCGGCTCCCGCCGGGCGGTTTGATCAGGAGTTGCACGGCGAATGCCTGCACCATCTTCGCGCCCGTCAAGGCTGCCGCATATTGGCCAATCTCCGGGAGGTTTACGAGTTCCTGAATCGTGTTGTCGCAGAGATGCGGTTGATCAACCTTGCGGATCTTTTCCGGCGCGTCTTCCGGCGAGAAGTGCAGCGCATGTGGTTCGCGCCCGGTCTCGTATTCGCCGTTCACCACGCGATCCATGTGCTCCACGGCGCGCGCGACGAGGTCTGGCGGCACGATCACCGGCGTTTTGCAGTATCCGTCGTTGCGGTACCGTTCGACAGCGTGTTCGGCGAATTGGTTGAAGTGGGGATGATCCATGAGTTAAAGCCTATCCTCTAGTTGATCGGACGGATCGGTCCGATCGGTCGGATCAGTCTGATTGGAATTCACGCCCAGGTCTCGCATCCACGGAAGGGCATGTGCGCGCCTGCGACGTACTTTGGGAACTCGTTGTATTCGTTCAGCCCCGCGTCTTTGCCGCGGAGGTGGAACGCACTGATGTGTTTCTTCACGTCGGTGATGCGGGTCGTGGTCGGGATATAGCGAATCGTGAGGCCTTTGCGCCAGCGGCCGGAGGTGTTGCCCTCGGAGCCGTGGATGACGTTCGGATGGTGAACCGACACATCGCCCGGTTGCATGACGATGTCCACCGCCTGTGACACGTCGACCAGCGACTCGTCCATCCCGGAACCGAGCACGCTGGCGATGTCTTCGCGCTTCTTCATTTCCTGGAGGTCGGTGTGTTGCGTGCGCGGAATGACGCGCATGCACCCGTTCTCCGGCGTCGAGTCGGATACGGACAACCAGAGCGTGACCACTTCCATCGGCTCGAGCGGCCAGTAGCTGCCGTCCTGGTGCCAGAGCACGGGCATGCCGTCTTTCGGCGGCTTGCAGATGTAGTGGCTGGCGAAGAGGGCGATGTCGGGGCCGATGAATTGTTCCGCGATGTCGAGCAAACGGTCGTCGCTGACGAGCCGAACCCAGAACGGGTCTTCCTTTACGAGCCAGTGCCCGAGATTCTCGGGGCGCAGGTCCGGATGTTTTGCGCGCAACCAGTCGACATGGGCGTCGGCTTCCGCAATGAGGCCGGGGTCGAGTACGTCGCGAAAGACGACGTAACCTTCGCGATCGTACACGTCGCGGGTGCATTCAGTATGCGTAGAAGTCATGAGTTGGTCCGCCTTGCATTGACCGATTTCACAATTGGATAACGGGACGGGGACGAAAGTCAAAAATCCGTATGTCTCGTTTGAACCTGCCGCCACGGCCTCCTAGAATTCAAGGACTTGGATCCCCGACTTCCATGGACAGGCCGATCGCGAAACGAAACGTAACGAGGTATTAACGTGACAAACATCCGCGTGAGTTGTCCTTGCGGTAACGAAATGGTCATGTCCGAGTTCGCCATCGGCATGAAGACCACCTGCCCGGTCTGCGGCAAGCCCCTCAGCGTTTCGTGGCAGAACAGCCGATCCCTCGACTCTGAAGCGCCCACGACGTCCATCCCGGTCTCGGAGGAGGCCGCGCGCCACGACGCTTCGCTGTTCAGTGAAAACCAACTCGACAAGCCGCGCGCGGGCAAACACCACTGCGACCGTTGCGGGCGCGAGTTCCGCGGCGATTGGGATCGCCACCAAACGGGCAGCGGCACTCTCTGCAACATCTGCGTGAATCTCGTCCAGCAAGCCGACCCGGAGGATCCTTCCTCCGGGTTCGTGGCGCCAATCGATACGATGCGTCTCGAAAAGAATGAAGACCCTCTTCCCGCGCCAACGATGGAACCCGCAGAAGACGATCGTTCGTGGCTGGAGAAGAACTGGCCTTCCGAAGAGACCATGCAAAAGGTCGCACTCTACGCTGGGATCGCGGTCGTGGTGCTTGCCGCGCTCGTCTTCGTGACGTCCGGATTCGACGTGCCGGAAGCCAGCCGGGAGGCTCCCGCCGCGGATACCCCCACGGTCCAACCGGTGGCCGGCTACGTATTCTACGCCGTCAACGCGTTCACCCAGTTTTTCGGCGTCTTTCTGGGTCTCTACCTCTTCCTGAGCTGGAGCAACCGCCTTCCAAACGACACGTTCGTATTGAATCTCATCGCATTGACCCCGGTCGCGGTCGCGGCTGCGCTTCTGTGGTTCGTTCCAATTATGGGTGGGATCTTTGTCGCCATCCTGGTCTTCACCATCTATGGGTTCGAATGGGGCGATCTTTTCCGATTCCCGGTGGCAAGCATCGTGGCGGGGATATTCGAGAAGTTTCTCGAAGTATTCCTTCTGGGTATGCTTGGAATTCTTTTCACCTGACCGGAGCCTTCGGCGCATTCCGGGACATTCCTCTAAAGTGCTGTTACGTAACAACTTGATTTAAGTGGTCATGTTGACAGACCGCATGCTCATGCAGGGAAAATTTTAATATTGACTTAGAGCATAACCTTATTGCATAATCCTTTTGTTCAGCATACAAAACATGCGTTATGTGCGCTTGCTCGACGTGGGGTTGTCTTCGTCTTGACTGAATTGAAAGGATTGTGCGCCATGAAACGCTCTCTCGGGTTTACCCTCATTGAATTGCTCGTCGTCATTGCCATCATCGGTATTCTGGCGGCGATTTTGTTGCCGGCTCTGGCCCGTGCACGCGAAGCCGCGCGTCGCGCGAGCTGCCAGAACAACCTGAAACAGATCGGGCTTGTGCTCACCATGTACTCCAATGAGAGCAAAGGCCAGAAACTGCCGCCGCGCCAGACCTTCACCTGCAGCGGAGCCCTCAGCCCCGAGATGATCTTCAGCGGGCCTGCCGTGTATCCGGAGTACCTTACGGACGTGAACGTCGTCTGGTGTCCTTCCTGGGGCGCCCAAGCGAACCCAGTTGCGCGCTACGACGCGGAGAAAGGAAATGACGACGGCATCGTGCAGCCCTGCGAGTTCACCAAGGAGCCCTATGACTACACCGGCTGGCTCATCACCGAGGACGTCAACATCCTCGGACCCCTTGTCGGCACGGTGGGTTCCGATGTGGGCGGCCGGTTCTCGGAAGCGGAGTATATGAATACTCCTTGGGGTGAATTGGCCCAAGAGAATTTCGATACAAATGGTGAAGCCAGCGACGAGGATTTCGAAGTCTCGTCAACGTACGCCGGTACTCAGGTCGGCGGTGGCGATACTATCCTGCGGCTCCGTCAAGGCGTGGAACGTTTCCTGATCACCGACATCAACAATCCCGCGGGCAGCGCCCAGGCATCCAGCGAAATTCCCATCGTGTGGGACCACATCTCGACGGCTACGAAGGACTTCGCCCACGTACCGGGAGGTGGAAACGTGCTGTATCTGGATGGTCACGTGAATTTCTTACGGTATCCCAGTGAGAAGTTCCCCATGACGGAGGACAGCGCACGCACCTTCGGGCGCTTCAACCGACCCTTCGACGGATTCTAAACTTCAACGGCCTAACTGCAGTGCCCTTTTCCCGGGGTCGTCGCCCAACGCGGGTGGCGGCCCCTTCCCTCTTCGCTGCGGCCCGGTGATTTGGTATCATGGTGCACGAGCACACGTGGGGGCATGTCGCGGATGGAGGGAGAAGCAGCATGACCGACAGCACACCCGAAGCCGGATACCAGCGAACGATTCCCCTTCTGGCGGATAGCAATCCACCGAAGCCTCCGATTCCCCCCGGAGACCAGCGCTATCAGCCGCCGCCTCGGGTGGGCGCACCCTTGCCCGGCAGGCCGAGAAAAACTTCCGGCAATCAGAACGGGTGCCTGATCGCCGCAATTCTCGGCGCCGTGGGTGTGGTCGGGTTATTTGTCGTCGTTGGTATTCTGGCGGCAATCCTGCTCCCGGCTCTCGCGCGGGCGCGCGAGGCGGCGCGCAGGGCGTCATGCCAGAACAACCTCAAGCAGATGGGCCTCGTCTACATGATGTGGGCGAATGAGCACGACCACGCGCTTCCGCCGCTGTCGGATGTGCCGGGCGAGTTTGCGCCCTCGGCGAGCGCAATCTACCCGGAGTATCTGGCCACCCCGAGTATCTTCAATTGCCCCAGCGATTCCGATGTGACGCAGGTGATGGAAACACCGGAGACCATTGGTGACGAGAGCTACTTCTACCTCGGCTATGCCGTCACGAACGAGACCGAAGCGCGCGCATTTATTGACGCCTACCGTCAGCAACAGCAAAGCGGCGGCGGATTCGAAGGCGATCTCGTGGCAGCAGCGGGAGCCGGTACGGCCGGCACGGACCACTTTGTGCGGCTGAAGGACAGCTCGGGCATGGGGTTGCCCGTTCGGGCCGACCAGATTCCCATCATGTTCGACCGCTCCCTGGAGCACCACATCCCTGGCGGCATCAACGTGCTCTACCTGGACGGCCATGTAGTATTCCTGAGGGAGGGCCAATTTCCGGCCCAGCGATGGTTCCTCGATGGTCTTGCAAGTCTGGAATAGCGCCTAAATAGAGTTGATATCGGTGGCGCGGGAATGAGATCTTGCTCCCTCCCCGTTCACGGGGAGGGCTGGGGTGGCGGTCTTGAATCGTTCCTCATGAACCAACCGCCACCGTCTGGATAGCCTCGCGGATGGCCTCTGATTCCGACCACGGGATCAGATGATTCCGCCCCTCGAACAACCGGATCTCCCGAATGGATTCCGAGGGTAGATGGCTCTGGAGAAAGTCCACGTTCGAGACGGGTACCAGATCGTCCTCCGTGCCGTGCAAGATGATTGCGGGGCTCGTTATCGTCGCAAGCCGCGGGGCCAACTCCTCCAACTCGCCTTTCAGCGGAATCAACTCGCGATTGGAATTCCGAAGCGGGCGCGGCAGCAGGTTTGGCACAAACCAGAACTCTCCGACCTGCTGATACCAGCGCTTTCGCTCCAGCGCGGGGTCTAACGCGCCCGAAAGGACCACAAGCCCCCCGACCCTGTCCGGAAAGTCTGCGGCAGCCTGGCACACGACAGTCCCGCCAAACGATTGCCCCACCAGGATCGGCCATTTGCCGTCACGTTCGACAAGGAAGGGCTCGATCGCCGCGGCTTGCGATTGCAGTGTTGGCGCGGGACCCGCGGGCAGGGTCTGACCGAACCCCGGTCGATCAAGCGCGATGGACTGAAATCCGGAAATTGGGTTTTTGAGGTAGTCCAGCCACGCGCGCGCATTCCCCGGCGAACCGTGCACGTAGATGATTCGTTGTGAGGCGGACTCGCCCGCATGTAGGTAGCTGATACTACGACCCTGAGTGTCGGCAATTGTCGCCCGCGGAATGCCTTCATCGTCGCCCATGGCCATGGCAAAGGCGATCGCGGCCAATGCCGCGATTCCGAGAAGCGCGGAAAGACAACCTGCGAGGAAATACCGTTTCTGGAAGCGCAATTTCATGAGAGACAAATTCCGACAACTGTGGAAATGAGAGACGTTGTTCCGACTTGAGACGTTACGACTCATTTCGCCAAGGGTGCATCGTAACAAATAACACGCGTGCATTCCGTCACTTGCATGGCATAGTCGGCGGACGGATTCTGTAATGCCCAGCCCTTTCGCCGGTAAGTTTGGAGGAGCTATCCCCGAATTGAGATCGCATATGGAACACGATGGGAGTAGATGTCGTGAAGCGGACCAAAAACGTTACCAAACCAAGACTGTTCATCCGTGAACTCGAGCTTCCCGCGCCCGCGGCCAAAGGCAAAGCGACGACCCTGGCGGTCGGCGAAGAAGCCTGGTGGAAAGGCGGTGGCGTGACCACCCTGGCGCTGGGTGAGGAAGCCTGAGCGCGGCGCGGGGTACCCATAGCGCATGGGTCGCCCTTTTTGGCGCCAAGGGCGACCCGCAGATTCGCCGGGTTCGAGCGGAGATCGCCCACCGGGGTGGCCGGTCGTTTCTGTGCGACAGCGTCGCGTTCCCTGAGTCGGCTCGAGTGTCGGTCGACGAGGACCGGATACGCGTCAACGGCAAGACTCTGCCTGCGGAGGTGCGGTCCGTTTATCTCCGCTCGCTCGGGACCAGCTACCGTGTGCCCGAACTCGCGAAGGAATTGAAACAACGCCCCCACGGTCTGCTGGCCCAGCTGGACGAATGCGGCGCCCTCATGGTGTCCGCCGTCGTGGCGCTCGAAGCCCGCGGCGCGCGCCTTGTCAATCCGCCGGACGTGAACGCGCAACACGGACGCAAGCCGTACCAGTTGCGGCTGCTCCGCGACGCGGGGTTGCCCGTGCCCCGGTTTCTGGCCAGCAACGATCCCAAGGCCGTGCGCGCCTTCGTTCGCCGCGCGAAACGCGCCGTCTACAAACCACTGGCAGGCGGCGCGACAGTCCAGGAAGTCGAAGCCAGCGATCTCGATGACGAACGCCTCGCCGCCCTCGCCTATGCGCCGGTGTTGTTTCAGGAACTCGTCGAAGGAACCTCCGTTCGCGTCTACGTGGTCGGCAACAAAGTCGTCGCCGCGGGCGAGATCCATTCCCGGGAACTCGACTACCGTCGCGGCGAAGATGCGGTCCTTTCGACCCGGCTGACGGCACACGAACGGCGCGCCGCCGTGGCCGCCGCCCGTGCCTGCTCCATGCGATTCTCCGGCGTCGACCTCATCCGCACTGCGTCCGGCTTTGTGGTGCTCGAATGCAATCCCTCGCCCATGTTCGCCGTCTTCGAAGAGAAAACCGGTCAAGACGTGGCCGGTCCCCTCGCGCAGTATCTGCTGACTTCGCCCTGAATTTTCCGAGGAGGGCGGGTTTTGCAGCCCGTCGCGACAAGGATCCAATTTCCCGTCTTTCCTTGAATCCGCAGGGCCCGCCCTGCGAACCTTTCACGAAGAGATCGTGAACCAACCGTTATCGTGGAGTTACTCATGCACCTCGTCGCATCGCTCGCAGTCATCCTGTCCACGCTTCACGCGCAAGCGCCCTTTGAGCCCGTGCCGGCCCAGGTGGCGGCGGGCCCGCATCCCCGCGCGTTTCTTACCCAGGAGGAGGTGGCGCAGGTTCGCGACCGCGCCGCGAATCTGGATTGGGCCAGGGAAGTCGCGGGGCGAATCGTCGCCCAGGCGGACGCCTTGCTCGCGCAGCCCATCGACATTCCGCACCAGGGCGGGCAGTGGTCGCATTGGTACACTTGCGAGAAGGACGGCGGCGGTCTGGAAGCGAAGTCGCCGACGGAACACGTGTGCAAGACCTGCGGCACGCTCTACACAGGCTGGCCGTACGACGACGTGGTATTCACCTACCAGCACAACCGCAATTTCAGTCAACTCGACGCGCTCGGAATCGCGTATGTGCTGAATCCGCAACCGGAATACGCAGAGCGGGCGAAGGCGATCCTGCTCGAATATGCGTCCTTCTACGAATCGCTGCCGCTTCATGACAAGGACGGCAAGCAAGCGAAGTCGGCCGGACGTCTCTTCGCGCAGACGCTGGATGAGTCGGTCGGATTGTGCCGGATCGCACGGGGATACGATTTCGTCCACGACGCGCCCTGCTTTACGCCGGAGGATCACGCGAGAATCGAGACGCATTTCTTGCGGCCCCTGATCGACACGATTCGCCGAAACGACGCCGGCATCTCGAACTGGCAGTCCTGGCACAACGCCGGCGTCGCGTCGGCGGCCTTCGTCATGGGTGACGCGGAATTGGCCGATTGGGCCGTGAACGGCAAGAGCGGCTTTGTCTTCCAGATGGAGAAAAGCGTGACGGACAGCGGCATGTGGTATGAAGCCGCGCCGAGTTATCACTGGTACGCGATGTTGGCGCACCTCTACCTGTTGGAAGCGGCCGCACGCGCGGGCATGGACCTCTACGCGCTGCCGCCGGTGAAGAAGATGTTTGACGGACCCCTGCGCCAGCTTTTCCCCGACCTCACGTATCCTGCGCTGAACGACAGCGGGCGTTCGTCCATCACGGGACAGCGCGATCAGTACGAGGTCGCCTACCGCCGCTTCGAGGACCCGGCCTACCTGCCGCTGCTCGGTCCGCGCAATTCGGAACAGGCCCTGCTTTGGGGCGTCGATGCCCTGCCGGAGGATCGGCCTACGCGTCTGCGCCTGCGCTCGACCAACGATCCCTCCGACGGGCTCGCCGTGCTCCGCGACGCGTCGGGGCAGACGGCCGTCTTCTTCGACTACGGTCCCGGCACCTCGGGCCACGTCCATCCCGCGAAGCTCGGCCTCATCCTCTACGCCCACGGCGACGAACGCCTCGTCGATCCCGGCCGCCTGCCCTACGGCAACCCCTTGCACCGCGGCTGGTTCACCCAGACCCTCGCCCACAACACGGTAGTCGTGAACGAAACCTCGCAGAAGAAAGTGCCGTGCAAACTCCAGGCCTTCGGCGTCACCGAGGATTTCGCCGTCGTCCGCGCCACCTGCGACGGCGCCTACAAGGGCGTCACGATCGACCGCGCCCTCTGCCTCGCCGGGAACGTCCTGCTCGACGTGGTCCACTGCACCTCCGAAGAGGACGCCACCTTCGATCTGCCCCTCCATTTCCGCGGCACGTTGACCGGCCTGCCCGAAGGCGAAGCCGTCGACGCCATCGGCGACAAAGGCCCCTACACGCTGCTCAAGAACACGAAACGCTACCCCGAACGGCTCGACACCGCCACGCTAAACACCGGCGGCAACTCGCGCATCGCCCTGCGCTTCCTCGACGCGTCCGCCGCCTTCTACGGCGAAGGCTTCGGACCCAACATGCCCGAACGCCTCCCCATGCTCCTCCGCCGCCAACAAGGCCGCGACGCCTGGTTCATCACCGCCTACCACCTCCTCGAAAACGACACCCCCGCCAAAACCACCGACGCCGTAATCCAAGACACCGGCGCCACCGTGTCGCTGCCGGGGTTTTCCCTACGCGTCGGCGAGGAGACGCGAGTGGCCGTCCAAGGCGAGGATGGGGAGTTCGCGGTCTTCACCGTAGACAAGGGAGGCGCGAAGGAGGCGGAGGGGGTGTTGTGAAGACGCAGCCGGCGTTTCTCCAAGCGTTGACATATATATCCGCTTTTCATAGACTCCTAGTGGGAGAACGGACTTCGAGAACAGCCGACATTATGGGAGCGAGTTCAATGTGCAGTCTCCAGACGTGTCGAGGATTCAGGCACATGGCAAAAAAGAGGACAGTCGCGTCAGGAGACGATAATTTTCGGTATCGGATACGAGCGAAGGTCGATTGACGAACCCATTGACGTGCCGACTACGGTACAGATTCCCCTGAGCTGTGCCGAGGTCCACCGATTAGGTGAGAGAGATACAGCGACGGAGAAATTAAACGACTAGCGGGATAAGTACTCGTGTGGCAAGATCTTTGTCCCCAATTGGCAACGTTGGAGCAAGTCTTTCGGCAATTGCATGACGCGGGAATGAAGTATAACCGCCCATGGTCTATGGCTGAACTACAGCTTGAGGACCATGAGGTTGATTGGTTGCACAAGTGGTTCCTGCATCTGACTCCGGACAGTACCGCGAACTGGATAAAGTCCGTTGTCTTTTCGCGGTTTACCGGAGAATCGTACGCAAGCTACCGACAGATGTTCGGCGGACTGCTAATCTGCGCCGGTGCCGAAGCATGTCGGCGTGAGAGTAACGAAGATTCCGTATGGCCTGCTGTTCGCCGCATTTTACCCGATTCGCACGCGCTTAGGAGAGAACTGTTTCTCTCGAACGGGCAACCGTCCTCCACCACCAAGATCTTGATTGAAGATGCGGTTCGAGCATTGAACCTTCGACATGTTATGGATGTCGAAGGCACCCAGCAATGGTTTATCACTATCAAACTGCAATACGGCTTTACGTACCACGGCGCAAGAAATCGATTAGCAGAATGGTTAGTGAATCTTGGTAGACCCCACACGGTTCGGTACCTGAATGGCGAAATGGACCTGCCAGAACTCGCCTCAGAATCATTCAAGTCCATGTGGCGAGCCTTCATCCAGTATAGGCGCGGCCTAATCGGAGATGAAGAAGCGCGACAAGTATTGCGATCGAGTCCTTGGGTCCAACCGTCCTGGATAGACTCCCTATTGGTTGAGGCCAAGTCTCGCATTGAGACGCTTGGCATCGGTGACTGGCATGGCGATGCCGAATCGACCACTGGAGGAGAGTGCGATACCGACGAAGCGTTTACGCCAATTGCAGATATCGAGCTTCATTGGCCACTTGGCGGGGAGCCGAGAATTCAGATTCGCCTCGACAAAGCCCGCATCCAGGAGCAAACAGATGTTCCAGAGATCGATGTGTACGTGGACACGAAAAAAGTCGCTCGTTGGCTCCGCCAATCGAACGGCGGCTATACGGGTGACGAAGAAATCTACGCGGAACCTCAGTCAGCTGGGAGAACGCCTAACTTGTCTCCAAGTGTGCTGGCGCTTTCGTCGAAAAGGGGTGAACACATCGTAGAGTGGGACCTTACAGACTCGGGACTGACAAGTGAAGTTTTGGTATTTGATCTCGACAAGAAGACACTGGTGCGCGCCGGAGAGGAGAGGTTAGAGCCGGCTCGCCACTACGCTCTCATCTGTGACAAAAAGTGCGTTATTGAAGGCTGCCAACCGCTGGAAGTTTTCGAGCGAGCAGGGGTGGCGCGGAAGGCCATACGCTTACCAGCGCCACTGGAAAATAGTGTTGCAGTAATTTACGAGGAATTCATCCTCTGGCAGCCTTTGCGCCAAGTTGAAGATGCGCCGACGACGGCTACACCGGTTCTCTCCACTCCGGGAAATTCCACATTTAATTTGAACGACCGGACGCGACTACTTGTCTCTGGCCTATCTACCGATCTGGATTCTGTGCGTCTCCTCATTCATAACAAGGCGTATGACCTACATGCAGTTGGGGACGGGATGTGGGAAACGCCCAACGAAATCAGCTTGACGCCGGAGTTAGCAAGCCGACAACGCGCAGTTCGAGTGAGGACTATGTGCAATGGAAGCTCAAGAGCTCTCAAGCCGAGGCTGGAATTCAAACTAGCCGCCGCAGCGATCTTGCGCGCCGACGACCGGCAAGACGCTAGCCATCTGAAACTGCATCCTCTGAAGCCCGGAGCAGAGGTAAACCGCTCTGAGGGCACTTCGCTTCTACGAGTGTGGGTCCCTGACGCAACACCCAATCCCTACGTGCACGAAGGTCATCATCGCGCCGGAAGAGCAAGACACGGGCGCATGGTGCTTTCTGACCTTTCAGGATTCGGAGAGTCATTAAGTGTGCACTCGGATGAGAGAATCTATCAATTGGACGTGCGGTCCGTCGACCGGGGGTGCGTCGCAAACTTTCAGCCTTCCATGTTGGGTAGTCCTGCTAGCCTGCACTTATCAATCGCGAAGGAGTACGGCGAGGCGGGCGATGAAGGCTACAGTTTGTGGTATTGGACAGCTGAGGGCGGGGCCAACGGGCGCCCAAAGAAGCTACCAACTGACCGCATTCTGAAGAGCTCGACAAACCACGTATGGAAGCTTGATCTTCCGGATTATCCGATGGCGGTTGCATTGACATGGAAAGGGTATTGGCTAGGAGCGTGGTGGGATCTTGAGGGAATCGGAAAGTATATAGAGGGTCGACAGGATCTGTCAGAGACTGATCACGCAATGTTGAAATGGTTGAGAGCCCCAGTGTTGCACCCCACTCTGGCAAAGATGCTTGCCCCAAAAGTTATCCACTCTCCGTGCCGATTTCTTCGCGCGTGGCTTGTCAACTCAAGTCTTCCGGCCGGCCTTCACGAGCACGAGCATATCTCGGGGATCGACCTCGTTGTCAGAACCTATCTCTGGACTACTTTTCCTGCCGCGCACGCTAGAGATGCGATTGGTGCGCTGACAAACTGGGACGGAAGTATGCACAACCCGGAACGATGTATAGGAATATTGGACACTCTTTCTAAAGTGTCCCCCATATTGGTGTGGAAGTGTCTCGAGCACTTTTTGAAACGCGATAAGACCAAGACCCTTGATTTGCTGCGTGCATTCGTATGCACAGGATTGGGGCTTGCCAAAACCAGTAGCAATCAACAAATCAGACGACGACTCGGATACCTAGAGGAAGCGGCTGCACAATTTGCACAGTTGGAACCTGACTATCTGTCGGACTTGGTGGGCGCCTGGACAGTATCGATGCGCGACCAAGTTTGGAAGCCCAATGATGAAGATTGTGATGACATCTCGAAAGTTGGGGAATCTCCGTCCGGTAGGAAGTATATTTCCACGAGCATCTGCTGCTACTGGTTGTCGCTAAGCGGAGAGGAGGGGATTTGGGTTTGAGTCATGTCGATGCGCTAAAGCTGGTCAAAGACGTACGAACGCGCTTAGTCGAACTTGCCGTAGCGGAGAACCATTTTCGAGATGCCCAAATTGCAGATGCCGCTGAATCTGTCTGGTCCGGCCCCGGAGAATCGGGAGGATTGGTAAGCGAACTCTGGGTTGAAGGGGCTTTCTCAGGGGAAGTCGGCTCCGATACGCTTGAATCCCTAACTCAAGACGGATACTTCCCAAAGTCGTTATGCGAGCATATCGAAGCCCACGACGTGTTCCCCATCAACCGGTTGCTCTACAGTCATCAAGCTGAAGCGCTCCGTCTATCGTCCAGGGACAGTGTTTCTCGCCCTTCTGTAGTCATTACTGCAGGAACGGGTTTAGGAAAGACGGAAGCCTTTCTTCTTCCTATCCTTGGCGACTTATGGAGCGCCCCAGAACGCCAATCCGAAGGCGGCGTACGCTGTCTTATTCTCTATCCAATGAACGCTTTGGTCGCCGACCAAGTCGATCGCCTCTACCAGTGGTTACGAGGCCAGAGCGACGTTACCGTATTTCACTTCACGAGTGAAACTCCCGAAGACGTTCGATTAGCCAACAAACGCGGAGAACCCGAGTGGGAGCCTTGTCGACTTCGGACACGACAGCAGGCCCGCGGGTATGAGACCACTGATGGCCGCCCCATAGCTTCGCCGCCGTTTAGTCGGGTTCCTGACATCCTGATAACTAACTACTCAATGCTTGAGTACATGCTGTGTAGACCACAAGACAGCCGATTCTTCGGGCCCGATCTTCGGTGCGTCATCTTAGACGAAGCCCACCTCTACAGCGGCTCCCTGGCTGCCGAGATCGCAATGCTGTTGAGAAGGGTGCGCGAGCGGTGTGGCGTTTCAGTCGAAGATGTCCTGCAAATCGCCACGTCGGCGACACTTGGCGGTTCTGTTGGCGAATTGAGGAAGTTTGCGTCTGAGATTCTCTCCGATAGCCATAGCCAAACGCACGTAATTCAGGGTCGCTACGCCAGACAACTTTTCGAGGAGCCTGAAGCTCCGCCAGATACTTCGAATGGCGTTCCGCAATTGGCCCGATCCTCGGGCATCGATTTTGAGACACTTGCTTCGGATGAACAACTCGTTGAGAATGACGAAAACTCCGTTGAAAGGCTTAAAGGGCTCGTATCTCTTCTAGTAGCCCGGTCTGTAATCGAAACCGCCTTAGAGTCTCAAAGTGCCTGTCCAGCACGCTTCCTTCATGCAACACTTCAACGGTCCCCGCTTATTCGGAAGCTAGCCGAGACACTGTCCGAGGAAGACGCCAATGTTCTAAGCCTCGGAGAACTGGCGCGTAGGCTTTTTGAGGGAAACGACGGCATAGAGGAACGAAGAGCCACCATCGCTTTACTTCGTCTTTCCGCGGCTGCACGCGAGCAGGCATCTGACCTACCATTGGTGCCTCATCGTCTCCACTTACTTGTCCGAGCGCCAGAAGGACTGTCGGTCTGCCTAAATCCTAGCTGCCCAGGACCTCAACGTACCCGCATTGATTCGATTGGATGTCTTCAGCCATACGCGGATGTATGCCGCTACTGTGAGCATCTATTGCTGCCTATTCACCGGTGCGATAATTGCGGCGAGTGGGCACTTGCCGCACATGAGAATCAGGATACGTCGACTCTGCAGCCCGGCTATTTTGCCGACTCACCCACCCATCGAACGTATTACTTGCTGGCGAACCGCGGACGTTCAGAGCTCGAGGAAGTCGTTGTCGATCCGCATCTTGGAGAAGTCCGTGGACATGGATCACAAGGCGTCAGTTTGTGGAAAGCATACCGAGAGGACGTCCATTCTCCCCAGTTGTGCCCTACTTGCGGGTCTGAGTGGACCATACCGGAAGCCGAAGACTTGGAACCAGAATGGCGGCATACTTGCAGGGCGTTGGTCGGTGGACGGCCTTTTGCTCTTTCGGTAGCCGCGGAAACCGTGCTTCATGGTCTTCCCCCAATTCCTGGACCTTCCAGCAACTGGAAGCCTGGCGGAGGACGACGACTGCTCTGCTTCAGCGATTCTCGCGCTTCAGCGGCCAGGCTTGGTCCGCTGCTTACGCAACAGCACGAAATTCAAGTAGTTCGAGCCGCCATTGCGCGATGCGTTGGCGAACTAACTAGTACGGAAACTTCTCAGTATCTTGAGAGCGACATCGAAAGGATTACGGACCAGCTTCGCAACACAGCGATTGAGCCAGGTCTACGGGAGCACTTGGCGCGTGAGCTGACTCAGAAACGTGAACAGCTCGAACACGCACGGGCCGGTACTCCGTTTGTGGATTTCGCATCGCTTGTAGCTCGCCGTGACGAGTTGGCAGAGCTCTTGGACCGTTCCCAAGCTGAATCCCACCAAGCGAGATCATATGCGCAGTCTGACTGGAATAGGAACAGGGACGCAGTGCGCGCCCAGGCAGAGGCGTTGGTTGCAAAAGAATTGCAGCGTCCTCTCAAGCGCCAGCCCTCGGCGGAATCGGTCGGTCTAGTCGAAGTAGTGTATCCCGGTATTTCCAATCTCCAGCTTCCACCACGATTGGAAGAGGAATTGCCTTCTTCGGCGAGACAGGCTTTGGGGGCTGTTTGGCCAAGCATGCTCACGTTGTTGTTGGATACCGTGCGTATGGATGGTTGTCTCTATTGGTCTCAAGAGAACCCAAGTCGCAAATGGATGGAACAGTACCTCCTACTCGGACGATGGCTGACTCGAAATCACGGTGGTTGGGGTGCCAGGGCTTTTGTTGGGGCGACCGGAGGTCAACTGAGACGCATTTTCATGAAGAATGTCATGCTCGCCGCCGGTTGTTCCGAGGCGGATGCCAACCAACTCTCGGAGCGTGGATTGGTCGCAGCCTTTGATCAACTATTTGGAGTTTTGCAGCAAACCGGTTTCTCGTGGCTCAAGCGCGAAGAACACCATCAGACCGGCCCCAACGAAGAAGATAGAGCAGTTCAAATCCTCGCCGACCGGCTGAGTGTAAGAAGTCCGGCTTCCCTCTTCTGGTGCGAAGCGACCGGTACGGTATGGACAAGTTCGGCATTGGGATGGGCTCCGATCGCGGGGTGTCAAGGGGGCTTACGGCCCGTCGATGTGGAATTTCTTGACAATGATCCAAGGTGGGGTCGTGCACGGCGCGAATACAAGAACTCGACAATACTTAGCATGGGACTATGGGCAGAGGAGCACTCGGCCCAGTTATCGCCACAGGAAACGAAGCGCCTTCAGGAATTGTTCAAGGCGGGTATCCGCAACGTCCTTTCTTCGACTACGACCATGGAACTTGGTATTGATATCGGAGGGTTAAACGGGGTTCTGCTGAGCAACGTGCCTCCTGGCCCGGCGAATCATAAGCAACGTGCCGGCCGGGCTGGACGGCGCTCAGATGGTTCCGCCCTAGTCGTCACCTTTGCCAGAGATTCAGAATACGACAGAGAAGTCTTTCTAAGGTTTGGCGATTTTCTTAAGCGTCCGTTAAGAAAGCCGACGGTATTCTTGGATCGAAATCAAGTGATACGCAGACATATTCACGCCGTATTGTTGGCAGAGTATTTGCGCGCTCGACAACCAGATAGAACCGGAGCAATGCACGCATTTGGTCGTATGGGCCAATTCTGTGGAGTAAATGCCCCTTCATATTGGAAACGAAGAACCGATCCACGGCCCAGTTGGCCACACGATGGTGTCGATGTGGCATTGGCGTTTGCTGAATTCCTCAATCAGCTGAAGGACGACGACAGAGGACTCCAATTTCGATTTCAACGGCTTGCTGAAGGAACTGGCTTGTCAACGTCGATGGAGCCTCGGAATTGGCGAGAATTCTTGGATAATGCTCGAATCGCCTTCGGGGCTGCGATATCGGAATGGCGACAGGACGTCAACTACTTGCGAGACGCGTGGTCCGAGATTCCAGCCACTCCTACAAGTCAAATTGGTCGACAGATGGCTAAGGCAAATTCCATTCGGTACATGGTACGAACACTCACCGATATTACGGTCATCGAGTGGCTTGCTGATCACAGGTTCTTGCCAAGGTATGGATTTCCCATAAATCTCCAGAGCCTTAGTGTGCGCCGTCCCGTTCCCGATGGCAGCCGTGAATCGGCAGCTGACGAAAGGTACAAACTCGAGCGCAGTTCCATGCTTGCGCTGCGGGAATACGTTCCTGAGTCGCAAGTACTGGTTGGTGGACGAGTTGCCACTTCTCGTGGCCTAAGAAAACACTGGACGGACAGTAATTTGGACCAGGCGCTGGGATTGCAATATTTCGCATTGAGGTGCCCGGAGGACCATGTCTACCTTCGGCAATCTCCAGATGCGGAGTGTCCAAGATGCGGTAGTCAGCCGGTTGCTAGGGAACATCTAGTGTTCCCGCGTTTCGGATATACGACCGCCGGCTGGGAAGATCAGCCTTTGGGCACCAATCTTGAACGAGTGGGTGAACAATCCGTATGTCCGACTGCGTTCGCAGAACGCGGTGACGGAGAAGCAATTCAAGACTTCGCTGGCATGCAGGGAGTTCGCATCACTTATCGTGAAGATGCGGAGCTGCTCGTTAGGAACGCGGGCAGAAATCATTGTGGTTTTGCTGTGTGCACGAGATGTGGCTTTTCCATGAGCGAGATCGAAGTCGGTCAAGGGCGAATGCGCCTGCCCGCGGACTTTGAAAGACATGCCTCAATATTTTCTGCGAATCCACGCAGCTTTTGTTGGGACAGAACAGATCCAAACCCGCCGGTTCTGCGGAATCGCGTACTAGCCGCAAAAGAACTCACAGACATGATCCTACTAGAGATACCGGGCGCACTCTTTGGTGTATACGACGCCGTCTACTCCTTAGGCCGCGCATTAGCCATGGCAGGTTCGCGGCTCCTCGAATTGGACGAGCGCGAACTTGGTGTAGAACTCATTCCACTCCAAAATACCAGTCTTGGCATCGTGGTATACGACGTAACACCTGGAGGGGCCGGCCATTGCCGTGAACTGCTAAGCGCCGGGAATGAATGGGTGGCCTTGGCCCGTGAGATTCTTTATGTCAATGCCGATCACGACTTGCTTTGTCGAAAAGCTTGCTTAGACTGCATTTTGGACTTCTCCGGACAGTACGCAGCTAGCCACCTGAATCGTAGAGCAGCCTTGGCCCTATTGGACCGTATTCAGGTCGCATGAATGCAATGTTACGCCCAATAGCGTGGACCCTCGAACGTAATGGTTAGAGCTTGCGTACTCACCAATGAACTGCGTGACGGATTCTAGCTGTAAAATTTTCCATTGTCGAGTTGGGGTACCTGAAACATGTGTTTCAATTTTCGATTTAATGGGGAATAGTGTTGTGAGTTCGACTTTCCCCTTCACGCCACCCCGATCACCCGCGACGGCCGCTTTGGGAACAGCGCGCTGATTAATCCATACGCTTCGTCTTTGGCGTTGCAGTCGGGGTAGATGGGTTTGATTTCGTCGAGGGTGCGGCGGCCCATGAGGGCCATGAGGAAGGTGAGGTTGGGGAAGTCGGCGTCGGCGGCTTCTTTGCTCACGTCGATCAGGTGCGGCGCGACGGCGTTGACGCGGCCGCGGTCGATGGTGAGGCGCATACCCCAGGTGAAGCCGTTGATGGTGAGCGTGCCGGTGTGGCCGGCGAAAGGGGACTGTTCCAGGCGGCGGTCGAGGACGGGGCGCAGGAAATCGACGAAGCCGGGGATGTCGGGCACGCGGATGTACCACGCGAAGGGCGGCACGGTGTCGGCCATTTCCCTGGGGTAGGCGTCATAGAGCGGGTGCCGTTCGCCCAACTCCCAGAACAACGTTTTCACCGGCTCGTCGTTGCCTTGCGCGTCGTGTTCCCCGAAGTGGCGCAGCGCCTCGGCGACATAGGGCGCCACGGCGCGGTACGAATGACCCGGCAGCAGCCAGAAGGTGTAGCAGTGCATGCGCCCCGCCCATTTCCAGAATGGGTGAACGAACCAGCCGATGACTTCGCCGTCCGCCGTTTCGACGACGTTGCTGGCGACGCCCGTGTCGGGACTGCGCCCGTCGATGTCGTAGCGCCAGACGGCGTCCTCGTACTGGAGCGTGTAGAGCAGGTTGCGCGTGTTGTGTTCGTAGATGGCGCGGAGAGCGGGCAGGTCTTTCGCCATGGCGCGGCGCGTGCGGTAGGGGCGCTCCGCCTTCGCGTCCGGCGCGGGGATTAGGCCGACGGGTGTGCGGCGTCCGCCGCCGAGGTCGAGGGCGAGTTCATACCCGAACTGGCGGTAGTACCAGGGAATCCCGGTGATGGCCTGCATGCGGTCGCCGCGCCCTTTGCTCCAGGCGTGGAAGGCCTCGAACTGGGCGCGCACGAACCCACGCCGCCGGCAGTCTTCCCGCGTGACCACGATCTCGGGCCGGCTCACGGGAAAGGCGAGGTCTTCGCAACACCAGGTCTGCGGCACGAGGCACATGGACGAGACCAGACGCTTCGCGCGGGTATCTTCCACGACGGTAACGCAACCCTCAACCATGGTGGGATGCGGCCGTCCGCAAAGGTCAGCCGCCCAACGGTGCACGCGGGGATTCGGCTGGTCGCTGTCGGGGATGTGAAACACGATAGCCGACAATTCGCCCACGGCGTCCGCATCGGCCCGCGTGCTCCAGCGGAGGACGTAGCCGTCCCCCAGATCGCGGATGATCTTTCCCGGTACCATCTCAAGCGGTGTCTGCATGCGACTGCCTTTCATTGAAATCGCTATCGCTATCGGGATCGCTACCGGTATCGGACGCGTGAGATGTTTTCGATCCCGATTCCGATAGCGATTCCGATAGCGATACCGATTTTGGGCACGGTAGAGTCATAACGATATTGACTCGCGACTGTTTTTGCACAGACAACCGCGTCAGAGATCCTTCGCTGCGCTCAGGATGACGTATAAGCGTATCCTGTCGTTTGCCCACAGTCTAACCCATTGTGTCCCGGTTTATGCGCACTGATAGGAGAGCGGGTTTTCCAACCCGCTTCGCCGGCCGGGATTTGGCGCGACCTGCCATTCCCATGTGCAGGCAGGAATTCATGTCCACGTGCAGTCGCCACGGTAACCTGAAGATGGGCCCCCGCGTTCGCGAGGGTGACGGAAGCGAGTTCTCCTTGCGCCATCACGTGGCCGAGCCTATAGTTGGTACCGGGCAGTAGGGCAGCAGGCCGCCCCATTCGGTCGCTTCGGGGCAATCACGGTGAGGGGAGCGAGCATGCGCACAACGGTTTCGATCCTGGTTCTTGCGTTCTGCTGCGGGACAGCCGCCGCGGCGACCGATTGGTGGGACGCTCAATGGGGCCATCGCATTCGCGTCGATCTCGACGCCTCGATCCTGGAATCGGATCTCGTCGATTTCCCAGTGAGTCTCCGGCTGGGTCCCGATCTCGGGATTCACGACCACGCCGCCGACAACGGGAAGGACTTGCGAATTATCGATCCGCGCGGCTACGCACTGGACTACGAGACCGTTCGTTGGGACGCGACGATGCAGGAGATCCACGTCCGGGTGCCGCGCATTGCGGCGCGAGCGCCTGGCCAGTACTTCTACCTTTACTACGGAAACGCTGATGCCGCCGCGCAACGAGGCGGTTTCGTATGGGACGAAGCGTATCGGGCGGTATTCCATCTCGCAGGCGATGAGTCCGACGCCACCAAGAACTCAACCAAAGCTCAATTGGAGGGTTCCGTAGGTTTTGCGGACCACGCGCAGTTCTCGCAAGAAACTGGATATCTCCGACTCGACGCTGACGCCGTCAAAGGAATCGGCGACGCCGTGACTATCACGATGCGGTTCCGCGTGCAGGAGGGCCCGGATTTGCAGACGCTTGCCTCGGGTAACCGCTCAGAGGGCCCCGAGGAATGGTTCAACTTCGGATTGAAAGTTCCCGGTACGGTCCACACCAACGCGACGAGCCACGGCCAGCGCGCGCCGGAACTCAACGTGGAGAGCATCGACACGGAATCCTGGCACGCGGCCGCCGTGGTCTACGATGCCGCCAACCATACACGCACCATCGCCGTGGACGGGGTTGTGCTGGAACGCGATTCGGCCTTGCCGGGCGCGTTGAACGTAGACGAGATTCGCATTGGGAGGGGTCTGCTGCATTTCGATCCCTGGCAATTCCACGGTGAGATCGACGAAGTCCGCATCGCCACGTCCGCCCGCTCGGACGCGTGGATTCGCGCGGAGACCGGCACCCTCGGCGAACGCGGGCTCTTCACGGTGCTCGGTCCGCCGCAGGCGCATGGCGAACCCGATCCGCCGCCCGGAGGTTTCCGGCTGCTCGGTCCCGCTGATGGATTCCAGACGCGGAGCCGCGACGGCGTGACGCTCCAATGGTCGCCATCCGCGGCCGCGGAGTCGTATCAAGTCGCGTTGTACGCGAGCGCGGACGCGAACGAACCTGCCCTCGCGATCGACGCGGGCACGGCGACTTCCATGTTCTTGAGCCGTAGCGACGCACCCACGGCCCTGTGGTGGACCGTTACGGCGACGAGCGCGGTCGGAGAAGCGCCGGCGGGCGTACGCCGTTCGTTGACTTTCTACGATTGGGACACGCCCGCCCAAGCACCCCCTGCGGATGCCGTCGCGCCTGCGCTCAATTCAATCCCCGCCGCGCAGTACAACCTGCAAGGGTATCTCCGCACGCGCATCGACAAGGCCATTCAACGGTACTTGCTCGAAACTCCGGAGTCGAGCCCCGCGATCCTGCAAGTCTTCCGTGACCGCGACAAAACGCCGGTGCGCGATCCGCTGGTGCCGTGGGCGGGCGAGTTCGCGGGCAAATACCTGACCTGCGCGCAGCTCACGTGGCGCCTGACACAGGACCCGGCGCTGAAAGAACGCATCGACTCGTTCGTCGCCGACCTCATTGCGTGCCAGGCGGATAACGGCTACCTCGGGCCCTTCCCCGAATCGTCACGGCTCATCGGCGGCAACTGGGACGTGTGGGGGCATTACCATTGCATGCTCGGATTGATGCTCTATTACGAAGACACCGCCTACGAGCCCGCGCTAGATGCCTGCGAAAAGGCCGCCGATCTGCTGTTCGAAACCTTTGGTCCAGGCGGTCCCACCTTGACCAACGACGGTGCGGGCGGCCAGATGAACATGGCCGTGTGCCATGCGCTGGTGTTGCTCTACAAGAAGACCGGCGTGCCGCGGTACCTCGACCTCGCGAAGTACATCGTCCACGACGCGTGGAACGAACCCGGTGCGGGGCGCTACCTTGAATCCGCCCTCGCGGGCCGTCCCGTCATCGAATTTCCGCAACACCGTTGGGAGGCCATTCACGATTGGCAGGCCCTCGCCGAGTTGTATTGGCTCACCGGCGACGAACAGTACCGGAAAGCATTCGAACACATCTGGCACAGTTGCCTCGCGGGCGACCGCCACAACACCGGCGGCATCACCTCTGGCGAAGGCTTCACCGGCACGCCGTATCATCAGGGCGCGATCGAGACCTGCTGCACGGTGGCCTGGATCGCCATGTCCGTCGACATGCTCCGCATGACGGGCGATTCCACCGTGGCCGACGAGATCGAATGGAGCACGCTGAACAGCGCGCTCGGCGCGATTCCCTATAGCGGCCGCGCCTGCGCCTACAACGTGCCCATGGACGGCACCCGCGTCTTCGGGGTCGAACTGCCCTGGCAAGCGCCCAAGGCGGGACCCGATCTCAACTGCTGCGCAGTGAACGCGAACCGGCCCCTCGGCATGATCGGCCAATGGGCGCTCATGCAGCATGCAGAAGGGCTCGCACTGAACTTTTACGGACCCGGCGCCTACGCCGCGACACTGCCTTCCGGAAACACGATCACGCTCACGCAGGACACGGACTATCCGCGCAACGGTCGCGTTCAGATCGCCGTCGTCACGGAGAAGCCGGAAGCTTTCACGCTGCGCCTGCGCATCCCGGGATGGTCGACAAACACAGAGGTAACGGTAAACGGCGAGGCGGTCGGCGGGGTCAAGCCGGGCACCTATCTAGCCTTGAACCGAGAATGGAAGACCGGCGACCGGATCGAATTGTCCCTCGACTTCACGCCGCGCTACTGGGTTGGCGCGGAAGCTTACGAAGGCAAACTCTCCGTGTACCGCGGTCCGCTCTTGTACGCCTACGACGCGCGCTACAACGACGTCGACCCCGGGGCGCTGCCGCCCGTGGACTGGAAGGCGCTGGTCTTTACGCCCGAAACGTGGGACGGCCCCATCGCGCCCTGGAGTCTCATGTCCATCCCCATGGCCGACGGAACGACGCTCCGCGTCTGCGACCTCTCCAGCGCCGGCCAAACCGGCAACCACTGCGTCACTTGGCTGAAATTCGAAGGCGCGCCGCCTGAATCGATCTATCCGTAGGTGAATGAGGGACCGACGTTGAAATGTAGCGCAGGCGTCCTCGCCTGCATCTTGTGTTAACGTCCTTCAGAATGCAGGCGAGGACGCCTGCGCTACATTCGTCAATCACTCCCCAGGCACAAAACGCAGCTCGTGGGCCTTATCCAGCTCGATGTCCTCGGCATCCAGCAAGGCGCGGCGGTATTCGCCGTTCATGAAGCGTTCGGCTTGGTCGCCGTAATGGGGGCTCATGAAGTTGCCGGAGTTGCCGGTGGGCAGGATGACCTGTGCGTCTTCCGGTGAGGCGAAGTCGATGAGCCGTCGCGTGGCCGGGCCGGCGATGACGGTGAATTCATCCTGCGCGAAGTCGTAGAGCATGTTATTCAGCACCTGCGCGCCGCCTGACGCGGGATACGGTCCCACATTAAAGATCCGATCGAGCACCGGCAGATAGCCGAAGGGGTGTTTGAACTCCATCGTGTGCGCGCGGCCCCAGGTCCAGCGCGACACGTCCCCGCCGAGATGCCGCGTCAGCCTGCGCGTCATGTCTTTGAACGCCGCCAGCACGATCTCGGGGCGTTGCTCTCGTTCTATCGTGGTCACATCATCCCAGAAGGGTGACGCCTCGTCGCCGATGAAGTGCTTGTAGAAGTGCCAGTGATCCGCGAGGGTGGCGTAGACTTTGAAGAGATCGACCCCCATCTCGTCGGTCAACGCGCGTTTGAGGATTGCCGCGTTGAGATGCTCGTAGATCGTGGCGCCCACGGAATCCACGTCGTGCCGGAAGTCCCACGCCTTCAACCGGTCGAGCACGTCTTGCTCCCAGGGCGTCAACAGCACGCGTTGCGCGTCTACGACATCCACAAGTTGCGTCACCACTTCCGGACCTGCCCGGCTCGTGTCGTCAAACTGCACGACCTTGAGCGCTTCTACCGTCCAGTCCGCGCGCGCGCTCACCAACTCCTCGATGCGTCCCGCGCGATCGGTAGGTTGCCAATAGCCTTGTATGTCCTTCACCGCACCGACCGGCTTGACGGTGGGCTTGTTGTTCGCCGACGCGATGAATCCACAGTCGGGGTTCTTCAAGTGAGGATTCTGGTCGAAAGGCAGGTAGCCCAGGATTTCGTCTCTACCCGACGCGCCGTCGAGAATCTGTTTGCTGTTCATACCGTCCGGACGAATCGGAATCTTGCCCGTCGCCCACCACGCGATGTTGCCATCCGCATCGGCGAAACTGATATTCATGCCGGGCGAGGTGATCAGGGAGACCGCCTCGCCGAAGTTCTCGCAATTCTGCGCGTGCCCCATACGGTAGAACGCGGTAATGTCGGTATATGGCAGGTGTTGCCAGATCCACGACAAGGACACGGGCGCGTCGTCGTAACCGTGGTACGCTTTGAGGAAATCGTTGAGCACGGGACCATGCGGCGTGACCCGCACCCGGCATTCCACATTGTCGGAGAAACGAACCTTAATCGTTTCCGTCGCCGTTTCCACATCCACCCATTCGCCTTTGTACATCACCTTGTCCGGGTCGTCGGGGTGGAACCGTTCGAGGTAGAAGTCCGTGTCGTCCTGCGCGGTCATGGTCAGCGCCCAGGCGCGTTGCCGGTTGTGGCCCATCAGGGGAATCGGAATGGGAGGCAAATGAAATCCGTAGTTCTCGAAGTCGCCGTACTTGAGATGCGCTTCATACAAAATGCTGGGGTTGGAAAATGCAATGTGCGGATCGTTGGCGAGAATCGCTTCGCCCGATTGCGTACGCGACGGCGCCAGCACCCAGGAATTACTCCCCATGGCCGGACCGAACCGCTGCGAGATCGCGCCGAATATCGTCAACCATTCGTTCACAACGGACAACGATGCTTCGTAGCGGATCGGCTCGTCTGCCTTATCTTCCTCCCGGTGGGACTCCAGATACGCGGCCGCTTCCTCGAGGGTCTCCATGATGGTGACCGGCGTTTCGAGCGTGTACCCGGGGAACAACGCGTCGATATCCAGGTCCGGGTGTTTTGCTTTCAACATCGTAACCAACGGATCGCCGCGGATGCCGTCCGCGAAGGTTATCGGCAGGATGGCCGCCACCGCCAGGCAATCGACTTTCGTAAAGGGCCGAACGTCTACACCGAGCACGATCAACTCGAATGGTATCGGACCTTCTGCGATGAAGGCGTTCACCCCCGCGAGATAGGCGTCCATCAGCGCGGTCAACTCGGGCGGCTGCGCGCCCGAATCGGCAAAGTACGCTTCGGCTTTCGCCCGCAGTCGAAACGCGCGAACGGCCCGGTCGATCGGCAGCGCGGGCGGTCCGGCCACCTCCGCCAGTTCGCCCCGCGCAAGCCGCCGCATCAACTCCATCTGGAACAACCGGTCCTGGGCCATGCAATACCCAAGGGCGAAGTACGCATCCGGCTCGTTCCCGGCAGCGATGTGGGGGACCCCAACGCTATCGCGCACAACTCGAACTTCCCCGTGCAGGGACGGGTGGATCACCGTCCCCTCCAGTTCGGGCAAGCGCGAGTTCGCGAGATAGACGACGGCGACAGCCCCACTCGTGACGAGCAGGACCACGGTTACCGCGAACCATTTTGCGAGGCGTCTGAGGAACTTCATAGCGGGCAGTATCCAGATGCTCCGGGACTGAATGTATCACAGGAACCTGCGGTTTCGGTACGAAATTAGCGCAAAGTGACATTTCGACACTTGTCCGTTAGAATCAACGGGCAAGTGCAAGGGGTTATGGGGATACCTGTATGGACTCCAGCGAGGCTCAACGAAAGTTCAAGCTCGCGGATGAGTTGTTCCGCGACAAGCGTTACACCGAAGCGTTAACGGTACTCGATAAGCTCGACACGGCGTTTCCCGACGCGAAGAATGTCATGTATCCGCGGGCGCTTTGTCTGATGAAACTGGGGCGTCCCAAGGAAGCCCACGAAATCTGCCTGAAGCTCAAGTCGATGTATAACGATCCTCGGGCGGACAAGATCCTGCAGAAACTCGCGGCTTCCACATCCCCGGTCCCGCCCCCGCCGGTATTCACCCCGAACGCCCCCGGTCAGGACGTCGCGTTCAATCCGATGGACCTGAGCATGGGCCCGATCGGAACGGGCGGCGCAGACCCCATGGGTCTAGGAGATCTCTTCGCACCGAAGCCGGACGCGGCCCCTCCCCCGACGTTGGCGGAACCGAACCGCAAGCCGCTCTACATCGGCCTCGGCGTGGCCGGCGGGGTCTTGCTCCTGGCGCTTATCGCGCTGCCTTTGTTCTTCGGTAAAGACGGCGGATCGACCGACAGCGGAGGCGGGACGGCAACGCAAACGGCGGGCGATCCCGCTGCTGCACCGCAGGAAATCTATTGGTTCAATTTTTATGACACCGCCATGAACGCGTCCTACGACAAGATCGCGCCTACCCTGTACTTTTTCTACAGCTCCGAGAGCGAAGCCGCGACCCAAATGATGCAGGACACCTGGAAGGAACCCAGCATCGCCCATTTGGTCAACGGCTGGACCTGCGTGCGGATCGATATTGAAGCCGATCCCGAAAACACGTCATGGTATGAAGTAACCGAAGTTCCAACGACCATCGTCGAAGACTCCTGGACCGGCGAGGTGTACCGTCAATCGGGCTATGTCAGTGCTCAGGAATTCTACAACGCGATTCAGCCCCTGGACCTCAAGGTCGAGGAGATGGTCGACTTTACCCAGTTCACCATCGCTCAACTCGCCATTGTCGTTGTACTGCTTCTTCTCGAATCGGCAACCGGCATGTATCTGACTCTCTTGCTTGTGAAGAAACTCCCGAACGAGGAGTTTCTAAAAGACTTCGTGAGCGCGGGTCTGGTTGGCGTCGGCGTGTCGGTCTTGTTTAGTTGCCCGTGTATCGGACTCATCACGGCCTATTTTATTCTACACGCCCTCTACGAGTTCGAATTCATCGACTACGTGGCGTACTTAGGTGTGACCACGGTCCTTAAAGCGCTTACGTCGGTGCTGGTTGCGGGCGTGTTGGGGATTCCGGTCGAGGTCTTGCTCGAATTCCTCCAGTAGGCTCGACGCCCTACTGTGAACTTGCGCGATTCGGCACCACTTCACCGGCGAGTTCTGCCCAACGTGGATGATCCCGCAACGGCGCCAATTGCGGCATCCGGTCCGCCTCTTGCCGCAATCGCGGGGCATATTCCATCGCCTTAGCAAGCTGATCGATGGCTTCTTCCAACCGCACCGGTGGACAATTGGCCAGAAACATCGCCAGTTCCAGATACCCCTCCGCGTCGCGCGGTTCAAACTGCGCAGCCAAGCGCAGATGTTTCTCTGCCTCCTCGAAACAGCCCGACGCGACCAAGGCCCGTCCGAGCAATCGCCGGGCCGGCACCCAAGAAGGCGACTGCTTCACGCAGGACTGTAGCCATGCTGCCGCGGTTTGCATGTCCCCGGCTTCCAGAGCCTCGATACCCTTGCGCCACGAGCGCCTCAGGCGGTACCCCCGGAGCCACATGAGCCCGATGCAGCCTGCGAGAATCAGCAAGCCCAGTATCGTCGATCGGCCTTCATCCATTGTCGTAGAATGTCCTCACCTTCAGCGCCTGACGCCATCCGTTACTTGGTCTTGGCGCGGGAGGTATGGTAGAAGCATTTCATTCGAAAACAAGCGCATTGCGGCGAGTAGATACCGGAATGCCCTCAAACAGACGTTTCAGACGCACCATACCCGCGCCTGACGCCAACATGAAGGAAATCTGATGAACGCCTTTCACGGCACCACGGTTGTCAGTGTCCGGAAGGACGGGAAAGTTGCCCTCGGGGCGGACGGACAAGTCACCCTCGGCAACACCATAATGAAGCACCACGCAGTCAAGGTCCGCCGCCTGGCCGATGGCCGCGTCATCGCCGGGTTTGCCGGCGCGGTTTCCGATGCCTTCACGCTCTTCGAACGATTCGAAGGCAAGCTCAACGAGTTCAACAAGAATCTCGTCCGCGCCGCAGTGGAACTGGGAAAAGAGTGGCGAACCGACAAATACCTACGCAATTTGGAGGCCCTGCTGGCGGTGTGCGACGCAGAAGCGTCCCTCATCGTGGCCGGGAGCGGGGAAGTCATCCAACCCGACGATGGCATCATCGCCATTGGCTCGGGCGGTGCCTACGCCCTTTCCGCAGCGCGGGTACTCGTAAAGCATTCCAGTCTCGATGCGGAAGGGATCGTGCGGGAAGCCCTGGCCACCGCCGCTGACATTTGCATTTACACCAACAGCCACATCACCGTGGAAACGCTGTAAGAACGGCCGCTGTAATGCCGAGGCGGCCACCTTCAGCTGTGGATACGGTAGGGGGCCACTAATCTTCGTCGCGATCCCTGCGGCCGCGGTTGCCTCGCAGGCTGATCTGGCCGCGGTCCTGGTTCGGTCTGTTCAGCCCGCCAATTCCGGGCTGCTGGCCCGAACCAAACGGATGCTCGGGTTCGGCGATGTCCCCTTCGAGGTAGCGCCGCGTATAGCCCCACGGCGCTAACTGCGCCTTGATGACCGCAGTTGGCTGCACGCTCCGTTTACGCTTGGGATCGTTGTCGATGCGCGTGACGTTCTTGGGCGTCGGCCGTTCGGGCCGTTCCGTTCGCACCGCCGAACCGTCGGCAGTATCCCCGTCGGGTTCGTTTGGAGTGGTCACCTGCGCCGCCCGAGGCCGCTCGTCCAGGGCCGTATTCGCCGGAGGCAAATCCACCTCGCCGACCGGCTCTAAGGATGTGGATGGCGGATTCAGGATAAATGGATCCTGAGCATCGACAAGTTCTTTGTTGGCTTCCTGCGCGCCCGCCACGAAAAGTCCGCAGCATGCCAAGACGGCTGCGAGCAACCCTGTTGATATCCGTCGATTCAAGCTCATGGCCCCTCTCCTGTCAATAATCTTTGCTCGTCAGTCTAGCACAGTTCCCAAGAATTGCAAACTCCGTTACCCTACGCATCATTCGTGATGCGCGCGATGATATTGGTCGTCGAACGACCCTCTACCCCAGGAAGGATTGCAATCCCCCCGCCATAACCCTCGACAAGCCGTCGCTCTTCTTGCACGATGGTATCCAGTGTGTAGTCACCGCCCTTCGCGTAGACATCCGGTCGCAGCGCCTCCAGGTATGGCATGGGCGAAGGCTCGGAAAACAGAACCACATAGCCCACGCACTCCAGCGCGGCCAGTACCGCCGCCCGTTCCGCTTCCGGCACGATGGGCCGTCCGGGTCCTTTCACGCTGCGCACAGAATCATCGGTGTTCAACCCCACGATCAGGACATCCCCAAGCGAAGCCGCCTTTTGGAGATACGTGATATGGCCGATATGAACGATATCGAAACACCCGTTGGTCCAGACGACCTTCTTGCCAGCCGCGCGGAGTTTCGTGATAATCTCTTTTAACTCGTTGATATTCTTTAGCTTGGCAGGCCCGCCTTTGCTGAACAACGCGCGCTCCAACTGGGCTTTCGGTACGGTCACGACGCCTTCCTGGGCCACGGCTACCCCGGCAGCGGTGTTCCCGACCACGGCTGCCTCGGCAAGAGTCCCTCCCGCGACCATGGTCACCGTCACCGCAGCGGTCACCGTGTCTCCCGCCCCGGTCACATCCACGACAGCGTCGGGGGCGATTGTGATAGGCACGTCGGTGATGCTCCCATCCGCCGCGAACACGGTAATCCCTTGGGCGCCACGGGTCACAACGGCGTTATTGCAGATGCCCAGCAGTTTCTTTCCTGCCGAGTGGAGCGTCTTTTCGTCGACCACGTCGATTCCCGCACCAATCCCCGCTTCGCGGTCGTTCGGCACGATGATGTCGAAATCCTTGAAGGCCCCTGCCCGGGACCTGGAATCGCCTACGGTAATCAGCCCGTGTTTCTTCGCGATTTCGACGACTTCACGCAAGACCCGTTCCGTCGCTACGGAGCAGACTTGGTCGGTCACGACGATGGCGTCCACTTCCGGCGCTCGGGCTTTGATATTCGCGATGATTTGGTCTTCGACCTCGCCCTCGATGAACACCGGCGTCGGCGTGTCGGTGCGGAGGATCTCCTGCGTAGGGATGTTGAACCCGCCGGCCCGAAGTTTGCCGTAGGTGTTGGTCGCGCGCGTGGGATGGACGACCAGGCCGGAGGTGTCCACGTTCCGGACCTCGAATTCCCGCCGGACGATGTCCGCGTTCGTATCCTGGCCCACGTAGCCCACCATGTACGTCTTCGCGCCCAGGGCCGCCACGTTGCACGCCGCATTTCCCGCCGCGCCGGGGTTGTACCGCCGCTCGTGCACCTCGTACACCGGGATCGGGGCCTCCAGACTAATCCCCGTCACCACCCCCCGGACGTTCTCATCAAGATAGATATCGCCCACGACCAAGACGCGGGCCGTCTCAAAGCGCGACAGCAGATCGCGATAGCGTTCCAAATTCATAACTTAGGCTGGCTCCTGAAGGAAACTCGGTCTCGGAATAAAGTATCGCGAATTGTATCCGATGGGTTGGTGGCGTTCAATGCAAACCTGCCGATTTATTGACTTTCCGGGGCATCTCTTGGGATTATGGAAGCCATGAAGGTATCGGTCTTACCTCACAGTGGGCGTACTCTGTCCGTTTGCGCCTTGATGGCGTGTTCCGTTTTCGCCTCCGCAGATCCCGCGGGGGATGCCTCTGCTATGCTCGATGCGCTCACGGCGGACGCGCAGGAACGGGCGACGCTGCTGCATGCGTTGGAAGAACGGATCAAGCGCGTTGCATCGGGGGAGACCGCCTCGCCGGATACGATCAGCTACAGCCGGGATATCCGGCCCATCCTTTCCAACAACTGCTTCGCATGTCATGGTCCGGACGAAGAGAAACGCAAGGCCAATCTCCGGCTGGATACGGAAGAGGGCGCGCACGCGGCGCTGAAGTCGGGCCGGGCCGCGCTGGTTCCCGGGGATCGTGTGGTGAGCACGCTGTGGCAACGAATCACCACTGAAGATGCGGTGGACAAGATGCCGCCGGTCAATTCCCAAAAAATGCTGTCCGCCAAGGAAATAGATCTCATTGGACGCTGGATCGACCAAGGCGCGAAGTACGAGCGCCACTGGGCCTTCGTGAAACCGGTTGAACACGCGCCCCCCACCGTTGCGGATGCCTCCTGGCCGCGCGGCGACATCGACCGCTTCATACTCGCCAAACTGGAAGCGAGCAACCTCGCGCCGAATGGGGAGGCCGACCGCCGCACGCTCATCCGCCGCGCGTACCTGGATCTCATTGGCCTACCGCCCACGCCGGAGGCGGTCGACGCCTTCGTCAACGACCCCGATCCCAACGCCTACGACAAACTCATCGAAGAACTCCTGGCGAGTCCTCACTATGGCGAACGTTGGGCGCGGCATTGGCTGGACCTGGCGCGGTTCGCGGAGAGCCACGGATACGAGCAGGACTACAACCGCGAGTACGCGTACCATTACCGCGATTTCGTCATCAAGGCGTTTAACGACGACTTGCCTTACGACACCTTCGTGAAATGGCAGATCGCGGGCGACGAGTATGCGCCGGACAATCCCCTCGCGATGATGGCCACGGGGTTCCTCGGCGCGGGCACGCACGCCACGCAGATCACGAAGAGCCAGGTCGAGAAAGAACGCTACGACGAACTCGACGACATGGCGCGCACGATTGGCACCTCCATGTTGGGTCTTACCGTCGGGTGCGCGCGCTGCCACGATCACAAGTACGACCCGATACCGGCGGACGACTACTACCGGCTCATTTCGACGTTTACGAAGACGGTGCGATCGAACCTGGAGATTCCCGTCGACGACCTCACGCATCAGCAGGCCCTCGCGCGATTTGAGAAAGAGCACGCGCCGTTGACGGCGGAGTTGACTTCCTTCGAGACGGGCGCTTTGACGGAACGGTTCGATGCGTGGCTTGCGAGCGAAGAGAAGCAGCCGTTCCAGCCGCCGTGGAATGTCCTTGCCGTTGACAACGCCACTTCGGCAGGCGGCGCCTTCTTCACGAAACTTGAAGACGGCTCCCTGCGCGCGGAAGGCGCCAATCCAGACAGCGATACGTATACGTTCACTGCGAAGACCGATCTGAAAGGCATCACGTCGATCCGCGTCGAGGCCCTGCACGACGACGCCTTCGTCAAGGGCGGCCCCGGCCGTGCCGTGAACGGCAACTTCGCGTTGTCTTCGATCAAAGTAATCGCCGCACCGGCCAAGGGCGCAGGGGAACCGGTCGAAGCAAAACTGAGCAAGCCCATCGCGACCTTCGAACAGACGGGTCTGCCCATCGCCGCGGCGCTGGACGACGATCCGAAGTCCGGTTGGGCCGTTGACCCGGAGTTCGGTAAGGATCACGCGGCCATCTTCCGCCTCGAATCGCCCGTCGGCTTCGACGGCGGAACGATCCTCACGATCACTATGGATTTTGCAGTCAACACCGGACACGCCATCGGCCGGCCGCGTTTGTCAGTCAGTACGCTGCCCTGG
Source organism: Candidatus Hydrogenedentota bacterium (assembly GCA_045863335.1). GTDB lineage: Bacteria > Hydrogenedentota > Hydrogenedentia > Hydrogenedentales > SLHB01 > JAHDWY01. The sequence continues at coordinate 27,043 of BTVY01000006.1, read as the reverse complement.
CCGGTCGGGTTTGACAGCGATGCCGAGTTCACCGCGGCCCAGGAGGCGCTCGATCGGTTCAAGGCCGACCCCGGCGCATTGACCGACGCCGATCGCGGCGCTCTGTTCGCGTGGTATCGGACGACCGACGGCGACTGGCGCGACCGCGCGAAGAAGGTGCGGGAACACGCAGAGCAACGGCCCGCGCCCGGTCGCGCAAAGGTCATGGTGTGCAGCGAGGGCGTGCCCGCCATTCGCACGCACACGCAAGGCGGCGACTATCTCGAGCACACGCACTTCCTGAAACGCGGCGACCCGAACCAGAAAGGCGAGATCGCCACCCAGGGATTCTTGACGAACCTCGTGTTCGCGAGCGACGGCGTCGACCATTGGCGAACGCAGCCGCCGGACGGATCGCGCACGCCCTACCTGCGCACCGCGCTGGCGGAATGGATCACCGATTACGATTACGGCGCCGGATTCCTTTTGGCGCGGGTCATGGTGAATCGTCTTTGGCAGCATCATTTCGGGCGCGGTATCGTCTCGACGCCGAGCGATTTCGGCATGCAGGGCGAAGCGCCCACCCACCCGGAATTGCTCGACTGGCTCGCGCTGGAACTCGTCCACAACGGCTGGCGGTTGAAACCCATTCACAAGCTCATCATGACAAGCGCCACGTACCGCCAGAGCGCCGCCATCGACGAAGCCAAGATGGCCATCGACGATCAGAACAGGCTTATCTGGCATTTCCCGCGCCAACGGCTCGAAGCGGAGATCATCCGCGATGCCATGCTGGCAGTCAGCGGCACCCTCGACGACACCATGTACGGACCCGGCACGCTGGAGCAGCACGATCGGCGCAGCATCTATTTCATGATTAAGCGCAGCAAGCTCATCCCCATGATGACGCTCTTCGATGCGCCGGATGCGACGCAGGGCCTTGGCGAACGGGCCACGACCACGATCGCGCCGCAGGCCCTGCTCATGATGAATAACGATCTCGTGCGGAAATGCGCCGCGAATTTTGCCGCGCGCGTGTGCCCCGATGCGGCGACGCAGTCCGATGCGGTCGTGCGTGAAGGCTACCGTATCGCGCTCGGCCGCGCCCCGGATGAAACAGAACTGGCCGATTCCGTGGCCTTCGTCGAGGCGCAGACCGCGTCGTACGCAGAGGCAGGAAACGAGAATCCAAAGGCCGCAGCGATTCAGGATTTCTGCCAGGTCCTGATCGGCCTGAATGAGTTCGTGTACGTGGATTGACCGATTTCATGACGAGGGAAGTATGAGCGACAAGACGGAACCCCATTACATCGCCGAACCCGCGCCCTGCTTCTGCACGCGCCGCGATTTTCTGCGCCGCACGGGACAGGGCTTCGGCGCGCTGGCCCTCGCAGGTCTCCTCGAATCGCAAGGACTCCTCACCGCGTCCGCTAAGGAATCGCTGAATCCGCTCGCCTCGCATCCCTCGCACTTCCCCGGAAAGGCGAAGGCGGTCATCTGGCTGTTCATGAATGGCGGCCCGAGCCAGGTCGATACCTGGGATTACAAACCCGAACTCGAGAAACGCGACGGACAGAAACTCGAAGGCTTCGACAACACGACAGGATTCTTCGTGGACCAGGTCGGCCCGCTCATGAAATCGCCCTTCGGGTTTAGCCAACACGGCGAGTCGGGCACCTGGGTTTCCGACATCTTCCCCAACATGGCCAAGCATGTTGACGACATGGCCTTCATTCACTCGTGCCACACGGAGACCAACAACCATTCTCCCGCGCTATTTCAAATCAATACCGGAATGAACCGCATGGGCTTTCCGAGCGTCGGTTCCTGGGTCACCTACGGACTCGGCACGGAAAATCAGAACCTGCCGGGCTTCGTCGTCATGTACGACACGCTTGGGCGCGGCTTGCCGAAAGGCTATTCGCAGAATTGGGGAGCGGGATTTCTGCCCGGCATCTTCCAGGGCACCAGTCTCAACGCGCAAGGCGAACCGATCGACAATCTGAAGCGCCCGGAAACCATGAACGACGCGCAGCAACGGAGGCAACTCGATCTGCTTGCGTCGTTGAACAAACGCCACGAAACCGCGAACGCGGGCGACCCGGAACTCGCCACGCGTATTGAGAGTTTTGAGTTGGCCTATCGCATGCAGATGGCTGCGCCCGATGCGATGGACGTTTACTCGGAACCGAAGCACATCCAGCAGCTCTACGGCCTCGACAACGAGCAGTGCACGCACTTCGCCAAGCAATGTCTCATGGCGCGGCGCATGGTCGAACGAGGCGTGCGCTTCGTGCAGATCTACAGCGGCGGCGAAGAAAACGAGAAGAGCTGGGACGGGCATCTCGATATCGAAAGCAACCATCGCGGATTCGCGTCGGAAACCGACATTCCTATCGCCGGGCTGCTCACCGATCTGAAACAGCGCGGCCTCCTCGATTCCACGCTCGTCATCTGGGGCGGCGAGTTTGGCCGCTTGCCCCTCGTGCAACGCGCTCCCGGCGGCGGCCAGTCGGGACGCGACCACAATCCCCACGCGTTCACGGTCTGGTTCGCGGGCGGCGGCGCCAAGGGCGGCGTTCACTACGGCGAAACCGACGAAATCGGACACAAAGCCGCCGTGAACAAGGTATCCGTCAACGACTTGCACGCGACGATCCTTCACATGCTCGGCATGAATCACCTGAAATTGACGTACCGCCACAACGGCCGCGATTTCCGGCTCACGGATGTGGCGGGGAACGTGGTGCATGACGTAATTGCATAGAATTCGGTCGAGCCACTTTGTGCAATGCCGATCCTGTTCTTCGCGGAAGTTGGTTTCAGAACCGGGGGTGGGACAATCGGTACAGTCATTCTAGCAATCCTGGCCGCAACGCTGGCCCAAACAGCGGACGCGATCTACCCAAGCGAGCACTGGGAGTCCCGCACTCCTGAGGCCGTGGGTTTGGATGTCGCGAAGCTCGACGCTATGCGAGACTTCATGGGGGGACGGGGCTGTGTCGTTCGCCATGGGTACCTTGTCTATTCGTGGGGCGACGTCGAGAAGGCGGGCGACGTGGCGTCCGCGTTGAAACCGTGGATCGCGCACTTTGTGTTTGTCGCAGTAGAAGACGGTCTTCTGCCGAGCGTGGACGCGCGCGTGGTGGACTACGCGCCGTGCCTCAACGATCTCAACGCGGATCTGGACTACAAGGACCGAGCGATTACCTTCCGGCATATGGCCAATCAGGTCTCCTGCTATGGCGTTCGCGAAGCGCCAGGCACGGCATTCGACTACAACGATTGGCAGATGGCGCTGCTGTGGGACACGCTCTTCCTGGAGGTTTTTGGCAAGACCGCGGAAACAGTCAGCGACACCGTGCTGCACCCGCGGCTGACGGATATCCTGCAATGCGAAGATAATCCATCTTTTGTCCCGAACTCGGGGCGATTGGCCGTGTCGCCGCGGGACTTCGCACGATTCGGACTCCTCTATCTTCACGGCGGATCGTGGAACGGGCAGCAACTGCTCTCGCGCGAGCACGTGACCGAGATTACGACCAGCCCGGTCCCAAATACCATTCCGCGGACGGCAGCCGAAGCGGCCGAGATGTGCCCTGGCCAGCGCACGATTGGTTCGCAGCGCATCCCCGACAACCAGACCGAGCATGAGGGAAGCTACAGTTGGCTGTGGTGGACCAATGGCGAGAACGCCGACGGCGAACGGCTCTGGCCCGACGCGCCCCACGATATCTTCGCCGCCCTTGGCCACAAGAATGGCATGCGCGGAATGGCGGTCTTTCCGTCCCACGACATGGTCGTTTCCTGGAACGACACCAAGCTCGGCGGTATGCCCGAGAAGCCGGAACCGCTCAATACCGTGTTCCAATTGGCCGCGGAAGCGGTCGTGCGGTAGCCCAACTTTTTGCGCGTCTATTCTGCCGCCACGAGGAACAATCGGCCCGCGCCGGAATCGAGTGACAGTTGGATGCCGTCCATGGCGGGGCTGTCATCGATCACCGCGATTTCCTGACCCGTGGCCGGATCGATTTCGCGCACCTTCTCAACTGGCTGGGCGAACTCGACTGTCGGCCACGCGGTGTACGCGAACCGGTAGTTGTTCAGGAGGACCGCGTCCCGGCCGTCGGCATGCTTGAACACACCAATCAAGTAATCGTGAGGCGGATCGACATCGGCCCGCGCGATGCTTTTGATGGGCGATCCTTCGAGCGTTGCGGCGACGTCGGTGTCTGGCGCGATGCGGAACACGCGGGTGCTGGTAAGTTGCATGAGGGTCGGACCAAAATTCTTCACGGCCGTGTTAATGCGTTTCGCCTGATCGTAGTGACGCGAGGGGCGTCCGTCCCGGTGCAGTATCGCCCCGCCTTTGGGGAACTCGCCACCGCCTGGAGTCCAATAACAAAAGTACATCACGCCTTTTGCGCCATACGCGAGGGATGTGTAGATTTGCCAGCGAAGCTGCGCTTCGGTGGGATCGGTGTGTGGACCGTAGGGCATGACGTTGAAGAAATTCCAAAATGGAATTTCCGCACGGAGTGATTCTTCCCGCATCACCGCGAGGTTCTCGCAATAGGCGTCACGTCCGTCTTTGTCCGGCTTGAAGATCGGGTAATGGTCCATGCTGAGCACGTCGACGTTTACTTCATCGATAAAGCGGCGGACGTGCTCTTCGTAAGTCTTGGTGCCGAGTTGATCTTCGTTGGCGTAGTTGGGGAACAAGTTGATGTAGGCGAGTCGTCCCGGCCGCTCGGCGCGGATTTTGTCCACGATGGCGCGGAGTTCGGGAAACAAAGCGGCGCTGGGTTCGTCGCGGACCATGTAGCCCCAGCATGCCGGATGCTCCGGGAGATCATCGAATTCGCGCGACACGGAGTACACCAATGCCTTCAGATCAAACTTCTCACATAGCGTTAACTGGCGTTCGATGGACTCCGGCGCACTGGCACCGAACCCTCCCAGCACCACGGTGAATCCGGCATCGGCGATGGCGGCATAGCGTTCGTCCATTTGATCGTCGGCGGGCGGATCCACCCAGAACCCGATGGCGAAGCGATCCTGTTGAAAACGCTCCACGCTTTGCGCTGGAACAGGAACCGTGAAGACCGAGACCGTAAGGACTAACAAACAGAAGTAGCGCAGCATAAAATCCCCCTTTGCATTCAATTCGGTCCGGGACAAGTCACTTCGTTTCCGCGACGGTCTGCACTAGGCCAGGTGTGATGCCTCCAGGTCCAATTTCAAACAAACGTATGACGCCGTTGATAGCCGCCGGTGTTACCGTAATCGGCGTCGGACGCGTCGCACCGGCCCACGGCACCGTCTGCTCCGCCTCCGTGTTCTCCCGATGCCAATGGCCGAAGATGAACCAGTCGAGGGGGTCGTCGACAAACAGGGCCAATTGCGCGCGCATACCCATGTCGGCTTCGTACCGGTGGCTGAACCCGATCGCCCAGCGCGCGGGTTTGAGCGCGCGCCGGTACACCTGCAAGTCGGCCGGTTGCCCGCGGAGATCGTCGGCGACGTAGAAGTCTTTCGTATCGAAACCGAGGTAGCCGTCCTTGCCGAACCAGAACATGTAGGTGTCCGGACCGAAGGCCTGTTCGTAGTTGAGTTCCTTGCGGTCATGGTTGCCGGAGCACACGAAGGTCGGCAAGGTGCAGGTATTCAAGATCTCGATGAAGCTTTTGAACTGGGCCGCTTCTCCGTTTTCCGTGAGATCGCCGGTAACGAGGGCAAAGGCGGCGCCGCTTTCATTGACCGCGTTCACTACGTCCTGGAAGATTGCTTCTGAAGTCCGCTCGTGCCGGCCGGAGCCTACGTGCGTGTCGGTGACGTGGGCGACGGTGTAGCGGTCGGGGAACGCGTCGAAGAGGAAGACGGACCGTAGATTCGTGTCGGTTGCTCCCTCAGCCGCCGCCTGCAAGGCGTAGCCACCAGGCGCCACTTCTTCAGGAACGCGGCAGATTGCCTTTGACCGTTCACCGGGAAGGCCGGTCCACTCCGCTTCCAGGGAAATCGTTCCAGACTCCGATGAAAGGGACAGTTCCGCCTGACGCGTCGCGACAACCTCAAAGGTCTCGCCGGGCAGGAGAAGGGCGGGCATTCCGTCGTTGGGCGTAATGATGATGTCGAGCAGGCCGTTGGCGTCCCGGGCGTGGGATACGCTGCAGAAGGTGGTGAGTAGAACAAGTAGTAGAACGCGAAGAACTTCGTATCGTGAATTCTCGATAGATTTGGGTTGAATAGGAAATGAGCTACGGAACATCCCCCTAAATCCCCCTTCAAAGGGGGACTTTGCGGAAGCCTTCGCGCATGGTTGAACATGGAACATCGCAGTGCCCAGAACCCACCCAACCATCACTTCGTCTCCGGACGCCAGGCCGGCGCGTAGTCATTCAGTTCGTGTTGCGTGAGCGGGAGTGTATCGTCCTCTTCCGCATTCGTGGCGTAGAGGCGAGGACGGCCGTCGCGATTGGAGACATAGGCGACCCACTGGCCGTCCGGCGACCAGGCGGGCGCCCAGTTGTCGTGATCCTCCGCGGCCGCGATCGGCGAAACGCGCACTTGCACCGGGTTCACGCGGTAGACGCCCCGGCGGCCGCCGCGAAACGACTCGAAGGCAATCCATTCGCCACTGGGCGACCATACCGGATTCCAGTCCGCGGCGCGGTGATTGCTCACATCCGTCGCGCCGCGTTTCATGGCGAATACGAAGATCTCGCGGTCGCCTCCGTCATTCGATTCGTAGGCTACCGCGCCCTCGCCGGGTAACGGTCTTGGCAGCCACTCCGCGTAGATTCCGGTAGACGCCTGTAGCTCGATGGCGGGATTCGCCGAGGACTTTGTTACCCAAAACAGATCGGTCGACAAGGCGCCCGGATCGCCGACCGTGCCGACTGCAACGATCTGGGCGTCGCCATTCCACGCGGGCCGGAGGAGGGACTGCGTATCGGTGCCCCAGCGCTCCTCGGTGTCCGATTCCAGGTCGTAGACCATGACGCGTTGGTCCAATCCACCGCCCGCCGTGTAGGCGAGTTTCGTCCCGTCCGGTGACCACACGGGCGGGCCGTGGACCCACTCCTCCGCGTGCTTGAGGATGCGCTCATCTGTACCGTCGGGACGGACTAACCGAAGCCCCGTACCCGATTCCGGCGCTTGCGTGATGTAAGCGATCCACGCGCCATCCGGCGACCAGACCGGTTCCCCGTCTCGCTGTCCCGCGCCGATTGGAGTGATCGCCCCGCCGGGAAGGGTGAGAACGCAAACCTGCTGATCTTCCTGTTCCGTGGCGGCCAGAAACGCGATTTGCCCTTCGGGCGCGACGACTACTGCGAGGGCGATTGTAAAGATGAAACCCATGGGGGCAAGTGTAAGCCATTGGGAGGGAGGTTGCAACGAGAATATGAAGAGTACCGGGGGCATCAGATTTAACTATAATATAAATTCTAATTATTAAAACTAAAATGAGTATGTTCCAAAGTATTGTGTTTTTGTGAAAAAAAGTTTATTATTACGAAATAAGTAGGGGAAAATTGGTCAATGCCTGAGGCGATTCCACAGTGGATTACAGTTTTGGCGGATGATGATTTGCTGTTCTTGAAACGGTTTCTGCTCCATTCTGGATCGCTGAAGCAGTTGGCAGAGGACTACAGCGTCACCTACCCCACCATCCGGGTCCGGCTCAACCGGCTCATCGAGAAAGTGGAAACGGCGGAGCGTCCCGAAGCGGAAGACGCGTTCGAGGGACTGCTCGAGATGCTGGTAAAGGAGGGGGTACTGGTACCGGGCACGGCACGGACCATGCGGCTGGCGCACCGGAGGGTCATCTCCGAGGCGACGCAACGGGCGGAACGGCACGGCGCTGCCAACGCGTTACAGTGGCGCGACTCGCAGGATGCGGACGGCTAACGCCTCTCCTCGTCCCAGGCCACGCGCACGCGGGCAAGACCATCGTGGAAGGCAAAGGTGCGGTGAAACCGTGGAGAGATCGCCCATGCACCGTGTTGGTCGATGTAGCCGTATCGGCCGTTCGAGGCGGCGGGGGCCAACCCTTCGGAAAACGCTTGCGCGCGACTGAATTCGACCTCTCCTACGGGCGTTCCGTCGGATTTGGCGAATCCCCATTTCTCACCCATGCGGACCGCCGCGATGCCATCGGCTCCCAGAGCGACTTCGTCGAATCGGGGTTCCTGCACGACCAAACCGGTCTTGGCTACGACGCCCCACTTGCCGCCGAGACATACGTACGCAAACCCCTGCTGAAACGGCAGGCAAGCCTCATACGCGAACGGAATTACAACCTCTCCGCTTCGATCGATGAATCCGGCACGACCGTTTAGCGTCACCACAGCAAGGTCTTCGCTGAAGGGATACGCGCGGTCGTATTTCGCGGGGATCACGAACTCACCGTTCCGGTCGATGTATCCATATACGCCATGAACCGCAACCGGCGCCAGACCCTGCGAGAACACGCCAGCCGGGAAGAACCGGGGCGGGATCACAAAGGTCCCCGTGCGGTCGATGTAGCCGACGAGTCCACGGATTTGGGCAGCTGCGAGGCCGTTGGAAAAGGAGCCTGCACTTTCAAACCTCGCGGGGATTGCCAAGTTTCCTTCTCGATCGATGTATCCGGTCTCGAAGCCGATGCGTACCGGCGCAAGGCCCTCAGAAAAATCTCCCGCGAGGTCGAATTCGGGGGGAACCATGAAATTGCCGGTTGAATCGATGTAGCCGTATTTGTACGCCGTGGGTCGATGGGCCTTGCGGTCTGCATCCCAGTTCCGCCAGAGAGTTTCGGCCATCAGCGCCGTTACGCCCACGAGGGCGATCCACAGGCCCACCGATTTGAGTCGTTCTCGTCGTAGATCCATCGACAGTAGCCTCCCTGGATCTTCAGTACGCCCGGGCCGGAACAAGGTTCACCGTGCCTCGCGTCTGGCGGCGCTTCCTGTGCGTGTTTTATTATAGACCCATGGATACGACCGAACGTTTTTCTGATCGGGTGGAGGACTACGTTAAGTACCGGCCCGGATACCCGGACGAGCTGATCCCGTTCCTGCACGACGCTATCGGCCTTATGCCGACGTGGACCGTTGCGGACGTAGGATCCGGTACCGGGCTACTTTCGCGCTTGTTTCTCGACTATGGGAACCGCGTGTTCGGCGTGGAGCCCAACGCGGCCATGCGATTTGCCGGGTCCGAATGCCTGCGCGAATATGGCCGGTTCCATGCCGTTGGCGGGACGGCGGAAGCGACGACGCTGAAGGGACGCACCATAAACCTCGTGGCTGCAGGGCAGGCCTTTCATTGGTTCGATGCGCTGGCGGCCCGGACCGAGTTTCAGCGGATTCTGGTTCCCGGGGGATTCGCCGCGCTGGTTTGGAATGACCGTAAGATCGACGCGACCCCCTTTCTGGAGCAATACGAAGCCCTCCTGCTTTCGGAGGGGATCGACTATGCGGCCGTGAACCATCGCAACGTCGACGCCGCGCAGCTTGGCGCCTTCTTTGGGGCGGAGCCCTTTGCGGTGCAGGAGTTTCAGAACCGGCAGGTCTTCGACTGGGATGGCCTCTACGGCCGGGCCATGTCCTCGTCTTACATTCCCGGGCCGGGCCACGAGCGCCACGGGGCGTTTGTGGAGAAGCTGCGCGGACTGTTTGACCGGAACGCGCAAGACGGGCTGGTCGCGTTTGAATACGACACGCGGCTGTACTATGGCCGTCTGACGTAAGCGCCGGTCTGCGGAGCCCCAAAAGAGGCGCAGAACCTGAAATGGGGCATCATTGCCGAAGTGCGCCTTTCCGTTCGCTTTGCGCATAACACGTTGAACCCAAACGCCGGCGATTGGTATGCTCTGGGTTTTGCGGGACGCCGGGGCAGCGGCACAATCTTTGCTCCGCGCTACATTTCGGAGGGAGGGACACTGTCCCGGTGCGAGCCAGCCGGGACCGCACTGCCCCCGGCAGTGGCGGATCGACCGTGCGCGCACTGCGTACCCGCACCTGCACAACCCAAGAACCACGAGATTCAGGAGGCGGTCAACCATGATCAAGGCGGAGAACTTGACGATGCATTACGGGCCCGTGGTGGCTTTGCGCAATGTGTCGTTCGAGGTCCACAAGGGAGAGATCGTCGGTTTGCTCGGTCCGAATGGGGCCGGGAAATCGACGACCATGAAGATCCTGACCTCGTACCTGCATCCCACAAAAGGTACGGCGAAGGTCGGCGGAATCGACGTACTTCAGAACCCGCTGGGGGTGCGCAAAGTGATCGGGTACCTGCCCGAAATCTTGCCGCTGTACATGGACATGGAAGTCCGGTCGTACCTCAGCTTCGTGGGACGGGCGCGCGGGCTGAACGGCGCGCGGTTGCGCGAGCGGACCGATGTGGTGCTTGACGCCTGCGGATTGCGGCCCATGTACCGCAAGGTCGTGCGGGAACTCTCCAAGGGATACAAGCAGCGCACGGCGTTGGCCCAGGCGCTGATTCACGATCCCGACATTATCATCCTCGACGAGCCGACCTCGGGCCTCGACCCGCATCAGATCGTGGAAATCCGCGAACTCATCAAGAATCTGGCTGCCGGCAAGACGGTCATCCTCTCCACGCACATCCTGCAGGAGGTGGAGGCGACCGCGGACCGGATCGTGATCATCAACCAGGGCCGCATCGTGGGCGATGGCACGCTGGAGCAGCTTCGCGAACAGGCCAAGCAGCAAGAGCGCACCCGGGTTTGCGTGGCAGGGCAACGGGAAGAATTGGAGCGGCTGCTTTCTGGTCTCGACGGCGCGCGCAAAGTGGAATTCCTCGCCGAGGATAACGGCTACAACACCTTCATGCTTCACGGGCGGCTCGGCGCGGAACTGTGGCGCGAAGTCGGCAAGCTCGCCAAGACGAAGAGCTGGGAACTGCGTGAACTGACCGACCGGCCGCTTACCCTGGAAGAGACGTTCCTGAAACTGACGGAGCCGGTAGGCGCTGGAAAGGATGGAGACGAGTAATGCGGAACGTACGGACAATTCTTCGCCGGGATCTCGGCGCGTATTTCACTTCGCCGATCGGTTACATCTTCATCATGGTGTTTATCACCATCAGCGTGGGACTCTACATCACGTCCTTCTTCACGTTCCCCGTGGCGGACATGCGCTCCTACTTCGGCAACTTGCCGCTGTTCATGTGCGTGTTCATCCCCGCGGTGACCATGCGCGTGTGGGCGGAGGAACGTAAAGAGAACACGTGGGAGATGCTGTTGACCTTCCCGATGAAGTCGTGGGAACTGGTTATCGGCAAATTTCTCGCCACCTTCATCTTCTTTTTGATCACGCTGGCCGGCACGCTGACGGTGCCAATCATGCTCGCGGTATTGGGCAATCCCGATCCCGGCGCGATTTTTGGCGGCTATCTCGGCACGATTTTGCTGGGCGCGTTCTTCCTGTCTATCGGAATCTTCTTTTCCGGGTTCTGCCGGGACCAGATTGTGGCGTTTGTCATCACGCTGTTGGCGTGTTTTCTGGTGTTTCTGCTGGGCACGGATTTTATTGCCACCTACATCGACGGTTACGTACCGGGGCTTGGATCCCTTCTCGGTACTCTCCTTGGAATGATCGATCACTACAGCACGTTTACCCGCGGCGTCCTCGAATTCGCCGATGTGCTGTACTTCGTCGCGTGGACGGTGCTGTTCCTGGTGCTCAACGTACTTTTCATCGAAGGACGTAATCGGCCGGGATCGCGATTGACCTTTGCGACGGCCGTCACGTTGTGCTTCGGTATCGGTCTTGCCTTCAACTGGCTGGTTTCCGACCAGAGCCTGGTCCGATTCGATTTGACCGAAGATAAGGTATACACAGTTTCCCCGGCGACGGAGAAGATCCTTAGCGGACTCGAGTCGCCGGTGAATGTGAAGGTGTACATCACCCCGGAATCTGAAATGCCGACGGCGTTGAAGAGCCTGGAACAGGATGTCACGGACAAGCTCGCGGAAATGCGGGTGGCGTCTGGCGGCAAGTTGAGTTTCACACCGGTCTATCTCAAGGCCGCCAATGTACTCGCGTCGCAGGAAGACCTGCTCAGTCCCGAATCGGAAGATGAGGAAGAGGGTGAGACCAGCGAAGCCGAAGCCATCGAAAAACGTATGCTGGAAAAAGGCGTACAGCCCTTCATGGTGCAGGCTCTGGTGGATGAAGAACTGACGCAGAAGCCCATCTATTCGAGCATCGGCATCAGCTACCGGGAAAATAAGGAAGAGATCATTCCGCAAGTCATGCCGGAGAGTATTCCAGAATTGGAATACCGGCTAGTCAATACCATCTACAAGCTGAGCCGGGAGGAGGCCCCGAAGGTCGCGCTCGTAGCGCCGATGGAATCGGTCAACATTCCGCCGCAGATGCGGCAGATCTACATGCAGCTTGGACAACCCATTCCGGAACAGGACGACCCCTACGAGTATCTCCAGGCCGTGCTGGAAGTTGAGAAGTATGAAGTCGAGCGGGTTCAGTTGACCCAGGACAGCCCGCTTCCGGATGAATACGACACGCTGGTTGTCGTGAATCCGCGCGACCTCAACGAGCGGCAAAAGTGGGAAATCAACCGCGCGCTTATCTCCGGCAAGTCGGTGGTGTTAGCCGTGCAGAATTATCTCTGGGATTACCAGACGACCCAGACGGGCCGGCTCAACCTGACCAAGCAAGACCAGAACCCCCAGATCAACGACCTGCTGGAAAAGTACGGACTCGGCGTTTCGCGCGACATCTTGATGGATGTGAATCAGGTTTCGTTGACCATCCGCAGCAACTCGAATCCGCTTGCGGCGTTGTTGGGCGGCGGCGAGACAATCAAGCTGCCCATGCAGATGCTGATCAACAACGAGACCATGAACCCCGAGTCGCCCATCACGAATCGTCTCGCAGCGATCTTCTATCTCTGGGGCACGGCGCTTGAGTTGAAGGAAGACGTGTTGGCCCAGAACGGTCTTGATGCGAACGTCATCGCGACGACCACGGATCGCGCCTGGGAAGTTCCGGAAGGCGATCAGATCAGCCAGGAAGCCATCACGCCGCCGGCGGACGGCGAAGCATTCCCCGTGTTTGCCAAGATCACGGGGACCTTCCCCGACGCGTTTAAGGACCAGTCGCGTCCGGCCTGGCCGCCGCCACAGCCGACGCCGGGTATGCCGCCGCCTCCGCCCGCGGAGGAAGAGGGCGAGCCCGCTCCCGTGACGCCCGCGCCCGCGCAGCTCGTGCTCATGGGCGGTTCGCAGATGTTCCACAAGAACTTCCTGCAAGCCGGAAACCTCGACCTGTTCCTGAACAGCGTTGATGCGATCACTTTGGGTGACGACATCGTCAACGTGCGCGGCCGCAAACCCATCGATCGCATCATCGAGAAGCCGACCGACCGGCAGCGGACGCTGTGGAAGTTCGTCAACTACGCGCTGGTAAACATCCTTGTGGCGGCCGCGGGTGTGACGGTCTGGGCAGTCCGCAAGCGCGGACGCGACGCCTACACCATGGCCCACAACGCCGCCCAGAAAAAGGCTGCGTAAGGGTAATTGTGGACGGACAATGAGGGTTGCGAGAAGAGATGATGCACCGATCGCTCTACATCCCCCTTGATCCCCCTTCAAAGGGGGAATTGTCCACCGTCGCATCCAGAGGTGAGAACGGCGATGTGCAGCCTTGTCCGGGGTTCGAGTTCTATCGAGACACAACGCGAAGCGTTGGGAACGGTTCCCCCTTTGAAGGGGGATCAAGGGGGATGTTCTTCGGAAAAGCAACCGGAGCAAACGTCCTCAACGGAAAGTAGCTAGGCGAGTTGGAATGACTCGTGCGGCGTCCTGCGGAAGGGGCGTCGAATTTGGAGGAGACTGATGAAATCGAAGTCGCTCATCATCCTGATCGTGGTCTTCGTGATCCTTGCGGGCTTGGTCGTTTTGAAGCAGACGTCCAAGGATCAGCCGACGATCGTGGACCAGGTGCAACTGGATCCGCTGGTGCCGGAGGGTGTCGCCAAAGGGGATGTCGCGGTGCTGGAGTTGTATTCGGGTGAGAACACCGAAGAGAAGGTCGTGCTCACGCGCATCGCTGCCGATCCCGAGGCTTGGCGTGTTACCACCCATTTCAATGCCCCGGCCGATCCGGAAAAGATTGGCGGGTACGTGGAGAAAATCCTGGAGTTAAAGGGTGAGCCCCGCGCTACCGTCGAAGAGGACGGCGGTTTCGCGCCGTATCAACTGGGCGCGGACACGGCCTTCCACGTGAAAGGTCTCAAGGAAGGCGGCGAAGAGGCGGTCTTCGAGGTGCTCGTCGGTAAAGCCCCGGCATCGAATCAGGTGTTCATGCGCGCGGCGGATTCGAGTGACGTTTATACGGTCAACGAAAACCTGCGTCGTGAAGCCGGGCTGATGGCGGACGACATGGCCGCCGCGCCTGAGGCCGAGACGTGGCTGAAGAAAGACGTCGTCAACATCGCGAAAGACACCATTTCGAAGGTTACGGTGGAGACGCCCGACAAGCGCCTCGTGATTGCCAAGGAAACCAAGGAGGTCCCGGTCGAGGAGCCCGAGGCCGCGGCGGAATCGGAGGAAGCGGTGGAAGGCGAGGCGGCAGAGGAAGTAACCGAGAGTGAAGAGCCCGCCGAACCCGCCACGCGCACGGAGACGAGTTGGACCCTTGCCGAAGGCGGCGCGGGACGTGAGGTCAAGCAGGCGGGTGTGGAGAATCTGGCGGGCGCCTTTGCACCGCTCACCGCGACCGACATCGTCGATCCCGAGAAACTCGGCGATTGGGGACTGGAGAATCCGTCCTTCCGCTGCGTGATCGACGTGGACGAGAAAGACGAAGACGTTGTCATCGAGGGCGGACGTCCCGATCCGGATGGCGACGGTTACGTGCGCGTCGCGTCGGCGGATAGCAGCGTCATCTTCAAGCTGCCGAAGTGGACCTTCGAAAAAGTCTTTCCAAAAGGACGGGACATCGTGAACTTGCCCGCGCTGAGCGTGGACAAGAGCGCGATCACGCAGATCGACATCGCGCAACCGGAAGGCAACGTGTCGCTCACCAAGTCGGGTGAGGATTGGACCATCGCGAGTCCGGCCGCCGATCTCGAACCGCAGACGACCACCATTACTTCAATTGCGACGGCCCTCTCCGCCTGGCAGCCCGCGGATTACGCCGATAGCGCGGACGGCAAAGGCCTGGAGACCCCCGAACGGACGGTGACCTTTACGACCAGTTCCGGCGAATCCCATTCGATCGCAGCGGGTGCGGACGCCGCCGGAATCGCCGGGCGATACGCGCGATTGGACGGCGACGGTACGGTTCTGGTGATGAGCAAGAGCGACGCCGACCGCGTCTTCGTGGCGCCCAGCGAATTGTATCAACACGCGGTGATGGACCTCGACGAAGAGGCCATCTCACGGATCAACGTGTCGCGAGCGAACGACGGATTCACGCTGGCTCGCGAGAACGGCGCATGGACGATTTCGGTGAACGGCCAGACCGCGCCTGCGGATGCGGACGCGGCGGACGACCTTGCGATGGCGCTGGCGGATTTCCAGATCGCAGCGATCAACTTCGGTCAGCCCGAGCTGCCCGGCGAACCGCACACCACCGTGCAAGCGATCATGGACGACGGCACGTCCCACGAGCTGCGCATCGGCGTGGAGCAGCAGGGCCAGTATCCGGTCGCTGTCACGGGGAAGATGCAGACCTTCCTCGCCGAGTCGCTGGACGTGCAGGAGATCACACCGTCGAGCGATTCGCTGATGCCGGAAGCCGCGGCGGTGGAAGCGCCCGCTGAATCCGCGATGACTCCTATTCCAAGCGCGCCTGCTGAACCTGCTCCCGTAGAGGAAAGTGCAGCGCCCGCGGTGGAGGAAGCGCCGGCGGAAACGCCGATGCCTGAGGAACCCGAGGCAGCCCCGGCAGAGGCAGCCGACGAACCCGCGGCGGAAACAGCGCAGCCCGAGGCAGAAGCAGCGCCCGAAGCTGCCGCCCCTGCTGAAACGACTGAACCGGCTCCGGCGGCACCTGAGGCGGAAGCATCCTCCAGTCCGGAGGCCGCCCCCGAGGAAGCCGCTCCGGCGCCCGAAGCTGCTCCGGCCCCGGAAGCCGCGACGGAACAACCGGCCGCGGAGTCTACTTCGTAGACGCGATTAGAACGGCAATCCGTAGCGGGCGGCATGACCAGGACTTGGGGTGCCGCCCGCACTTGTTTAGGGAGGGGATGTGCGAAGTGTGCTTCCCGGTACATGAACGCGAGGACTTTCATCCATGCGGTACGGAATACTCACAATCATTTCGATAGCCTTGTTCGCCGCTGTCGCTCGTGCCCAAGAAGCGGTCGACCAGTCGCGCCGCAACGCCATCGTCACCGCCATCGAACGGGCGGCGCCGGCGGTCGTTTCAGTAAACGTCGTCCAGGTGCGCGCGCAACGGCAACTGCCGCCCATGTTTCGCGACTTCTGGGACTTCTTCGACGTGCCCAGCAGTCCGTACCGCGTGCAGAAGCAGCGGCAGGACTCGGTGGGGAGCGGATTCATCTTTAACAACGACGGATACATCCTCACCAACTTCCACGTGATCGAGGAGGCAGACGAGGTGGTGTCCGTCACGCTGTCCGACGGCCGGGAATTGCCGGTCAAGTTCGTGGGCGCCGATGAGCGGACGGACGTTGCGGTATTGCGTGCGGACGGGACGCGCCTGCCCAGCATTCCGATGGGGGATTCCGAGGACCTGTTGACGGGAGAATGGGTCATCGCCATTGGCAATCCTTTCGGCACGCTCATGAACGATCCGCAGCCGACGGTGAGCGTGGGGGTGGTGTCCGCCAACCATCGGCGTGTCAACCCGAGCGTGGGAGGAGGCGAGCGCCTGTACCAGGGCATGATTCAAACCGATGCGGCCATCAACCCTGGCAACAGTGGCGGCCCTTTGGTCAACGCGAAGGGTGAGGCTATCGGCATCAATACGATGATTTTCAGCCAGAGCGGCGGCAGTATCGGACTGGGATTCGCCATTCCGATGAACCGTGCTCGGCGGGTTGCGGAAGAGATCATTCAATATGGACGGCGGCGCGACCCGTGGGCGGGATTCAAGGTGGACGATTTGCAGAGCCTGCCGACGCCTATCATCCAGGAACTCGGCACGCGCGCGACGGCCGGGTGTGTCGTTCGCAACATCCTGCGCGGTGCCCCCGCGTACGACGCGGGCCTTCGTCCCGGCGACGTGATTACGTCCATCAATGGTCAGCGCGTCGAGACGGCGTCGGATATCGATTTCGCCATATGGGATCTGTTCGTGGGCGATCCTGTAGTCCTACACGTGGACCGGCGCGGCCAGATGGCGGAAGTCCAATTCGACATTCAAGAACTCACGCGGTAGAGGTGTGCCGGCTTAATCCCGGCCCGCACGTGACAAGGCAAGAACCTCTCGCGTCTCGAATCCAAGCCACGAGAAGTAGGGAAACTCGCGCACGATCTCGTACCGGTCCTGCGGCGTCATGGCGATCCGGTACCGGTCGTGGATCACCCACCATCCCTTCTCGCCCTGGTTGCCGATGTCGGAGGCATCGCTGCGCTTCAACAGAATCTCGCTCGTGTACATACCGTTGAATTCGTAGCCGCCATCGATTTGCGTGTCCTTCGCGCCGAGTCCCGTACGCATGAATTCGATTGCTTCCCAGCGCGCGCGGTTCCAGGCAAGATAGTCTTGAACGCCGGCCAGGGAAAATACGAAGAGAAGCGTGACTGCAAACGCGGTCGGCCGGAACCAGCCCGGCCGTGCGATCTTCGGCAGTGCGGTAGCCGCCACCAGCACAAAGGGAACGATAGCAGGAAGCAGGTACCGGTCGAAATACACTACCGTTCGCGGGTTATACGGTGCGAGCAACAGCAAGCCGCCGAGCAATACCAGAAACAAATACTGGGACCGCCGCAAACTCTTCGCCCGGGACGTGGCCCGCGTTCGCCACGGCCGCACGATCGAGCCAATTATCGCCGCAAGACAGATGGCGGCCGACAGCAGCGCGAAGATCGTTAATACCCATAGACCTTCCGGCGGGAGCGTCACGGGAGACCACGGATCGCGCACAGAATACGTGTCTCGCAAGAGAATGGGACCAACGCCGAGATTCCGCAGGATATTCGGAAAACGGGGCAAGGGCCTGCGATCCAGTGTCAAACCAGCCAGCAATAGTCCGCAGACCACAAACGCGGATGCGGTCTGTAGCATGAATCGATGCCGGGGTGACCGCACCCAGTACCAGAAGATCCCCGCGGCGATGGGGATCAGAAAGAGGCCCATATAGAGTGCGATGGAGATGGTCAGCACGGCGGCCCGGCCCGGTTCAATGCCGTCCCACAGACTTCGCATGGCCGCGTGGGGCGGTAAGTAGATGCGTTGTCCGGCGAGGTGTAATCCCAGTACCAGCGCGAACGCCGTAAGCCAGGGCCCCGTCAGAGCGGCGACCGTCGGAATCCGAACGCCGCGCCGGTACCGGAGCCACCACAGGGCCGCCACTACACAGAATGCAATTGGAATGAGCGCGCCGAATTGCCGGTTGAAGAACCCGATGGCAGCGAGGGTACTCCCTGAAAGTACGTGCAATGCGCTCCCCGTTCGCATGGCCCGCAGGAAGTACAAACAGGAAAAGACCAACGCGCACACGAAGGGCACGTCGGACATGAATGTGTAGGACAGGTTGAGAAACAGGGGGTTACCGAAAACGACTGCCGCGCAGGCCAACGCGGTGTTCCGGTTGCAGCCTAATTCCCGTGCGCACAAGGCGACACCCCAAACCGCCAGCACGGCCAATACCAACGTCGATGCGCGAAGGACTGTGAAGGAAAAGCCGAAGACCTCCACAAAAGGCCACGCCCAGAGCGTCTGAACAAGCGCGTAGGCCTGAGCGTAGGGGTGGACCGTCAGCATGCCCTCGTCCGCGAGCCGCTGAACCATCTTCCCGTAGACCCAATCGTCGTTCAGGGGAAAGTCACCCGCCGGAGGCACGAGAAGCACGGTGACCGAGACGAGCGCGAGGATGGGAAACAAGAGGGTGCGATCGATTCGCCCCTTCACCCGTTTTCCAGTGGCTTCAGACAACAAGTTCTCCTTCCTCACCAAGATGCCAACCCGGTTTGCAAGTATGGTTTACCAGTCGAGGACGTGCAAGCCCGCGTTTGGCAGAG
This sequence comes from Candidatus Hydrogenedentota bacterium, assembly GCA_045863335.1. Classification (GTDB taxonomy): domain Bacteria; phylum Hydrogenedentota; class Hydrogenedentia; order Hydrogenedentales; family SLHB01; genus JAHDWY01. The sequence continues at coordinate 7,875 of BTVY01000006.1, read as the reverse complement.
GCAATAGCGACGGGTATAATGGCGACTCAATGGTTTGAATGTCCGTTGAAACCCGCGAAGCATCGGCGCGGAAAGGAACCCAATCACCCGTGACGCGAATCTTTGTAGCCGCACTCTCCGTTTCACTGCTCTTGATCGCTTCCGGATGTTCCGGCGGGGGCGGCGGGGGCAATACGCTCCGCGTCGCGACGGACACGGAACCCGCCGCGCTGGATCCGCACATGGTCACCGGTCACACGGAGCATCGCATCCTCACGTCGCTCTTTGAAGGGTTGACCACGCTGCACCAGAAAACCTTGGAAGTCGAACCCGGCGCGGCATCCTCCTGGGAAATATCGGACGACGGGCTCGTCTACACATTCACGATCAATCCCGATGCGAAATGGTCCAACGGCACACCTGTAACGGCGCACGATTTTGTCTACGGGTGGAAGCGGCACCTCTCCCCAAAACTCGCGAGCGAATACTCGTACATGCTCTGGTGCCTGAAAAACGGGCGCGCCTACAACGAGGGCGCGATCACCGATTTCGATGAAGTCGGCGTAAAAGCCCTCGACGAAAAGACCTTAGAGGTCAACTTGGAATATCCCGCGCCCTACTTTCTGTCCATGCAGATCCACTACGCGTGGTTCCCGGTCCTGCAATCGAACATCGAGGAATTCGGCGCCATCGACGACCGCATCTCACGCTGGACCCTTGCGGGCAACATGGTCTCCAACGGACCCTTCAAACTCGTCGAATGGCGACCCGACCAGATTATCCGGACCGAGCGCAACGAGCACTACTGGAACGTGGCGAACGTCGCACTCGACGGTGTCGAATTCTATCCCATGGACAGCCTGCTGACGGAGGAGCGCAGCTTTCAGTCCGGCAAGGTCCATCTCATCGAAACGCTCATGGCGACCAAGATTCAGACCTACCGGAAAGAGAATCCGGAAGTACTGCGTATCGAGCCACTGATTGGCACCTATTTCTACCGGTTCAACACCACGCGTCCGCCGCTTGACGATCCCCGCGTGCGCCGAGCGCTGGCCATGGCGATCGATCGGCAGTCTATCTGCGACAGTATCATGTACGGCGCGGCCGCGCCTGCCACCGCGTTGACGCCCCCCGATCTCGCGGGATACACCGCAGAGGCGTCTATTCCGTACGATGTGGAAGCCGCACGCGCGCTCCTGGCGGAAGCCGGGTACCCAGATGGCCAGGGACTGCGTCCCATCGAAATCCTCTACAACGAAAGCGAAGATCATCAACGCATCGCCGAAGCCATACAGGATATGTGGAAAAAGAATCTCAACGTCGAAGCGTTAACCAACAAGCAGGAATGGAAAGTATATTTGCAGTCCATGAACGCGCTGAACTACGACGTCGTGCGTTCCGCGTGGATTGCCGATTTTCTCGACCCCATCAATTACCACGAGTGTTTCGTCACGGACGGCGGCAACAACCGCACAGGATGGTCCTCGCCGGAATTCGATCGCCTGGTCGAAGCGGCGCGGTACGAACTGGACCACGACAAGCGGTATGACTTGCTGCAGCAAGCCGAGGGCATTCTCCTGAACGAGGCCCCCGTCGGACCAATCTATACGTACAAGCAGAAGTTCCTCATTTCGCCTGAAGTTCAGTGGCCCGGCGCCAATTCCCTGGGTTACTTGAATTACCGCTACTTCTCGCTGGCAGGCCAGGACTCATGATCGAGCGGAGCGCAGCTTCCCGAATCAACAAGTACCGCGAATGACCAAGTACATTCTCAGACGCCTCCTTAGCTTCATCCCGGTCTTCTTCATCATCGTCACGCTCGTGTTCTTCCTCATCCGGCTCGCGCCCGGAGGCCCCTTCCAGGGCGGCGAACGCTACGTGCCCCCGGAAGTGCTGGAACAATTGCGCGAGACCTACAACCTCAATGCGCCGATCTACGTTCAGTACTTCGACTACCTTGCCGATCTGGCGCAGGGCGATCTTGGGCCTTCCATGTATCAGCCCAGCCGCTCCGTGACGGAATGGATTGCCTTGCGGTTGCCCGTGTCGCTGGAACTGGGCGCCTACGCGCTGCTGGTAGCGATTTCGCTGGGAATGCTTGCGGGAGTGGTCGCCGCGTTGAAGCCCAATTCAGCCACTGACTACATGCCCATGTCATTCGCCATGGTCGGCATCTGTGTCCCCAACTTCGTATTGGGGCCCGTGCTGGTACTGGTCTTTTCGCTCAAGCTCGGCTGGTTTCCCGTTTCCGGGTGGACGTGGCCCATGGAGAAGGTATTGCCATCCGTGACACTCGGCGCAGCGTACGCGGCCTATGTGGCACGCCTCGCCCGGGGGGGGATGTTCGAGGTGCTTGCGCAGGATTTTATCCGCACCGCCCGCGCGAAGGGTCTTCCCGAAGTTCGCGTCGTTCTGCGCCACGCCTTGCGCGGCGGTGTGCAGCCCGTACTTGCGTTCCTTGGGCCCGCGACCGCGGGGTTGCTCACGGGTTCCTTCGTGGTGGAACAGATCTTCCAGGTTCCGGGGCTGGGCAAGCAATTCGTTGATGCGGCGTTCAACCGCGACTACACCATGCTCATGGGCGCCGTGCTCGTTTACGCGGCCATGATTCTGGTGTTCAACCTCATCGTCGACGTGATCCAAGCCCTGCTCGACCCGAGGGTGCGCTATGGGTGAATTCGTTGTCGAGACCTCCGCGCCCGTCGAGAAGGGCACATCCCTCTGGAAGGACGCGTGGCGTCGTCTCCGCCGAAACCACCTCGCTGTCTTCGGCATGTGTACCTTGTCGGCGATGATCGTGTTGGTGATCGTCGGTCCCTGGCTATCGCCCTACTCCTACGAAACCCAGGACCGCGATCTTGGCGCGGTGGGTCCCAGCGTCCAACACTGGTTCGGCACGGATACTCTGGGGCGCGATCTGTTCACACGCATTCTGTACGGCGGCCGCATTTCGCTCATGGTGGGATTCGCTGCCACGGCCGTGTCGCTGTCTATCGGCGTCCTTTACGGCGCAATCGCCGGCTTCGCACGAGGCCGTACTGACGCGATCATGATGCGCATCGTCGACATTCTGTACACCATGCCGTTCACCGTCATCGTTATCATCCTGACCGTCTACATTGGCAAAAGCATCGTGCTGCTCTTCATGGCCATCGGCGCCGTGGAATGGCTGACCATGGCGCGCATCGTGCGCGGGCAGGTGGTATCATTGCGCGAGAAGGAGTTTATCGAAGCCGCCGAGATCATGGGTCTCCATCGCCGCCGCATCATCTTGCGCCATCTTATCCCGAACGCGCTCGGCCCCATCATCGTATACACAACGCTCACCATTCCCGCCGTCATGCTGCTGGAAGCCTTCGTAAGTTTCCTCGGAATGGGCGTGCAGGCGCCCATGAGCAGTTGGGGCGTACTGATCCACGACGGCGCGAACACCATGGAAGAGTACCCGTGGATGCTCATCTTTCCGAGCATCGCACTGTCGCTTACCCTGTTTTCACTGAACTTCCTGGGCGATGGATTGCGCGACGCCCTCGACCCGCGCATTGCCAAGGATTAGGCCATGGCCCTGTTGACCGTCGAAAACTTGCGCACCTACTTCCACACCCGTGCGGGCGTCGTGCGGGCGGTGGACGGCGTGTCGTTTTCGGTCGAGCCGGGGCAAACGCTCGGCATCGTGGGCGAATCGGGGTCCGGCAAGTCCGTGACGAATCTTTCGCTCATGGGATTGCTTCCCATGCCGCCCGGCCGGATCGAAAGCGGCACGGCGCAGTTTAACGGGATCGATTTGCTGAACTGCTCGCGCAAGCAGCACCGTGAAGTGCGCGGCAAACACATCTCCATGATCTTTCAGGATCCCATGATCGCGCTGAACCCCTTCATGCGCGTCGGCGACCAGATCATGGAACCTTTGCGGATTCACGAGCACTGTTCGAGGAAGGCCGCGTACGATCGCGCACTCGACGCGTTGAAGACGGTCGGCATCCAGGACGCGTCCCGCCGCATGCGGGCGTATCCGCACCAGTTCTCCGGCGGCATGCGGCAACGGGTCATGATCGCCATGGCGCTCATCACGCGGCCCAAGCTCCTCATTGCGGACGAGCCTACGACCGCCCTGGATGTCACCGTTCAGGCACAGATTCTCGAACTTATCAAGCGCATCCAGGAAGAGATGGGCATGGCGGTGATCCTGGTGACCCACGATCTCGGCGTCATTGCGGAGGTTTGCGATCACGTGCTGGTCATGTACGCGGGACGTATCGTGGAGTCCGCCCCGACCGAGAGCCTGTTTGACCATCCCAGGCATCCCTATACGCGCGCCTTGATGGATTCTCTGCCCTCGGCGCGGCAGAAGGGGGAGTCGTTGTACAGCATCAAGGGCATGCCGCCCGACTTGACGGAGCCGATCGCGGCCTGTCCATTCGCACCGCGTTGCGACCACGCCGTGCCTCGTTGCAGCACGACGCCCATCGCGTTGCAGGAGTTGCTCCCCAGGCATAAGACCGCGTGCCTGCGCGAACAGGATGGAGAGTTGTGATGGGCGCGGCTCCGATACTTGAGCTGGATGATGTATCCACGCACTTTCCCGTGCGGGAGGGCATGCTCATCGAACGTCAGGTAGGCACGGTCAAAGCCGTGGAAGGCGTGTCGCTCAGCGTGCAACAGGGCGAAGTCTTGGGACTGGTTGGCGAGTCGGGCTGCGGTAAATCGACGCTGGCGCGGACAATCCTTCAGGCTGCACCCCTCACGCGCGGTCGCGTGATCTTCGAGGGCCGCGAATTGAATCGCCTGTCCCGCGTGGATCTGCGCGACGTGCGGAAACGCATACAGATGGTCTTCCAGGATCCATACGCCTCGCTGAATCCACGCATGACCATACAAGATGCCCTGGCGGAACCACTCATCGTCCATCGAATCGTGCCGCGCCGGGACGTATCCGCGAGGGTTTCGAGTTTGATGGAACGCGTTGGGCTTGCCGCACGCTTCGCGCGCAAATATCCCCATGAGTTTTCCGGCGGACAGCGCCAGCGCATCGCCATCGCCCGTGCGCTCGCGCTGGAGCCGCGCCTCATCATCGCCGATGAACCGGTCTCGGCGCTTGACGTTTCGGTGCAGGCGCAAATCTTAAACCTGATCGGACAACTTTGTCGTGAGGAAGGGTTGACGCTGGTTCTGATATCTCACGATCTCTCGGTCGTGCACCATCTATCCGACCGCATCGCCGTCATGTATCTGGGTCGCATCGTCGAGTTGGGCTCCGCCGAACAGGTCTACCGCGACCCCGCGCACCCGTACACGCGCGCCCTCATCAGCGCCATTCCCAAACCGGAGCCGCATCACAAGCGCGACCGGCGCGAGATCCTCCTTCGCGGCGATCCGCCATCGCCCATGAATCCCCCCTCAGGCTGTGCGTTTCATCCCCGCTGCCCTTACGCGGAAGAGAAATGCAAAACAGCCGTGCCGCCCCTGCTCGACGCGGGACGTGGCCAGGCCGCGGCCTGTGTGCGGCTCGACGAGATTCCGGAGTGGTTGTCGGCAAGGTAGGCTCCGATCGCTGGCCGCTTCGCGAAGGAACTCGGCGGCTGCTGCGAGGAGAACGGCTCTCCAAGCGTCCCGAAGACCCCGTTTGCGGGATTGCCGCCTATTGCCTCCGGCTCGCAGTTTTTTCTGAACGCCTTCGGGTTTCGGCTGCCTTATCCCCGTCGGGATCAGGAAAATCTGGTGTCAGACGAGTTGTGTAACACATTGCGTACAGCGTAACCCTATTTCACCAAAATCAGCGGATGGCCGAACGCGCTGGTCAAGCGCATCGGTTGCGCCATTCCACATCCCTGTGCTACCGTACCCGATGTTTTGCAATCCATACGGAAGGGGTATGTACCATGAGTTTTCCCATTGACGTTAGTTCCTATAAACCACTCTCTCTCGATCCGTCGAAGGCGGAATTATCGGAAGAGCAATTGGAGCATTTGAAGGCTAACATTCAACTTTACCGCGACACGATCATTTTTTTCACTGCCGTCGCGGGCATCAAGGGTTTGGCCGGGCACACGGGCGGCGCGTACAGTATCGTTCCGGAAGTCGTCATCGCGGACGCTTTCATGCGGGGGAGCGACACGGTTTACCCGGTATGCTTCGATGAGGCGGGCCATCGCGTGGCGATTCAGTATGCGCTGGCTGCGTTCAACGGTGATATTCCGTTCGAGAAACTGCTCCACTACCGGGAGTATGGACACGGTCTCTTCGGCCACCCGGAATTGGACCCGGATTTGGGCATCAAGTTCAGCTCGGGGCGATTGGGTCACATGTGGCCTTTCGTCAACGGCGTTGCGAAAGCCAATCCCAACAAAGTCGTTTTCCTGTTTGGCAGCGACGGCTCGCAGCAGGAAGGCAATGACGCGGAAGCGGCCCGGTTCGCCGTGGCGCAGAAACTCAACGTTAAGGTCGTTGTCGACGATAATAATGTCACCATTTCGGGTCACCCGTCTGATTATTTACCCGGGTACGATGTATCGCGCACCCTGGAGGGACACGGTCTGGCCGTGGATACGGGCGACGGCGAAGACATTGTGAAGCTGTTTGCGCGCATGCAGAAAGCCGTGGTCACCGAAGGCCCGGTAGCCGTCGTCAACAAACGGGTCATGGCGCCCGGAGTTCCCGGCATCGAAGGGAACCATGCGGGTCACGACGTCATCAAGAAAGACCCTGCCATCGAGTACTTGACGGCGCGCGGGCTGACCGAGGCCGTGGAATATCTCAATAGCGTTACGGCACCCAAGACGAAGGTTTCCTTCAAGGGTTCCACGGAAGAAATGGCGAGCAACCGCTCGGAGTTCGGCAAGATTGTCAACGGTATTCTGGACCGCATGTCCGAGGAAGAGCGCGTGGCGAGTGTGTTGGTCATCGACAGCGACCTCGAAGGCTCTACCGGGCTTAACACGATTCGCAAGGAGCATCCCGAAGTTTGCGTTAACGGCGGCGTCCAGGAGCGCGGCAACTTCTCGGCGGCAGCGGGATTCGGCTTCACGAAGGGCAAGCAGGGCATTTTCAGCACCTTCTCCGCCTTCCTCGAAATGGTCGTTTCCGAAATCACCATGGCGCGGCTGAACGAGGCGAACGTCATCTGCCATTTCTCGCACGCGGGTGTCGACGAGATCGCGGACAACACCTGCCACTACGGCATTAACGTGTTCTTCGCCAATGGCGGCCTCGAAGAGATGGACGACCACACGCGCCTGTACTTCCCCGCCGATGCGCTGCAATTAAAGGCGATGGTCGAAACCATCTGGGACGATCCAGGTGTCCGGTTCGTTTTCACGAACCGGTCGAAGACCCCCTTCATCCTGCGGGGCAACCGGTCCAAGTTCTTTGGCGAAGAGAACGGCTACAAATTTGTGCCAGGCAAGGACGAAGTGATTCGCGAGGGCTCTCAGGGCTACGTCGTGTCCTATGGCGAAATGCTCTACCGGGCGCTGGATGCCGTGGAACGCGCGCGGGATCTCGGGATCGATGTGGGGTTGATTAACAAACCGACGCTGAATCTTCCGGATCCAGTCTGCATCGACCGGATTGGCTCGACCCATTTCGTGCTGGTCGTGGAGGGTCAGAACCGGCAGACTGGCCTGGGTTCCCGCTTTGGAAGCTGGCTGCTCGACGCGGGCCACTCGCCCAGCTACGACTACTTGGGCGTCGTGCGGCCGGGTAACGGCGGCATTCCGGAACACGTGCCGTACCAGGGCCTCGCGCCGGACGACATCCTGAAGAAGATCCAGGAACTGGCGGTGTAAGCCGCAACTTCGACACTTTCTTTGCAACGGCCCGGTATCGAAGTCGATGCCGGGCCGTTTTTTTGTGCGCCCGGCAGGGCGCGTTCACTTGAGGGTGCAAGTCCCTTACAGG